>CAYXBJ010000078.1:0-102880 GCA_964463175.1 uncultured bacterium
CACGAGCCCCAGCTCGCGGGCGATGCGGGCGCGCGCCGGCCGGACGTGGTCCGGGCCGTAGCGCTCGAGGAGGCCCTGGCAGAGGAGCGGCAGCGCGATCGTCACGTCGGCGAAGACCATGACGTTGTCGCCGTCGGCCGCCTCCTTCCCCCACGAGATCGCCTCGCTGTTGACGCCGGCGCCCCCGAGCCCCCCGTAGACCGGATTGTCCGTCGTGACCTGGATGGCGGCGACGTGCGGGCAGTGCTCGGCGCCCCGGAGCGTCGACACGCTGGTGGCCGTGATCTGGATGAAGTCCTTCGGCACGCCGCCGCCCAGAAAGATGACGGCGGTGCCGGGGCCCGGCGCCATGAAGCGGTTCATCACCGCCAGCGCGATCTCGTAGTCCCGGAAGAAGTCGACGACCGGGCCCTTCCCGCGCGCGGCGCGATAGCCCTCGGCGAGCGGACCGTCCGGCGCGGCCGGCACGAACAGCGGCACCCCGTGCCGGGCGCAGGTCGCCGCGAGCGAGCCGCCGAGCCCCTCCCCGTCGAGCCAGCGGCCCAGCTCCCGCATGAACCGCACGCCGCTGATCACCGGCGACGGCCAGGTCCGGGCGAGGTGCTCGAAGAAGCCCCGGGTGAAATCCTCCATGGCGTCGTACTCGCTCGTGCGGACGACGTGATCGTAGAACCGATAGAAGCCGTCCCGGCGCAGCGCCTCGTCATCGACGTGGTCGGCGTCGACCCGATAGATCGGCACGCCCCGCTGCTCGAGAATGTCCTCGGTGGCGTTCGCCGACGTGGACGCGATCACGTCGACGTATCCGCGCTCGACGAGCCACGCCACGAGCGGCCCGAGGCCGGCGCTGGCCATCGAGCCGGCGACCCCGAGCGCGATCAGGCAGTCGCCGTCGATCAGCCGTTGCCAGGTCGCGAACGCCTCGCCGAGCCGCCGCCCCTGGAAGGCGGACTCCGCCATCCGCGCGAGCAGCCGGCTCACCGTCCCGCCGCCGGCCCCGTTCGTCACAAGCTCGAGCGGCACGCGGCGCGGCCAGCGGATCGAGCCGGGCGGAAGTGCGGGCGCCGGCGACGCGCCGGTCCGGGCCCGCGCCGGCCCGCTCTGGGGACCGCCGTTCCTCGCCTGCCGCGCGGCGCGCGATGCACGGCCTCGCCCCACGACGCCTCGCCCGCGGCCATTCGCTCCCCGTTCCCGCTCGCGCATGGACTCCCCCTCGTGACCAGCGGCGTCGTTGGCTACACTCGCCCCGTGACCACCGGGGCGGGCCCATTCTTCGATGCGATGGCCGCATCGTACGACGATCTCGAGCCCTGGTACGAGCACCTCTACGCGGTGCTCCACGACCTCGTGCGGGCCGAGCTCGCGCCCCCGGCCGGTTCCCGCGCCCCGCGCGCGCTCGACGCCGGCTGCGGGACCGGCTTCCAGACCGCCATCCTGCAGGAGCTCGGCTACGAGACGCTCGGCGTGGACCTCTCGGCGGGTCTGCTCGGCGTGGCGCGGCGGCGATGCGTGGGCGCGCGGCTCGTTCAGGGCGACCTCGAGGCGCTTCCGTGGCGGAGCGAGACGGTCGACCTGGTGGTCTCGTGCGGCAGCACGCTCTCGTTCGTCGCCCACCCGGATCGCGCCCTGGCCGAGCTCGGACGCGTTCTCCGGCCCGGCGGCCGGCTCTTCCTCGAGGTCGAGCGCCGCTGGAGTCTCGATCTCGCGTGGCGGCTCGCGTCGAGCCTCGCCGGCGACGTCCTCGGGTATGGCGTCGGGGCTCGAGAGGCGCGCCGGGCGTTCGCGCGCCCGCGTAGGGACGGCATCTGGATCGACTATCCCGGGTATCCGAGGCTCCGGCTCTTCACCGGGCACGAGATCCGTCACCTCCTCGATCGGGCCGGCCTCGCCCCCGTCCGGACGTGGGGCCTCCACTCGGTGACCAACGTGATCCCGTCCACCGCGCTGCACCGCGCGCTGCGCTCCCGCGCGGCCGCCGCCCTGTACCGCACGCTCTGCTCGCTGGATCGAGCGCTCGCCGGAACGAGACCCGCGTGTGCCCTGAGCAACAGCCTGGTCGTCCTGGCCAGGAAGGCGTGACGGTGGATCGACCCGGGCCCCGAGCGGACCGTGGTGTTGGGGTATAGTCCCCTGGCCTCGTTCAGGGGAACGGGGTCCGGACAGTCCCCGACACGTCCGGCGATGCGCTCGCACACCGCCCGGAAGAGGAAAGGAGGACCTCCGACCATGCGTCATTCCCGCTCGCTCGGTCTGATGGCCGCCCTGACACTCCTCATCCTTGCTCTTGCCGTCCCGCCGGTTGGCGCCGAGACCGTCAACTGCACCGCCATCAACACGGTGCCGTTCACGATCAGCAGCTCCGGGATCTACTGCCTGCGGGGCAACCTCAACCTGAGCGCGTCGAGCGGCACCGCGATCACGATCGACGCCGACAACGTCGTCCTCGATCTCAACGGTCACGTGCTGGCGAACAACGGCGGCGGCGCGGCGACGACGGCCCGCGGCGTCTACGGCACCGTCAAGCACCGTGACATCACGGTCAAGAACGGCACCATCCGGATGTTCCACACCTGCGTGTTGCTGGACGAGACGGTGCCGGCCACGGACAACCGCACCCACATCGTCGAGGACCTCAAGCTCGAGAACTGCCGCGCCGTCGGCATGTGGGTCATCGGGCGGTCGAGCACCGTCCGGCGGAACGTCGTCCGGGATACCACCGGCAACACCGACAACACGAGCCACATCGGCATCAACGTCGAGGGGCAAGGCAGCCAGGTTCTCGACAACCTCGTCCACCACGTCACGGGCGCCGCCAGTTTTCCGTCCATCGGGATCCTGGTGGGCGACGTCGATATGACGGTCATCAACAACCGTGTCTCTGACGTGGATCAGGGCATCGTCTTCGGCCAGTTCTCGACGTCCGGGGTGTACCGCGACAACATCGTCACCAGCGCCGGGACGCCTTACGTCAACAACGGCACCGGCGTCGACGGCGGAAACAACTTCCCGGCCGGCCCCTGAGCACCGCCAGCACGAGCCGCCGGAGTCTTCGGGCTCCGGCGGCCGCGCCCTACGACACCGCGTAGCGCCGGACGGCCGCCTCGTCCCACGCGAGGCCAAGTCCCGGTCGGGCCGGCGCCTGCAAGGTGCCGTCGACCGGCCGGAGCGGCTCCGCGAGCAGGGCGGCCGCCACGTCGAGGTACTCGATCCAGTGGCAGGTCGGGGTCACCGCCAGGAGGTGGGCGCTCGCCTCGATGAAGAGGTGGCTCGAGCAGGGTACGCCTGCCGCCTGGGCGAGGGCGGCCGCTCGAAGCCAGCCGGTCACCCCGCCGATCTGCTGGACATCGGGCATGACGAGGTCGGACGCCCCGGCCCGGAGCGCCGCCTCCATGTCGAACGGACCCGCGAAGTTCTCGCCGATCTGGATCGGGGTGGCGATCGCGGCCGCCACCTCGGCGGCGCCGCGGAAGTCGTCGGCGCGGACCGGCTCCTCGATCCAGACGACGCCCTCGCCGTCGAGCGCTCGGCCGCGCCGGACCGCCTCCGCCACCGAGAGCGACTGGTTGAAGTCGACCATGAGGGCGACGTCGTCGGGCAGCGCCCGGCGCGCGGCGCGGACCGCCGCGAGATCCTCATCGAGCGACGGCCAGCCGATCTTGATCTTGAGGCCGCGGAAGCCTGCCGCGGCGGTCTTCGCGGCCTCGTCGGCCGCTTCGGCGGGTGGGAGCATCCCGAGACTGTTGTACGCCTGGATGGGCCGCGCCTCGCCGCCGAGTAGCGTGACCAGCGGGACGCCGGCGGCCACCGCGAGCGCGTCCCAGGCGGCCATGTCGATGCCGGCCACGGCCATCCCCTGGAGGCCCCGCGTCCCGAACAGGGTGAGACGTCCCCGCAGGGCGCGGTCCAGCTCCACCGGGGCGACCGGCTGTCCCTTCACGGTCTCGCCCAGGCCGAGCACGAGGTCCCGGAGCGGCCGGAGCGCGAACGGCTGATACGCGAACAGGTACGAGCGTCCGGACAGGCCCTCCTCGGTGCGGAGGTCGATCAGGACGAGCAGCGCCTGGGTGACGGAGCCCGAGGCCGTGCGCACCGGGGTCGCCAGCGGTCCGATGATCGCCCGGGCCTGGATGTCGCGAATATGGAGTGGCATGGATCCGCTCCTCTCGTGTCGCGTTCCTCGCGATGACTCACTATCGGTCCAGTGGCCGCGCTGTCAAGGCGGCGCTCGACGCCCGACGCCCCGCTTGCACGGCCCACGCGGCCTCGTTACCCTTGCGCGGGAACTCACCGGAGGAGGACACGCGCATGGATCTCGGACTCAGGGGGAAGGCGGCGCTCGTCACGGGCGCGAGTCGTGGCATCGGTCGCGGCATCGCGCTCGAGCTCGGGCGCGAGGGCTGCCGCGTCGCGCTGTGCGCGCGGGGCAAGGACGCGCTCGACGCGGCGGCGGGCGAGGTGCGGGCGCTCGGGACCGAGGCGATCGCGGTGGTCGCCGACGTCACGACGGCGGCCGGCGTGCGGGAGGCCGTCGAGTCCGCGAACGCCGCCTTCGGAGCGATCGACATTCTCGTGAACAACGTCGGCGGGTCCACCGGCAGCTCGTTCCAGGAGACGAGCGAGGAGGACTGGCAGCGCGCCATCGATCTGAACCTGTGGCCCGCCGTGCGGGCGAGCCGCCTGGTCGTGCCCTCGATGCGCGCGCGCGGCCGCGGCGCGATCATCAACATCGTGTCGATCTACGGCCGGGAGTGGGGCGGCGCCTACGTGCGGCGACCGACGTACATCGCGGCCAAGGCGGCCGAGATCGGCATGTCCAAGGCCCTCGCGATGGAGCTCGCGCCCTTCGGCGTCCGGGTCAACTCGGTCGCGCCGGGCTCGATCATCTTCCCCGGCGGCGGCTGGGATCGGCGCACCCGCGAGGATCCGGACGGGATCGCCCAGTTCCTCAAGGCCGACCTCCCGCTCGGTCGCTTCGGGCGGCCCGAGGAGGTCGGACGCGTGGTCGCCTTCCTCGCCTCGGACGCGGCCAGCCTCGTCCTCGGGGCCTGCCTGAACGTCGACGGCGGCCAGTCCCGCGCGCTCTTCTAGCCATCAAACTCCGGGGTCAGGCCTTAACTTTAATTGTCTGACGCGGCGCGTTGCGTCGGCGCGGCCCGAAGACAAAAGTTAAGGCCTGACCCCGGAGTTTAGCGCTCGTAGGATTCGGCGCGAGAGGCCGAGGACAGCGGGACCAAGTAGCGCAGCGGGTCCGGCAGCACCTTGGCACGCAGCTGCGCGAGAGACTCCGCCCCGCCGTAGCTGACGGCGGAGCGCAGGTGTCCGCGGATCCGCCGGAGGATGTCCACCACCGACCCCCGATACGGCACCTGCATCTCCTGCCCCTCCGCCGGCACCTCGAGCGCCGTCTCCAGCGCGTCGGGCTCCTCGTCGTCGTAGAGGGCGCGGAAGACGGCCTGCGGTGACGTCATGCCGCGGTAGATCTTGCGCTTCTCGCCGGTGCCCGGGTCCTCGATGATCTGACCCGGTGCCTCGTCGGTCCCCGAGAGCAAGCTCCCCAGCATCACGACCGACGCCCCCGCGACCAGGGCCAGGAAGAGGTCCTTGTCCTCCCGCACGCCGCCGTCGGCGATGATCGGCGCCGTCTCATCCACCGCGCACCACGCCTCGCGGATGGCCTGGAGCTGCGGCACGCCCGCTCCGGTCTCGAGTCGCGTCCGGCAGCCGCGGCCGGGTCCGACCCCGACCTTGATCGCGCCTGCGCCGAGGTCGCGGAGAAAGGCGGCGCCCTCGCTAGTGGCCACGTTGCCGCACACGAGGTCGACCTGCGGAAACCGAGCCCGGACCGCCTCCACTCCGCGCCGCATGACCTCGGAATGGGCGTGCGCGATGTCGATCAGGAGGACGTCGGCCCCGGCCGCGATCAGCTCCGCCGCACGCTCCAGGAAGTCGCCGCGGGCGCCGATCGCCGCCCCGACGAGGAGCCGGCCGCGCGCGTCCTTGCTGGCGTAGGGCCGCTGGCGCGTCGCCAGGATGTCCTTCTTCGTGATGAGGCCGCGGATGCGCCGGCCGCCGTCCACGAGCGGCAGCTTCTCCACGCGGCGCGCGAACATGCGCCGCTCGGCCTCCTCGATCGAGATGTCCGGCGGGCCGGTCACGAGCCGGTCGACCGGCGTCATGAAGTCCTCGATCGGGCGGTCGTCCTGGGCCGCGCTCCACGGCCAGTCACGGTTCGACAGGAGTCCCGCGAGGATCCCGCTACCCGGGGCGTCCTCGACCAGGAGTCCGGTGACGTTGTGGCGCCGCGCGAGCTCGCGCGCCTCGCGGACGCTCGCCCCGCGCGCCAGGCAGAACGGCCGGTCGACGACGTGGCCCTGCGTGCGCTTCACCCGCGCCACCTCGGCTGCCTGGCCCGCGATCGGCAGCCCGCGGTGCACGAAGCCGAGACCGCCCTCGAGCGCCATCGCCACCGCCATCCGCGCATCGGTCACGCTGTCCATGTTGGCGGAGACCACCGGGAGCTCGAGCGTGAGGCACCGGGTCAAGGGCGTGCGGAGGGATACCTCCCGCCGTGACGCGAGCGGGCTCGCCTGGGGGCGAAACAGGAAGTCGTCGTAGGTGCGGCCGACGAACTCGGGCTCGATCGTTCGAGCCATGGGGGCGTCCTCCATCCGTGTCATCTCTGGCAGCCGGAGCGCGATCGAGCCCGCCGCCGGCGGGCGGCGCAGGCCGCCCACTCCTCGAGGAAGGCTCCTAGGCTATCACGTCGCGCCCCGGGCCCTCCCGCGGATCAGCCCGACCCGGCGTCCACCCGAGACCGCGCTCGCCCAGGGGCCTGGCGGCCTGCGCCGCGTCCTACGCGGGCTCGGCGAACGGCCGGCCGACCGTCAGGGCGCGGCGAACAGGCTCGTCGAGGCTCCGGAAGGTCTCGTCGGGCGCGGCGCCCAGCGCGTCGAGGGTCTTGCTGAAGAAGGCCCGCGCCGCGGCAGTGACCGCGATGTCGAAGATCTCGGCATCGGCGAAGCCGTGACGGCGCAGGGCCTCGACGTCCTCGACGGTCACCGCATCGGCGCCTAGCGTGATCTTCTCCGCGAATGCCATCATCGCGACCTCCGCCGGCGACAGCCCGGCCTGGCGATAGTCCCGCGCGATCGCCTCCAGCTGGTCGCCGGTGACCAGATGGCTCCGGAGCAGCACCGTGCCGTGGGCGAGCATGCAGTAGCTCGATCGGAGACGCGAGGCCGCGGCGAGCGTCACCAGCTCGTAGCGGCGCTTGTCCATGTTGGATCGGATCGCGCCGATGAGGCGTCCCCAGGCGGTGTAGACCTCCGGCCGGTGGGCGAAGACCTTCGTGTAGTTGGCCACGTACCCGAGCGTCTCTCGGTCGCGCTCGTACAGCGCGCGCACCTCGCCGGTCGCCTCGTCGGGCGGGATCTCTCGGATGTATGCCATGCGGTGTTCCCCCTTCGGGCTCGAGATGTCGAGCGCAGAGGTGGCGTGTCGCCGGCTCCCCCCGGGAGGCGCCCTACGCTATGATGCCGCCGTGCGCTCGCCTGAAGCCCTCGCGATCGTCCCCCACCTGCCGGATCTCGTCAACGCCGACGACGCGCTCGTCCGGCGCGGGTCACGCCTCACGACCGCGTTCCTGCTGGCCGTCGACGACGTCGAGTTCCTGGTTCACGTGGTCGCGGGAAAGCTTCAGACGGTCGAGCGCGGGCCCTTCCTCCTGCGCTCGTGGAGCTTCGCGCTCCGGGCCTCCGCCGACGCGTGGGCGCGCTTCTGGCAACCCGTGCCGGCGCCGGGCTACCACGACCTCTTCGCGATGAAGAAGCTCGGCGTGGCGCGGGTCGAGGGCGACCTCTGGCCCCTGATGGCGCACCTCCGCTACGTGAAGGACGTGCTGGCGGCGCCGCGTCGCGCGCGGCTCGCGGGATGAGCGGCGCGATCGAGCCGATCGTCGGGCGGTACGTCCACCTCGACCTGGAGGGTCGGCCGCATCGGGTGTACTTCGAGGAGGCCGGCGACGGCTGGCCTCTCCTCTGTCTCCACACCGCGGGTGCCGACGGCCGCCAGTTCCGGCACCTGATGATCGACCCCGACGTGACGCGGCGCTGGCGTGTCCTCGCGTTCGACATGCCGCGACACGGGAAGTCGCTCCCGCCGGTCGGCTGGCAGGACGAGGACTACCAGCTGACCACGAGCGCCTACGTGGAGATGATCCTCGCCTTCTGCCAGGCGCTCGGGCTCGAGCGGCCGGTCGTCCTCGGCTGCTCGATCGGCGGGAAGATCGTGCTCGAGCTGGCCCTCCGGGCCCCGGAGCGCTTCCGCGCCCTGATCGGCCTTGAGGCCGCCGCGTATCAGACGCCGTGGTACGACGACACCTCGTGGCTCCACCGTCCCGACGTCCACGGGGGCGAACTGTGCAGCGCCCTGATGTCGGGACTGATCGCGCCGCAGGCGCCGGCCGAGACCCGCTGGGAGACGCTCTGGACGTACGCCCAGGGCGGGCCAGGCGTCTTTCGCGGGGACCTCCACTTCTACCGCGCAGAAGGCGACCTCCGCGATCGCATCGACCGGATCGACACCGCGCGATGCCCGCTCTATCTCATGACCGGCGAGTACGATTTCTCGTGCACGCCCGACGACACGCGGGCGACCGCGGCGCGGATCCCCGGCGCCCGGCTCACGATCATGCGCGAGCTCGGCCATTTCCCGATGAGCGAGCACCCCGAGCGCTTCCGCGCGCATCTCCTGCCGGTCCTGGACGAGATCGGCCGCAGCGGGGCGGCCTAGCCATGGACGGGCGCGCCGGCACGCGGCGTCGCGCCATCCTGCTCCTGGGAGCCGCTGGTCTCCTCGCGGCCGCGTCGACGACGGCCCTGGCCCAGGTGCAGATCCTTCCGCCGGAGATCCTGGAGAAGCTCGTCCCGGCGACCGAGCGTCCGCTGGCCCTCGGGCCCGACGGCGACGCGCTCCGCTTCCAGACCGGGCCGGAGCACTGGGAGGAGGCGATGCCGCCGGGCATGGTCGACGTCGACCGTGACGGCACCAAGGACTACATCATCCTCATCCTCGCCGACGAGGATTCCGGCCGGCGGGCGCTCATCGCGCGGCGCTGGGGCGATTCCCCGGACGCCTTCGGTCCCACGGTCTTTTACGTCATCATCGAGGACGACGACTCGGTCTCCGAGTGGGCGGGAAGCCCCCGTCTCGATCCGCCTGCAGCGCCAAAGCCGTGACGCCCCTGCCCGCCGGCGTGGGCGTCGCCGCCAACGGCGGGCCGCGCGCCTACATGGAGGATCGCTGGGCCGTCCAGCTCACGCCCGGCGGGCTGTACGCCGCCGTCTACGACGGTCACGGCGGCGCGCAGGCCGCGGACGTCGCGGCGGCCGAGCTGCACCGCGCGGTTCTGTCCGCCCTCGATGCCGGGCTCGAGCCGACCGAGGCGCTCGGACGGGCCTTCACCCAGATCGCGCGCGCGACCGACGACCTCGACTGCGGCTCGACTGTTGCGGCGCTTCTCCTGGCGCGTCCGGCGCTCCTCACGGCCCACGTGGGCGACAGCCGCATCGTGCGAGTGGGCCAACGAGAGGCGGAGGAGCTGACGCGTGATCACCGCATCGACGCGGATGCGGAGCGGGAGCGCGTCCTCCGGATGGGAGCGCGGCTCGACCCACCCTACGTGGTGCGCGGCGGCCGGGGGCTCATGGTGACGAGGAGTCTGGGCGATCGCTGGTTCCGCCCGGTTGGCGTGATCTCCGCGCCGGAGATCGGCCGCCATGCCGTCGGGGTCGGCGACGTGGCGCTAGTCGCCGCCACCGACGGCGTGTGGGACGTCCTCGACGCCGGGGACGCGGCCCGCGCCGCGCGCGGCGCCTCCACCGCCCAGGCCGCGGCCGACGCGCTGATCCAGGCCGCGCTCGACGCCGGCGCGCATGACAACGTCACCGCCGTCGTGGTGCGGCTCGCCGATCTCCCGCCCGAGCCGGCGCCGGGCGGGCGGCGCTGACGCGAGACCCGGGGCCGGCCCGGGGTCAGGCCTCGCCGCGGCGCTTGTACTCCTCGTAGAGCTTCCAGGTCGCGTCGTTGAACGGATAGTACCGGCCCGGGGATCCCGGGTGACGCTCGAGCTCACGCTTGATGACCCGCTCCACGGCCTTGCGCTCGGTGGCGACCGCGATGACCTCGTCGACCAGCATCGCCGGCACCACCACGACGCCGTCGTCGTCGCCGACGACCGCATCGCCCGGACGCACGGTGATCCCGCCGCACGCGATCACCTCATTCACCCCCAACGGCCAGTGGACGGCCGGCCCTTGCTTCGCGGTCGTGGAGTGGCAGTACACGGGGAAGCCGTAGGTTCGAAGGGTCTCGCTATCGCGCACGGACCCGTCGGTGACGAGCCCCGCCGCCTGACGCTGGAAGAGCCGCAGGAACTTGATGTCACCGCCGATCGACTCCCAGGGGCCGACCGACGAGGCCACGAGCACCTCGTGAGGGCCGCAGAGCTCGAAGGCAACGTACTCCGGCGACGCCTCACCCTTCGGCTTGTCGGCAGCGACGTCCGGACGATGGGGCACGAAGCGGAGGGTGACCGCGCGGCCGACCATCTTCCGCCCGGGAAAGAGCGGCCGGGCCCCGTGGATCATTGCCGGCGGCCATTGCTTCCCCCACATCGCGTCGATCACGCCCTGCGTGGAGATGCGGCCGAGCTCTTCGAGGGCGTTCACCGGAACCTGCCGCGCATCCGTCATCGAGTGACCTCCGGGAGCTGCCGGTAGGGATCTCTGGCTCGCCGGCCGCGCCGGCGCCCGCTCATCATACCCGGTCGGCGCTGATCATCCGGGAGCGAGCGCGCCCGCGAGCCGCCGCCACGCCCGCGCACTACCGACCAGGGACCGGTAGGTCCGACGGCCGGCGACGACGTCCGTCAGCGCTTCTCCCGCCAGCTGGCCGAGGCACGGGACCAGTCGGAGGGCGAGCCCCGGCCGCCGGTAGAGCACCCACGCGAGACCACGCGCGATCCGGAGCTCGCCCAGGACGTTTCGGCGGAGCGCCGCGAGATACCCCCGGACCGCCGCCCGCGCGTCCAGCCCGGCCGCGACGATCGACTCGGCTGCCAGGCGCCCGCTCAGGATCGCGAGCGAGATGCCCTCGCCGGTGAGCGGGTCCGCCACGCCGGCGGCGTCGCCGATCAGGAGCACACGCCCGCGCGCGGGGTCCCGGCGAGGCCGCACGGGGATCGGCGCGCCGCGGATGCTGCGCACGGTCGCCTCCCCGAGGCCGACCGCGGCGAGGTATCCGGACAGCTCGTCACGGAGCCGGCGCCGCGCCGCGCTTCGCGTGAAGACACCGACACCCACCGAGAGATGGTCGGCCTTCGGAAAGATCCAGGCGTAGCCGCCCGGAGGCGTGCCGAGATCGAATCGAGCGCGGTCGGCAAAGCTGGCGAGCACCCCGGCCGGCGCCGTGACCTCGGCGTCGAGCGCGGGCACCGACGCGAGCGGCTCGGTCCAGCCGGCCGCGCGGGCCGTCGACCCCGTCGCGCCGTCCGCGGCGATGACGAGCCGCGCCCGGAGCAACCCGCGCGCCGTCTCGAGGCGGACGTGATCCACCGCGAGCTCGGCGCGCTCGACCGCGCACCGAGCCGTCACTCGGGCGCCGGCGGCCCGCGCGGCCTCGGTCAATGCCAGGTCGAGGGGCGCGCGTCTCGTCATGTGGACGAGCGGCGTCTCCCGCTCGACCGTCACCGCCACGCGGGCTCCGACGAAGCGCGATTCGACCCGGCCAAGCCGCCGCTCCACGGGGATGTCGACGCCGGCCGGCAGCGACGCGAGCGCCCGGGCGACCACGCCGCCGCCGCAGGTCTTGTCGCGGGGCAGCGCGGCCCGATCGAGCAGCGTCACGTCCACGCCCGCTCGGGCGAGGACGAGGGCCGCCGTGGCGCCCGCCGGCCCGGCTCCCACGACCGCGACGTCGACCGAACGTCCGCCGCTGATCATCGTCGACTCCATTCTCCTACGGTCCGGCCCGACCCGCTCCGCGTCGAGCCTGACGCCGATCATAGCGCGAGTGCGAGTCGTGATCCGTCGACGAGCTGTGGTACAAGAGAGCCTCGTGGACAGCCGCCGGAACGTCCTCCTGCTCGCGCTCTGCCAGGCCACCTTCATCAGCACGGCCGCGCTGATGGCCACGATCGGCACCCTGGCGGGCTACGCCCTTGCCGCCGACAAGGCGTTCGCCACGCTGCCGGCCACCGCGATCACCATCGGGACTGCGCTGGGAACGATCCCGGCCTCGCTGATCATGCGCCGCGTGGGGCGCCGGCCCGGCTTCATGATCGGGAGCGGCTTCACGATGGCGGGCGGCCTCGTCGGCGCGTGGGCCATCGCGATCCAGAGCTTCTGGGTGCTCATCGCCGGCGGGTTCCTGATGGGAGTCGCGTCGGCCTTCGCGCAGCTCTATCGCTTCGCCGCCGCCGAGGCCGTCTCCCCCGAGCGCCGCGGCCGCGCCATCTCGCTCGTCCTCGCCGGCGGGCTCCTGGCGGGCTTCGTGGGTCCCCAGCTGGCCCGCTACACTGCGGACCTCCTGACCACGCGCTTCGTGGCGTCTTTCCTGACCATGCCGCTGCTCGGGCTGCTCGGCATGGCGCTGATGCTCGGCCTCCGACTCCCGGCGGTCGAGGCGTCGCACATCGAAGGGGCGGCGCGCACCGTCGGCGCGATCGTGCGGCAGCCGCTGTTCCTGGTGGCCGTCGCCAGCGAGGTGGCGGGCTACGGCGTCATGAACCTCCTCATGACCGGCACGCCGCTCGCCATGGTGACCCACCACGGGCACGGGCTCCCCGACGCGGCCTTCGTCATCCAGTGGCACCTGGTCGGGATGTTCCTGCCCGGCTTCTTCACCGGCGCGCTCATCCAGCGGATCGGGGAGCGCGCGACGATCGCGATCGGCATCGGCGCCAACGTCGCAAGCCTTGCGGCCGGCTTCGCCGGGACGACGGTCACTCACTTCTGGCTCGCACTCCTGCTCGTCGGCGTGGGCTGGAACCTGATGTTCGTCGGAGGCTCCACGCTCGTGACGCGCACGTACTCGCCCGGCGAGCGGACGAAGGCGCAGGCCGCCAACGACTTCTTGATCTGGACGACGGTCGCGGTCACCTCGCTGTCGTCGGGACAGCTCCTGCACCGCCACGGGTGGAACGCGGTCCTCGTCACCGCCGCGCCCCTGCTGGCGCTGGCCGCCGCGGCGCTCGTCGCGCTCTCGATCAGCGTGCGGATCGGCTCCCCGTCACCGCGGGAGGCGTGAGGGTCCGACGTGGCCGGCGCTCACAAGGCTCTGGTCCGCCGGTTCCTGGAGGAGATCCACAACAAGGGCAACCTCGCGGCGGTCGAGGAGTTCATTCATCCCGCGCACGTCCGTCACACGAACCAGACCACCGGCGGCGGCCGGGACTTCCATGGGCCCGAGGGCTTCCGTCAAGCCGTGGGCGCGTTCCGCCAGGCCTTCTCCGACATCCACTTCACCGAGGACGGCCTCTTCGCCGATGGCGACGTCGTCGTCCTGCGCTGGACGTTTCTCGCGACGCACGTCGGCGAGTTCAACGGGATGGCCGCTACCGGGAGGCGCGTGACCACGACCGGCGTCGACATCTTCCGGATCGGGGACGGCAAGATCGTGGAGCGATGGGCCTACGACGACGGGAGCCTGATGCGGCAGATCGCGGGACCCGATCCGGCCCCGCGCGTCTAGACGTTACTGCTGCGCGGCGAGCTGCGACCGGCTGGCGACGCGCGAGCGATAGGGCTCCGGGATCTTCTCCAGCCGGTTCGTCCAGAACTCGGTGCCCTGCTCGTCCGTCCAGCGATAGACCTGGCTGGGGCTCGCCGAGACTGACGTCGCCGCCGGCGCTGCGGGCGGAGCCGCGGGCGGCGCCGGAGGCGGGTTGGGAATCCAGACCCACGCATAGGGCGTGCTCGCACCGTCTCCTCTGAGCTCGTAGCGGCCCGTCGCGTACTCGACGACGCTCGGTGTGGACGGCGTGGCCGGCGGCACCGCGACCGACCCCGGGGGCGCCGTGGCGACCGGCACGGACACGTAGATCGTCGGCGCAATGTAGGTCACGGGGGACACGGTGACCGTCGGCGCAGAGGTGTCGGTCGACAGCGCATAGGGCACCGCCGGCGCGTACAGGAAGCTCGCGACCGGGAACGCGGGGAAGACCGGGCGTCGCACCACCCGACGGCCATCGAGCCGCGGGACGAAGCCGCGATGATCCTGCCCGGCCACGAACGGGAATCCCCCGGGCGAGCCGAACGCGCTCGTCTGCCGGGCGCCCGGTTGCGCCTGAAAGCCGGGTGCAGGAGACACCACCATACCCCCCGCCCGGGCCGCGGCCGGGGCGAAGGCGAGCGCGAGGGTTGCGCACGCCGTGAGGACGATCCGCTGCCTCGTCGTCACCGTTCGACCTCTCGGGCTGAGTGTACCGCCGGCATCGGGACTTGAACAGCGAGGTGAGGGCAGGACCGGCGCGCGGTCAGGGCGTGGACGCGAACGATGCGCGGTGACTCCGGTAGGTCCAGGGCGCCTCCGGCGAGGGAGCGGCCCAGAGGCCGCGGTGTCCCTCGCGGGCCTCCCCTTCGAGATGGGCCAGCACGAGGTCGTGCGAGTACTTCCGGAACCACCAGGCGAAGCCCGCCCGCACCAGCTCCTGATTGAGGCTCCGGCCGTCAGGGAGGATCACCTCCCCCAGGGTACGCAGGTACCGGTCGCGGCCGCTCACGCGGACCGTGACAGTCTGGCCGAACGCGAGCGAGGCCGCGAACTGCTTGGCGCGCTGACCGTACGCCTGTCCCTTCTCCGGGGCGTCGATCCCGACCAGGCGGATCGTCGTCGCATGGCCGTCGCGCAGCACCGTGATCGTATCGCCGTCGGTCACGCCGACGACCCGTCCGCTGAACTCCTCGGCCCGGGCCGCGCCGGCGAGGCACAGCAGCCCGCCCAGGATGAGCGCGACCCTCCACGGCGTCCCGAGCCGACCCGGCCAATTCGCTGGCACGGGTTCAGTGTATCGTCGGAGATACGGAGCGTCAGCATTCCGAGACGCGTCCGAGCCGCGCGATCACCGGTGGAGGTCGGGTATGCTGGGAGCGAGCCCGATGCATCGACCGACGAGCGGCGGCCATGCGGTGCGCCCGGCGCGAAGCGGACAGGCCCTCGGAGGCCCGCGCCCCCCGCGACTCCCGTTGGTGGCGGGGATCACTGCGCTGCTGGCGGCGCTGCTGGTGGCGGGGCCGGCCCTCGCCGTCGAGGTCACCTTCCCTCTGACCATCGACTACGACGTGCTCCGCGCTGCACTCCGGAAGCACCTCGGGGAGGAGAGCGGGGGCGCACTCGAGCTCTGGCGGACGTCGGACGGCTGCGGGACCTTCGTCGTCCGGGACCCCGTCCTGGAGCCCGTCGAGCACCGGCTCCGGCTCAGCGGGCCCGCGACGGCGACCGCCGGGCTCCCGCTCTTCGGCTGGTGCTTCGCGTCCCTCAGCTGGAACGGCTACGCGGAGATCCTGACGCGTCCCGAGCTCGGTCGCGACTGGCAGCTCCACTTCCGGGACGTCGACTTCAAGCTCTACGACGGGGCCCACAAGCCCGCGGCCGTGGCCACGCGCCTCTGGACGGTCGTTCGGGACTGGAGCGCGGCCGAGCTGGAGACATTCGGCTTCGATCTCGGCCCGCCCGTCGACGAGGTCCGGAACCTCCTCCGGTCGTTCGCGGCTCCCACCGGAACCCTGGCCACGGCGCTCGGGACCCTCCGGCCACGCGAGCTGGCCGTCGAGCCGGACGCCATCCGGTTGCGTGTCTCGCTCGACCTGCCGCCCGCCCCGCCCATCGCGGCGGCGCCCGAGCGGGCGCTGTCCCGGACCGAGATCCAGCAGTGGGAGACCCTCCTGGACAGCTGGGACGGGTTCCTGAGCTTCCTCGTCAAGGACATCGCGGGGGACGCGGACGCCGAGACGCGGACCGAGCTCCTGGATCTTCTGCTGACGGCCCGTCGCGACGTGTCCGCCGTGCTCGGACGGGGGCCCGAGGTCGGCGTCGATCCCATTCGGCCCCTGTTCTTCCGTTTCTGGGAGCGCCTCCGGGTGATCGTGCGGCGCGCCGGCGGCAAGGGCGGCAGCGACGACGCCCGCGCCCTTCGCTTCGTGGTGTTCCTGGCGGCCGGAGACGCGCTGACCGCCATCGAGGCCGCGGCGCCTGCGGCCGGCCTGGACTTCTCCGCCGATGGCCTCCGTCGGTTGGCTCGCGCGCTCGCACCGGCCTACCCGGGAGACCCCCTCGAGTACTCCGACGCGCCCGATCCGAAGCTCCAAGAGCTGTTTCGCTTCCGGGACCCCGACGCCCCGGCCAGACGCCTCCGCCGGAAGCCGGCGACAGCCCCGCACTCGTGGCTTCCCTCCTGGCTCGCGCCGCGCGCCGCCCACGCGGAGGAGCCGGACGAGTGGCGGGATCTCTCGGAGCGGCTCGACCGGTGGGTCCCCACCCCGAACGAGCTCGCCAGCTATCGGGAGACCGTCGAGCGGCTCCTGACCCTGGCCGCGGAGCGCTCGTTCGACGGCGAGGCGGTGGGTGAGCGGTTCGAGGACCTCTTCCACGACCTGGTGCAGGCCGTCGCCTGGCAGGAGAGCTGCTGGCGCCAGTTCATCCGGGATCGCGGCGGGGTGAGCCCGCTCACCTCCTCCACGGGCGACGTCGGGATGATGCAGATCAACGTGCGGGTGTGGCGCGGCTTCTTCAATCCGGTCAGGCTCCGCTGGAGCGCCGGATACAACGCGGGGGCCGGAGCGGAGATCCTGTGGCAGCTCCTGGGACGGTACGGGGTCCGCGAGGCGCGCGACCAGCTCGCGGACGCGGCCAGAGCGTCGTATTCCGCCTATCATGGCGGTCCCCGCCGGTACCGCCGATACCGGATGCCCGACACTCCGCCGGAGATGCGGCTGGTCGACCAGGCGTTCTGGGACAAGTACCAGGCCATCAGCACCGGCCAGGCAGGTGACCGCGTCCTCTGCATGCCGCCGAGACGGACGTCCTGACGATGGCCGCCCGAGCGCTCGGCTGAGCGCCGGACACGCGCGCCGCGCCGCGGAAGGCAGCGTCTACACGCTCGCGCGTGTAACGGTTACACACCGACGGGCCTTCCGAGATACACCGGAGGGCGGGCGTAACGAGGAAACATCACGTCGGGACAGGGATTTTGTCATTCGGGCCTTGGTCGGGCACGGGCGTTGCTGCCACTCGTCATTCGACCGCGCGATGGTCTACGACGCCGTCGCGCATCGAGGTGACGCCGATGAGCACGATCGTGAGGAGTCGCGATGCCCTCGACCGCCGGACCGCGCAGGAGATCGCGCGCTTCTTGCGGGCCCGCCAGGTCTCCCTGGCCGGCCTTATCCGCCGAGGGCTGGGCGAGCGGCAGGAGCATGGCGGCGAGGACAGCGACGAGGTGGCCATGGCGAGCCGCACCCTCGACGACGAGGTGCAGGCAGCCCTGGTCGAGCGCGCGAGCCGCGAGCTGGTCCAGGTGAACGCGGCGCTCGATCTCCTCGAAGAGCAGCGGTATGGGCTATGCCGGGAGTGCGGGGGCTTCATCGGACTTCCCCGGCTGCGCAGCTTGCCGTTCGCCCAGCGATGCCGCCCCTGTCAGGGGCAGGTGGAGCAGCGCCAGACCTTGGAGCCGCGGCGCTCCCTCACCGCGGTGACCGTCGCCGACGCCGAGTAACGGAATCGTGACCCGCCCGGCCTGGGCGGGTCACGCCGTCCTCTTCCTGCTGATCGGACTCCTTCCATTCGGCGCTCTCGCCCAGTCCCCGGCGACCCCGGCTCCGCCTGAAGGCTGCCGGGTCGTTGTCGACTACCGCGACGCGGTGATCGGCGAGTTCCCGAAGGGCTGGCAGGCCCGGGACGACCCCGCCCGGGCGACGTACCGCGTCGTCGGCGAGGCCGATCTCCAGTTCGTCCGAGGGACCGCCGAGGGGACGGGCTCCCAGATGGGACGCGAGTTTGCCTGGGACGCCACGAAGGAGCCGATCCTCTCCTGGCGCTGGCGGCCTCGTGTGTTCCCCGCCGGCTCGGACGAGCGCGATCCGAACCGGAACGACAGCCCCCTCGCCGTCTACGCCGTGTTCGGGACCTCACCCATGACGCAGGCCGTGAAGTACATCTGGAGCCGCGTCGTGCCGGCCGGCACCACGCTGACCACCGGGCGCACCCCCGCGATCGTGCTGCGGGTCGGTCCGCCCCCCGACGGCGACTGGGTCACGGAGAGCGTCAACGTCCGGCTGGACTACGAGCGGCTCCACGGATCGGCGCCCGGCCGGGCGCGGGGCGTCGCGGTCTTGACCGACGCGGATCAGACGCGGAGCCGGGCCGTCGGCGATTACGGGGAGTTCCGCGTCTGTCCCGACCGCCCGCGCTGACGGGCGTGAGCCGACATCGCCGCCGGCGGCGGGAAGCGACTACGCGGCCGGCGCCCGGAGCTGGGCCGCGTGGTCTCGAAGCGCCGGTAGCACCGTGGCCATCGCGCGGCGCATCTGCCCCATCGGGTCCCAGCTGGCGAAGCGCAGGATCGGCAGCGTGCAGCCGGCGTCGAGGAAGCCGGCCAGGCGCTCGGTCACCTCGGTCGGCGTGCCGGTGACCAGACGCCAGCGGAGATAGTCCTCGGGGAACGTCCCGAGGTGGTAGGCCTCGTAGAACCGGCGCGCCTCGTCGAAGGCAGCCTGGCTCCGGTCCTGGACGTTCACGTAGAAGTGGATCATCGAGGTGTCCGGCAACGGATTCCGCCCCGCCGCCTGCGCGTAGCCGCGGATCCGGGTCCAGCGCTCGCCGAACTCCGCGGGCGTGCTCATCTCCACCTGCCAGCCATCGCCGATCTCGCCCACCCGCCGGAGCGCGCGATCGATCGTCGCCTCGTCGGCGTGCGGGGGCCGGGGGTTCGACGCGATCGCGATCGGACACGGCTGCTGGACCGGCGTGACGTGGATGCGCACGTCGTCGAACCGGTAGAAGCGGCCGTGGTGGGTGACCGCCTCGCCGGTCCAGAGGGCGCGGAGGATCGCCATCCCCTCGACCATGCGGCCGACACGCTCGGCGACGGGCACCCCCATCGCGGCGAACTCCGTCTCCCACTTCGCCCCGCTCGGCGAGCGCGGCCCACGGGTATCCGGCCCACCCCCGATGCAGGCCACCAGCAGGGTGCGGCCGTCGCTCAGGAAATCGAGGGCGGCCCACTGGTTGGCGAGCACGATCGGGTGACGGAACACGAAGCTCGCCATGCACGCGGTGCCGAGGGCGACGCGCCGGGTCCGCCCCGCGACGAGCGAGAGGAACACGATAGCGTCGAGACGGGGCTTCGAGATCAGGTTGTCGCCGGTGAAGACCGCGTCGAACAGCTCCGAGGCGTCGGCGGCCTCGCACATCGCCACGAGATCCTTCGGGTTCCCGGCGCCGATGACGAGGCCCCGGTTGGGAACGCTGAGGCCGAAGCGCACCGTCATCCGCTCACTCGCCGGGGATAGAACCGTCGCGGCATGCACCCGCCGATCGGCCGAGGCCCCACCCCGCAATCATCCCGCTATCGAAGGTCACCGCCCCCGGCGAGGCGCTCCCGGATCCGCGCCTGGGCGGCGGCCAGCCGCGCCCCGGGGATGAGGAACGGAGAGCACGACACGTAGTTCATCCCGACCTTGTGACAGAACTCAACCGACGAGGCCTCGCCGCCGTGCTCGCCGCAGATCCCGACCTTGAGGTCGGGGCGCCGGCGACGGCCGCGGTCGATGCCGAGCGCGATGAGCTCGCCCACGCCCTCCTGGTCCAGGACGGAGAACGGGTCGGCGGCCACCAGCCCCATGTCGAGGTACTTCGGGAGGAACTTCGCGACGTCGTCGCGGCTGTAGCCGAACGTCAGCTGCGTCAGGTCGTTGGTCCCGAACGAGAAGAATTCGGCGTACTCCGCCATCTTCTGCGCGATCAGCGCGGCCCGCGGAACCTCGATCATCGTCCCGACCAGGTAGCGCACGGGCACGCCCATCTCGGCGATCACCCCGTCCGCCACCCGGCGCGTCTGCTCGAAGGTCTCCTTCATCTCACCCACGGTGCCGGTGAGCGGGATCATGATCTCGGGCTCCACGCGGACGCCCTGCTCCGCGGCCACGCAGGCCGCCTCCATGATGGCCCGCACCTGCATGCCGTAGATCTCGGGATGGGTGATCCCCAGCCGGCAGCCGCGGTGGCCCAGCATCGGATTCGCCTCGCGGAGCTTCTCGACGGCCACGATGATCGTCTCGAGCCGCAGGCGCTCGGCCGACTCGATGCCGAGCGCCTCGAGCCGGCTTTTCTCGGCCACCATCTCCTTGTATTCCTTCCAGTTCGGCAGGAACTCGTGGAGTGGCGGATCGAGAAGGCGGATCGTCACCGGCAGGCCGTCCATGGCCCGGAAGATCCCGACGAAGTCCTCGCGCTGGAACGGCCGGAGCCGCTCGAGCGCGGCCCGGCGGATGGCCTGGTCCGTCGCCATGATCATCTCGCGGACGATGGCGATGCGCTCCGGCGCGAAGAACATGTGCTCCGTCCGGACGAGACCGATGCCCTCCGCGCCGAAGCCGCGCGCCCGTTCCGCGTCGGTCGGCGTGTCCGCGTTCGCCCGGACGCCGAGCCCACCCTTCCGGTAGAAGTCGGCCCACCCGAGGAGCGTCTTGATCTCCTCCCCCAGCTCGCCGGCGACCGTCGTGACCGCGCCCTCGATGACCTCGCCGGTCCCGCCGTCGACCGAGATGACGTCGCCCTCGACCAGCGTGCGTCCCGCGACGTCGAAGCGCCGGCGCCCCTCGTCGATCGACAGGTCGGCGGCGCCGACGACGCACGCCTTTCCCATGCCGACCGCGACCACGGCGGCGTGCGAGGTCCGTCCGCCCCGGGAGGTGACGATGCCCTGCGCCGCGTACATGCCGGCCACGTCCTCGGGCGACGTCTCCGGGCGGACCAGGATCACCTGCTGGCCGTCCTTGGCCCACTCCACCGCCCGGTCGGCGTCGAAGACCACGCGGCCTACCGCGGCGCCCGGTGCGGCGGCCAGACCGCGCCCGAGGAGGCGCCCCGCGGCGACGGCCGCCGCCTTCTCCCGCTCGTCGAACACGGGGCGGATCGCCTCGTTCACCTCCTGCGGCCTCACGCGGAGGATCGCGGCGTGCTGGTCGATGACGTGCTCGCGCTCGAGGTCGACCGCCACGCGCACCGCCGCCCGCGCCGAGCGCTTGCCGCCCCGGGTCTGAAGGAGGTAGAGCGTCCCCTCCTGGACCGTGAACTCGATGTCCTGCATGTCCTTGTAGTGCCGCTCGAGCCGCGTGGCGATCCCGATGAGCTCGTTGTAGACGGACGGCATCCGGTCGTGGAGCGCCTCGATCGGCTGCGGGGTGCGAATCCCGGCCACGACATCCTCGCCCTGCGCGTTCGGCAGGAACTCGGCGTAGAAGCGCGCCTCGCCGGTGCGCGGGTCTCGTGTGAAGCCGACACCGGTGCCGGACGCGTCACCGAGGTTGCCGAACACCATGGCCATGATCGTGACCGCCGTCCCCCAGTCCTCGGGGACGCCGTGGATGCGCCGGTACTCGGTCGCCTTCTTGGCGAACCAGGAGTCGAAGACGGAGTCCACCGCGAGCCGGAGCTGCTCACGCACGTCCTGGGGGAACGGCTTCCCGGTCCGCGCGGTGACCTCCTCGTGATACGTCTGGACCAGCTTGCGGAGCTCCCCGGCCGGCACGTCGGCGTCGGCGGCGACCCCCAGCCGGGCCTTCATGGCGTCGAGGTGCTCCGCGAAGACCTCCCGCCGGATGTCGAGCACGACGCTCGAGAACATCGTGATGAACCGGCGATAGCAGTCCCAGGCGAAGCGCTCGTTGCTGGCGCGCGCCGCCAGCCCCTCGACGGTCGCGTCGTTGAGCCCGAGGTTGAGGATGGTCTCCATCATCCCGGGCATCGAGACGCGCGCACCCGAGCGCACCGATACGAGGAGCGGCCGCTCCGCGTCTCCGAATCGCGCGTCGATCACCTGCTCGACGCGCTGGAGGTGCTCGAGGATCTGCTCCCAGAGCCCTTCCGGCCAGTGCTGCCCGGCGCGCTGCCGGTGGACCCAGGCCTGCGTCGTGATGGTGAAGCCGGGGGGGACCGGGATGCCGAGGTTGGTCATCTCGGCCAGCTCGCAGCCCTTGCCGCCGAGCAGGTTGCGCATGACCGACGAGCCTTCCGCCCGACCCGCGCCGAAAAAGTAGACGTACTTGGTCATCGCTGGTGCCCTACACGACCGCGGAGTGCCCGCCGTCGAAGTTGATGGCGACGCCCGTGATGAAGGCGGCCTGTGCGGAGACCAGGAAGGCGACCAGCGCGCCGAGCTCGTCCGCCTCGCCGATCCGGCCAACGGGAACGTCGCGCTCCCGGGCCATGCGCGCGTAGAAGGTGTCGAGGGTCCCGGGCGAACCCTGGCGGGTCCAGGTCCGCTCCCACTGGCCGCTCTTCACGAGCCCGATGCAGACCGCATTGACGAGGATCCCGTCGGGCGCCAGCTCCTTGGACAGCGCCTTGGTGAGCGCGAGGCCCGCCGCGCGACTGACCGAGGTCGGCAGGGAGCGGGCGCCCGGCGTCTTCGCGCCGGTGTTGAGGATGTTCACGATGCGGCCGCCGCCGGCCGTCTTCATGTGCGGCACGCACAGCCGCATGCAGCGGATCGCGGCGAAGAGCTTCAGCTCGAGGTCGGCCTGCCAGGCCGCGTCGTCGACGGTGGCGAAGCCCCGGGCCGCGGACGTGCCGGCGTTGTTGACCAGGATGTCTAGGCGGCCGAACCGCCCGACGGTCGACGCCACCAGCGCCTCGAGGTCGCCCGGGCGCGAGACGTCCGCCTGGAAGTCGAGGACGTCCGCTCCGTCGCTCCGGAGTCCCTCCACCGCGGCCTTCAGGCGGGCCGCGTCGCGCCCGCAGATGGCGACGGCCGCGCCCTCGGTCGCGAGTCGTCGCGCCGTCGCCAGGCCAAGTCCGTCGGAGCCACCCGTGACGATCGCGACCTTGCCCCGGAGCCCGAGATCCATCGATCCCCTCTCTCGCCCGCCCGATTTCGGTGCTTAGGACGAATAGACCATTCCCCGACGGGAACCGTCAAGGCGCGCCATCGAAGGCGAGGCCGCGACGGCCGGTTCGGCGGCTCCGACGAGCGCCCGCGGAGGGGGCCGCCTAGGAGCACGTGGTGTCCCCGGGCTCGCACTCGCTCGGCACGAACACGTACGTCGCCGTGCCAAGCGCGAGGCCCCCGTATTGCCCGGGCGGCGCCCCGAGGAAGCGCCCCGCATCGCTGTCATCCGTCTTTGAGCCAGCGGTCGAGGAACGCCCGGACCCAGGGGCCCCAGACCGGGGCGCCGTTCTGGAAGAACAGGTGCCCCTCGTCCGCGGTGAGGCCGAAGGCCGGGAACACCCGCGCGGCGTGGACCTGGCCGAGGCGCGCGCACTCGGCGGCGAGCTCGCGCGTCGGCGCCGTGCTGTAGTCGTTCTCCGATTGGACGAGGGCGATCGGCACGCGAAGATTGCGCGCGGCATCGAGCATCGTTCGGCGGAGGTTGGGCGTCCGCTCCCAGTTCATGGCCGCCCCGGCGAAGTCCACCGTGCAGCGGATCCGGGGGCCCCGGGCCGCGGCGAGGAGCGACATGGTGCCGCCGAACGAGCTCCCGATCAGGCCGATGCGGTCGCCGGCGATCTCGGGGCGAGCCCCGAGCCAGCCAACGGCGGCCACGACGTCCTCCGCCTCGCGCCCGAGCCGCGCAGCCAGCGCCTGGTCGTACTCCGGAGTCCCGAACTCCGCGGTCACCTCCTGCCGCCACGTCGGGCCCGCCGAGTTCCCGTAGCCATGGCGATGCGGGAGAAGCACCGCGTAGCCCCAGTCCATGAGGACCGCGGCGGTGCCGGGTCGGCAAAAGTCGCTGGTGCCAGGGTGGATCGTGCTGCCGTGGCTCATGACCAGGCCCGGAAACGGCCCGGGCCCGGGAGGCAGATAGAGGAAGCCGGCCAGGGTCCGCGGGCCGCTCGGGATGCGAACCTCGGCAGGCGCTACCGCGCGCGCCCCGTCCGGCTCGCCATCGCCGGGCGCGTCATCGTCCGCCCGCAGGAGGAGCCGCTCGAACCGGTCAATCAGCGACGTCATCCGGGCGCGCACGGCCGCGAACTCCGGACTGCGGTCCCGCGCCTCGAGATCGCGCGCATGGGCGGCCGCATCGGGAAACGCGCACTCCCAGCTCACGTCGGGGCCCTCGCCCTCGGGCCCCGCTTTGACGACGATCCGACCATACGGAAGACCGAGGGTGCGGCGAATCTCCGATGCGCGCCGCCGGGTGGCCAGCACGTCGGCGGCGCGGCCAAGCTTCGCGTAGTAGTGCGTGCGTTCGATCAGCATGGTCACCTCAGGCCGTCCGCCTCAGGGGCTCCGGCTCCGGGAAGTAACAGCGCACCCACCGTCCCGGCCGCTCCTCGACGAGCGGCGGCTCGGCGGCACGGCATCGCGGCTCGGCGCGCGGGCATCGGGTCTGGAACCGGCAGCCCGCCGGCGGATCGAGCGGGCTCGGGATCTCGCCGGGCAGGACGGCCGGCGGGGCCGCGTCGGGCCCGGCCTCGGGTACCGCTGCGAGGAGGGCCCGCGTGTACGGGTGGCGCGGGTGCTCGAAGAGGATCGCCTCCGGCGCGACCTCGACCAGCTGGCCGAGATACATCACCGCGACGCGATGGCTTACGTGGCGCACCACCGCCAGGTTGTGCGAGATGAAGAGGAGCGTGAGCCCGAGCTGGTGCTGGAGGTCGGCGAGGAGGTTCAGGACCTGGGCCTGGACCGAGACGTCGAGCGACGAGACGGCCTCGTCGCACACCAGGAGGCGCGGCTGCAGGGCCAGCGCTCGCGCGATCCCGATCCGCTGCCGCTGGCCGCCGCTGAAGGCGTGCGGGTAGCGGGTCATGTAGTCCGGAGACAGGCCCACCGTGTCGAGCAGCTCGCCCACGCGGCGGGCGGCCGCCCGGCGCGTGACGCCGAAGTTCCGGAGCGGCTCGCCGACGATGTCGCGGACCGTGAGGCGCGGGTTCAGCGACGAGTACGGGTCCTGGAAGACGACCTGCACCGCCCGGCGGAACTCGCGGAGCCGCCGCTCGGGCACGGCGGTGACGTCCCGGCCGTCGAAGACGATGCGCCCGCTCGTCACCGGCAGCAGGCGCAGGATCAGCCGCCCGACCGTCGTCTTGCCGCAGCCGCTCTCGCCCACCAGCCCGAGCGTCTCGCCCTCGGCGATGTGGAACGTCACGTCGTCCACCGCGCGCAGCGTCCGTTCCGCACGGCCGCCCCATCCGGCCGACCGGACCGCGAAGTCCCGGACGAGGCCCTCGACCGACAGGAGGGGACGCTGGCCGCTCGCGCCGACGGGATCACCCGCCCGCAGGCCCGCAGGCGTCGACGTCACGGCCGGCCCGCCTCGCCGGCGCGCCAGCAGCGGACCCACCGGCCCGGCCCGTGGGCGTCGAGGATCGGCGCCGCCTCGCGGCAGAGCGCGATCGCGTCGGGACAGCGGGGATGGAAGCGGCAGCCGACGGGAAGCGCGGTCGGGGCCGGGATGCTCCCGGCGATCGCGGACAGCCGCGCGCGCTTCTCGCGGACCGCCGGCACCACCGCGAGGAGCAGGCGCGTGTACGGGTGACGCGGCTCGCGGAAGAGCTGCGCGGTGGGCGCCTCCTCGACCACCTGTCCCGCGTACATCACCACCACCCGATCGGCCATGGCGGCCATGACGCCGAGATCGTGGCTGATCAGGAGCACCGCGGTCCCGGCGGCCCGGCCGAGGTCGCGCAGGAGGGCCAGGATCTGCGCCTGGATGGTGACGTCGAGCGCGGTCGTCGGCTCGTCGCCGATCAGGAGCCGGGGGCGGCAGGCCATCGCCATCGCGATCATCACGCGCTGCCGCATCCCCCCCGAGAGCTGGTGCGGGTAGTCGTCGATGCGGCGGCGCGCGTCGGGAATCCCCACGTCCCGGAACAGCTCCGCCGCGCGCGCGAGCGCCGCCTGCCGCCCGAGCCCCAGGTGCTCCTCCAGCACCTCCGCCACCTGCCGGCCCACCGTCAGGAGCGGGTTCAGGCTCGTCATCGGCTCCTGGAATACCATCGCGACCTGCCGCCCGCGGACCTTCAACCACTCGCGCTCGGGCAGCGGCACGAGATCCCGGCCGTCCAGGCGGATCTGCCCGCCCACGACGCGCCCCTGCTCGCCGAGGAGCCCGAGGATGGAGAGCGCGGTCACCGACTTGCCAGAGCCACTCTCGCCCACCAGCCCGACGACCTCGCCTTCCCGCACGCTCAGCGAGACGCCGTCGAGCACCGACACCGGGCCGCGCGACGTGGAGAAGGAGACCGACAGGTCCTGGACCTCGAGCAGCTCCGTCATCGCTCGCGGATCCTCGGGTCCAGAATGTCGCGCAGGCCGTCGCCCAGGAGGTTGAAGCCGACGATCGTCACGCCGAGGGCGGCGCTCGCCGACAGGGCGAGGTAGGGCTCGGTCCGGAGCGCGACCAGGCCGTCACGGATCATGCCGCCCCACGTGGGCAATGGCTCCTGCACGCCGATGCCGAGAAAGCTGAGCGTCGCCTCGGCCATCACGATGAAGCCGACGCCGATGGACGCCCGGACGATCAGGGGCGGGACGATGTTGGGCAGCACGTGGCGGAGCAGGATGGTCAGCGGGCGGGTCCCGCTCACGATCGCGGCGTCGACGAACAGCTCGCTCCGGAGCGCGAGCGTGAGGGACCGCGTCAGCCGGGCGATGCCCGGCCACCAGACGATCGCGAGCGCCACGATCACCGTCCGCATGCCGGGGCCGAGCATCGCCGCCACCACGATCGCGAGGATCAGCTCCGGGAAGGCGAAGACGATGTCCGCCGTCCGCATGAGCAGCGTGTCGGCCCACCCGCCGAAGTAGCCGGCGACCATCCCGGCGAGCGTGCCGATGGTGAGCGTGAGCCCGAGGACCGCCCCCGCGACGGCCAGCGAGATTCGCGCGCCCACGATCAGGCGGCTCAGGACATCGCGGCCGAGCGCGTCGCCCCCGAGGACGTGATCCCGTGACGGCTCGGCCCAGACCGAGAGGAGGTCCGTCTCCTGGTACCGGCGGGGCGCGAGCCACGGCCCGCCGATCGCGACGAGCATCACCAGCAGGACGAGCGCGCCGCCGAGCCGAGCGTTCCGGCTCCGGCCGAAGCGCCGCCAGAAGTCCGATCCCGCGCGCTCGCCGAGCGTCCCGACCGCGGCCGCCGGCGCCGACGCCTCGCTCACCATGCCACCCTCGCTGAGCGGGAGTTGATCGGACGGCCGACGGCCTGCGGGCTCACGCGCGCCCCGTCCGGCCGGTGCCCAGGCGGATCCGCGGATCGACCACGCCGTACAGGAGGTCCACCACCAGGTTGATGCCTGCATAGAAGAAGGTGAACAGGAGGACGATGGCCATCGTGACCGGGTAGTCGCGGGCGAAGATCGACTGGATGGCCAGCCGCCCGAGCCCCGGGATGTTGAAGAGCGTCTCGATCACGAAGGTGCCGGAGAGCAGCCCGCCCAGGATGATGCCGATCGTGGTGAGGAGCGGCACCAGCGTGTTCCGGAGCGCGTGCCGGTAGACGACGAGACGCCGGCTCAGGCCCTTCGCGCGCGCCGTCCGGATGTAGTCCTGCTGGAGGACCTCGAGCATGTAGGTCCGCGAGAGCCGCGCCAGATACGCGACCGGCGGGATGGCCAGGAGCACGACCGGCAGGACGGCCTGTGCGAGGCTCCCCCACCCGGCGACCGGGAGCCAGCCGAGCCGGACGCTCAGGAGGTAGACGAGAAAGGCGGCCAGCGCGAAGTTCGGGATCGACGTTCCGGCCACGAGGGCGACGACCACGAGGGTGTCCCAGAGCGAGTTCCGCCGGAGCGCGACGAAGATCCCGAGCGCGATACCGAGCGGGACGGCCACCAGCAGGGCGGCGCCGGCCAGGATCGGGGTCACCAGGAGCGACGGCGCGATCACGTCGATCACCGGCGTGCTGGCGAAGCGGAACGACAGACCGAAGTCGCCGCGGGCAATACCGGCGACGTACGTCCCGAACTGGCGCCAGAGCGGCCGGTCGAGCCCGTACTCGGCGCGGAGCTTGGCCGCGAGCGCCGCGTCTCCCGACCGGTCGCTCAGGAGCGTCATGATCGGGTCGCCGGGAACGAACTGGTTCGCGGCGAAGGTCAGGACGATGGCCGCGACCAGGACCGGCGCGAGGCCCAGCACGCGGCGGAGCGCGTACGCCCTCACCCGCGCGCTCCGATCCTCGGGCGGCGGCCGCCCGCAGCTAGTTGAGCTTCACGGTGTTGAACGGCAGGAACCGGAACGGCGTCAGCCGCACGCCCTCGACGTTCGGCTTCCGGAGCGCGATCTGCATGCGAATGACGAGCGGGCACGTGCCCCAGTCCGCCATGAGCACCTGCTCGGCCTGGTGGTAGACCTTGTACCGGGCGGGGCCGTCGGCGATCCCCTGCGCGCGATCGATCAGCTGATCGAACTCGGCGTTCTTCCACCGCGACCGGTTGAAGGGGCTCGGGCCGTACCAGACCTGCGACAGGAAGTACATCGCGTCCGGATAGTCGGCCGTCCAGCCCCACGGGAAGAACGGCACCTCGCCCGCGTTCATCCGCTTGATGAACGTCCCCCGCTCCTGGATCTCCATCTCGACCGGCATCCCGAGCACCTTGGTGAACTGGTCGGCGTAGTACGCGAGCTCGTCCTTGAAGGTCGGCTCGCAGGTGATCTTCAGCGGGGGAAGGCCCTTGCCGTCCGGATACCCCGCGTCGGCCATCAGCTGCTTGGCGCGCGCCGGGTCGTAGGGGATCGGCTTCACGTTCGGGTTGTAGCCCGCCACGCCCGGCGTGATCTGGCCGTAGAGCGGCGCCCCGGCGCCCCCGTAGAGGCCCTTGACCATCGCCTCGCGATCGAACGACAGGCAGATCGCCTCGCGGACGCGCTTGTCCTTGAACGGCGCGTACAGCGCCTGGTTCATTCCGAGGTAGCGAATCTGCGCCGCCGGGACGGCCAGGATCTGGTCCTTGAACTTGGGATCCTTCAGGACGCGCCGGGCCTGGATGACCTCGAGGTCGACCACGTCGAGCTCGTTGGCCTCGTACATCGAGATGGCGGTGTCGTAGCTCGGGACGATGAGCATGGAGATCTCATCGACCGACGGCACCTGGTTCCAGTAGTCCTTGTGAGCGGCCAGCCGCACCTCCTGGCCGCGCTTCCAGGACACGAACTTGAACGGCCCCGTCCCGGCCGAGACTTTGGTAGCCCAGTCCGCGCCGTACTGCGCCACGATCCCGCTGTCCATGAACTGGAAGGGATAGATCGGGAACAGCACGTCCGCCCGCGTGAATCGGACCTCGACCGTGTAGGGATCGATCACCTTCACGCCCGAGAGCTGCGTCGTCTTCCCGTCGAGGATGTCCTGCGCGCCCTCCAGTGCCTTGAGATACGTGAGCGTCAGCCCGCCCTTGTTCCCGGGCAGGAGGATCTGCTCGAAGGTCCACTTGACGTCCTTCGCGGTGAACTCGCGCCCGCTGTGGAACTTGACGCCCTTGCGGAGGTAGAAGCGGAACCCCTTGTTGTCGGGGCTGGCCTCCCACCGGAGCGCGAGGGCGGGGATGATGTTCCCGTCCTTGTCGATCTCCGTGAAACCCTCGTAGAGGTTCTTCATCACGTCCCCGGCCACGAGCTCCGAGTACGTGATCGGGTCGACCATCGCGGGATCCGCGCGCAAGTTGGTCCGGAGGACCTTCGCCTCGCCCGGCGGCGGAGCGACGACAGCGAGGAGCGCGCTCGTGAGCACGGCCAGGGCGACGCGGAGTGGGCTTCCCAGGCTCATCGGGACCCTCCCGGGGACATTCGCGGGTGCGGGCGTCTCGGGGCTCGGCACGGCGACGGCGTCATTCTCGGCAGCGCCTCCCGTCAAGTCAAGGCGCCCGGGCCGCCGGCGCCGACGACGCCCGGTGGTCTTCAACTGTGAGAGAGTATGGCGCGTCGACTCCGGCGCCGTCGGAGCGCGTCGGCTCGGAGGCGTGGCATCGGCATCGACTCCCGCTCGAGGAGGCAGGCATGCAGGTCGGAGCCTTCATCTTTCCAACCGACTATTCGATCCGCATCGACGAGCTGGCGCGGGCCCTCGAGGAGCGGGGCTTCGAATCCCTGTTCGTCACCGAGCACACGCACATCCCGACGAGCCGGCGGACCCCGTGGCCGGGCGGCGGGACTCTCCCCAAGGAGTACGCGCACACGCTGGATCCGTTCGTCGGGCTCGCCGCCGCCGCGGCGGTGACGTCCCGGCTGCGGCTGGGCACCGGCATCTGCCTCGTCATCCAGCACGATCCGATCGTGATGGCGAAGGAGGTGGCCACCCTCGACCTCCTGTCGAACGGGCGCTTCCTCTTCGGCGTCGGCGCGGGGTGGAACGCCGAGGAGATGGAAGATCACGGGACGGCCTTCCCCACCCGCTTCCGGGTGATGCGCGAGCGCGTCCTGGCCATGAAGGAGATCTGGACCAAGGACGAGGCCGAGTTCCACGGCGAGTTCGTCCGGTTCGACCGCCTCTGGTCCTATCCCAAGCCCGTGCAGAAGCCGCATCCGCCGGTGCTGCTGGGGGGCGAGGGATCCCACACGCTCCGGCGCGTCGTCGAGTTCTGCGACGGCTGGTTCCCGCGCGGGCGCGCCGGGGCCGACGCGATCCTCGCGCAGCTCGCCGACCTCCGCGCCCAGGCCGCGCGCGCCGGTCGCGACCCGAAGACGATCTCGATCTCGGTGTTCGGCGGGAAGCCCGACCCGTCGGCTTTCGACCGATACCGGGCGGCCCACATCGACCGCGTCGTCCTCCCGCTCCCCTCCGAGGGTCGGGAGCACATCCTGCCGCTGCTCGATCAGTACGCCGGCTACCTCCGCTGACCAGCGCCGACGAGTCGGCTCGAGTGGCAGGATCGTCCGCGGTGAGGCCAGGAGCCGGGCTCGCGCGGCCGGCGGCGTCCGCCCGGAGCAGGCGACGATGAGGCGGGCGCATCTCCCGGTCCTCCTCCTGATGGTGGGCCTCGTCGCCCTCTACAGCTGGCCCCTCGTCACCGACCTCGCCCACCTGTATCCGGACAACCCCGATGCGCGGGTCCTCACCTGGGCGATGGTCACCGCCTTCCGGAACGTCCTGACCCAGCCGACCGCCCTCATGCAGGGCAACGCGTTCTATCCGGCGGGACTGAGCCTCACGTTCAGCGAGCCGCTCTTCACCCCGGCGCTGGTCGCGGGGCCCATCTACACGGTCACCGGCAACCCGGTGCTGGCCTACAACCTCACGCTGATCCTGTTCTGGGCGCTGTCCGGCTGGGCCATGTACGCCGTCGCCATCCGATTGACGAGCGACCGCGCGGCCGCCCTCGTGGCCGCCGCGGCGTTCATGCTGTGTCCGTATCGCACCGACATGTACATCGAGTTCAACATGGAGATGACCTTCGGGATCCCGCTGGCCTTCTACGCGCTGGTGCGGTTCCTGGAGTCGCAGCGCCCGCGAGACCTCGCGCTCTTCTGCCTGGTCTTCTGGCTCCAGGCGATCTCGGTCCTCTACTACGCCCTCATGCTCGCGTTCGGGCTCACGGTGGTGGCTCTCCAGTACGTGGCGCTCCGGTGGTCCGGCTGGCGACTCCGCACGCCGTTGATCGCCGCGGTGGGAGGCGTCGCGCTCGGCGTCGCCCTCGCCCCGGTGATGCTGCCCTTCACCGTGACTCGCCACGAGCTCGGCTTCGAGCGCAGCCTGTCCGAGGTCCAGGAGCGATCGGCCGAGGTGCTGACCTACTTCGAGATGCGGACCAACTGGCTCTACCGGGTCAAGGACGCCGGGTACGCCTACGAGGCCTCGCTCTTCATGGGCGTCGTGGTCCTCGGGCTGGCCGCGCTCGGGCTCCTCTGGCTCCGGCGGGACCGGCCCCCGATCCGGGGCTGGCCGGAGCGGTCCGTCTCGATCGCCCTGATCGTCGCGGCCTTGCTCGCGGGGCGCGCGCTCGTCGTCGGCGAGCCGAAGCGCCCATCCCCGTGGATGCCGACCTTCACCGCGGTCTGCCTGGCGCTGTTCGGGCTCCTGCTGGTCCGCGAAGCGCTCGACGGATGGCGGCGCCGCCAGCACGGGCTCGTGGAGCGGCGCCTCGGTCCCCGCGACTGGGTCCTGATCCTGCTCGGGCTCTCCCTGATGATCTTCCTCCTCTCGCTCGGCCCGGCGGTGAACGCGGCCGGCCGGACGATCGGTCCCGGGCTTTACGCCTGGCTTCAGCCGTACGTCCTGCCGCTGCGGGCGCTCCGCGCGGCCAACCGCATCGGCGTCGTGGTGACCTTCACGGTGTCCCTCCTCGCGGCCTACGGGGTGACGTGGCTCCGCGCTCACCTTCCGCGGCGGGCATTCGCTCCGGCCATCAGCGCGATCGGCCTCCTGCTGGCGCTCGAGTACGCGACGTTCCCGATGGCCTACGGGCGCATGCCGGCGTTCGTCCGCTCGGTGGACGTCGCCCTCGAGGACGCGCCGCCCGACAGCGTGGTGCTCGAGTGGCCAACCCACGCGCCCATGGCGGACGCCGACGCGATGCTCCGGTCTCTCGGACACCGCAAGCGGGTCGTGAACGGCTACTCGGGGTTCGTTCCGCCGTTCATCGGCCGGCTTTCCGCCGTCATGACCCAGCCGGGTCCGCCTTTTCCCACGCCGGCGGCCGAGGCCTATCTCCGCCGCATCTACCCCCTCGATTTCCTCGTGGTGCGCCTCCGGGACCCGGAGCTCGCCGTCCCCTGGCGTGCGGCGTGGCGGGAGCTGCGGGCGGCCCCGCCTCCATTTCTCCGCTTCCACGGGAGCTACGGCGACGAGGACCTCTGGGATGTGACCCCGAGACCCGAGCGCGGGACGGTGGTCGACCGCTGGGTCGGGTTCGGGTTCATCCGGGAGCACCCGGTGCTCCACGCAATGCTCCGCCCTCTACTGAGCGACCCCGAGCTCGAGCAGCTGGCCAGGGTGTCGCTGAACGGGCGCACGGTCGACGAGGGCCGGATCGATGGAGACGGGATGCTCACGATGACCCTCCCGCCTCCGTACAACCAGGCGGCGTTCAACGTGGTGTCGCTCGAGTTCAAGTACCGGCGCCCGCGGCTGGAGCCGCGCGACCGGTACCTGGTGGGCACGACCGGGACCCTCAGCCCCGGCGACCTTCGCGTGCAGAGCGCGGGACAGCCGCACGGAGAGCACGCCTCGATCGTCTTCAACGGCGTCGAGCTCGCGCCGAACCAGCGCGGCTACAACCTGGCCGCGCTCACGCCCGACGGACGCTTCCACGCGATCGGCGTGTTCGACACGTTCTTCGATCCGAAGGCATCGGCGCGGCTGGCGGCGTTCATCGGAGACCTTCCGGAAGGAACGGTCGTCGTGGGCGCGGTCCGGGACGAGGCATCCGGCCAACTGTCCGACGCGGCGATCCACGCGCTGAGGACGCTCGGTGTGGCCGGCGACCTGCGGGGCCACTTCCGGGAGTCCCACGCCTTCGTCGGAGTGAAGGGGGCCGCGCCGGGCACCGCGCTGGAGGAGCTCGGCCCGCGGGCGGTGACGCTGACGGTGGGTCAGCCTCCGGCCATCTCCGGCTTCGAGCTCGAGTCGTTCGCCCTGCGGCGGGGCGGCGGTCGGCGCTGAGCAGCAGCCGCGGGCCCACCGCTACCGCGGTGGAGCGGTCTGCCCCGCGACGAGCCGGTGGTAGTCACCCCGAAGGTACCGGCCCATGAGCTTCAGCACGGCGATGCCGTACGGGATCGGCTTCAGATAGGAGACCTCGCCCGCGTAGCGCGTGGGGATGGGCAGGTCGACCACGCGGAGCCCGAGGATCCGCGCCGCGACGAGCATCTCCTGGTCGAAGACGAAGCCGCGCGTCGTGAAGCTCCCGAACGGAATCGCCTCGAGCGCCCGGCGGCGGTAGAGCATGTAGCCGCTGTGGTACTCGGCCAGCCGGAGGCCGAAGACGCGGTTCTCCATCCAGGTCAGCCCGCGGTTGGCGACGTACTTGTACACGGGCATGCCGCCTCGCAGCGCGCCGCCGCCCCGGAAGCGCGAGCCCTGGACGACGTCTGCGCGGTCGGCATCCAGCGGGGCCAGGAGGTCGGGAAGCGACTCGGGCGCGTACTGACCGTCGCCGTGGAGCCAAGCCACCACGTCCGCGCCGACCTCGAGAGCCCGCCGGAGGCCGCTCTGGGCCGCGCCGCCGTACCCGCGATTCTGGGCGTGCTCGACCAGCTCGAGCGTCGGGAACCGGGCGCGGAGCCGGTGCGCGACGGCAGCGGTGTCGTCGGTGCTGCCGTCGTTCACCACGATGTACCGGGGCGCGCGGGCGAGGATCGCGGGCGGAATGCGGTCGAAGACGCTCTCGAGCGTCCGGGCGGCGTTGTAGGCGGGGATCGCGACGGCGAGCCGGCCCGGGGCCCCCGGCGCCCCGCCACTCATCAAGCCGAGGTGTAGGGCGCGAAGCCCGCCATGCTCCGTTCGATGGTCTCGTCGAGACCGTACTTCGGGTGCCAGCCGAGGAGCTTCTGGGCCTTCGAGATGTCCGGGATGCGGCGGTCCGAGTCCTCGTAGCCTTCGCCGTAGAACTCCCGGCTGTCGACCTCCACCAGGTCCGGCAGCCGCTGCCCCGGCCTGCGGAACTTTCGCGCGTAGAGGTCGCGCATCCGCTCGGCCAGCCCGCGGATGGACAGCTCGTTCTGCGGCGTGCCGACGTTGAAGATCTGGCGGTCGCACACCCCGTCGGGATTCGCGATGATCCGCTCGATGCAATCGACCGCGTCCTCGATGTACGTGTAGCAGCGGCGGTTGTGGCCCCCGTTGACCAGCTTCATCTGGGTGCCTTCGAGCAGCGCGGTCATGAAGTGCGAGAACACCCGGGGGTTCCCGTCCTGGGCGGTCGTCAGGTAGTCGATCTTGGGCCCGATGAAGTTGAACGGCCGCACCACCGACCAGTTCAGACCCTCGCGGATCCCGTACGCGTGGATGACTCGCTCGAGGAGCTGCTTGGCGCAGGCATAGATCCAGCGGTGCTTGCCCACGGGGCCGAGGATGAAATCGGTCGCGTCCTCGCTGAACACCGCGTGCCGCGGATCTTCCGGGTCCTGGAGCATGTCGGGCGCCACCGCGGCCAGCGTCTTGCCGTACACCTCACAGGTGGAGAACTGGACGAGTCGCTTCCGCTTCTCGACGCACGCCTCGGCGATGTGGAGGTTCTCCGTGAAGTTAAGCTCGAAGACCTCGAGGGGCTTGGCGACGTACAGGCTCGGGTTGGCGTGCGCGATCAGGTCGACGACCACGTCGGCCCGATCGATCATCGCCAGCGTCGTCGCCCGCTCGTTGCGGATGTCGGCGCGGACGAACTTGAACTTCGGCGCGAGGAGAGCCTCGTCCAGCTTCTCGTCGGTCAGGTCGAGACCCTCGACCTCGTAGCTGGGGTCACGGAGCAGCCGGTCCACCAGGTGTGAGCCGATGAACCCCCCTACCCCAAGCAACAGAACCCGCATTCGCTCCTCCGTCCCTGGTCTCCCGCCATGCAGCCCGCGCACCGAACCTGATTCCTCAGCATCGGCGGGCGGTTATTGTCGTCCCCCGCTGGCAGGGTGAGATACCGGCGTCCGGATAGCAAGACAGGAAAACCCCGACATCACCCGGCCCGACCCCGGAGCGCGGACGGTCGCGGTCCGGAGGCCGTGAATCGGCCCACCCGCCTGGCCGGACGGGGGTCAGTGCCCGCGGCAGCGCGCGTTCCAGCTCGAACGATCTGCCCGGGGGGAGCCGAGACGCGAGCGCGCGCCTCGGCTCCCCCGGTGCGGCAGCTCAGAATCGCGAGGCCGCGAGCGTCACGTCGGCGAGGGCCCACGCCTTCTGGAAGCGGGCCTGCGCCGCCGCGGCGTCGGCCGTCTTCCCTTGAGCCTGGAGACTCTGCGCCAGCCCGTAGAGCGACCAGCCGTTGTCGGGATTCCGCTTGAGATCGTCCCGGTACACGGCCTCGGCCTCGACCGGGCGCCCGCCGCTCAACAGCGCGGCCCCGAGCGATTGCCGGACCGGGTAGTACCAGACCGGCGGCTCGGTGAACCAGTGGCCGTCCTGCTCGGCCACCGCCGCCAGGAGGTGCCGGACCGCGACGTCGGTCTGGCCGGTCCGCGCGGCGATCTCCCCCGCGAGCACGTTGTCGGCGAGGTCGAGGATGGTCTTCGTCTTGAAGAAGCCGGCAAGGGTACGGTCGGCCGGGACGCTCTCGGAAAGCTGCCGAATCCCCGCCAGCTCGGCCTCCGCCTCCGCCCGGCGCCCGGTGGCGATGAACGCGAGGCCCCGGGAGTAGCGCCAGGCGCCGGTGACGTACGGGAACTCCGCGGGCGGCGCGGGCTGGCGTAGGATCTCGTCCCACCGCCCGAACCGGGCCAGCGCGAAGTACGGCGCGGCGGGCGCGGTCTCCATGTCAGACATCTCGCGCACCATGGCCGCCGGCGCGGCGTCGGCGAACTGGCGCGCGGCCCGGATCGTCTCGGCGCTCCGCCCCTCCATGCTGGCCGACTGCCAGATGAAATCGATGTTGTGCGGATAGTAGAGGCCGCGATAGATCGGGCTCGGCTCCCGCTTCGCGAAGTAGGCCTCGTCGGCCTTGACCGCGCGAAGGTTTGCCTGGACGGCGTCCTCGTACCGACCGACCCGCCAGTAGATGTGGGCTGGCATGTGGACCAGATGACCCGCCCCCGGCATGAGGGGTCCCAGGCGGTCGGCGGCGAACTCGGCCTGCCCCGGCGTGGGCCCGCCCTCGACGGCGTGGATGTACAGGTGGAGCGCTCCGGGATGATTCGGATTCGCGGCGAGGACGCGCTCGAGGGTCGCGAGGATCTCGGCGGTCTCCGGCTGCATGCTGCCATCCGGCATCCACAGGTCCCACGGTCTGAGGTTCATGAGGGCGTCGGCGAAGAGGGTGGCGGCGTCGGGGTCGTTGGGAAAGCTCCGCACCACCTCGCGCATCGCGTCCGCGTAGGCGCGGTCGAGCGCCGCGCGCTCGGCGCCCGCCGCCGACGAGTGACGCTTCGCGAGTGCCTGGATGGTCGCCCGCTCTCGCGGCGTCACCCGGTCAGTCAGGCCAAGCGCCTGCTGAACGGCGGTATAGGCGGTCTTCTCCCGCTCGGCGTCGGTCGGGCTGTTGTAGTTCGATCCCTGGGTGAGCGCGATGCCCCAGTAGCACATCGCGCACGTCGGATCGAGGCGCGTTGCCTCGAGGAACGCCTGCTCCGCCTCGACGTGGTTGAAGGCGTAGACCAGGCGAAGACCCTGGTCGAAGTACGCCTGGGCCTGAGGCGACGCGGTCGTCACCGCCTGGTGGTAGGCGCCGAGTCCGTCGAGGAGCATCGGCGGCGCGCCCGCCCCCGTGGCCTCGTGGTGAGCGGCCGGCTGCCCGGAACAGCCGACCAGGACGAGCGACACGACACTCAGAACCACGCGCGCGCATCGAGTCATAGAGCTACCTCCTGCGTCGTCAGGCCTCGATCCATGAAGGAGCCCGGCCGAAGCGCGCGTCGGCTCCTTCGGGCGCCACACCACCGCGTCGCGGAGCCGCCGCCGAGCCGGGAGATGCCGAGACTCGCGACGGCGGCCCGGACATCGGGCCCATGATACCGCGCCGCGCGGGTCGTCCGGCCCATCGATCGGCCGCCGTCGCGGCATTCGCGCGGGGGCGGCAGGCCTGTCGGGGCGAGCCCGACGTGACGCGCGCGAATCGTTGACGCCCCCTCGACCGGCGTGAGAGCGTGTCGGCAGTCGAGTGCGATTTCCCTCGGGGACAGGAGGCTCGCGATGAGAGTCAGGCTGACGGTGCTCCTCGTGGCGGTGATGGTCATGGCCGGCGCGTGGCCGCTCGGGGCCGAAGATGCCGCGCACGGGATGTTCAGGCCGGAGACGATCAAGTGGGGCGACGCGCCGCCCATGCTGCCGAAAGGCTCGAAGGTCGCCGTCCTCTACGGTGACCCGCAGAAGGATGGGCTCTTCATCATCCGGGCGAAGCTGCCGGCGAACTACCGGATCGCCGCCCACTCGCATCCGACGGACGAGGTCGTGACCGTGCTGAGCGGCACCCTGATGGTGGGGATGGGCGACAAGCTCGATCCGGCAAAGGCGAAGGGGTTCCCCGCGGGCAGCGTCATCGTCGCGCCCGCCAAGACGAACCACTACGTGCTCACGAAGCAACCGACGGTGATCCAGGTGTCGGCGTTGGGGCCGCTGGCCTTCAACTACGTGAACCCCGCGGACGACCCCAGCAAGCAGTAGCGGCGTCCCCGACACCGCTCGCCGGCGAGGCGGGACGGGACGATCGGCCGGGCTTCCCGGTGTCGTCCCGCCCCGTCCTCCGCCGCCCGGCCGGCCGGATGAACCGCCGGGTCAGCCCCGCCCGACGAAGGGCATCTTGGTCGCCATGATCGTCAGGAACAGCACGTTGGCGTCCAGCGGCAAGCCCGCCATGTGCAAGACCGCGTCGGCGACGCGCTGCACGTCCATCAGCGGCTCGACGGCCATCTCGCCGTTCGCCTGCGGCACGCCCTTCGCCATGCGGGCCGCCATCTCGGTGAGCGCGTTGCCGATGTCGATCTGACCGCAGGCGATGTCGTACTTCCGGCCGTCGAGCGCGGTCGACTTCGTGAGGCCGGTCACCGCGTGCTTGGTCGCGGTGTACGGCGCGGAGTTCGGCCTCGGAGTGTGGGCCGAGATCGAGCCGTTGTTGATGATGCGCCCGCCACGCGGCGTCTGCGCCTTCATGGCCCGGATGGCCTCCTGAGTGCACAGGAAGACGCCGGTGAGGTTCGCGCTGACGACCCTCTGCCACTGCTCGAACGTCAGGTCCTCGAGGGGGATGCCCGGCGCGTTCGTGCCCGCATTGTTGAACAGGAGGTCCAGCCGGCCGAACCGCTCCTTGGTGCGGGAGAACAGCGCGCGCACCGACGCGGGATCACCGACGTCGGTCGGCACCGCGAGCGCCCGGGTGCCTGCGGTCTTCGCTTCCCGGATGGCCCCTGCCAGCGCATCGGCGCGCCGCCCCGCCAGGGCGACCGAGTAGCCGTTCTTCAGCAAGGTCAGCGCCACGGCCTTGCCGATGCCGCTCCCCGCGCCGGTGACGATCGCGACCTTCTTCCTCGAACGCATCCGTGCTTCCTCCCGTGAGGGTTCCAATGGTTGCCGACAGGGGCCAGGGCCAGTGGCCCGTCGCCAGTGGCTGCCGCCAGAGTGTACCCGTCCGCGGTCGCCGGCACTCGTGCCGTCGCCGGACCGCGGTCAGGGCTCCCCGAGCCGCCCGGCCCAGCCGGACAGCTGCTCCCACCCATCGAGGAGCGGACGCGGCAGCTCCGCCTCACGCGCCTCGATGAGCGGACGCACTCGCTCCAGTTGCTTGCGCACGCGCTCCGCGGCCGGAGCCACGGCGGCACGGTCGCCAGCGCTGACGCGGGCGAGCGCGCTGACCGGGTCGCCCAGCGAGGCGAGCTCGCGATCGAGCTGGGCGGTCCACGCCGAGCCCGTCTGCCGCGCCGGCGCGTCTCGCCAGCTCTTCATCATCTGGTCGTAGCCGCGTCGCACCTGGTCGACCTCGAAGGACGCGTCGTACTCCTCCTTCTTCGGAGCGGCCGGAGTCAGCCGCACGACGCCGCGCGGATCGTCCTGGACCTCGTAGAGCCGCGGCACTCCCAGCTCCCGATAGAACTCCCGCACGATCCCCAGCGCGTAGGCGGTGTCCCACCAGTACGACCGCACGGCGGGCGTGACGGGCGCCCCGCTCAGCTGCTGGTCGATGGAAGTCGCCACCGACTCCGCCTTGGCAAGGTGGTCGCCGAAGTGCCCGCGCTTCCAGTCGAGGTCGTCCTTCATCGAGGCCGCCGCGTCCGACAGGCGCGAAAGCTCGGAGCCGATGCTCGGCAGACGGCGCCGCTGCACCGGAGTCGCCTTCACGATCATGTCCTCGTACGTGCGCTGGAGGCTCCCGATCTCTTCCTGCAAGCGGCTCACCCAGGTGCCCGGACGCTGCTCGGCCCGCGTGTCGTAGGTGGGCTCGTCGATGATCACGCCGCAGCCGGTCAAGGCCCAGAGTCCCGCCCCGGCCAGCGCGCGAAGACCGGTGACGCGGACACCCGGAAGCGGCACGCCCCGCATCATAGCAGGCGCGAATCGGCCGCAACGGCGACGGCTCCGCGCGGCGTTTGACGCGCCCGGAGCCGGTCGATAGACTACCGCCATCGGACACTGTAGAGACGCGAGCAGGACGACAGGTCCAACCTGGGAGGCTCCAATGCGGCGACGCGTGATGATCGCTTTAGCGATGATGATGGTCCTCGGATCCGCGACTGCCCACGCGCAGACGCGCACGGGCACCCTCAAGAAGGTCATGGATAGCGGCACCCTGACGCTGGGCTACCGGGAGAACGCCCTGCCCTTCTCCTTCACCGGCTCCGACGGCAAGCCCGCCGGCTACTCGATCGACCTCTGCAAGGAAATCGCGATCGCCGTCGGCCAGGAGCTGAATCTCCCGAACTTGACGCTGAACTGGGTGCCGGTCACTCCCGAGAACCGGATCGATGCGGTGGCCAATGGCACGGTGGACATCGAGTGCGGGTCGACGACCGCCTCGCTCTCCCGTCAGGAGAAGGTCGACTTCACGCTCATGACGTTCGTCGACGGCGCGAGCTTCCTGATCGCCGAGGGCTCGGGCCTGCGCTCCCTCAACGACCTCGCCGGCAAGCGGATCGGCGTCGTCCCGGGCACGACCACGGAGCGCGCCGTCGCCGACTTCCTGCGGACCACGAACCTGACCGCGACGGTGGTGCCCGTGAAGGACCACGACGAGGGCCTGGCGGCGCTCCAGACGAGCAAGATCGAGGCGTACGCCTCGGACCGAACCATCCTGATCGGGCTGGTGCTCCAGGCGCGCGGGACCTCGCGCTTCGCGATCGTCTCCGACGACCTCTCCTATGAGCCCTATGGCTTCATGGTCCGGCGCGACGACTCGGCCTTTCGCTTCGTGGCCAACCGGACGCTCGCGCGCATCTACCGCTCGGGCGCGATCGGCCAGATCTACGTCAAGTGGTTCGGGTCGCTCGGTAAGCCGACGCCGGCGCTGGTCCTGATGTACGCGCTCCAAGGCCTTCCCGAGTAGCAGGGTCCCGGCAGAAGCGTCGGCCGCCCGGCTGCCGCCGCAAGGATCGGTGTCCCGCCCGGTCGCTTGATCGCGACGGGCGGCCGGTGAGGCTTGACACTGTGCGGCCGGGCGACGAATAATCGCGCCTACTCGCGCACTTCAGCCGCACGAGGGGAGGCGTGTCTCCGGGGAACGCTTCGGGGACCCCGGAGCGGCCCCGACCGGAAGCGCCAGACGCGTGCCAGACGCCTGAAGGAGGCCCGGTGGCGGTTCGGGCTGACTCGACAGAAGCCTATCGGGAGCCGATCCTCGTCGCCTCGAGGCCGCGCCCCGCCGCGCCGATCGGCCGGCTGCGGCTCGGGAGCGAGACGGTCCTCGCCTACGGCATCCTCACGCCGACGTTCCTGGTGATCCTCGGTCTGGTCGCGTATCCCTTCTTCATCGGCGTCTACCTCTCGCTGCAGAACAAGATGGTCGGCGCCCCCGGCCGGTTCGTCGGATTCCAGAACTACGTCGAGCTCTTCCGGAACGACCTGTTCATCCGGACGGTCTACAACAGCATCGTCTACACGGCCGTCGCGGTCGCCATTAAGTTCGTCCTCGGCCTGACGATGGCCCTGATCCTCGACCAGGAGCGACGGTTCAACAACTTCTTCCGGACCCTCCTGTTCGTGCCGTGGGCCATGCCGGTCGTCATCGTGTCGCTCAACTGGCGGTGGATCTTCGACGACCTCTCCGGATTCCTCAACAACTTCCTGATCACCTTCCACATCACGCACAACATCATCTCCTGGCTGTCCGACCCGAGCCTGGCCATGGGCTGCGTGATCGCGGTCGTGGTGTGGGCCGGCACGCCCTTCTACACCATGACGTTCCTGGCGGGCCTCCAGGCGATCCCCAAGGAGCTCTACGAGGCCGCGGAGATCGACGGCGCCACGATCGTCCAGCAGTTCTTCTACGTCACGATCCCGCGTCTCCGGACCATCTTCCTGACGACGGTGATGCTCTCCACCATCTGGACGGCCACGAACCTCCAGTTCGTCTACATCCTCACCAGAGGCGGTCCGGCCGGTCGCACCGAGATCTTCCCGCACCTGTCGTACACGATGGCCCTCGGCGCCTTCCGCCTCGGCATGGGCGCCGCGGTCTCCCTCATGCTGTTTCCGCTGCTGGTGCTGCTGATCATCTTCCTCACAAGACGCATGCTCCGTCCGGCGGACGAGTAGGCCGGGTGCGAACGAAGTCCGGCACGCAGCGCCTCCTCCGCTGGGTCGGCAACGGTCTCCTGGCCGTGATGCTGATCTGGACGCTGGTGCCCTTCTACTGGATGATCGCGACCTCGCTCAAGACGGACCGGGAGATCTACGGGTTCGAGGCGACGCTGATTCCGCGGCATCCGACGCTCGCCGCCTACCGGCTCCTGTTCGTCAAGACGCCCTTCGTGAAGTACGTGCGGAACTCCACCATCATCGCGGTGGCGACGACCATCGCCTCGCTCGTGCTGGGCTGCCTTGGCGCCTATGCGCTCGCTCGGCTCCGCTTCCCCGGCCGCAAGGCGATCGCTCGCGGGCTCGTCTTCACGTACCTGGTGCCCCCCTCGCTCCTCTTCATTCCGCTGTTCGCGGTCATGTCCGCGTTCAGGCTCATCGACACGCACCACGGCCTGGTCCTCGCGTACCTCGGCTTCACCGTGCCGTTCTGCACCTGGCTCCTGATGGGATATTTCCGCTCGGTGCCTCTCGAGCTCGAGGAGGCGGCGCTGGTCGACGGCTGCTCCCGGATGGGCACGCTCGTCCGCATCATTCTGCCGATGGCGCTGCCCGCGCTCGCCGTCGTCGCCTTCTTCTCGTTCACCCAGGCCTGGAACGAGTTCCTCTACGCGCAGGTCTTCGTCAGCAGCAACGAGGTGCGGACCGTCACGTCGGGCATCTCGCTGTTCATCGTGGAGGACGTGTTCTTCTGGGGGCCGATGATGGGGGCCGCGGTGCTGAGCGCCCTGCCCCCGGTCGTCCTCTATCTCATCTTCCAGCGGTGGGTCGTGAAGGGCCTGACCCTCGGCGGCGTGAAGGGCTGATCCTCGAGCAGTGCCACCAACCCGGCCAAAGGAGAACAGCACGATGGCAGACGTTCGCGTCTCGCGACGACAGGTCCTCAAGGCGGCCGCGGCGACCGGCATCGCGACCACGAGTCCCTGGTGGCTGGTCAACAAGAGCCACGCCCAGCGCGCCAAGAAGCTCATCTTCTGGCAGCTGCCGAACTTCACCCCGATCGCCGACCAGCTCCAGAAGGATCAGGTCTTCGAGTTCGCCAAGTCGGCCGGACTGAAGGACGACGAGGTCGAGTTCTCCGTGGTCGGCAACGACGTGTGGATCCAGAAGCTGTCGGCCGCCATCGAGGCCGGCAATCCGCCGGACGTGATGCGGCTCTTCGAGTCCAACGTCCAGTTCTTCGGGAGCCAGGGGCACCTGGTCGACATGACCGATACCGTCGAGAGGATGCGGAAGGAGCCCAAGGGCATCTTCGAGGCCACCCTGACGGCCGTCCGCATCAATGGCCGGTTCTTCGGCGTCCCGCTGGCGGTGAACCCGTGGCCCATGCACGTGCGGCTCGACCTCCTGGAGAAGGCCAAGGTCGAGTATCCGAAGACGTGGGACGAGTTCATCGAGACCAGCAAGAAGATCCAGGAGCCGCCGCGACTCTTCGCGTTCGGCATCTGTCTCGGCATGACCTACGACACGACGAACAACGTCACGAACCTCCTCTGGTGCTACGGCGGAAAGACCGTCGAGGCCGACAACAAGACGGTCGTGCTGAACTCGCCCGAGAACGTCGCCGGCCTCAAGGTGCTCGACGCGATGTTCAAGACCCACAAGATCATCCCGCCGGGCGCGATCTCCTGGGACGACTCCGGGAACAACAAGGCCTACCAGTCGCGGCAGGCCGCGTTCGTCATGAACCCCACGAGCGTCTACGCCTACCTGGACGGGAACGACAAGGACCTCCAGAAGGTCACGGGCATCTATCCGGTCCCGGCCGGCCCGAAGGGGAGCGTGACGCAGATCGACACCTGGTCCCTGGCCCTCTTCAAGAAGAGCCCGTACCCGGACCTCGGCAAGGGGCTGATCGAGTACATGCTGCAGCCGGCGAATTACGACAGGATCGTGCAGTCCACCGGCGGCCGCTGGGTGCCGGTCTACAAGCGCCTCTTCGACAGCCCGTTCTGGAAGGAGAAGCCCGTGTTCCGGTACTTCACCCAGATGGCCGAGCAGGGCGTGCCCCTGAGCTACGCCGGCTCCCCCACCCCGGCCGCCGGTGAGGTCCTGAACACCCACGTCATCCCCAAGATGGTGCAGCGCGTCCTCGTGGAGAACTGGGCACCCGAGAAGGCCACCGAGGAAGCCCACAAGGCGGTCGCCGAGATCTACGACCGGCATAACAAGGGCTAGCCGGACCCGGCCCAGCCCGCGTCCGATGCGAGGGGGAGCCGCGCGCGGCTCCCCCTCGGCATGTCCGGCGGTTCCCGCGCCGGCGGCCCGTCCGGCGCGGCCTCCGATCGCGTGGCAGGCCGGCGGGCGACCTCTCCGGCGTGACCCGGAAGGGGGCCCGGCGTATCCCCGAACGTCTTGACAACCGTTCTTGATTAGGGGAACCTAATCTCCGCCGTGCGGGTTACTAACATCGTCCGTCGATTCGCGCCAAAGGAGCGATCGCCCATGCGTCACGCCGCGCTACGGATCGGCCTGGTCCTGGGTCTCCTCGCCGCATTTTCGGTGGCTCGCGCCCAGGCACCGGCGCCACCCGAGATCCCGCTGACCATCGAGCAGCACAAGTTCACGCCCGAGGAGATCAAGGTCAAGGCCGGCCAGGCCTTCGTGCTGGTCATCACGAACAAGGACACGACCCCCGAGGAGTTCGAGAGCAAGGAGCTCCGGGTCGAGAAGGTCATCCCGGCCAGCAAGACACTGAAGCTCCGGATGCCCGCGCTCAAGGCCGGCACCTACAAGTTCTTCGGCGAGTATCACGAGGCGACCGCGCAGGGTCGGATCGTCGCGGAATAGGCGGCGCCATGGGCGGCACCTTCGTCATCACGCTGCGCGAGGGGTTCGAGGCGGCACTCCTCCTCGGCCTCATCTACACCTATCTGGAGAAGATCGGCGCGCGGCGCGAGTTCCGCTACGTGACGGTGGGGGCCGGCCTGGGTGTCGTCGCGAGTCTCCTCCTGGGCGTCATGGTGACGGTGCTGTCCGGCCCCCTCGTCGATCTCGGCCCGGATCTCATCGCGGCGGTCGTTCTCTTCTCCGCGAGCGGCATGCTGACCTGGCACGGATGGTGGATGCGGCAGCATGCGGTGGCGATCCGCGGCGAGCTCGAGCGCCAGATGGATGCGGCGAAGGCGAAGCAGCAGTTCTGGGTGGTGGGAGTGATCGCGTTCACGGGCGTGTTCCGTGAGGGCGCGGAGACCGTGCTGTTCCTCTGGGGATTGCTGACCCAGGTCGGGACGAGCGCCGGCAGCTCGCTGCTCGCGCTCGGAGGCGTGCTGGGCGTCCTAGGCGCGATCGTCCTCGGCGTGCTCGTCTTCCACGGCGCCCGGCAGCTCAGCCTCCGTCGATTCTTCGCGTGGACGTCGGCGTTCCTGCTCCTGCTGGCCGCGGGCCTCTTCAGCACCGGCGTGGGCCGCCTTCAGGGCATGGGTATCCTGCCCGCGGCGGACACCCTGTGGGACACGTCGGCGTGGCTCGACGACCAGGGGTTCCTGGGATCGCTCGTCGCCGGGCTCCTCGGGTACCGGGCTCGGCCGTCGACGTTGGAGGCCACGGCCTACGTCGCCTACCTCGTCGTGGCCGGCTTCCTGATCTTCCGGGGCACGCGTCCTCGCAAGCCGGCCCTCGCCGGGCAAGCCGCCGAGCGCGTGTGATGGATGAGGCGCCCGAGACTGCGGCCGCGATCGTTCGCACCCCCGACGCCACTCATCTCGCCGTTCAGAGCGGCGAGCTCTTCGGAGCGGAGCGCGAGATCGTCATCATTCACCGGGAGCAGACCTATCGACTCCGAATCACCCGAGCCGACAAGCTGATCCTGACGAAGTAGCCCGGCCGAGCCAGCCAGTCGCCCCGCGTCTCGCGGGCGCAGCCAGCCACCGCACCCCCGGCCGATCGAGAGCCCAACGACGTCGACCGCACGCGCCGCCATCGGGCGTGCAGGGGGTCTGGACATGCGTCTCCTTCGAGCTCTGCTGCTCGGCGGGCTTCTGCTCGTTCCCGCGGCCGCGGCCTACGCCGCCGACTACGAGGAGCCCGACATCGAGTTCTTCTACCCCGTCGTCACCCGGCGACCCGTCGTCGAGCGGGAGCTCGAGTTCTCACTCGAGTACGAGAAGGGCGAGGAGGGGCGCGAGGTCGAACTCGCCGCGTCGCTCGAGTGGGTGCTCCTGCCGCGGTGGCAGGTCGAGATCGAGTTCCCCCTCGTCATCCTGGATCCCGACCAGGGCTCGACCAAGGCCGGCCTCGGCGACATCGAGATCGACAACAAGGTCCAGATCTTCAAGTCCGTCGAGTACCGCCTGCTCGTCGCCGCCGGCGTCGAGCTCAAGGTGCCCTCCGGATCCGAGAGTCGGGGGACCGGAGGTGAGCTCTCGGTCGAGCCGTACCTCACCGCCGGCATCGCGCTCGGGCCCTTCGACCTCCTGGCGGAGGTCGCGTACGAGTGGGTGATCGACCCGGAGCGCGAGGAGGAGCTGTCGACGGGGCTCGCGCTCGGTTACCCGGCCTGGCGCTGGTTCATCCCCTTCGCCGAGCTCCGGACCGTGACGCCGACCCGCGGTGACGACCATCGGGCCCAGGTCTACGTGGTCCCGGGATTCGACGTGAAGCCCTACCCGGGTGTCACGCTCCGGTTCGGTGTTCAGCTCCCGGTCACCGACGCCAAGGAGTTCGACTACCAGGTCCGTGCGGCCGGAGTCTGGGAGTTCTGAGCGCTCGTCGTCCGCTGGTGAGAGGCCGACGGTGGCGGTCGGCGCGCTCTCCGCGCCGGCCGATCAGAACACGGCGATCGGGTTGGCCGGGGAGCCGGTGCCGCCCACCACCGGGAGCGGAGCGACCATCAGCATGAACTCGTCCCGGCCCTCCTCGGCGCAGGCTCTCGCCAAGGGCTCGAGCAGCGCGTTGTCGAGGAGCGGCATCCCGTACGCGAAGATCGCCGAGTGCACGCCCCACGCGACGTCGTAGCCGATCGGCGACTCGTCGAGCATGTCCCAGACGAGCAGCGCGACGTCGTGGTCCCGGAAGAAGGGGAGGCACGAGACGTGGAGCCCCGGGCGGGGCACCGCGGGGCCGAAGGGCCGGCCGTAGGGGGTGTCCGGATTCGCGGCCTGCCAGGCCTCGCGCCCGCTGTAGACGCACACCGCGTCGCCCGGCGCGAGCCGGATGCGGCGCGCCTCGAGGATCTCCTCGAGCTCCCATCCGTGCACCGGAGTCTCCTTCGTCACCGACGGCACGCCGCGATGGCGCGGCACGTCGAGGAGCACGCCCCTGGTCATGATGCCCTCGCGCCAGTGCTCCACCGAGCCGAAGGTGGCGCCGTCGAGCGTGATCTCGCGCTGGGGATCCCGCCCGTTCCACATGGCACGCTCGTCCCAGGTGTGGCAGAGCGCATCGATGTGGGTGGACGCGACGCCGTGGTAGAAGATCCCGTAGTAGTCGAGCGAGGCGCCCCCCTTCCCCCGCTTCATCGTCTTCATGAAGTGCTGCGCGGGGAAGGCGTTGTTGAGCCCGGGCTCCTTGGGAAACGGCCGGGACAGCGATACGCTGCGGCCCGTCCGGCAGAGCCGGGCGGCCTCGACCCGCTTGGCCGGCGTGATCAGGTTGATCGTCCCGCGCTGATCGTCCGCACCCCAGCGTCCCCAGTTGCTGCGATCCCGGATCCAGCTCTGCACCTCGGCCTCGGTCGGCAGCCGTCGGTCGGTCATCGTCCCCCCTTGCCCCGTGTCGAGCCGCGTTAGACCCTTCGGGATGATACGCCGACGGGTCGCACCCGCGCGACTTGACTCATCAACATTTCTTGATATCGTAATGGCTGTGGGCACGGCAATCGCGAGAAACGGACAGCGCACGGCGCGGCTCTTTCACGCCCTCGCCGACGAGACGCGGCTCCGGATCCTCGAGCAGCTCGCCGACGGCGAGCAGTGCGTCTGCGATCTCACGGACGCGCTCGAGGCCGGCCAATCGCGACTGTCTTTCCACCTCAAGACGCTGAAGGACGCCGGTTTGGTGTCGGACCGCCGGCAGGGACGGTGGATCTACTACACCCTCAGGTCCCAAGCGGTCGACGAGCTTCGCGACGTGGTGGGATCTCTCGGTGCCCCGCGAAGCCGGGGGCTCCGCATCGCCGGTCGCTGCTGCGAGTGATTTTTTTTGCGTTCACATATCAACGATCATTGATGCCGGCGGGCCGTTATCGCCTCCGGCCGGAGAGAACTCCGATGAGTGACCCCAACATCACCGAGATCGTCCGCGACAAGTATGCGAAGGCCGCCCTCCGGGTGACCAACAGCGAGGGCGGGTGTTGCAGCACCGCCTCATCCCGTAGCGGTTGCGACCCGGTCACCGGGAACCTCTACGCAGTGGAGGACACGACGACCCTCCCCGAGGAAGCGGTCCGAGCATCCCTCGGCTGCGGGAACCCGACGGCCCTGGCCCAGCTTCGTCCTGGCGAGATCGTCCTGGATCTGGGCTCCGGTGGCGGAATCGACGTCCTGCTTTCGGCTCAGCGGGTCGGCCCCGCGGGCAAGGCCTACGGGCTCGACATGACCGACGAGATGCTGGCGCTCGCCCGCGAGAACCAGCGAAAGGCCGGCGTCTCGAACGTCGAGTTCCTCAAGGGTGCGATCGAAGCCATCCCCCTCCCCGACAACACGGTGGACGTGATCATCTCGAACTGCGTCATCAACCTCTCGGCCGACAAGGATCGCGTACTCGCCGAGGCATTCCGCGTCCTCAAGCCAGGCGGGCGGTTCGCGGTTTCCGACGTGGTGGTGCGTGGCGCTGTTCCCGCCGCCGTTCGGCGAAGCGTCGAGCTCTGGATCGGCTGTGTCGCCGGGGCCCTGGAGGAGCGCGAGTACCGAGAAAAGCTGGCCGGCGTCGGCTTCGTGGAGGTCGATCTCGAGCCGACCCGGGTCTACCGGGCCGACGACGCGAGGGAGTTCCTGAGCGGGGCGGGGCTCGACGTCGACACTATCGCCCCCCAGGTGGACGGTAAGTTCCTCAGCGCGTTCGTGCGCGCCCGGAAGCCTGCCGCCTGACGCGCGTCGGGGAAGCGGTGACACGCGGCCACGTTCGATCGGTCGTCGCCGAGTGCCTCGGCACCGCCTTCCTGCTGGCGGCCATCGTGGGCTCGGGAGTCATGGCGGAGCGCCTGTCGGGTGGCAACCTCGCGCTTGCGCTCCTCGCCAACACCGCCGCCACGGGAACCGCGCTCGTGGCGCTCATCCTGACGTTCGGGCCGATCTCCGGAGCACACTTCAATCCGGTCGTGACGCTGTCGGAAGCCTGGAGTGGCCGCCTGCGCCGCGGAGCCGTCGCCAGTTACATATCGGCCCAGCTCGGGGGCGCGCTCGCGGGGGTGGCCGCCGCGCACCTCATGTTCGGGGAGCCCGTCTATTCCCCGTCTCGCCACGCACGACACGACCCCGGGCAACTCCTGAGCGAGTTCGTCGCCACCTTCGGCCTGCTGATTGTGATCGGGTCCTGCGCCAAGCATCGAAGCGCATCGGTGGCCTTTGCGGTTGGCGCCTACATCTCCGCCGCCTACTGGTTCACGGCTTCAACGTCCTTCGCGAATCCCGCCGTGACCCTGGCCCGCGCACTCAGCGACACCTTCGTCGGAATCCGTCCAATTGATGTGCCCGGCTTCCTCGCTGCACAAGCCCTGGGTGGCGCCGCCGGTACGCTGGTCGTTCGCTGGCTCGTGGCCAGCGACCAGTGATGCCGCGCTTGGTGGTCCGGCTCGCCACGAAGTCCGACGCCGCAGACATCGCCGACATCTATAACCAGGGAATCGATGAGCGCATGGCGACCTTCGAGACCGCCCCGCGCTCCGCGCGGGACGTGGAGGCCCAGCTCGTCGAGAAAGGCGAGCGCTATCCGACGATCGTGGTGGAGCAGAACGGCCGCGTCATCGCGTGGGCCAGCGCCGGCGCCTACCGGAGCCGGGCCGCCTACGCGGGCGTGGCCGAGCACTCCGTGTACGTGGCCCGCCACGCGCGCCGCACGGGGGCAGGTCGCGCCGCGCTCGACGCCTTAGCTCGCGAGTACGAGGCGCGCGGCTTCTGGAAGCTCGTCTCGCGCATCTTTCCGGAGAACACGGGCAGCCTGGCCCTGCACGAGCGCGCCGGCTTCCGAGTCGTCGGCGTGTACCGCCGGCACGGACAGCTCGACGGACAATGGCGCGATTGCGTCATCGTGGAGAAGCTCCTCGGCCCGGCCACGGCCGAGAGGCCACCGGCGACGTAGCGCGCGATGGAAGCGCTCATGCGGCGACGCGATGTTCCTGCTTCAGCACGAAGAGATAGAGGCCGAGCAGCAGCATCGAGGTGAGGCACAGCGCGACGGATTGCGTCAGCCACATGCCGGAGACGCCGCGCGGCTCCCCGAGCACCGCGTGGAAGGCGATGACGTACCCGCCGATCAGCCCCAGACCCCAGAGGGCGACCGCGTAGATCACCGTGGGGACCACCGCGATCTTGTAGGCGCGCAGCACGAACGCCGTGATGCCCTGCAGCGCATCGAACACGTGAAACGCGACCAGGTAGCCGATGAGCGACAGTGTCACGGCCGCGACCGCGGCATCGTCCGTGTACCACCCGACGATCTCCCGTCGCAGCACCCAGATCGTCACCACCGTCGCCGACGCCGTCGCCACGGCCACGCGGATGCCGGTGAACGCGGCCCGGCGGGCTCCCGCCCGGTCGCCGGCGCCCAGCGCCTGGGCGGTCAGCGTCGCGGTCGCGAGCGCCAGCGACAGGGGCATCTGGTAGGCGATTCCGGCGAGATTCGAGATGATCTGGTGCCCGCCCATGACGGTGGTGCCGAGCCGGGCAATCAGGAGCGCCATGAAGCTGAACGACGTGACCTCGAAGGTGTACGACAGCCCGATCGGCACGCCGAGCTGGAGGTGCTCCAGCAGCGCGCTCCCCCGCGGTCGCGCGAGAACGATCGAGAAGCGGCGGTAATGGGGATCGAGGTGGGTGTACGCCCAGCCCATCAGGAACAGCGTCCACCAGACGATGAGGGACGACACGCCGCAGCCCACGGCCCCCAGTTTCGGCAGCCCGAAGTGGCCGAAGATGAGCGCGTAGTTGAGCCAGATCTTCAGCACGAGGCCGGCGGTCTGCACGATCATCATGACCTTCGGCCTCGACACCGCGACGTTGAACAGGTACGTCGCGCGGAACAGGAGCGTGGCCGGGAGCGCGAGGCTCAGGAGCCGCAGGTACCGCGTCACCAGAACCTTCATCTCCGGGTCGGCCTGGATGTGGACGAGCCAGGAGCCGGAAAACACCAGGATCGGCATCCCGACGAGTGACAGCAAGAGCGCGAGCCAGAGCCCCTGGACGTAGCTCCGACCGATCGCATCCCAGCGCCGCGCGCCGTAGTGGTGGGCGACGATGGGATTGATGGCGCTGATCACGCCGTTCAGGCCCATGAAGACGCTGGAGTAGACGCTCGCGCCGAATCCCATCGCCGCCAGGTCGGCGGGCGACGCGTGGCCGGTCATCACCGTGTCGATGACGCCGTACGCCACGGAGGCGAGCTGGCCGAGGAGGATCGGCCAGGCCTGGGCCAGGATCGCGGGCAGGATGGAAGCGCCGCCCGTCAGTCGACGAAGAGCTGGCCGACGACCGCGTGGCGCCCGTCGGCCCCGCGCTGCAGGACCACGAGCTCGCCCATGCGGACGTGGCGCCCGGTCACGCCGGAGATGACGCTCCCGTGCGTGACCAGCACGAGCGGTGAGCCGGTCTGGTGCGCCTCGATTCGCTCCCAAATCTCGGCCTGCTGGCGCCGCCGCTGGTCGGAGCTCTTCGGCGCTCCCTGGAGCGGCTCCCACGACTCCGCCTTCCCGAAGGCCAGGCGCGCGGTGTCGAGACACCGACAGCGCGGGCTCGACAGCACCGCGTCGACCCTGATGCCGCGCTGGCGGAAGGCCTCGCCGATCCGCTGGGCCTGGGCCCGGCCGCTCGCGTCGAGGTTGCGCTGCGTCGCACAATCGTCGAGCCGCGCGTCGGGCGGATCGAACGTGCCGGGGGCAGTAGCGTGGCGCAGCAGCACCACCGCGCCCGGTGTCCGGAGGGCCTCCCACGCCGACGGCAGGGCGCCCCCGGCCGGGTCAATCCGGACGAGGCACAGGGTCAGCGCGATCAGCCAGAGCGGCGCAGCGAGGGGGCGACGGCGCCTCGAGGCATCGGCACGAGCGGGCGGCTGGTGCCTCACGCAGGGCTTCCGGAGATCGACCTTGACCGACATGCGCCCGATGCCCCCACTTCCATGGTCACACGATCGCCGGGGTGGAGGGTCATGACGCGGGACGCCACCAGCCGCACAGGCGGCTATCCCTCGAAGACGCGAGTGACGGGCTGGTGACCGCCGTGCTCGGGATAGGCCTGCTCGCGGTGGAGGCCGAGCGCGCGCATGACCGGCGTATCGCGCACCGAGAAGAGAACCGCCTCCCCGTCGTCGCTCGCGTGCTCGTGCCATGCCCAGGTCGGGACGACGAACAGATCGCCCTTGCGCCAGTCGAAGCGCTGCCCGTCGATGACGCTGTGCCCTCGACCCTCGAACGCGAAGTACACGGCGCTCCCGGTCTCGCGGTGCGCCTTGGTCCGCACGCCCGGACGCAGGAGCTGGACCCAGCACGCGATGGTCGGCATGAGCGGCCCGCCGGTGTGCGGGTTCACGTACTCCATCGCCACGTCGTCGAAGGCGCTCGCCGAGTCGGCGACGGAAGCGAGCCGCCGGAGCGCCTCCTCGGTGCGGTCCCACTTGTAGTTGAGGAGCGGCGAGTGCGCCGCCGTCCAGGTCTCCCACGTCGGCCGCAGCTGACCGAGGCCCCGCCGCCGCTCGGAGTCCCCCACCGGCTTCACGATCGGCTGGGCGTCCTCCGCGAAGGGCTCGTAGAACTGCCCTTCGAGCTCCCCGACCAGCGGAAGGTCGAGGCCATCGAGCCAGAGCATGGGTCGGCCGCTCTCGTTGCCGTGGTCGTGCCAGGTCCACGGCGGGGTCAGCACCAGGTCGCCCCGGCCCATCACGCACTTGTCGCCATCGACCGTCGTGAACGCGCCCTCGCCGTCGATCACGAACCGGATGGCCGCCGGCGAGTGCCGATGGGCCGGGGCTACCTCGCCGGGCAGGACGTACTGGAAGCCCGCCCAGAGGGTGTGGGTCGCGCCGAACCGGTCCGGGAGCCCGGGATTGATGAAGCCGAGGACCCGCCGCTCGGCGTCCCGGCTGAGCGGCGCCACCTCCGCCCCTTGCCGCACCAGCGGCAGCATCATCTCCCATCGCCAGAGATGCGGCACGCACCGGGTGCGCGGCTGCTTCGGCAGGAGGCTCTTGTTGACGTTCCAGAGCGCGACCAGGTGATTCCGCTCGAGCTCCTCGTAGAAGGCGTGCGCGTCCCGGGTCGAGATGCTCGTCGCGGCGGCGCGAGAGTCCATCAATGGCTCCTCTGGACCAATCCTATCCGACCGAGGCCCTCAGCATGTTCCAGAACCGGTCGGTGTCCACCTCGAGGACGATCTCGGCGTTGGGGGTCTCGCCACCGAAGCCGAACCAGTCGACGGTCGTCTGGCCGCGGGTGTGGCGTCCCTCGAGCTCCACGGTCAGGTGGCGTCGCTCCGACCGTGTGACGACGCCAGGGTCGACCGCCACCGCCATGGCCACCGGGTCCGGGACGAACATGCCGGAGACACCGAAGTGCTGATGAGCCCGGGCCGGCCTTTGCGCCGTGATCGTCCGCGCGAACTCGGCCCGTGCGCCGGACGCGGACCAGAGCTCGTGGACACGGTCCATGCTGACGATCGAATGCATGGCCGTCTCCCAGGGCACCAGGACGACGCCGGGCCAGCGTCCGAGCACGATCGCCGCGGCTTCGGGATCGCTCGAGACGTTGAACTCGGTGGACGGATGCGGCATGTTCCCCGTGGCGCGCACGGCGCCGCCCATGACCACCAGGCGCCGGTACTTGCCGGGGAGGTCCGGATCGAGGCTCATCGCCACCGCGAGGTTCGTCAGGGGGCCGAGCGCCACGAGCGTCAGCTCACCGCGGATCGCATTCGCCAGCCTCACCAGCGCGAGCGAGGCGTGCTCGGGCTCGACGGGCCGGCTCGACGTCGGGAAACGGCCGTCGCCGAGCCCGTCGGCGCCGTGCGACGTCGCCTCCACGCGGGGCCCGAGGAGGGGGCGCGCGCATCCCCGGAAGACCGGTGTCGCCGCAGCGTTCGCCTCCAGGATGTCGAGGACCGTGCGGGCGTTCGCCACCGTGCGGTCCAGTCCCTTGTTGCCGGCCACGACCGTGACCGCCTCGACCCTGGCCCCGGGATGGGCGAAGGCCAGCATGAGCGCCAGGGCATCGTCGACGCCCGGATCGGTGTCGATCACGAGGCGCGTCACGCAATCACCGCCAGGCGTCGCCGGCAGGGCTCTCGGGTCAGACCTTGAAGCGGGGACGGAACACCCGGCGGATGAGGTAGGGATTGGCCCCGAGGTGGTAGAGCCGCGTGATGTCCCCCGCCTCGAGCGCAGCCCGCTCGTCGGCGCTCAGCTCGTGTCCGGCGAGATCCTCCTCGGTGACGCGCTCGCGCGTGGCATGCTGCTTGGCCAGGGTCGTCAGGAACTTGTTGAGCGGGTACGACGTCTTCACGGTCGTCTCCGCCATCCGGCCGCGCGAGCGTCGATCGGGCGGCCGTCGTGCTCGGGGCTCATCGATGCATCCACACGGCCGCGCAGCCCGTGATCCATTCGGCCACCGGGGCGTACGCGAGGGTCTCGCCCTTCCAGCCCGGCGCCGTGGCGAGCGCGGCGATCCAGTTGCGGATCTCCTGCCCGCCGTTCCCGCCGTCCCGCTCGATCTCGGTCGACGTGAGGCGGGCGAGCGCGTCGACGTCGGCGCGCGCGATCTGGTCCAGCACCCAGTGGTCCCAGTCCTGGTTGATCCGCCCGCTCTCCGGCGTGCCGACCCAGTGCGAGATTCCCCCGGTGGCCAGCACGGCGATCCGCTCCGTGGCCGGGCGCGATCGGATGAAGCTTCCGACGAACGCCCCGATGTCGTGACAGCGACGCGGAGTCGGAAGCGGGGGCGCCCCGCAATTCGTGTACAGAGGCGCGATGGGGATGTCGCCCTCCGGCAGGAGGAAATGGAGCGGAACGGAGAGCTCGTCCCAGCTCTCGATCTCGTACGAGTACGCGAAGTCGATGCCGCCCTCGAGCCCGCGCTCGAGCAGCGCCATGCTCCACTCCGGCGCACCAGGGACCTTCCGGGGAGTGAGCCGCATCAGTCGCGCGCCGCCCGGGCTCGGCGCGTCGTAGGCATCCGCCAGGCCCACGCAGAAGGCGGGCATGTTGCTGTACGGGAAGTTCTGGAGGTGATCGTTGACGAACATCACGATCAGGTCGGGCCGGGCGGCGACCAGGCGCCGGCGGATCTCGCGGTAGCCGGCGTAGAAGCGGTCCCGCAAGTCGGGGTTCTCGACCTCCGGCTTCCCGGTGATCAGCGGCGCGTGGGACGTCAGCGCGACGGCGACGATCTCGGCCATGCGTCCTCCGATTCGCTCAGGATGCCCATGCGCCAGGCAAGCGGAGCAGCGGCACGGATGATCCGCCTCAGGCGGCCTGAACCTGGCCGATCCCGCCACGGATGGCGCCGGGCTCGATCGAGCCCCAGAGGACCTCGTGGCCGGGGGGAAGCGCCCGGCTGTTCGGCATGGACAGCCAGAGCCGGTAGAGAAGCCGGACATGGCCGGTGCCGGCGTCGTCCTCGAACGCGGTCCGCGCGTGATAGACCACGTGGTTGTTCAGGAGCTGCATGTCGCCGGGCTCGAAGCGCATCGAGAAGGAGAGCTCGTCGGCCAGCGCCATCAGGAGGTCGATCGCCTCGCGCTGCGTGTCGGTCAGCTTCGGCACCCCCGGCACCATCTGGGCGACCTCGATGAAGGTCAGCGAGTAGTGGCTCGTGAACTTGCCGTCGCGCACGCCGAACACCGGGAGCGGGTACGCGACGTCGTTCTGGGCCGCCTCCTCGCCGAAGCGGCTCCGGTAGACGTCCTGGTAGAGCACCGCCGCCAGGTCCGGCCGGCGTCGAATCATCTCGTTGTGGACCGCGACCGAGCTGGACAGCTTGCTGACCCCGCCCGCCAGCGCCTGCTGCGCGCAGAGGAGGCCGACCACGTCGCAGCGGTCCGTGTGGTAGCGCAGCGGCCCGTTCGAGAGCGTCCGGGCGTACGACGACAGCACCGCACCGGTGCCGCTGCTCTTCGACGGGATCTGGCCGTAACGCTCACCGACCGCCCGGCCCTCGTCTCGGATCTCCCGCATCAGCTCGCCGCTCCGGTTCTGGAAGACGGGCCGGCCCAGGTGGCTGCCGAGCCCGAACCAGATCTGACGGAGCTCCTCGGCCGTGTAGCGCTCGACCGGCAGACCGCGGAGCAGCACGATCCCGCCCCCGTCCTCGAGCTCGCGCGCCACCTCGGCCAGCGTCCGGTCGAGCCCGGGGAGCGGGAAGCGCTCTCGGGTGGTGGCGTGCCACGGTACCCCCGCCGATTGGACCACGCGGAGGGCCGCGTCGATCTCGGTGACGGCGGCGCCGTCGAGCGTCCGGACCCAGCGCGCCGACTGCGCCATCTCCTCACCGCGCCAGGCGGACGCGCCGCCGATCGGTCGTGGAGCCGTCATGCCGAGTCGAGGATAGCAGAAAATCGGAGCCCGGTTCTTGCGTGCGGCCGACCCGCCGAGTGACGCGGAGCCGCCGTACACTGGTGCGGGGAATCACGCATGGATGCGACGGGCGGCCCAGCGAGCGAGCGGGACCTCGCGGACCGCGCGCTCGAGCTGGCCGAAGCGCTCCTGCGCGAGGCCCGCGCCCAGCAGACGGCGGACGAGCGCGCCCAGAGTCGCAAGCTCGCCCGCATGATGACCGATCCGCACGGCAAGGCGCTGACCATCGCCCTCGCGGATCAGGCCTTCCGCAGCCACCGCCCCGAGCGCATCGCCGATCAGCTGGCCTACCTCCTCGAGCGGCACGGCGTGCCCCGGTACATGGACTGGTGGGAGCGCGCCGGGCTCCTCCTGGGCGGCGCCATGGCGCACTACCTCCCCAGCGTCGTGGTGCCCCCCATCGTGAGCCGCCTGCGCCACGAGACGCAGAACGTCATCCTGCCCGGCGAGGAGGAGGACCTCCGGCGCTATCTCGAGGAGCGGCGACAGGCCGGGCTCCGCCTGAACCTCAACCAGCTCGGCGAGGCCATCCTCGGCGACGCGGAGGCCTCGCGTCGCCTGGACGCCTATCTCGCCCTGCTGGCGCGCGACGACGTCGAGTACATCTCCGTGAAGGTCTCGTCGGTGTTCAGCCAGATCGACCTCGTCGCGTTCCGGGACACGGTCGCGCGCGTCGCCGAGCGGCTGCGGCCCCTCTACCGGGCGGCGGCCCACCACCGGTACCGGCATCCGGACGGACGGGTCACGCCGAAGTTCATCAACCTCGACATGGAGGAGTACCGCGACCTCGACCTGACGGTGACCGCCTTCCGGGAGGTCCTAGACGAGCCCGAGTTCCTCTCCCTCAGCGCCGGCATCGTGCTCCAGGCCTACCTGCCGGACTCCCACCGGGCGCAGCGGGCGCTCACCGAGTGGGCGATGGCGCGCCGGCGGCGAGGCGGTGCGCCCGTCAAGCTGCGCATCGTCAAGGGCGCCAACCTGGCCATGGAGCGCATCGAGGCAGCCGTCCACGGCTGGCCCCAGGCGCCCTACGAGACCAAGATGGAGGTCGACGCGAACTACAAGCGCATGCTGGAGTACGGCTGCCGGCCCGAGCATGCCGAGGCGGTCCACCTCGGGATCGCCAGTCACAACCTCTTCGACATCGCCTACGGCCTCGTCCTGCGCGAGGCGCGCGGCGTCCTCCCGTGGGTCGAGTTCGAGAGGCTGGAGGGCATGGCGAACCATCAAGCGCGCGCGGTGCAGGCGCGGGCGGGCGGGCTCCTCCTCTACGCCCCGGTGGTGAGGGCCGAGGACTTCCACAGCGCCATCGCGTACCTGGTCCGCCGCCTCGACGAGAACACCGCGCCCGAGAACTTCCTGCGCCACGTGTTCGACCTCGAGCCCGGCTCGGCGGAGTGGAACGCCGAGCGAGACCGGTTCCTCGCCGCGTTCGACATCAAGGGCGCGCTCTCCGACGCGCCGCGCCGCACGCAGGACCGCGGGGTCGAGGCAAGGGCGCGGCCGGTCCTCCCCGCGTCGGAGGCCCGCTTCGAGAACGACCTCGACACCGACTGGACGCTCCCCCAGAACCGCGCGTGGATCGAGGACGTCGCGGAGCGCTGGACGGCGCGCTCGCCCGAGGTCATTCCGCTCCAGGTCGGCGGGGAGCTCCGCCCGGGCACCCGCGAGGGCGAGGGGCGCGATCCCTCGCGTCCGGACCGGGTCGCCTATCGCTACGCCCTCGCCGGCGCGGCCGAGGTCGATCGCGCGCTCAACGCGGCTCGCGCGGCCGTGCCGGCGTGGGCGGGACGGCCGGTCGCGGAGCGGGCCGCCCGGCTCGAGGTCTGCGGGGCCGAGCTTGCGCGGCAGCGAGGCGATCTCATCGGCGCGATGATGGTGGACGGCGCGAAGACGGCGACCGAGGCGGACGCGGAGGTCTCGGAAGCGGTGGACTTCGCGCGCTACTACGCCCGCTCGCTCCGCGAGATGGCCGACCATCTCGCCGATTGCCGCATGGAGCCGCTCGGCGTCGTGGTGGTCGCGCCGCCGTGGAACTTTCCCCTCTCGATCCCCGCGGGCGGTGCGCTGGCGGCGCTGGCGGCCGGGAACGCGGTGATCCTCAAACCGGCGCCCGAGGCGGTGCTCGTCGGCTGGTGGCTGGCCCGCGCCCTCTGGGACGCGGGCATTCCGCGCGAGGTTCTCCAGTTCCTGCCGTGTCCCGACGACGACGTCGGCCGCGGGCTCATCACCGATCCGCGCGTCGGCGGCGTGATCCTCACCGGATCGGTGGACACCGCGCGCCTCTTTCTCGGCTGGCGCCCCGATCTCACGCTGTTCGCGGAGACCAGCGGGAAGAACGCGATCATCGTCACCTCGCTCGCGGACCGCGACCAGGCGATCCGCGACCTCGTCCGCTCGGCGTTCGGCCACAACGGCCAGAAGTGCTCGGCGGCGAGCCTCGCCATCTGCGAGGCCGAGGTGTACGACGATCCCGACTTCCGGCGCCAGCTGCGCGACGCCGCCCAGAGCCTCGCCGTCGGCAGCGCGTGGGAGCGGCGAAGCCGCGTCACCCCGCTCACCCAGCCGCCCGGCGCGGCCCTCCGGCGCGCGCTGACCGTCCTCGACGCGGGCGAGGCGTGGCTGCTCGAGCCCCGCCCGGCGCCGGACAACCCCCGGCTCTGGTCGCCCGGCATCAAGCTCGGGGTGCAGCCCGGCTCGTTCTTCCACCGCACCGAGTGTTTCGGCCCGGTGCTGGGCCTCATGCGCGCCGCGGATCTCGACGAGGCCATCGCGCTGGCCAACGCCACCCCGTTCGGGCTCACCAGCGGGCTCCAGTCCCTCGACGATCGTGAGATCGCCCGCTGGGTGGATCGCGTCGAGGCGGGCAACCTTTACGTGAACCGCCCGATCACCGGCGCGATCGTGGGCCGCCAGCCCTTCGGCGGCTGGAAGGCGTCCTCGGTGGGGCCGGGGGCGAAGGCGGGCGGACCGAACTACGTGCTGCAGCTCGGGCGCTGGCGTCAAACAGCGCTGCCCGCCCCGGATCGCGAGCCTCTGCCCGAGCGTCTGGACGCGCTCCTCGAGCGATGTCTGGCGGCGCTATCCGCTGAGGAGGACCGCGCGGTCGCGCGGGCCAGCGCCGCGAGCTACGCGCGCGCGTGGCGGCAGCACTTCGGCCGGGAGCACGACCCGAGCGCGATCCTCGGCGAGCGGAACGCGTTCCGCTATCGCCCGTGCCGGCGCGTGCTCGTGCGAGGCGGGAGCGCTGCGGACCTCCCGGTGGCTCAGGTGGCCCTCGCCGCGCGCGCCGTCGGCGTGCCCCTGACGGTGAGCCTCCCCCCCGACGCGCGACCCGCGCCCTCGCTCGCCGGGGACGGCGGGATCGACATCGTGGTCGAGACCGACGCCGGTTTCGTGGAGCGCCTCGCGCATCCCGGCGACACCGAGCGCGTGCGCGTCTGGGCGCCCATGTCGACGGCCGACCGCCTCGCCGCCATCGGCGTCGGCCTCACCGTCGTCGAGGCGCCCGTCCTCGCCAACGGACGCCTCGAGCTCCGCTGGTACGTCCGGGAACAAGCCGTCTCTCAGATCCTCCACCGCTACGGCAACGTCATGGAGCCCGCGGCCCCCGAGTAGCGCGCCCCCGTCTCGTGCCGCCCCGGCGAGCCAACCGTCCCGGGGCCCCGTCGTTCCCCTGCTCGCGCGCGTCGCGGACGTTCCTCAATCGTCACCGAGGTAGGCGCTGCGAATGTGCGGCTCGGTCAAGAGGGCGGCCGCCGGACCTTCCACGACGATGCGGCCTTCCGCCAGCACGTACCCGCGGCTCGCTACCGAGAGCGCCCGCCCGACGCTCTGCTCCACCAGCAGCACCGCGGTGCCCGCCCGGTGGAGGGCCTCGATGACCTCGAAGACCCGGTCGACGATCGCCGGCGCGAGCCCGAGGGAGGGCTCGTCCAGGAGCAGGAGCCTCGGGCCGGCCATGAGCGCGCGCCCGATCGCGACCATCTGCTGCTCGCCGCCCGACAGCGTCCCGGCCGCCTGCCGCCGGCGCGCGCGCAGCACCGGAAACATCGCGTATACGCGCTCGAGGCTCGCGTCCCGGGCGATCCGGGCCGCCGGCGCGTAGCAGCCGATCTCGAGATTCTCCTCCACCGTCATGCCGCCGAAGAGCCGACGGCCCTCGGGCACGATCGCAATGCCGCGACCCGGGATCGCGTGGGGCGGGAGCCGGGTCAGATCCTCGCCGGCGAGCCGAATGCGGCCGGCCCGCGCGGGAAGCAGTCCCGCGATCGCGTTGACGAGCGTCGTCTTGCCGCTGCCGTTCGGGCCGACGACCGACACCAGCTCACGCTCGCCCACCGTGAGCGAGACGTCCCACAGCGCGATCGCGTCGCCGTAGGCCACCTGGAGGCGCTCGACCTCAAGCACGGGCCGTCCCCAGGTATCGCTCGACGACGCGGGGGTCCCGCATGACATCTCGCGGCGCGCCGCCGGCGATGAGCCGGCCGGCGTCCAGCACGACGACGCGGTCGGCAAGCTCCATGACGGCCCGCATGATGTGCTCGACGAACACGACGGTCGTCCCGCGATCCCGGATGTCGCGGACCAGCCGGGTCGCGGCGGCCATCTCCACGGGCGCGAGGCCCGTCAGCACCTCGTCCAGCATGACGAGCCGCGGGCCGGCCGCGAGCGCCCGCGCGAGCTCGAGGAACTTCCGCTGGTGGAGGTTCAGCGCAGCCGGTCGAGCATCCGCCCGGTCGGCGAGCCCGGTGAACTCCAGCCAGCGGGCCGCCTCGCGCTCGGCCACGCGGCGGTCTCGATGGCCTCCGCCGAACATCCCCGCGATCGCGACGTTCTCGCGCACGGTCAGGTGCGCGAACGGCCTCGGGATCTGGTAGGTGCGCGAGACGCCGAGGCGCGCGACCTCGTGGGCCGCGCGGCCGCCGATATCCACGCCGTCCAGCGTGATCTGGCCGCTGTCGGCGCGGTAGTGGCCGCTGATCACGTTGATCAGCGTGGACTTGCCGGACCCGTTCGGGCCGACGAGCCCCAGGATCTCCCCTTCCCGCACCTCGAGACTCACGCCGCCCAGCGCCTGGAGCCCGCGAAACGCCTTTCGCACGTCGTTGCAGACGAGGAGCGGCGGCGCCGCGAGCCGGGCCGGCGCGGGCCCCGCGACGGCCGGGGCGGACGGCGCCACGGCCGGCCCCGGCGCCGACGCGGGCGCCGATCGCCGGCGCGTCAGCGCGCCGGTGAGGCCCTCGGGCAGGAACAGGATCACGAGGACCAGCGTGAGCCCGACCAGGGCGCGGCCGGCCACCGCCGTCTCGCCGCCGGTCACGCCGTACATCAGGACGGTCACCAGCGTCGCGCCGAGCGCCGGGCCCAGCCAGTGCCGGGCACCGCCGACCACGCTCATCAGGACGACGTAGAGCGGCACCACGATCGAGAAGGTCTCGGCCACGGTGACGTAGGTGATGAACAGCGCGTGGACCGCGCCCGCGATGCCGGCCAACCCTGAGGACAGGCCGAGGGCGATGAGCTTGTACCGGTACGTGGGCACGCCGAGCACTTCCGCCACGTCCTCGTCGTCGTGGATGGCGAAGAGCCCCGCGCCCCAGCGGGCCCTCTGGACGGCATACGCGGTGGCGAGCGCGACCGCGGCGACCGCGAGGCCGAGGAGGTAGAGGGTGGCCGTGGTCGAGCCGGCGATCCGCGGCAGCGGCACCGCATTGAGGTACACGCCCGGTCCGCCGTCGATCCGCGTGTTGAGCACGATCGTGGCGAGGACGAAGGTCACCGCGAGCGTGAGGAGCGCGAACAGCTCGCCGCGGAGCCGCCGGACCCGGAAGACGACCGCCCCCACGCTCACGCCGAACAGGGTGGCGGCGAGCCCGGCGAGGGGGAGCGCTGCCAGGATGGGCAGGCCCGCGGTCAGGAGGGTGGCCGCCGCGTAGACGCCGGCTCCGAAGAACGCGCCGTGGCCGAAGCTGAAGTACCCGGAGAAGCCGCTGAGGATGGTCCAGCTGGTCGCCAGCGCGACCCAGTGGAAGACCAGATAGAGGAACGACTCGTAGAACGCGGGCGGCCTCGCCGCCGGCAGGAGCAGGAGCCCGAGGCCGAGCGCGAGGAGAGCCGCGCGGGCGGCCAGCCGCGGCATGCTACACGCGGTCCGGACGCAGCACGAGGACGAGGATGAGCAGCGAGAAGGAGACGACCGGAGCCCAGGCGGGCGCGGTGAGCGCCATCGTGAGCGCCTCGGTGACGCCGATCACGACGCCGGCCACGAGGGGGCCCAGCGGGTTCCCGAGTCCGCCCAGGATCACCGCCGCGAACACCACGCCGATCCACGCATAGATCTGGCTCGGGGCCAGCGTGTAGATGAGCGCGACGAAGGCGCCGGCAACCCCGGCGAATGCGGCGCCGAGGCCGGACAGCAGGAGCGCCAGGCGCCGGCGGTTCACGCCGAACGCGGCGGCGATCTCGGCGTCCTCCGCGCACGCCCGGAGACCCTTGCCGGCCCACGTGTAACGGAGCCACGCCCAGGTGAGGCCCGCGAGCGCGGCGGCGGTCAGCAGCGCGAGCAGCTCCGCCTTCGGCACGAAGAGCGGGCCCAGGCGCCACGAGGCCGTCCAGCTCGGCATCTCGAGGCGGCGATAGTCGGCCGTCCACACCCACTGGATCAGGCTCTCGATCATCACCGTCAGGCCGAAGGTGACGAGGAGGGAGCCGAATTGCGTGACCCCGAACCGCGCGAACAGCAGCTGGCCGAGGACGCCGAGCACGAAGAAGGCGGGGGGCACGAGCACGAGGCTCCACAGGGGATCCAGGCCGAAGGCGGCGGACAGCGTGTACGTCAGGTACGCGCCCAGGAACGCCAGCGCGAAGTGGGCCAGGTTGATGAGACGGAGCAAGCCCCACGACAGGCTGAGCCCGAGGCCGAGAAGGCCGTAGAGCCCCCCGACGAAGAGCCCCGAGAGGACCGACTGCGCGAGCAGCGTGAAGCTGGGCACGGAGCGCCGGGCCGCGTCAGCGCCCGGGCGCGCCGGACGCGTCGGTCACGGCACGAGCAGCTGGGCGCCCGGCGCCGCGTACTCCTTCGGCCAGACCACGACCCACTTCCCGTCCTGCACCTGCTTGATCTTGGACAGATCGTCGCCGTAGTTGCTGGGGCCGTCGAAGCGGAGCTTGCCGATGATGGTGTCGACCCGGTTGGCCCGGAGCCAGTCCGCCAGCACCTTGTCGTCGAGGCTACGAGTGGCCGTCACCGCGGCCTCCAGGATCTGCCAGGCCGCGTACGAGGCGGCGGCCTGCACGTCGACGGCGGTGTACGGCAGGCCCGCCTTGGCGGCCCGGTCGTGGAAGAGCTTCACGAACTCCATCACCGCCGGGCTGTTCGTGAACGGCGGGTGCTCCTCGAACACCGTCGTCGACAGCGCCCCCTTGCCCTCGGGAGCCTTGGCCATCGGTCCCGGGGCCGGGTAGAGATAGAAGTGGCTCTTCGGCGCGTAGTCGATCTTCTTGAGCGCGTCCAGGATCTGATTGCCGTCGAGCCCGATCGCGCCGACCCACAGGAAGTCGGCATTGGCGTCCTTGATGCGCGCCGCGATCGGCCCGAAGTCCCGCGTCCCGAACTCGAACTCGAGGTAGAGCGCCTCCCGGAGGCCGCGCTTCTGCGCGACCTCGCGCGCGCCCGTCGACATGAAGTGCACCGACGGAAACTTGTCGGTCACGATGGCAATCGTCTGGGGCGGCTTCGGAGACGCCGCCAGGGCGTCGAAGACGAGGCTCGGCAGCGTGCGGCCGGGATCCGGGCCCATCGCCCACGAGGGGAACTGGCGCTCGTACTTGGCGAGGCTCGGGATGCCGAAGGTGTGGTGCACCAGGAGCTTGTCGTACCGCTGGGCCACCCCCATCGCCGAGAGGATCGAGCCGGTCGCGTACGGCCCGATGAGGAGATCGACCTTGTCGACGGTGATCAGCCGCTCGTAGAGCGTGCGGGCGAGATCGGGCTTCGACTGGTCGTCCAGCAGGACCCACTCGACCGGCCGGCCGAGGAGCCCGTTCCGCCGGTTCAGCTCGTCGACGTAGATCTCCCCCGTGATCTTGTGCACGAGCGCCGTCGCGGCGAGCGGGCCGGTCAGGGCGAGCGTCCCGCCGACGCGGACCGGTGGCCCGCTGGGCGCCGCATGGCCCGCGCCCGGGATGGCCAGCACGACCAGGATGGCCACGAGCAGCGAACCCAGCATGCGGGGCGAGAGCGTCATGACCGCCTCCTCGATGGCTTGTCGGGCACGGCTCCGGCCTCCGGTGTCGGGGGCGCGGCGGCGATCGCTGCAGCTTCGGCACGACTCTATACCAGCGAGGGCGCGCCGGGAAAGGCCTGGCGTGGTAGCCTAGCGCCTCGATCCCGAGGAGATCCGATGAAGCGGAGCACCGACCGGTTCCTCACCACGCACACCGGCAGCCTGCCGCGGCCCGACGATCTCGTCCGCACGATGTTCGCGCGGGAGGAAGGCGTGCCGGTCGACGCCGCGGCCCTCGCCGCGCGCACCCGGACCGCGGTGGCCGAGATCGTCCGGAAGCAGGCGGACGCCGGGGTGGACGTCATCGACGACGGCGAGCTCAGCAAGCCGAGCTACGCCACCTACGTCAAGGATCGGCTGGCGGGGTTCGGCGGGACCAGTCAGCCGCTCCAGTACCGGGACCTGGTGGACTTCCCCGACCTGGCGCGCCGCGTGTTCGGCGATCCCGGCCGGTCCCGGCGCCGGACGCCCGCGTGCAACGGCCCGATCTCGGTGCGGGACCCGCGCGCGGCAGAGACCGACGCCGAGAACCTGAAGGCGGCGCTCGCCTCGGTCCCCTCGACCGAGGCCTTCCTGACCGCGGCCTCCCCGGGCGTCATCTCGCTCTTCTTCCGGAACGATCACTACCCGAGCCACGAGGCCTACCTCTTCGCCATCGCCGACGCCATGCGGCACGAGTACGAGGCCGTGGTGCGCGCGGGGCTCCTGCTCCAGGTGGATTGCCCGGATCTCGCGATGGGCCGGCACATCCAGTTCGCCGACCTGGGCCTCGAGGACTTCCGCCGGATGGCGCGCCTCCACGTCGAGGCGCTCGATCACGCCCTGGCCGGCGTGCCTCCGGACCGGGTCCGGATGCACGTGTGCTGGGGTAACTACGAGGGACCCCACCATTACGACGTGCCACTCGGGGACATCATCGACATCGTCTTCGCGGCGCGGCCGAGCGGCGTCTCGTTCGAGGCGGCCAATCCCCGCCACGCGCACGAATGGCAGCTCTTCGAGCGCGTCCGGCTCCCCGAGGGCAAGATCCTCATCCCCGGCGTGCTGGAGTCCAAGACGAACTACATCGAGCATCCCGAGCTGGTCGCCCAGCGAATCGGCCGCTACGCGAAGCTCGTCGGCCGCGAGAACGTCATCGGCGGCACCGACTGCGGGTACGGCACGTGGGTGGGACAGGCCGCGGTGGATCGGGACGTGGTGTGGGCCAAGCTCCGGAGCCTCGCCGACGGCGCCCGCCTCGCCTCGCGCGAGTTCTGGCGGTAGCCGCCCGCCGCGCCGGAGCTCGGCCGGCGCCGCCGCCTACTCGAAGGCTCTCAGGTACTCGGCCGTGGCCCGCTCGTTGACGTCCCGCCAGGTCCCATAAGCGGACGCGCGGAACGCCTGCCATCGCTCTGCGGACGTCATGAGCTCCACGAGCGCCCGCTCGGCGGTGGGATCGCCGCGCCGATACAGGAGCACCGCGGAGGCCAGACTGCTCCCGGCCACCGCGTTCTCGTTGGCGAGAACCGGCACGCCCTCCTGGATTGCCTCCCACAGCTTGAGCTTCGCTCCCGCCCGGTTCTCGGAGAAGCAGACGAACATCTTCGCGCGGGCGTAGAGTGCGCTCAGCTCGGCCGCGGTGAGGTTGAACCGGCACGTGACGCGCGGGTCCGCCCGGAGCTCACCTAGGATCTCGGGATCGTCAGACCGGCCGCACACGGCGAGCCACCAGCCGTGCCGATTCAGGAGATGTCGCAGCTCGCGGTGGGCCGCGACCGCCGCCGCGCGGTTGTCGGCGAGCCGGAGATTGCCGACGTAGAGGAGCAGGTCGTCGCGGAGGGCGAAGTCGCTCGCGAGCGACGGTGGCCCGTCCGGGAGCGCAGGCGGCGGCACCAGCATCCGGCACTTGAGCCCGGTGAAGTTGGGGTGGTCGATCTCGTCGCTCGAGATGAACAGCGTGGCGTCGACCGCGCGCCGCCAGCGCCCGAATCGCTCGAACAGGTAGAACCGGCCGGCATCGGAGCGCAGGAGCGCCCGCTTCAGCGCGCGCGGCTCGCTGCTCGCCTGGTTGAGCTGATACGCGCTCTCGCGATTGAACGGCCGGAGCAGCGCCTTGCGATAGCGCAGCCGGCTCCGGAGGCTCAGGAAGGTGCCGAGCGCCTGGAGCCCCTCGATCTCCACCACGTCGAACGTCGTCCGGCCGAGAGCCGCGACGACCTGGGCGGCCCGGGCCGCCGAGAGCGTGCGCGAGCCGACCGCGTACGGATAGAGCGAGGCGACGCCGCGCCAGGGGCGCGAGCGCACGAGCGCGAATCGCCTGAACACGCGGGACTCGGGGGACGACTCGAACGTCGCCCGGCGGCGCTCGTCCTTGTAGGTGGCGACCAGCGAGAGCGCGTAGCCGTGGCGGGCGAGCAGCCGGACCCGCCGCCAGGTGTCCTTGGCCCCCCCGTAGTCGTCCGGATACGGGACATCGAGCGCGACGACTAGAACGTGCCCTACCGGGTGCGTCGGAGCGGTCGGCACAGGTAGCGGACCACGTCGCGCGCGCCGTACGACAGTACTCCCGCATCGCGCCGGCGGGCGCTACGCGGCAGGCCGTTGCGCGGCTCATCGCTGATCACGCCGCACCCTGGCTTCGTCGCGTAGCCATAGTGCGCGAAGTCTGCCCCGTACAGCGCCTCGACACGCTGCCGGGTGTCGGCGTCATAGAAGCTCGCGTAGGCGGGTATCGTCGTCTCGGTCAGCACCGACCACGGGGCGTCGGCAGCGCCCGGCATCACGCGATCACTCCTTCGAAAGTGATGGTCGCTCGTCAATCCGGTCGGGTCCAGCGGGATCCCGTGCCGACGAGTCAGCTCGAACAGATCCTCGCCGAGGCGCTCCAGGTGCACGATCGCATCGAACCTCACCTCCTCCTCCTCATACGGCCGCACCTGCTTGCGGTAGTGCGGGTTACAAGCCGAGAGGTCGATCCGCTCGAGCAACGCCAGGAACTGCCGGAAGGTGAAATCGCTCTCCTCCGTGCCCACCGCGTCGGCGAACTCCTTCGCCAGGTCTCTGGCCACGGTGATGTACGAGCTGACCGCTCGATCATAGGGGTTCCTCACCACCTTGATCTTCACGAGATCGGGATCAACCAGATCGCGGCGGGTTGCGACGCCGTGCGCGGCGTAATACACGCGGATGCGGTAGTTGTGCACCCACCCGGTCCCCTTCTCCGCTTCCTCGAGAAGGCCCTGGTAGCGAAGCAGCATCTTCACCGCCACGGTGCAGCCTGCTTTCGCCGACCAGTCCAACAGCAGATGGCGGGGACGGTCGAGCAGCGCATCGGTGTAGTTGACCCGGTACCACAGCGACCGCAGAGGACTCATGCGAAGGACTTCTCGCTCAATCCGTGGCGCCACACGTCAGTTTTATAGTTAGCACACTCGACCGGCAACACGGGAAAAATCCGTCTCGTGGACGGTATCACCCGCGGTCACGTCGCATCTCCCAGCCCTCCCGGCGCGCATCGCGTCCGGAGATGTTGGAAAACCGTGGCGCTCCACGTGACGATGCCTACACGGGCAGCAACACCAGGATGGCCCAGCCGACCGCGAGCGTCACCAGCGTGATGGGGACCCCGATCCGCGCGTACTCCCAGAACCCGATCGCGATGCGCTCCTCGCGCGCCGCCTCGACCACGATCAGGTTGGCCACCGACCCGAGGATCGTGAGGTTGCCGGCGAGGGTCGACGCCATCGCCAGAAGCAGCCAGGCCCGGGCCGGCTCCCCGAAGCCCGGCACGATCGTCTTGAACAGCAGCACGGCCGGGACGTTCGAGACGAGGTTGGAGAGGATCGCGGTCGCCAGTGTGAGGGCCGCCGGGCGGTAGAGAGACAGCCGGCCCGCCACGCCGAACAGGTAGTCCGTCAGCCGCGCCTCCTCGATGCCGCCGATGACCACGAAGAGCCCCGTGAACAGGACGAGGAGGTGCCAGTCGATCTCCCGATAGACCTTCTCCGGCTTGACGCGCCTGGTGAGAAGACACACCGCGGCGCCACCCACCGCGACCAGCGCGATGGGCACGCCGGCGAAGAAGGCGACGAGCATCACGCACACGGCCACGATCGTCTTCGTCATGAGCGCGGCGTGCACCGGGAAGTTCGCCGCCAGGCTCACGGGCGGAAGCTCCGGAGGCAGCTGTCGCCGGTAGACGAGCCACAGCACGAGGATGACGCACGCCAGCCCGACGACCGCGACCGGGGCCTCCCGGGCCAGGAAGGCGCGGTAGCTGATGCCCGAGAAGCTGCCGATCAGCATGTTCTGCGGGTTCCCGGTCAGCGTCGCGACGCTCCCGACGTTGGCGGCGGTCGCGAGCGCCAGGAGGTACGGCACCGGCGGGAGCCGGAGCTGTCGGGTCGCGGCCATCACGACGGGCGCGAGCACGAGACAGATCACGTCGTTGACGAAAAGCGCCGACAGCACCCCCGACGCGAGCGCGACCATCGCCAGGAGACCCACGGGCCCGCGCGCCCGCCGCACCGCCCAGTGCGTCACCAGGTGGAAGAAGCCGGACAGCCGGAGGTACGCCGCGACGATCATCATGCCGAAGAGCAGCACCAACGTGTGGGCATCGACCGAGGCGACCGCCTTCTCCCAGGGCAGTACCCCGGCCACCACCATGACGGTCGCGCCGATGATGGCGACGCCGGTCCGGTCGACGCGGAGGCCCGGGAGCCGTCCCAGCGCGAGTCCGAGGTAGGTGCCCGCGAAGGCGATCAGCGCGACGAGCCGGACCCACGTGAACTCGGGCATGCCGCGGAGTATACGGGCCGCGACCGGATCGCTCCAAGCCGGGCAGGGCCCGGGCTACGCACTCGAGACGTGGGTGAGGTCGACTTTGCCCGAGATCGCTCCTGCCCGCCGCGAATGTCACGCTCCCGACGGCCGCGATCGGCGGCATGCGACTTGCTCATTCACTCGACAGGGGGTGATCCGATGACCAGTCAGCGTCAGAACACCACACCGCGTCGGGCGACCGCCGGGGTCTGCCTGTCGCTCGTGCTCCTCTTCGCAGCATCCGCCTGGGCGGTCGAGGAATACCCGGCCCCGGGCTACTTCCTCGACGGCCTCAGCAAGGACTCGAGCTGGAACAAGATCCTGGCCAAGCCCGGCATCAAGGCCGTCTTTCCGTACGTCGCCTTCGGGTCGACCTACGTGGCCATTTCCAGCGTGTGCGTCGATGGCGACACGGTCGCCATCGCCGATCCCCGCATCGACAACGGGGTCCGCATCTCGGCCGCCGAGCTCCGCGAGCAGGTGCAGGCGGCGAATGCCGGACGAGACAACCTCGCGAGCACGGGGAGTCAGCTCGCTGCCGCGGGGCCCGTCCAGTCGGGATCAAACGTCGTCATGCACGATCCCGTGAAGGTGTACAAGCTCGTCGAGCGGGGCCTCTTGCAGGACTGGATCTTCCTGTTCGACAAGCCCTGGCCGATCCAGGCCTGCCCGGCCCACTAGAGCGCCCGACGGGAGCGTGGAGTCTCCGCGCGCGTCAGGCTGACGCCGGCGCGACAGCACGACGCGGGGCTCCGCGCTCCCGGCCAGCCGCCAGGCGCCTGGCGTCGCGAGGCAGCGCCCGCCCCGCGTCAGGCGAGCTCGGCGTTCTCGACGAACTCCGGGGGCACCGGGGGACCCCACACATACAGCGAATCCGCTTCCGGGAAGTCGCGCGGCTGCCAGGCGCACTGCTCGGGGATGTAGTCCAGATCGTGGTAGTACTCGGCGAAGCTCCCCCAGGGGTCCCGCGTGTAATAGAAGTAGTTGGACCCGATGACGTGACGGCCGAGTCCCCAGCCCATCTGCCAGCCGGCGTCCCGCATGTGCCCCGCGCCGATGGCGATCTCGTCCACCGAGCCGACCTGGAACGACGCGTGGTGGAAGCCCGGTCCCTTGGAGGCGAGGAACGCCAGGTTGTGGTGGTCGGTCGTGCAGCGCATGAAGGCGATGATGCTCTTCACCCGGTCGGAGAGCTTGAGTCCGAGGATGCGCCCGTAGAAATCGAGCTGCCGGTCCACGTCCGGCGTGAACAGGAGGACGTGGCCGAGCTTCCGGGGGGCCGCGTGAACGCTCCGCTCGGGGCTCCCGCGAAGCACCTCGCGCTGGATGTGGCCGGGGCTGTTGACGGCGAGCGGCGGATCCGGCGGGGGCTCCGGCGGCCCCTCCGGCCGGACGTTCACGTAGTGGCCGTCGGGATCACGGAGCCAGAATCCACCGTCGGGCGCTCCCGGCGGCGGATCGACCTCGCGCACCCCGGCGCGGCGCATCGCGTCGCGGACGGCGTCGTACTCGCCCGCGGGCGCGCCGAAGGCGAGATGGTGTAGCCGCTTCCGCGGTCCGCCGTAGAGCAGCGTGCACTCCCGCCCGATGCCGCCCGGATGGAGGTGGACCGCACCGTCGCGCGACGGCCGATCCACGAGCCCGAAGGTCCGGTAGAACGTCTCGCCGACCGTCTGATCGGGCACCTCGAGCGCGTAATGGAGCAGAGCTCGAACCGGCATGGTGGATCTCCTTCAGTCTGCCGCGTGCTCGTCGGTCATCGCATCTCGCGAGCGAGTGTCCGGCCGTGTCCCGCCGACGAGACGATCATACCAGCGTCAGGCCGGCGCGGTGGCGTCGGCCTCTCGCGCGGGACGAGCGCCGGCCCGATCGCACGCGCTGTGATATGGTAAGCGCCACGCTCAGCCTCGAGAGGAGAACGTCGTCGGTGGTCCGTCTCGTCTCCACGGCGTCGACGTGATGCAGCCGGCCGTCGCGTCGTCGGGCGCCGAGCGAGCCCTCACCGTCCACGGGCGCCGCATCCAGGTCTTCGAGGGCGGCTCGGGCCGGCCCCTTCTCTATCTCCACGGCGCCGGCACGTTCTGGTGGATGGCGGTCCACGACCTCCTCGCCGCGCATCGCCGGGTGCTCCTGCCCGTACATCCCGGCTTCGGCGCATCCGAGGGCCTCGACGCGATCGAGACCATCGAGGACCTGGTCTTCCACACGCTCGACGTGCTGGATGCGCTCCGCCTCGAGCGGGTGGACATCGTCGGTCTGTCGCTGGGCGGCTGGCTCGGCGCCGAGCTGGCGCTCCGCCATCCGGCGCGCGTCGGCCGGCTCGTGCTGGTCGACGCCGCGGGCGTGCGGCTGCCCGGCGTCCCGATGGGCAACGCGTTCATGCTGCCGCCGCCACAGGTGCGCGAGCTCATGTTCCACGACCCCACGCTGCCCGTCGCCAGGGCGATCCTGCCGGATGCGCCGCCGCCCGAGCGGCTCGAGACGGTCCTGCGGGGGCGCGAGGCTGCCGCCCGACTCCTCTGGAATCCCGCCCAGCAGTACCGCAAGCTCACGAGCCGGCTCTGGCGCATCACGGCGCCCACGCTCGTCGTGTGGGGGCGCGAGGATCGGCTCATTCCCCTCGCCTACGGCGAGGCCTACGCGCGCGGCATCCCGGGCGCGCGCCTCGAGATCCTCGACCGCTGCGGGCACCTCCCGCCCTTCGAGCAACCCGAGCGCTTCGCCCAGATCGCGCTCGAATTCCTTCACGGAGCCTAGGCTTGGCGCCCCCGACCTCGATCCGCCTTCTCCTCCGGTCGGCGCCGCCGCCCGCGGGGCTGGTGCGGACCGACAAGGTCATCTCCGAGGTCATCCAGTAGGTGTTCTTCGTCTGCTTCCACTTCATGCCGTGGCCGCATCTGCCGGCCGACTTCGAGCAGCGCCACGAGACGGCGTGGCTCACCTTGCCCAACAGCGTCTACGATCCCATCCGCGGCCATGCGCTCTACGGCGAGTACCTCGACCAGCTCGCCCTCGCCGAGACGCTGGGTTTCGACGCCGTCGGCGTCAACGAGCATCACCAGAGCGCGTACGGGCTCATGCCGTCGCCCAACATCGTCGCGGCGTGCCTTGCCCAGCGGACGCAGCGAGTGAAGATCCTGATCCTCGGCAACGCGCTCCCGCTCTACGATCACCCGCTCCGCGTCGCCGAGGAGCTGGCGATGCTCGACGTGATCAGCGGGGGCCGGATCATCGCCGGCATGGTGGTGGGGCTCGGCGTCGAGGCCTACACCTACGAGGTCAACCCCACCTTCTTCCGGGAGCGCTACCGCGAGGCCCACGATCTCATCGTGGAGGCGTGGACCCGGCCCGGCCCCTTCCACTTCGAGGGCAAGCACTACGACTTTCGCTTCGTTAACGTCTGGCCGCGCCCGCTGCAGCAGCCGCATCCGCCGATCTGGATCCCCGGCTCCGGGAGCATCGAGACGATCCGCTGGGTCGCGGAGCACCGGTACCCGTTCATCGCGCTCCCCTTCTCGCCGTACCAGGTGATGCAGGAGCACTACGGGCTCCTGCGCGACTACGCGGCGTCGACGCTCGGCTACGAGGTGCCGCCCGGGCAGCTCGGCTGGCCAGTGCTCGTGTACGTCGCGGACACCGATGAACAGGCCCGGGCCGAGTTCGAGCCCCACTTCTGGTACCTCGCGAAGAAGAGCCTCCGCATGCCGCGGGAGCTCATGTACCCGCCCGGCCATACCTCCGTCGAATCGCTGACGCGGGTGACCGGCGGCAAGCGCAAGTTCGTCACCACCCTCACCTCGTGGAACGAGGTCGAGGACGGGATGTACGCCGTGGTGGGGAGCCCGGCCACCGTCCGCGACCGCATGCGGGAGGTCCTGAAGCAGACCGGGTGCGGCATCGTCCAGGCGATCTTCCAGGTCGGCAGCATGCCGCACGCGATGGCAACGAAGAACATGACGCTCTTCGCGCGCGAGGTGATGCCCGCGCTGCGGGCGGAGTTCCCGTGACGCGCCGTGAGGCGACCACATGAACCGACGGCGATTCCTCGCATCGGCCCTTGCCACTGCCCTGCCGCCGAAGATGGCCGCGGCGCAAGCCGCGAGGAGGGTGCCCCGAGTGGGATGGCTGACGGCGCAGCAGCCGTCGAGCCTGGCCCCGTTCCTCGACGCGCTTCGCGCCGGTCTCGCCGAGTTTGGGTACCAGGAAGGGCGCACTCTCCTGCTCGAATACCGGTACGCCAACGATGTGCCCGAGCGGGTGCCGGCGCTGGCGGACGAGCTCGTGCGCCTGCCTGTCGATCTCCTCGTCGCCCAGGGCGCCGCGGTCTACGAGATCAGCGGTCGCCCCTGGCCCGTTCCCATCGTGTACATCATCAGCGCGGATCCCGTCTCGTCGGGGTTCGCCACGAGCCTCGCCCGGCCGCTCGGCAACATGACCGGGGTGACGCTGATGGCGGCGGAGTTCAACGCCAAGCGCCTGGAGCTCCTGCGGGAAATCATGCCGACGCTCCGCAAGGTCGCAATCCTCGGCAACTCCGAGCATCCGGGCGCGCATCTCGAGCAGCGCGTCTCGGAGGAGACGGGGCAACGCCTGGGATTGACCGTCGAGTACGTGCCGACCCGCAGCCTGGACGAGCTGAGAGCAGCCCTGAACGCGATGGTGAGCGACCCGCCCCAGGCGATATCGGTGCTCGCCGATGGGTTTGCCGTACAGAATCGGCAGCCCATCATCGATCTGGCCATGAAGCTCCGCATCCCGGTCATCTCGGGCTGGCCGGTCTTCGCGCAGAGCGGGGCGCTCTGCACCTATGGGCCGCTGCTGGCCGAGTCCTACCGGCGCCTGGCGTACTACGTCGATCGGGTGCTCAAGGGCGCGAAGCCCGCGGAGCTTCCGATCGAGCAGCCCTCGAAGTTCGAGCTGGTGATCAACCTGAAGACGGCCAAGAGCCTGGGCCTCACGATCCCGCCGTCGGTGCTCGCGCGAGCGGACACGGTCATCCAGTGAGGCTCGCGCTCGAGCTCCGCCCTCGCACGATCCCGGGAAACGCGCCCGCGCCGGGCTTCGTCGATCGCGCGCGGGCCGCGCCGCGGTCGGCCGCCGCGTCCCCGGCCCCGCACCGGGCAGCCCGGCTGGCGGGGGCCGCGGCGGCCGTCCCCGTCAGCGCTCGATCGCGTCGGCCAGCGCTCGCAGCAGCGCGCCGCCGTCACCCCGCCAGGCGCTCCCGTGCATGCAGGCGAGCGTGGTGGGCGCCAGGCTCGCGAGGCGCTCGAGGTGCCGCCGCCCGTCCGGAGTGTGCGAGTAGTAGTCCATCGGCCCCCGGAATGCCTCGCTCGGGCCGAGGATGTCGCTCTCGGTCAGCGCCGGCAGGCCGCTCCCGCCCTGCGTGAAGAGGTCGCCGCACAGCAAGGTTCGAGTGTGCGACTCGTGGAGGAAGCCGCACTCCCACGCATGAGGGAGATGCGGCGTGTCGAGCCACGTCACCCGCCGCGTCCCCAGGGAGAGCGACTCGCCGTCGGCCAGCGCCCGCGGCGCGCGGTCGGCGAGGTCGTTCATCGAGACCATCGCGGCGACCTGCCCGCAGAGCGGCGTCGCCTCGGGCGCGGCCGCCAGCCACTGGTTGAGGGAGCCGCACTCGTCCGCCTCGACGTGAGAGAAGCCGATCCAGCGCAGACGCGGGACCGGCAGGACCGTCGCGACCGCATCCCGAACATCCGGGAAGAGACCACGGGGCCCCGTGTGGAACAGCAGGGGCTCGTCGTCGACGACGAGGTACTGGTTGAAGGTGAACCCGTTCGCGATCCCGTCCATGTCTACCGGTGTGCTGATCCGGTAGATGCCGCTCGCGATCTCGTGGACGTTCGTGCGCGATCCGTTGCTCGTGGTGGCCATCGCTCTTCCTCCCTTGGTTTGACTGCCGCCCGGGTGTGTCGCCGAGAGGCCTCCCGTTACGCAGGGGTCCGGCCGCCTGGACACGGCCCCGCGCCCGGCGCCCTCGTATCCACGCGCGCGTAACGAAGCCCTTGGTCGCGGCGCGCGTAACGAAGCCCTTGGTCGCGACACCTCCATCTGTGTCGGTGCGTGCTAACGTTGGCCACGTGCAGGAGCGGCCAGAGCCGCGTGAGCTGTCGACGGTCGACGACGGGGAGCTGGCCCGCCGGATCGCCCGAGGCCCCTCGACGGAGGCGGACGCCGCCGAGACGGAGGTCGCCCGGCGCTTCGCGCCTCGGATCCGTCTCTTCGGTCTCCGTCGCCTGCGTGACCACGCCGCGGCCCAGGATCTCGTCCAGGAGGTATTGGTGACCACGATCGAGGCCCTCCGGACCGGCCGCATCGAGCAGCCGGAGCGACTGGCCTCCTTCGTGCTCGGCGCGTGCCGGATGACGATCGTGAACCAGCGCCGGGGCGAGCAGCGGCGGGCGCGGATCCTCGCGCAGTTCGGCGACGACCTCGCGCCGGCGCCGGACTCCTCTCGCGGCTCGGCGCTCGACCGCGACCGGCTCGCGGCTTGTCTGGAAGGTCTGCCCATCCGGGACCGCACGGTCGTCGCCCTCACCTTCTACCTGGAGCGCAGCGCGGACGAGATCGCCCGCGAGCTCGGCACGTCACCTGGCAACATCCGAGTCCTTCGCCACCGGGCGCTGGGCCGCCTCCACGACTGCCTGGAGGGGCTCGCGTGACCGCGTGCTCTGCCCCGCTGCCCATGAGCGCGCTCGTCGACTACTGGTTCGACGAGCTGCCACCGGCCGCCGAGGCCGCGGCCGACGAGCACCTGATCCAGTGCACCGACTGCAGCCAGCGGCTCGAATGGCTCGCCGAGCTCGACGCGGCCTCCCGGGAGCTGCTGCGCCGCGGACGGGTCCCGCTCGCGCTGACCCCCGCTCTCCTCGCGCGGCTCGAGCAGGAGGGCGTGCGGATCCGGCATCACCGGGTCGAGGCTGGCGGCTACACGCACTGCACGGTCGGCCCGGACGACGACCTGGTCGGGCTCACCCTCCGCGGCGACTTCCGCGCGGACGAGCGAGTCGATCTGGTCTATCTCGAGGCGCCGGATTTCCTGCGTGAGCGCCGGGCGGACCTCCCGGTCGACGGCGAGCGCGGCGCGGTGGTGCTCGTGGAGCGCGGGGAGGACATCCGCGCCCTCCCGGCCCAGCGGCTTCGGCTCGCGCTGTACGGAGTGGGGCCAGCGGGCCAGCGGACAATCGGCGAGTACACGCTCTTCCACGCCCCGTGGCCGGGAGCCCGTGCATGAGACGACGAAGGTCCGCTCGCCGGCCGACCGCGCCTCGCCCCCGTCGCGCGGCCATCCCTCGGGCCTCGCGGCCGCGCATGTCGGGCTATGGACTGCCGCGGAGCCGGAAGGGGCTCCTGGCCTGGGCGTGGGCGGAGCGGCGGCTCGTCCGGTCGCACAACTACTGGCTGATCACCGTGCGGCCGGACGGCCGCCCGCACGCGATGCCGGTGTGGGGCATCTGGGTCGATGGGGCCTTCTACTTCAGCACGGGACGCGCGTCGCGCAAGGCGCGGAACCTCGCCCGGAACCGCCGCTGCATCGTGTGCAACGAGCAGGCCGATCAGGCCGTCATCGTGGAAGGCCACGCCCGCGAGATCCGGAGCCCGCAACTGATCGCACGCCTGGCCCGGCCGTACCACGCGAAGTACAAGTGGAAGCTCGATCCCGCCATGGGGCCGATCTACGCGATTCGCCCCAGGGTCGCCTTCGCGATGGACGAGAAGGGCTTCCCTGACGCCGCCACGCGCTGGCGGTTCTGAGCGCCCGGCCATCGGCGCCCCAACGGCCACTCCCGACCGGCCAGTGCCGGAGTCGACGCGTCGATCCCGCATTCCCAGCTTGCTCGCCGCCAAAGGGCGACAGCTAAGCTCAGACAACCAGGCGGCCGGGGAGGGTCAAGCAGAGGCTCTCTCTTGCTCTCCGCGGCTCTCGGCCAAGCGCGCCCGCGACGAAGTGTCGCACCGACGTCAGCCTGACGGGGTCATTAGACAACCTTTCGCGCGACAAGTCCCCTCCGACCAGCGGCGTGTCCCAGGAAGCGCCACAGTGCTCGTCGTCGAGGAAGGTTCGAAAGCGTTGGAACCTTAGTAGTTCCACCGGTCCCAGGCCTCCAAACCCTCCACGGGGTTGCCTCACGCCCCAACTCCGCCACTAACAGACGCGACGGCGACTGCCAACTGCAAGGAGACCGGCCCCGACCATACGTCAGGGCCACGTCTGGCGGGAAAGCCTCGCCGATGTCGTGAGACCTCTAAATCCGGTCGGACTCCTCGAGCTTGGGGCTGGCATACGGCTGGCATCGAATCGCCACATCAATCGATTCTCTACGTGGCAGGCGACGTCGGTTCCGCCGAACGGCAAGAGCGAGCCTTACGGGGCTCCGCTTCGTGCCCCGATCGAGGGCCGTGACGCTCGGCGCTGCCGGCTTGAGCCCCGAGCTGAGCGGAGGTCGCGCTATGACTCTGTGGGAACGGCGGGCATGGCTTTCGATGGTCGTCGGCAGTGCGGCAGCAACGGCGACCAGCATCCGCGTGCGATCCGTGATGGGGGCAGCCCCCAGCATGGCGCCAGACCCTCGAATCAAGCACATCGTCGTCCTGATGCTCGAGAACCGATCGTTCGATCACATGCTGGGCCTGCTCATGCGTGACATTCCGGAGCTCCGGGGATTTCATGGAGGCGAATACGCGAATCGGGACAAGAACGGCGTGAATCTCGGGCTCACCGACGGCGCGGTCTATCAGGGACAATTCCCGATCGATCCGCCGCACGAGTTCGAGGACGTGATGCTCCAGCTCTACGGCCCGAGTGACCCTCGGCCGGATCTGCCGACCATGGAAGGCTTTGCCCTGAGCTACCAGCGAGGAGGCGGTGACCCAGCCAATGTCATGCACGGTTTCCGGCCGGAGCAGCTCCCTGCTTTGACGGCGCTCGCGAAACACTACCTCGTCTGCGACAACTGGTTCTCATCCGTGCCCGCATCGACACCGCCCAATCGTCAATTTGCGCATTTCGGGACCTCATTCGGCCAGGTTGCCTCCACTCTCATCTGGCTCGGACACGGAAAGGGAATTTACGGCCGGCTGGAGGACGCGAAACAAAAGGGCCGGATCTACTACTACAGCCGACAGAGCGGGACCTTCGGGATGACATTCCTGGGGTCGAAGTACTTTGGCCTCTACGGGGACTTCGTCGCCGACTGCCGCAACGGCCGTCTGCCACAGTTCGCGTTCGTCGAGCCTCCGTATCTCAATCAGCAGGATGGGACACTCGCGGCCGACCAGCACCCGGACAACAACGTCCTGGCCGGGGACCATTTCATCTGGAGCATCTACAAGGCCATCCGGTCGAACGACGAGGTGTGGCGCTCCACGCTCTTCCTCATCGTATGGGATGAGCACGGCGGGCTGTTCGACCATGTGCGGCCGCCTCGACTGCCCTATGGGGACTCGTTCCGATCGATCAAGCCGCCATTCGACTTCGACCAACTGGGGCCTCGGGTGGGCGCCATCGTGGTGTCTCCGTATGTCAATCCAGGCGTTGACCACACGCTCTTCGAGCACGCCTCGATACCTGCCACCGTCACTCAGCAATTCATTGGCGATCCTGGTCATCGCGCCCCGTACCTTCGAGAGAGGAAGGCCAACACCATGCTGCCGCTCCTCTCGGATATCGCGCCGCGGATGGAGTGGCCACTACTCAAGGGTTACGCCTCGATCATCACGTCGCCTACGCTGGTCGGTCTCGCTTCGTCCTTTCAGCTGGAACACGTGAACGAGGTTCATGCGGCCCTTACCCAGAGCCATCCGCGGGTCGCACGCGCGCTCGATCCCAGCGCCATCACAACGAAGCGAGATGCGTCCGCCTTCATCGCCGAGGCCATGGCAATTCTCCATCCCGAGGTGGGCTGATACATGAGGGTCTCGATGCCATGAGGTGGCGTAAGTGGACCATCATCTTCATGTTGTCGGCGTGGGCGGTGTCGTATACCCCGCCCTCCGCATACGCTCAGGACACGGAGGACCTCCCGGCTATTTCTGAGGTGTCCTCGCAGTGCCCGCCCCCGCATGTCGAGCCCAGTCCGAGTCTTCTCATTCGGACGCTGGCCGTGGAGTACTCCCTTCTCTCGCAGGACCTGTGCAAGCTCGTGAACTGGAGTGATCAGGCCACCAGTGTGGAAAACCTCGTGGTGCATCTCTTCACCGGACCAGGCTTGCATCCGACGGCCGGCATCATCGTCCCGGACAGCGGGGTGGCCGGGGGCCTGGCCTTGAATCTCGAGTGGAACGAGATGGCGCCGCTGTACGAGCGCCTCACGACGAGCCTCGAGGGTCGCTACTCAGTGAATGGCTTCTGGGCCGCCGGCGCACAACTGCAGGCCCTGCTGTCGAGCTTCATCGAGGGAGGCAAGTCGCCTCTATTCACACTCAGCGCCAAACACTTCGATCTCCCGAGCCTGCCGTTCTACGGGTTGGGCAACGACTCCTCGTTGTCCAGTCGAGTCTTCTATGCGCTGACGGAGACAGAGGTCTCCGCAGATCTCGATGTCCCTATCGTTCCGGGCATTATTATTTCGGGCAATCTCCACGGGCTATGGTTTGCCCCCGACCCCTCGGCATCGTTCGACGCCGCCTTCGGCCAAGCGAGCGCGCCGGGGCTGCATGCGCACACCACTTACATCCTGCCCGGTGTGTCCGCCACGCTGCGATATCCAAGCTACGAAAGACTGTACGGCGTTTCCACGTCGCTGACGGTTGGCTACGGCTTCTACGAAGCCATCGAGGGGGGGCCCTACTCGTTTGGGCGGCTCGATGCGAGATGGGACACGGGCTTCGCGTTGGGCCGAGATCTCCAGTTCGGCACGGTCCACTTCGTCGGACGGCTGGTTCTCAGCGAGCCGTATGGCCAAAATGGCGTGCCGTTCTATCTCCAGCCGACATTGGGTGGTGCCGACATTCACGACGAGAACCTCCTGCGGAGCTACGCCAACTATCGCTTCCGTGACCGCAATCTGGTGGCGTACGAGCTCAGCTACGAGCGGCAGATCGTGGACCCGCTGGGGGTACGGGTGTTTGGTGAGCTTGGCAAGGTCGGCCGGCATCCGGGCGATCTCGGGTTTGACGGCCTGAAGTACAGCGCGGGCGTGGGCGCGACGTTCCGCCTGGGCGGCCAGACCTTCTTTGAAATCAGTTTCGCGTGGGGCGGTGGGGAAGGGATGCAGATCTATGCCACGGGCAACACGAACAACCTCGGAGCCGTGACGGCTGGGTTGAGAGGCGTCTTCTAGGGGCGCGACGCAACCCGCTCGAGGTCAAGAACGGGCGTGAGCGGCGCCATCCTCGAGAGCGGATTGCGCAGCGGACAGGACAGAGTGGCCGAGGCCGGTGTCATCACGGCTCCCGTCGCGGAGGGTCGTCACCACCGACGGGTCGCGTCGTACTTCCGTGGCCTCGGCTCACATCAGCGCCACGAAGCGAGCGCATCGCGGGCCCAGCCTACGCATCCATGGCGTCCTCCCGGACGCAGCGGCCACCCGCGCGTGGAACGCTCGGACAAACCACCAACCCGTCACAGCCTTCGCAGTCGCGGATCCAGGAAGTCCCGCAGGCTGTCCCCCACCACGTTGAACGCGATCGTGAGGCTCAGGATCGCGAGCCCGGGAAAGGTCGCGATCCACCACTGATCGAGGTAGTTCCGGCCGGCGGCGATCATCGAGCCCCACTCCGGCACCTCGGGCGGCGGGCCGAGACCGAGGAAGGAGAGCGACGCGAACGTCAGGATCGCGTGCCCGACGTCGAGGGTCGCCAGGACGATCACCGAGGAGACCACGTTCGGAGCGACGTAGCGCCAGAGCACCCGGCCGTCCGAAGCCCCGAGCGCGTACGCGACCTGAACGTACTCCCGCTCGCGCACCGCCAGCACGAGCCCGCGAACGAGCCGCGCGTACGTCGGCCACCACGCGACCATGATCGCGAAGACCGCGTTGCGGATTCCGACTCCGAGGGCGGCGGTGATCACGAGCGCGAGGATCACGGTCGGGAACGCGAGCATGAGATCGGTGACGCGCATCGCAACGTCGTCGAGCCGGCGCCCGACGAAGCCGGCGAGCCCGCCGACCACCGCCCCGAGCAGCGCGGCGAGCGCGACCGCCGCCAACCCGACCGGGATCGAGATGCGGGCGCCGTGAAGCGTGCGGCTCAGGATGTCGCGCCCCAGCGCGTCGGTCCCCAGCCAGTGCGCCGCGCTCGGCGGCGCGAGGCGCCCCGCGATGTCCTGGCGCAGCGGCTCGTAGGGCGCGAGGGCCGGCGCCGCCGCGGCCACCGCGAGCCAGACGGCCACCACGCCCAGCGCAACCGTCGCGAGCGGAGACGCCCTCACGTCACTGCCCGACCTGGATGCGCGGGTCGATCAGGGCGTAGGCGACGTCGACCAGCAGGTTCGCGAGCACGTAGACGGTCGCGACGACGATCCCGACGCCCATGATCGCCGGGAAGTCGAGCGAGGTCGCGGTGCGGAAGGCGTAGAGACCGAGCCCCGGCCACGCGAACACGCTCTCGATGATGACGGCCCCCGACAGGAGGCGCCCGAAGCTGAGCCCGATGACGGTCACCACGGGGATGAGCGCGTTCCGCGCAGCGTGGCGCAGCGTCACCGCCCCTTCCGCGAGACCCTTGGCCCGCGCGGTCCGGACGTAGTCCTCACCGAGGACGTCGAGCGTGCTCCCCCGCATCAGCCGCGCCAGGATGCCGAGGTTGTAGGTCGAGAGGACGACGGCGGGCAGCACGAGGTGACGGAGCGCGTCGAGGGCCACCGCCGGACGCCCGGCGAGCAGGGAGTCCACCAGAAGGAAGCCGGTGACCATCGGCGGGGCCGCGAGCGCGGCCGACAGCCGCCCCGGCGGCGGCGCCCAGCCGAGACGGGCATAGAAGATCACGAGCGCCACGAGGCCGAGCCAGAAGATGGGCATGGACGTGCCCACGAGCGAGACCACGCGGGTCAGCTGGTCGAGCACGCTGTCGCGCTTCACCGCGGAGAGGACGCCGAGCGGGATCCCGACGAGGATGCTCAGGCCCATCGCGACGACCGCGAGCTCGATCGTCGCCGGCAAGGTCTGGCGGAGATCCAGCCAGACCGGCTGGCGGGTGGAGATCGAGACGCCGAAGTTGCCGTGGAGCAGGTTCCAGAGATAGATGCCGTACTGCTCGGGGAGCGACCGGTCGAGCCCCCACTCGTGGCGGAACGCCGCGACGACCGCGGGATCCGCCGCCGCCTGCTCGCCCAGGCTCGCGGTCACCGGGTCGGCGGGCACCGCGTGCGACAGGACGAAGGTCAGGAGCGTGATGCCGACGAGCATCGGCCCCAGGAGCAGGAGCCGGCGCAGGACGAAGAGCCGGAGGCTCGTCAGCTCGGAACCCTGCCGGTCGCTACTTGCTCACCGTCCAGAAGTCGACGCCCCACACGCTGCTGAAGGTCACGCCCTGCACGTTGGAGCGGAAGGCGTAGGGCACCGCGGGCTGGAACAGGGGCGCGTAGGGCCCGACCTGGGCGAGCCGCTCGTCGAGCTTCCGGTAGAGACTGGCGCTCTTCGTCGGATCCCGCTCGGACTCGGCGTCGGCGGCGATCTGGGCGAGCTCCCGCGCCTCCGGGCTCGCCTCCGGCATCCACCCCGCCCGTTTCCCGACCGTGCGGCCCGGCGCGTAGACGAGGAAGTTCTGGCCGTCCGGATAGTCGGCCGCCCAGCTCCACACGCTCACCTGGTTCTTGCCGTCACGGTAGAGCTGAAGCGCGGTCGCCCGAGGCAGCCCGTTCAGCGCGAGCGTGATCCCGACCGCCGCGAGGTCGGCCTGGATCTTCTGGGCGAGGAGATTCATCTGCACGCCGAAGATGGTCGAGTCGCCCGCGTACGTCATGGTGCCCTTGACGTCGCCCAGACTTGCCTCCTTCAGGAGCGCTCGAGCGCGGTCGCGGTCGGTGCGCGCCCCCTGGCGCGGATCGACGGCGCCCGGGAACACCACGGGGATGACGCCGGCCAGCCGGACGGCGCCGGGCCCCGCCAGGGCGAGGATGCCGTCGTAGTCGAGCGCATAGCGGACGGCCTGCTGGACCTTGGGATTGGCGAAGGACCCGCCGATCTGCGGGTCGGCGTTCATCAGGATGTAGAAGGTCGTGGCGGCCGGGCTCGCCTTCGCGACGACGCCCGCCGTGCTCCGCAGCGCCCGCATCTGATCCTGGTCGAGCCCGGTGGCGATGTCGAGGTCGCCTCGCTCGAGCTGGAGCTTCTGAGCAGCCGGCTCGGTGATGTTGCGGATCACGACGCGCTCGATCTTCGGCGCGCCGCGCCAGTGGTTCGGGTTGCGGGCCAGCACGATCTCCTGGTCCGGAACGTAGCGCTCGAGGACGTAGGCGCCGGTGCCGGCGGACTGCGCGATGAGGAACGGCTCGGCCTTGTCCTTGTCCTTGGCGTCCGGGCTCGCGTCCCCGCCCTTCTGGCTCACGAGCTTGCTGTCGACCACGCCGAGGCTGGAGCTCGACAGGATCGGGAGCAGGGCGGGATTCGGCGCCTTCAGCTTCAGAACGACGGTGAAGGGATCGGGGGCGAGGATGTCCTCCACCGAGCTCAGGAAGAAGGCCGGATTGCTCTTGAGGAAGCGCACGCGGTCCAGCGACCACTTCACGTCGGCGGACGTCATCGGATTCCCGCCGGCGAACCGCACGTTGCGGCGAAGCCGGAAGGTGTACGTCTTGCCGTCGGGCGCCACCGTCCAGTCGGTCGCCAGCGAGGGCTTGGGCGTCGTCAGATCCTCGCCGTCGAAGGTGACGAGGGAGTCGTAGATGGAATGGTTCGCCATGTTGCTGGTGGTCTCGACGGTGCGCGCGGGGTCGAGGCTCTTCACGATGAAGTTGGCCCCGACGACCAGCGCCTGGGCGCGCGCGTCCGATGCGGCCCAGAGCATCGCGCCGGCCGCGACGAGAGTCGCGGCGGTGAGCCGCATGACCGTCTTGAGTGCCCGAGAAGCGCTCATCGTCGACCTCCTTCGCGGTCGGCCACCACGTGATCGCACGACACCGGAGAGGAGCGTATCCTAGCATGGCCTCGTCTTCCTTGACGGCATCGGGACCGCGTGCTAGCGTCCGCGCCGGTCTCATGCCACGGGCCCTCGTCTCATGATTGCGCCATCGGACGCGCGGAGGCTCCCCTGAAGATCACCGACGTGGAAGCGATCGTCCTGCGCCGACACGACCCGGTGCGGGACATCTCCGATGGTACGCAGGACACGCTGGTCGTCCGCATCCACACCGACGCGGGCGTCACCGGGATCGGCGAGGTCGACTCCGCGCCCGAGGTGGTGAAGGCGGCGATCGACGCGCCGAAGTCCCACCTCACCTGCTCCGGGCTCCGTCAGCTCCTGCTCGGCGAGGATCCCCGCGACGTCGTGCGGCTGTGGGAGAAGCTCTACCGCGGCTCGCTCTACTTCGGCCGTCGCGGCGTCGGGATCCACGCGCTCAGCGGGATCGACATCGCGCTCTGGGACCTCTGCGGGAAGGCCCTCGGGCAGCCCGTGCATCGCCTGCTCGGCGGCGCCCACCGCGACCGCGTGCGCGCGTACGCGAGCACGCTGATGCCCATGACCCCCGTGGAGGCCGGGCGGGAGGCGGAGCGCTGGGCCGCCCGCGGCTTCACCGCCGTCAAGCTCGGCTGGGGCGGCTTCGGGCAATCGCTCGACACCGACGTCGCGCTCGTGGAGGCCGCCCGGCGCGCGGTGGGCGACCGCGTGACCCTCATGTTCGACATCGGGCTCGTCTGGGACGCGGCGACGGCGATCCGGCAGGTGCAGCGGATGGAGCGCTTCGAGCCCTACTGGATCGAGGAGCCGCTCATGCCCGACGACCTCCGCGGCTACCGGCGACTGGCCGACGCCGTCGATACGCGGATCGCGTGCGGCGAGCAGTCGGTGACGCGCTGGGAGTTCGAGCAGCTCCTCGACGAGGGGCGCGTGGACGTCATCCAGCCCGACATCGCCCACGCCGGCGGGCTCACCGAGACGCGGCGCATCGCGGAGCTGGCCCGGCTGCGCGGCGTCCCCTGCGTGCCGCACGCCTTCAAGACGGGAATCCTCAAGGCAGCCTCGCTGCACCTCCTGGCGGCGATGCCCGAGACGCCGCTCCTCGAGTTCTGCGTGTGGGATTCGCCGCTCGCCCACGACCTCACCCATCCGCGCTTCTGGATCGACGGCGATGGCATGGTGGCGGTGCCCCAGGGCCCCGGACTCGGGATCACGCTCGACGAGGACGTGCTGGCCCGCTACCGGGTGGCCTGAGCGTGTCCAACATTCACCACCTTCACCTTCCGACCGACTGAGCGAGGACGCCCGTGAGCGCGACCGACATCCGCGGCATGGTCCCGATCATCCCCATTCCCTTCCGGGAGGACGAGTCGATCGACCCCGAGGGGCTCGCCGGCCTCTGCGACTTCGCGGTCCGCCAGGGCGTGGGCGCGGTGTGCCTGCCGGCGTACGGGAGCGAGTTCTACAAGCTCTCCGACGAGGAGCGGCTCCAGGCGGTGCGCGTGGCGGTCGACGCCGTCCGTGGCCGTGTCCCGGTGATGGGCCAGTCGAACCACGGCTCGGCCCGCCGCGCCGCGGAGCTGGCGCGCGCCAACGAGAAGGCCGGCGCCTCGGTCGTCTCCGTCGCGCTCCCGCGGACCTTCGCGTACGGCGAGGAGGATCTCCTGGAGTTCGCCCAGACCGTGGGACGGGCAGTGAGCGTACCCCTCCTCGTCCAGGACTGGAATCCCGCCGGGCCCGCCGTCGGCGCCGAGTTCTGTGCGCGCCTCCGCGAGGCCTGCCCGAACTTCCGCTACGTCAAGCTCGAAGAGCCCCGCATGGGTCCGAAGGTGCGCGCGATCCGCGCGCGCTGCGGCGACGCGGTGGGCGTGCTCGAGGGGTGGGGCGGCGAGTACATGCTGGAGCTCCTCCCGGCCGGGATCGTCGGCGTCATGCCCGGCCTGGCCCTCATCGACGTGCTGCAGCGAATCTGGGATCTCGCGCGCGCCGGCCGGCTCGCCGAGGCCTACGAGCATTTCGGCCGGATCTACCCGTGGATCGCGTACTCGCTCCAGAGCATGGAGTCGTACAACTACCTCGAGAAGGACCTGCTGATTCGACGCGGTCTTCTCCGCGCCTCCCACCATCGGCACCCCCGCATGCGGCTCGATCCGGACACGACCGCCTACGCCGGCTTCCTGATGGACCGCGCGCTGGACGCGGTCGCCCGGCTGTGACGCGCGCCCTCGTTCTCACCCACGTCTTCCCGGACCTAGGGCCGGAGCGCGCGGTGCTGGAGCCGCAGGGCGTCGACGTGATCGACGGTGCCCTCCTCGATCCCGCGGCGCGCCTCGCCGCGGCGGAGACGTGCGACGCCCTCCTCGTCCAGGACACCCCCATCGACGCCGCGTTCATCGCGAGACTCGCCCGCTGCCGGGTCCTCGGACTCTACGGCGCCGGCGTCGACAACGCCGACGTGGGCGCGGCGCTCCGGCAAGGGATGGCGGTCGTCCACGTTCCCGACTACGGGACCGAGGAGGTCGCCGACCACGCCCTCTGTCTCCTGCTGGCGTGCGCGCGCGGTCTGGCGCCGCTCGGCGCGGCGCTCCGCGCGGGCGCCTGGGACTACGGCGCCGCGGCGCGACCGCTGCGCCGGATCCGGGGCCGCACGGTCGGCGTCGTCGGGCTCGGCCGGATCGGGCGGCGCCTCGCCGCGAAGGCCCGCGCGCTCGAGCTGCGGGTTCTCGGCACGGACCCGAAGGTCGGGCCGGCGGAGGCCGCCGCGGCGGGGATCGAGTGGCGGCCACTCCCCGAGCTCCTGGCGGAGTCGGACTTCGTCTCGCTCCACGCCCCGCTCGTGCCCGCCACCGACCGGCTGATCGGGCGCGCCGAGCTGGCGCGCCTCCATCCCGGGGCCTATCTCATCAACGTCGCGCGGGGCGGCCTCGTCGACGAGGATGCCCTCCTCGAGGCTCTGGATCGCCGGCAGATCGCGGGGGCAGGGCTCGACGTGCTCGCGATCGAGCCGGCGTCTCCCGACCACCCGCTCATCGGCCATCCCCGCGTCGTCATGACGCCCCACGCCGCCTGGTACTCGGAGGAGGCGATGCACGACCTGAAGCGCCTCCTTGCCGAGGACGTCCTGCGAGTCCTCCAGGGAAAGCCGCCGCGCTGTCCGGTGACGGGGCCGGTCGGCTGAGACCGCGGCCGGCCCGCGCTACAGCTCGGCCTGGCGCAGCCTGAGCGCGTTCGCGATCACCGAGACGGAGCTGAAGGTCATGGCGGCGCTCGCGGCCATCGGGCTCAGGAGGAGCCCCAGCACCGGATAGAGGATGCCCGCCGCGAGCGGCACCCCGAGCACGTTGTAGACGAACGCGAAGAAGAGGTTCTGGCGGATGTTCCGCATCGTCGCGCGGCTGAGCCGCCGGGCCCGCACGATCCCGCGGAGGTCTCCCTTCACCAGCGTGACGTCCGCGCTCTCCATTGCGACGTCGGTGCCGGTGCCCATCGCGATCCCGACGTCGGCCTGGGCGAGCGCCGGCGCGTCGTTGATCCCGTCGCCGGCCATCGCCACGATACGGCCGCCGTCCTGGAGCCGCTTCACGATCGCGACCTTCTGCTCCGGCAGCACCTCGGCCTCGACCTGCTCGACGCCGAGGCTCCGCGCCACCGCTTCGGCGGTAACGCGGCTGTCGCCGGTCACCATGACGAGACGGATGCCGTCCTCGCGAAGCGCCCGGAGCGCGGCGACCGTCGAGGGCTTGATCGGGTCGGCCACCGCGAGGAGCCCCGCCGGACGATCGTCCACGACGAGGAGCACCGCCGTCTGACCGTCCCGGCGAAGCGCGTCGGCGCGCCCGGTGAGGTCCCGCGCCTCCACGCCGAGCGTCTCCGCCAGCGTGGCGTTCCCGAGCGCGACGCGGTGCGCGCCGACACGACCGGTCACCCCCTGTCCCGGGATGGCCCGGAAGCCCTGGGCCTCCTCGAGCGCCACGCCCCGCTCCCGCGCCGCGGCCACGAGCGCCCCGGCCAGCGGATGCTCGCTTCCCCGCTCGAGGCTCGCGGCCAGCCGGAGCAGCTCCCCCTCGTCGTGCGGCGGCAGCGCCACGATGGCGACGAGCCGAGGCCGGCCCTCGGTCAGCGTGCCGGTCTTGTCCAGGACGAGCGTGTCGACCTTCTCCATCACCTCGAGCGCCTCGGCGTGCTTGACGAGGACGCCGGCGGTTGCGCCGCGGCCCGTGCCTACCATGATGGACATCGGCGTCGCGAGCCCGAGCGCGCACGGGCACGCGATGATCAGGACGGCCACTGCGGTGACCAGGGCGTAGGCGAGGCGGGGCTCGGGCCCGATCGTGCCCCAAGCGAGCGCGCTCAGCAGCGCCACCGCCACGACGCCCGGGACGAAGTACGCCGACACACGGTCCGCGAGGCCCTGGATCGGCGCGCGACTCCGCTGGGCCTCGGCGACCTGCTGGACGATCCGCGCGAGGAGCGTGTCCCGGCCGACGCGGTCCGCGCGCATCACGAAGCCGCCCGCCCCGTTGACCGTGCCCCCGGTGACGCGGGCCCCGGTCGCCTTCTCGACGGGTACCGGCTCCCCGGTGATCATCGACTCGTCGACGGCGCTCGACCCCTCGAGCACGAAGCCGTCGACCGGGACCCGCTCGCCGGGCCGCACGCGGAGCCGATCGCCAACCGCGACGTGCTCGAGCGGCACGTCCTCTTCGCGCCCGTCCTCGCGGACGACCCGCGCCGTCGTCGGCGCGAGCCCGAGCAGCGCGCGGATCGCGCCGCTCGTCCGGCTCCGCGCACGGAGCTCCAGCACCTGTCCCAGCAAGACGAGCACCGTGATGGTCGCCGCCACCTCGAAGTAGAGGCCAACCTCGCCCCCATGGCCGCGCATCGCTGTGGGGAAGAGGCTCGGCGCCAGCGCGGCCGCGACGCTGTAGCCGTATGCCGTGCCGGTGCCGAGGGCGATCAGCGTGAACATGTTCGGGCTTCGGTTCACGAGCGACGCCCAGGCGCGCTCGAAGAACGGCGCACCGGCCCACAGCACCACCGGTGTCGCGAGCAGAAGCTGGACCCCCGCGAGGACCCGCGGCGACGCCGCGTGCTGGAGCGGCTGCCCCGGGAGGAGATCCGACATCGCGATCGCCACGACGGGGACGGCGAGCGCGAGCCCGACCCAGAGCCGTCGCGTCATGTCCTCGAGCTCGGGGTTCGCTTGCTCCGCGAGCGTGACGGTCCGCGGCTCGAGGGCCATGCCGCAGATCGGGCAGGCGCCAGGGCCCGCGCGGACGACCTCCGGATGCATCGGGCAGACCCACTCCGTCCGCGTGGACGGCGCCGCCACGGTGACGGGCTCGAGCGCCATGCCGCACTTCGGACACGCCCCCGCGTGGTCCTGACGCACCTCGGGGTCCATCGGACAGGTATAGCCATCGGTCGCGCCGCCAGGCAGGGCGGGCGCGGAAGCGTGAGCCCGCGCGTCAGGGCCGGACGTCAGGTATCGCTCCGGATCCGCGCGGAAGCGCTCCAGGCAGCCGGTCGAGCAGAACCAGTAGGTCCGGCCGGCGTGAACGTGCGAGCCCGCCGCCGTCTGCGGGACGACGCGCATCCCGCAGACCGGATCAATCGGCGCGTCGGCGGGCGGCGCGGGTTCCGGACGCGGGCCCGCGCCCATCACGAGCGGCAGCCTGCCCTTCAGCGGGGTCCCGCCCGCCAGTGGCGATCCACCCGAATGGTCCATGGCAGTCACCGGTATCCCGGCGCCGCTAGCCTCGCGCCGGGAGCGAACTCCGACGAGGCCTCAGGGACCCGGCCAGAACTCGAGCGCGTCGCGCTTGGCCTTGCGCTGCTCGGCCGCCGACTTCTTGAAGTCGTGGTTGAAGGTGGCGGACTCGAACGAGCCGTAAGTCGGGTTCGGCAGCATGATCCAGTCGTGGCCCCAGCGGTCCTGGTACTGCTCGAGCACCGCCAGGCGCTGGGTCTCGTTGCCTCGGTAGTCGTCGGTGAAGTCCGAGAAGTTGTCGCCGAGGTTCAGGAGCACGCGGTAGTCCTTCGCGATGAAGGCTCGGCGCGTTCCCTTCGCCGAGGTCCAGTCGGGCCGCTCGCGCGAGGTGAGCACGGTGTCCATCGTCGTGTCGATCGGGAACCCAAACTTCTCGAGGTTCTTCCGCGTCGCCGGCTCTTCCTCGGCGCTGCGGTTCGACACGTAGAAGACCTTCACGCCCCTCGAGGCGGCATACCGGCAGAACTCGACCGCGCCCGGGATCGCGCGCGACGTCACCGAGTTCACGAACATGGTCCACGTCTTCGGGTCGAAGGACGTGTCCTTGACGGCGTTCCACGCTTGATAGTCGGAGTTGTCGAGGACCGTCTCGTCGACGTCAACGATCACCGCCGGCGGCAGGGACTGGTAAGGCGTGGAGAGCTCCCTGGGAATGACCGCGGTCCACTCCGGGTCGGCCAGCGCCTGGTCGAGGCGGATCTGGGCCAGGGCGAAGATTCCCGTGGTCGTGGCCCGGTACTCCACCGACCGCTGCATCCAGAGGACTGCGTTCAGGATGTCGTGCGGAGGCGGCCCGGGGCTCGGCGGGGCCGGCGGCGCGGCCGGGGTCGGGCTCGCGGCGGGAGCAGCCGGGGCAGCCGCGGCGGTCGGCATCGCCGGCGGCGCGGGCGCGCATCCGATCGCGGCCACCATCACCAGAATGACGAGCCAGATTCCCGAGTAACGGATGCCGATCCTCGCGCTCATGCCGATCCTCCTGTCACGCTCGTGCGCACCGGTGTGGGCGACTTCCCGGGCCGCCCCTCCGTCATCTTACTCTCCGTCGATCGGGGCGGGGCGGGCCGGCCGGACGCGCCGCGCGCGTCGCGCCCCGGGCGTCAGGCCGCCGCGGACGCATGGCGGCCCCGAGCGCCTTCCCCAGCTCCTGGTAGCGCTCGACGATCGTGCCCCCGCTCGCCCGGATGAAGTACTCGACCTGCAGGTTGACCGTGCTCCCCTCGTTGTCGGCGCTCAGACGGAAGTCGCCCCGGTAGCCGACGATGCGCTTGCCGCGCGCGAAGGCGTACCCGATCTCGGCCGCGGTGCCGCTGTCGACGTCCGTTCCGTCCAGGACCGCCACGACGGCGTCCGCGGCATCGATCGCCGCCCGGTTCGTCGCGCCCATCTCGAGGTTGAGCTTGCGCCACGCCTCGCGCTTCGCGAGCCCGTAGGGCATCCGTTGCACCGTCCGGATACGGCCGGCGTCGGTGAGGGTCCAGGGATCGAGCACCTCGCCGCCCAGCCGCGCCACGTGGGGGATGAGGACGCGGTTGTAGAAGTGGCGGCCGGCTTCGGAGAACCCGAGGGGACCCGCCAGGTAGATCCGGATCTTCGCCATCGCGTGTGCTCGCGGAGGTCGAGCATAGCCGAATCGCGCAGTCGGGGCCAGCGAGGTGGCCGCAGGGTGCGCGCGCGGGCGCGGCGCGAGACGGGAGCGGGCTAGGCTAACCGGGTGCGGATGAGTATCATCGGGGCGCCGGAACCGACGCCGGACCGCGCAGCGCCGGCGTCATCGACACCACGGGGCCACAACGGGGGGCGCTCGACATGACACAGCCGCGGAGAACGATCCTGGCCGTCCTCGTCCTCGCACTCATGGCGCTGTCCGGCGCCCTCGCCGGCCCGGTCGCCGCCCAGGAGTTCGCCCCCGCCATCGTGTTCGACATGGGCGGGAAGTTCGACAAGTCCTTCAACGAGGCGGCCTTCAACGGAGCCGAGCGCTTCAAGAAGGAGACCGGGATCGCGTACCGCGAGTTCGAGGTGACCAGCGAGGCCCAGCGCGAGCAGGCGCTCCGCAACATGGCGCGGCGCGGGTCCAACATCACCGTGGGCATCGGCTTCGCCCAGGCCACCGGGATGGAGAAGGTCGCCAAGGAGTTCCCGAACCTCAAGTTCGCGATCATCGACGCGGTCGTGGACCTGCCGAACGTCCAGTCGATCGTGTTCAAGGAGCACGAGGGCTCGTTCCTCGTCGGCATGGCGGCAGCCATGGCGTCCAAGACCGGCAAGGTCGGGTTCGTGGGCGGGATGGACATCCCCCTCATCCGCCGCTTCGCCCTCGGCTACGAGGAGGGCGCGAAGTACGTCAACCCGAAGATCGAGGTCTTCCAGAACATGACCGGGACGACGCCGTCCGCCTGGAACGATCCGACCCGGGGCGGTGAGCTCGCGCGGAGCCAGTTCGATCGCGGCGCCGACGTCGTCTACGCGGCGGCGGGCGCGACCGGCCTCGGCGTGCTGCAGGCCGCGAAGGACAAGGGGAAGCTCGCCATCGGCGTCGATTCGAACCAGAACCACATCCATCCGGGGACGATCCTCACCTCCATGATCAAGCGGGTCGACGTGGCGATCTTCGAGACGCTCAAGACGGCGAAGGACGGCACCTGGAAAGGCGGCATCCGGAACCTCGGCCTGGCGGAGAACGGGGTCGGCTACTCGATCGACGAGTACAACCGGAAGCTGATCACGCCCGACATGGAGAAGCGGCTCGAGCAGGCGCGCGCCGACATCATCGCGGGGAAGATCAAGGTCACCGACTACATGGCGAAGTAGCGCCACCGGCCACCGCCCGTCGACCACGTGTGCGCCTCGTTGCCCCCGTTGACGCCACGTGCCGGGGGTCCTGTCGCCGGGCTTGCCCCCCGCGCCTCGGCCACCCCCGCCCGGCGCAGGAACCCCCGGCCTCGGCGCGGAAGGCAGCGCCCGGCGCCATTCGCGGCGCGAGTGCAGCCGTACCTGATCGCATGAGCGACACGCGGTCACCAGCCGGGACGGTGCCGCGCGCGAGCGATACCGCGGAGACCGTGCCGGTCATCGAGCTCCGCGGCATCGACAAGTGGTTCGGCGAGGTTCACGCCAACCGGGACGTCTCGCTCGTCATTCGCGCCGGCACCGTCCACGGCATCGTCGGCGAGAACGGCGCCGGCAAGTCCACCCTCATGGGCATCCTCTACGGCTATCACCTCCCCGACCGGGGCGAGATCCTCGTGCGCGGCCGCGCCGCGGCGATCCGGAGCCCGCAGGACGCGCTCGCGGCGGGGATCGGCATGGTGCACCAGCACTTCATGCTGGTGGAGCCGTTCACCGTGCTGGAGAACGTCGTGCTCGGCGTGGAGGGCGGCTTCCTTCTCCAGCCGGGGCTCGCGCGCGCGCGGACGGAGCTCCTCCGGCTGGGCCGCGAGTACCACCTCGAGGTGGACCTGGACGCCCGCGTCCAGGACCTCGGCGTCGGCCAGCGCCAGCGCGTCGAGATCCTGAAGGCGCTCTACCGGGGCGCCGACGTCCTCGTCCTCGACGAGCCGACCGCCGTCCTCACGCCCCAGGAGGCGGACCACCTGTTCCGGATCCTCCGGGCCCTCCGGGGCGAGGGCAAGACCGTCGTCCTCATCACCCACAAGCTCCGGGAGATCCGCGAGGTCACCGACGTGGTCACCGTGATGCGCCAGGGCCACGTCGTCGCGACCCTCCCCACGGCGGAGACCACGCCCGAGCAGCTCGCCGAGCTCATGGTCGGCCGCCGCGTGAGCCTGCGCGTCGACAAGACACCGGCTCGGCCCGGGGACGCGGTGCTCGAGGTGGTGGATCTCCACGTCGAGGACGCTCTCGGCGTGGAGCGCGTCAAGGGCGTGACCTTCACGGTGCGGCGCGGCGAGATCGTGGGCATCGCCGGCGTGGCCGGCAACGGCCAGTCGGAGATGCTGGAGGCGCTCGCCGGCGTCCGGTCGGTCAGCTCCGGGCGCATCCTCTGGCGGGGCGAGGACGTCACCGACGACCGGTCCGGCTCGCCCAGGCGGATGCGCGAGCTCGGCGTGGCCCACGTGCCCGAGGACCGCCAGCGGATGGGACTCATCATCCCCTTCTCCGCCCGCGAGAGCGCCATCCTCGGCTATCACGACGAGGACACCTACAACCGGCGCCTCCGGCTCCGGCGCGGCGCTGTGGCCGCGGGCTTCCGCCGCCAGTCGACGGACTACGACATCCGGCCCGGCGACGGAGCCCTTCAGACATCGGCGTTCTCCGGCGGCAACCAGCAGAAGATCGTCCTGGCGCGCGAGCTCGACCGGAACCCCGATCTCCTCCTGGTCGGGCAGCCCACGCGCGGGGTGGACATCGGCGCGATCGAGTTCATCCACCGGCGCCTGGTGGCTCTCCGCGACGCCGGGAAGGCGATCCTGCTCGTCTCGGTCGAGCTCGACGAGATCCTGGCGCTCGCCGACCGCATCCTGGTGATGCACGACGGACGCATCGTGGGCGAGATGCCCCAGGCGACGGCGACCGAGCGGGCGATCGGCCTCTTGATGGCCGGCGTGCCCTCCGGTGCCGTGGCCTCGCCCGGCAACGCGCCGAGCGAATGACCGCCTCCGGCCACGCGCGGCGCATCCCCGGCTGGGTGGACGTGGCGGTCGTCCCCGCGGCCAACCTCGCCCTGGCGCTCCTCCTCTCGGCGCTCGTCGTGCTCCTGGTCGGCGAGAGCCCGCTCCGCGCGCTCCGGGTCCTGGCGACCGGCGCCTTCGGCGACGCGGAGTCCATCGGCTACACGCTCTACTACGCGACCAACTTCGTGTTCACCGGGCTCGCGGTCGCCGTCGCCTTCCACGCCGGGCTCTTCAACATCGGCGCTGAGGGCCAGGCGTACATCGCGGGCCTCGGCGTCGCGCTGCTCTGTCTCGGCGCGGGCCACTGGCCGACCGTTCTGGTCATCCCCGCCGCGATCGTCGTGGCGGCCGTCTCGGGCGCCGCGTGGGCGTTCATCCCCGGCTGGCTCCAGGCCAAGCGGGGCAGTCACGTCGTCATCACGACGATCATGTTCAACTTCATCGCGGCGGCGGCGATGACGCATCTGCTGGTGAACGTCCTCATCAAGCCGGGCCAGCAGTCGCCGGAGACGCGCGAGTTCGATCCGAATACCTGGCTGCCCCAGCTCCACGAGGTCTTCCGCTGGTTCGGCTGGGAGATCGGGCGATCGCCGCTGAACCTCGCCGCCGTCCTGGCGCTGGTGGCCGGCGGGCTCGTCTGGTTCTACCTCTGGCACACCCGCTGGGGCTACGAGCTCCGCGCCTTCGGCCACAGCGAGACGGCCACGATCTACGCGGGAATCGCGCCGGCGCGCACGGTCATCGTGACCATGTGCCTGTCGGGCGCCCTGGCCGGGCTCATGAGCCTCAACGAGGTCATGGGCGTCCAGCACCGGCTGATGCTGAACATGGTCGGCGGCGCGGGCTACGTCGGCATCGCCGTCTCCCTGATGGGGCGGAACCATCCGGTGGGGATCGTGCTGGCCTCGATCCTCTTCGGGGCGCTCTACCAGGGCGGGTCGGAGCTCTCGTTCGACATGCCGCGGCTCACCCGCGACATGGTCGTGGTGATCCAGGGGCTAATCATTCTCGTGTGCGGCGCGCTGGAGTACGCGCTGCGCGGGCCCATCGAGGGCCTGTTCCGCCGACTGGTGCGAGCCGAGGATAGCTGAGACGGCGCCGCGAGGCGCCCACGCGGAGGGACGATGCTCACGAGCACGACGTTCGAGCTGCCGGGGATGCGGATCGTGAAGTGCCTCGGGCTGGTGCGCGGGATCACGGTCCGGACACGCGCGCTCCCGATGACCATCATCGGCAGCCTGGAGACCATCTTCGGCGGCCGGGTCGGCGTGTTCACCGAGCTGTGCGAGGCCGCGCGGGAGGAATCGTTCCGGCTCATGGTCAACCATGCCCGCGAGCTGGGCGCCACCGCCGTCGTCGGTGTCCGCTACGACACGGGCCCGATGGTCGGCGCCGCGGAGGTCCTCTGCTACGGCACCGCCGTCGTGACGGACCCTCGCTCCGACATCCACTCGTGAGCGGCCCCGCCCGGCCGGCGTTCGATCCCTTCGCCACGCTCGTGCACCTCCGCGCGGAGGGCCGCGCCGGCCCCGTCGTCTGGACCCCGGACGTCTTCCGGACATTGGTGACCGAGCCCGGGGATCGCGTGATCGGGGCGAAGCACGCCGACGCGCCGGCCGACTTCCACGCCGACGAGTGGGAGCTGCACCCGGGCGGCGACGAGGTGCTCTATCTTCTCGCCGGAGGGCTCGACGTCGTCCTGGACGAGCCGGCCGGCGAGCGGACCTTCGCCCTCGAGGGCGGCCAGGCGTGCCTCGTCCCGCGCGGGGTCTGGCACCGGCTCGTCCTGCGCCGGCCGAGCGACCTCCTGTTCGTCACGCCCGCGCGGGACACCCGGCACCGCGCGGTCGGCACCGCGCGCCCGGCCCGCTCCGATGACTGAGACCGCCGTTCTCCTCTCGCTCCTCGCCGCCGCGACGGTCCGCGGCGCGGCGCCGCTCGTACTGGCGGCCCTCGGCGGCCTCTTCGCGGAGCGATCGGGCGTAGTGGACATCGGGCTCGAGGGGAAGATGCTCGCCGCGGCGTTCGCCGCGGCGTCGACGGCATACGTCACGGGATCGGCGTGGCTCGGCCTCGCCGCCGGCATCGCCGCGTCGATTGCGCTCGCGATGGTGCACGGCCTCGCCTGCATCACCTACCACGGCAACCAGGTCGTGTCCGGCATGGCGCTCAACATCCTCATGTCGGGCCTGACGGTGGTGCTCGGCTACGCGTGGTTCCATCAGGGCGGCCAGACGCCGCTCGTCGACGGCGCGGCGCGCTTCGGGCCCATCGACCTGCCGGGCGCCGCGCGCCTCGCCGCCGTGCCGGTGATCGGCCCTGTCTACGCGGACGTGATGAGCGGCCAGAACATCCTCGTCTACATGGCGGCGGCCGCCGTCCCGGTCGTCGCCTGGCTGATCTACCGCACGCGGTTCGGCCTGCGCCTCCGCGCTGTCGGCGACAGCCCGGGCGCCGTCGACACCGCGGGCATCTCGGTCGCCGCGACCCGCTATCGCGCGCTGGCGGTGGGCGGCGTGCTCTGCGGCCTGTCCGGCGTCTACCTCTCGATCGCCTACCACTCGGGGTTCATCCGCGACATGTCGGCGGGCAAGGGCTACCTCGCGCTCGCCGCGCTGATCTTCGGCCAGTGGCGGCCGGTGCCGACGCTCGGGGCGTGTCTCCTGTTCGCGTTCGCCGACGCGGTCCAGGTGCGGCTTCAGGGCACGCCCCTGCCCGTCGTCGGCGTGGTGCCGGTTCAGCTCATCCAGGCGATCCCGTATGTCCTCACGGTCGCGCTCCTGGCGGGCTTCGTCGGGCGCGCGGTCGCGCCCCGCGCCATCGGCGTCCCCTACGTGAAGGAGCGCTGACCGGGATCGGACCGAGAGCCCGCCTTCCGCCGCGATCGAGACTGTCACCGGCACCGCGGCGATCGCCGTGCAGCTCACGGAGCCGACGACTCCTGCGCACCGCGCCGCCACTTCGCCTCAGGGCGGCCGGAGGTCACTCACGGGTGGACGTTCCGGAGTAACATCCCCGCAGTGGCAGGCCTCGACGGCGAGGAGGGGACGTGACGCAACCACTCGATCGGATGCTGGAGCTCGCGCGTCAGGCCCTGGCCCACGCCCACGCGCCCTATTCCCGCTTCCGCGTGGGCGCCTGTCTCCGGGCAGCGACGGGCCGCCTCCATGCCGGCTGCAACGTGGAGAACTCGTCCTACCCGGTGACCCAGTGCGCCGAGGCGACGGCCATCGGCGCGATGGTCGCCGCGGGCGACCGGGAGATCGCGGAGGTGCTCGTCGCAACGGAGGGCGCCGAGCTCTGCGCCCCCTGCGGGCGGTGCCGCCAGCAGCTCGCCGAGTTCGCGCGGCCCGACGTCCTCGTTCATCTCGCGGGGCCGGACGGCGTGCGCCGCACGGTCACGCTGGGCGAGCTCCTGCCGCTCGCGTTCGGCCCGCAGACGCTCGGCGCGCGCCGCCCTCCTGACGGGCCGCGCCCGGCCTGACGGCCCGCACGAGGTTTCGTCATCGCGTCCCCCGTCGCCCTTCCGGAGCTGATCCGCCTCAAGCGCGACGGCGGAGTCTTGAGCGCCGACGAGATCGGGCAAATCGTCGCGGGCATCGTCGACGGCACCATGAGCGACGGCCAGGTCGCCGCCTTCGCGATGGCCGTCTACTTCCGCGGCATGACCTGGGAAGAGTGCGCAGCCCTGACGCAGGCCATGGCGCGGTCAGGCACGGTCCTCGAGTGGGCCGGCGCCGGCCTCGACGGCCCGATCCTCGACAAGCACTCGACCGGCGGCGTCGGGGACACGGTGAGCCTCATCCTCGCCCCGCTGGTCGCGGCGTGCGGCGGCTTCGTGCCGATGATCTCGGGCCGCGGTCTCGGGCACACCGGCGGGACGCTCGACAAGCTCGCCAGCATCCCGGGCTACGAGACCACGCCCGACCTCGCTCGCTTCCGGCTCGCGGTGCGCCAGGCGGGCTGCGCCATCGTCGGGCCGAGCGAGGCGCTGGCTCCCGCGGACCGGCGTCTCTACGCCATCCGCGACGTGACGGCGACGGTCGATTCCATCCCGCTGATCACGGCCTCGATCCTCTCGAAGAAGCTGGCGGCCAGCCTCGACGCCCTGGTCATGGACGTCAAGGTCGGCTCGGGCGCGTTCACCGGAACGGTCGAGAGCGCTCAGGCGCTGGCCGAGAGCCTGGTGACCGTCGCCGCCGACGCGGGGCTCCGGACGGTCGCATGGCTCACCGACATGAACCAGGTGCTGGGTCACGACGTGGGCAACGCGCTCGAGGTACGCGAGGCGATCGACTTCCTCGCCGGCCGGCGACGCGAGGCGCGCCTCCACGCGGTCACGAGCGCTCTCGCGCGGGAGATGCTGATCCTCGGCGGGCTCGCCCGCGACCACGCCGAGGCGGAGCGTCCGGTCGAGCGCGCGCTCGCCTCGGGCGCCGCTGCCGAGCGGTTCGGGCGCATGGTCGTCGCCCTCGGCGGGCCGAGCGATCTCCTCGACCGTCCGGACCGCCACCTTCCGGCCGCGCCCGTCCAGCTGGTCGTTGCGCCCGCGCGGTCGGGGATCGTCACGCGAGTCGACACGCGGACGCTGGGACTCGCCGTCGTCACCCTGGGCGGCGGCCGCCAGCGCGCCGAGGACGCCATCGACCTCACGGTGGGCCTCGCGGACCTCTCGGGCCCGGGCGACACGGTCGGCCCCGACCGGCCGCTCGCGGTGGTCCACGCGCGGTCCATGACCGACGCGACGGTTGCCGCCGCGACGGTCCGCGAGGCGATGACCGTCGGCGACGGCCCGGCCGCGCCGGTCGGCTCGCCAGTGCTCGAGCGCATCGGCCCCGGGGCGTGACGACGACCCGGAAGCGGGCCACGACAGGGCCGCGGTTCCGCCATGGGCCCGAGTCGTGTATGATCCGCCCGGGTCGCGCGGCCCGATCCAACCCATGGACGTCCACGTCGTCCGCCATCCGCTCGTCGAGAACGTGCTCGCCGCGCTGCGCGACCGCCACACGCCGTGCGATGTGTTCCGCCAGCTGGCCCACCGGGTGAGCCTGCTCCTGGTGGCGGAGGCCACGCGCGATCTGCCGCTGGCCGACACCACCGTCGAGACACCGCTCGAGACGACGACGGTGCGGCGGCTCGCGGCGCGGGTGGTGGCCGTCCCCGTGCTCCGCGCCGGGCTCGGGATGCTCGACGCGCTCCTCGAGCTGGTCCCGCAGGCCCAGGTGGGCTACTTTGGCCTCGAGCGCGACGAGGTCACCGCGGTCGCGCGGCGCTATTACGAGAAGGTACCGAAGGACCTCGGAGATGCGTCGGTCTTCCTGCTCGATCCGATGCTCGCGACGGGCGGGTCGGCGGCGATGGCCATCGAGGGGCTCAGCGAGCTCGGCGCCCGCCGGGTGCGCCTCCTGTCGATCGTCGCCGCGCCGGAGGGGATCGCCCATCTGAAGGTTGCGGTCCCCGACGCCACGGTCTACACCGCCGCGGTGGACCGCGAGCTCAACGCGCGGAAATTCATCCTCCCCGGCCTCGGCGACTTCGGCGACCGGCTCTTCGGCACCTAGCTCCGGCCGGCGGCGCGCGAGCCCGGCGCGCCGATTCCTTCTCGATCGTTTCACCTCAACGCTCTTGACGCGCTCGGTCTCTCGTGTGTACGCAGGAGGGGACGTGCGCTGAGGCGTTCCCCCATTTCTCAGAGGTGAGAATCATGGGCCTCGCCACGACGGATCGTTCATCCGCGAGTCATGCCGACCCCAGGTGCGGGCCCGACCATGGCTGTCCGCATCCCGACACTCCGAGCCGTCAATCAACTCCAGTGAGCACGACACTGAAAGGAGCGCCACCATGACGCGCCATCCTCGCGCCCTGTCGTTCACGGTCGTCGGACTGGTGATCGGTATGCTCGCCCTGGCCGGGCTCGCCGAAGCCATCATCATTTACGACTTCCCGATCTTCGGGGTCGTCAACGGCGCGCAGACGGCGCGCATCAACGCGGTGCTTCAGGCGCCACCCGACCCCGATCTGCCCTGCCCCGTGACCTTGACCTTCCTCGACAGCCAGGGCAACCAGATCGGCGACCCGGGCCTGTTCGAGCTGCGGGGTGGCCGGAGCGTCACGGCCGACTTCATCGGCGACCCGAATCAGCGCCTGGGCCAGCGCCTGGCGATCCGCGCGGAGATCTCGATCGGCGACCCCGGCATCTCGCCCGGCTGCGCAGGAGGCGTGCTCACGAGCGTCGAGGTGATCGACCGGCTCACCCGCGCGACGCACTTCATCCTGACGAGTCCAGCGACGCGGGAGGTGACGCGCTAGGTGGGACGGCGCTCCCGCGCGGCGAGGGCCGCGGCGACCTCGGCCATCGGTGGCGGCGTCGGCGTGTCCTTGTAGGGACCGAGGCGCGCGTAGATGGCGGCGCACGCCTCGTGGAATCCGGCGGGCAGCCCGTCGGCGGCGAACGTCCGGGCGATCTCCTCCATCTCCCCGACGAAGCGCCAGGCCTTCTTCGCGTTGCCGGCGACGGCGGACTCCGAGCGCGCTCCGAGTCCGGGCTGCGAGCGCTCCCACTCGGCGCGAAGCGTGCCGTCGACGCCTTCCCGGATGGCGAGCGCGCGCACGGCCATGAGGAGGGCGCTCGAGCCCTTGGTCCACGCGGCGTACGCCATCTTGAGGGCGGAGGCCGTGCCGATGTCGCCGGGCATCACGATGGCCTCGAGCGCGCTCCCCTTGCAGAGGGTCGCGATGTCTCCGGCGCGCGGGCCGGCGAGGTAGAGTCGCGTCGCCCCCGCCTCGCGGGGCGGCGGGCCGATGATGCCGCCGTCGACAAGCTCGGCGCCTCGCGCGCCGACGATCTCGCCCACGCGCCGCACGGTGTCCGGGGCGACGGCGTTCGCATCGAGGTAGAGGCCCCGGAACCGCTCGGCCGCGACGAGGTGCGCGACGTCGACCGCGGAACCCGGCGGGCATACCGAGAAGACGACGTCACTGCCGGCGACGACAGCCGACAGGGAGCCGACGTCCTCGAGCCCGGCG
>CAYXBJ010000079.1:0-34423 GCA_964463175.1 uncultured bacterium
CCGCGACGCTGGCTCCCCATCGGGCCGCGCTCCTCGATCTCGGCATCGAGCGCTTCGTCTTCCTGGCGCCGGAGGAGTTCACGCCGGGCCGGCTCGAGCGACTCGCCGAGCTGTTCCAGGGCTTGCCGCGCTACAAGTACGTCCTCTACGCGCTCGCGGCGCGCCCGTGTCTGCCGGACGCGTCCCGCGAGATCGTGGCGCGGCAGCTCGGCGGGCGCTTCTCGTTCCACCGGACCGCGGCGGCCATTCTCACCGAGCGGCCCTTCCGGCTCCTGGCCGTCCAGAACGCGACCATGGGCCAGGGGGATGACCTCGTCCGGGTCGTGCCGCTGCTTCAGGCGCTGCTCGACGCGAATCCTGCGCTCACCGTCACCCTCGTCGCGCAGCGGACGTACCTCTACGACAACCCGCGCGTCACCACCGTGGCGATCCGGGACGATGCAGCCGTCCAGGCGGCGCTCCGGGAATCCTACGAGGGCGTCATCGAGTTCTTCCAGCCCGAGTGGGCCATGCTCAACTGCCGGGCGCCACTCCGCCCCCAGCTGCGCGGCGCCCGCCCCCCCGCATTCGTGGTCCAGGGCGACATGGGGCGCGCCGCGACCGATCGGGCCGAGAAGCGGTCGCAGTTCCTCCACCAGCGCGTCGAGCTCGGCGGGCGCGACATCGCCGGTCCCCTGGGCCTCGATCGTCCGGCGTTCCCGAGCAGCTACGATCCGGGGCATCGGCTCCTCGCGGAGCTCGGGCTCCCGCAGCGCGCCGCGGAGGAGCCGCCCCGAACGCTCCCGCTCCTGACGGGAATCCGCTCGGCCGACGCCGAGCGCGCCTGGTCGGCGCTCCTGCCCGCCGGCGACGGCCCGGTCGCGCTCGTCAGTCCCTTCGGCGGCAGCGCGCCGACCAAGGGATTCCTGCGCCAGGACGCGCTCCTCGCCGCCGAGCTCGAGGGGCTGGTCTCGGAAGGCTATCGCGTCGTCGTGCTCCCGCAGCATGGACAGTGGGCGCGCCCCGCGGCCATCGACGCGGCGCTCGTCCATCTCGGGCCGGCGGTCCGCGCCCGCATCGCGATCGCGCCCGATCCCGACGACCCCGACGCCGCCACGCGCCTCCAGCTGACCGAGCGGCCGGATCTTCCACCCGACGACCGCGTCATGCGCCTCGTCAAGTACTTCGCCGGCTATGCCGATGTGATCGTCACGGTGGAGGGCTGGCTCGCCCATCTCGCGTACCTCCTGGGCCGTCCCTTCCGTCTCCTCGTCGCCGCGGGCTCGTTCACCTCGGACTGGTTCCCCCACGGCCGGGGCCCCGCGCAGCGCCTGGTGCCGGCCATGTCGGCCCGGGCGCGCGCGGCGCACTTCCGCTCGGCGCTTCTCGGCCCCGACGATCCGCCCCCGGTGCCCCACTTCCCGCGGAGGGTCCTCCTGCAGGTCGCGCTGGCCGGCGTCGCGCAATCGGGCCGGGCCGAGGCGGCCACGATGCTCCGGCGGGCCTTGCCGACTCCCGACAGGGGGGCGCGCGAGTGGATCATCGCCGCGCTCGGCGCGCTCGATCCGATCGGAAGCAAGGCCGACCTGATCCGGGCCCTCGGAGACGGCTGGCCGGGCGTCGTGCGCGAGGCGGCGGCCGCGCTCCTGCGCGCGGAGGTCGACTGCCGCCGGGAGCTGGGCCCAGGGTATCGCATCCTCCTCCAGGCGTACGTGGACGGCGCGTCGCAGAACTGGGACGCCGTCACGCGCGTTGGACCGTCGGCGCTCCCTGTGTTGTTCCAGCTCGGCCGCGCCGAGCACTTCGACGTCTCCTGGGGGGCGCGGCAGGCGCTCCGGCCGATGCTGTCTCGGTGGATTCCCGGTCTCCGGGACCCGGGGACTCTTTGGACGGAAAGAACACCGGCAAGACCGGAAGGCGGGCCGCCCGCGCCCCGCGGACTCGACATCGAGCCCGGCCAGGGGTCGCCGGGCCCCTGACCCGGCGCGGCGGCCCCGGTCTCAGCGATCGCGGCGGCGGCCGCGATGCAAGGTGAGACCCGGGATGTCCTCGAAGTCCTTCGGGTTCAGGGTCCACAGGGTCGCCCCGTGCACGAGGGCGCAGGCTGCCACCGCGAGGTCGAGCTCGCGACCACGGGCGCGGCGCACGGCCCGGGAGAGCTGGGCCGCGCGCGCAGCCTCGCGAGGGCCGAACGGCACGGCGTGCTCCGCCGGCAGCAGCGCGTCCTGATCGGCGAGCTCGCTCTCGACCCGTGGCCCGCGCAGCCATTCGAAGAGGACCAGGGCGGAGATGGCCACGCGCTCGCCCTCCTCGACCACGCGGCGCAGCGCCCGCGCGGAGCGGCGAGTGCCGCTGAGGGCATCCACGAGCACCGACGTGTCGAGGTGGATCACCGGGATGCGGCAGGCGCGCGGCAAGCGCCCCACCGGCGGCGCGCCGCGCGGATCTCGCGCAGCTCGGCCTGGACCGCCGCCGCCGGCCGAGACGGGGGCCGTCGCATCGCCCGGTCGAGCACGCCCAGCATGCGTCGACGCTCCTCGTCGGTCAGCCGGTCCGCCTTGGCGGCATAACCGCGGATCGCCTCGCGGACAACCCGGCTCTGGGGCTTCCGGACCCTGGCCGCCGTCCGGCGCAGCTGGTCGACGGTCGCCTCGTCGAAGGTGAACGTCACCTTGATCACGATCGCCATACTACCGGATGCTGGTGATACGGCATCCGGCGGAGCGGTACTGGCCGGACAGTCGACTCGGCGCGCTCAGCTCCGAGCGGTGGCCGTGCCGCGGTAGAGCCGGACCGGCAGCATGACCAGCGCGCCCACCGCCATGAAGCCGGCGGCGAGGTGGAACGCCGCGCTGTAGCCATGGTGCTGGACCAGCCACCCCGCGAGGATCGGCGACGGGAGCGCGATGAGCTGGGTCAGCACCGAGCTGAGGCCGGTCGCCGACGACTGCGTGCGCGCGCCGGCCACGTCGAGGATCGCGGCGCCGGTGATGTTCACGAGCGTGTAGAAGAACATCCCGATGGCGAGCACCACGACCCCGAGGGGCCAGCCCGGGGTCACGCGCCCCAGCACGAAGTAGAGCCCGGTAACGATCAGGAACGACGGCACGAGGACCGCCTTGCGCCCGACGCGGTCCGCCAGGACGCCCAGCACCGGCTGGGAGACCGTGCCCATGCCGTGGAGCAGCGCGACGTAGACACCGAGCTCGAACGCGTTCCGGCCGAGGCCGATCTGGATGTAGAGCGGGAAGAACGTGAGGATGACCCCGCGGGCCATCGCCATGAGACCGTCGGCCAGCGACACCGCCAGGAACGCAGGGTTCGTGAGGAGCGCCCGGACGCCCCCGGCCAGGCTCTGGCCCGACGGCGGCGGGGTGGCGCGGGTGAACTGCTTGGACAGGCCGAACCAGACCAGCAACGCCGCCACGATCCCCACCAGGAGCTGGACTCGCAGGAAGTCGCGCCAGAAGACGACGACGAGGAGCGCGCCGACGCCGAGCGGCGTCAGCGTGTCGAACACCGTCGCGCCCATCCCGTGGATCGACAGCGCCGTGGCCCGGCGCTCGGGGAAGCGGGCCGACAGCGCGCCCATGGCCGGCGGATGCCACACCGCGGTCCCGAGGCCGACGAGCGCGGCCCCGAGGACCGCGCCGCCCACGCCGGCCGTGATCCCGAAGCAGAAGTAGCCCGTCCCCATGAAGAGGAGAGCGGAGGCGAGGATCACCGCCCGGTGCCGCGCGAATGAGTCGGCCACGATCCCGGCCGGGAGGTTCATCGTCCCCGAGGTCAGCTGGCGGGCCGACTGGAGGTACCCGGTCTGGATGTCGTTGAGACCGAGCCCCTGGGTGACCGAGGGCAGCACGACCGCGAACATCGTCTGGAACCAGTGGATCGCGGCGTGCCCGCCGGTGATCAGCCAGAGGAACGCAAGGCGTTCCCGTCCCATGCCCCTCAGCGGGGCGAGGATCGCGAGCACGGGGAGCCCCGTCAGTCCCGGGAAGCCGACGCCCCGGCGCGGATCGCTTCCTGCCGGAGCGCGTGGTCGGCGAGGACGAGCGTGGCCATCGCCTCGACCATGGGCACGGCGCGCGGGAGCACGCAGGGGTCGTGGCGACCACGGGCCTGGAGCACCGTGTCCTCGTGGCGGATGTCCACGGTGTGCTGCGGCGACATGATGGTCGCGGTGGGCTTGAAGGCGACGCGGAAGTAGATGGTCTCGCCGTTCGAGATGCCGCCCTGGACGCCGCCGCTGCGGTTGGTCCGGGTGCGGACGCGGTCCCCCTCCATGTAGAACTCGTCGTTGTGCTCGCGCCCGGTGAGCTCGGTGCCGGCGAAGCCCGAGCCGATCTCGAATCCCTTGCTCGCCGGCAGGCTCAGCATCGCCTTCGCGAGGTCGGCCTCCAGGCGGTCGAAGACCGGCTCGCCCCACCCCGGCGGACACCCGCGCGCCGCGCAGACCACCAGCCCGCCGAGGGAGTTCCCGTCCTTGCGGGCGGCCTCGACGGCGGCGATCATCCGCTCGGCCACCGCCGGATCGGGACAGCGGATCGGCGTCCGCTCGACGGCGTCCCGCGTGACCCGCTCGACGTCGCACTCGGCGGTGATGCGCGCGACCCTGCCCACCCAGGCGACGACCTCGACGCCCCACCGGACCTGGAGCAGCTTCCGCGCGACGGCGCCGGCGGCGACGCGGGCTGCCGTCTCCCGCGCGCTGGTCCGTCCCCCGCCCCGCCAGTCCCGCACGCCGTACTTCGCGTCGTACGTGTAGTCGGCGTGGCTCGGACGGTACTTCTCCTGCATCTCCCGGTAGTCGCCGGGCCGCATGTCCTCGTTCTGGATCTCGAGCGCGATCGGGGTGCCGAGCGTGACGCCGTCGAACACGCCGCTCAGGATCCGGACGGTGTCCGACTCCTTCCGCTGGCTCGTGAGGAGGCTCTGGCCGGGGCGGCGGCGATCGAGGTCCGGCTGGATGTCGGCCTCGGAGAGCGCGAGGCGCGGCGGGCAGCCGTCGACGACGGCGCCGGTCGCGGCGCCGTGCGACTCACCCCACGTCGTCACCCGGAAGAGCTGCCCGAACGTGTTGCCCATGGCCAGTCGGCGAAGCTCTCAGGCCTCGACGTTCTCCTCCTCGATCCGCTTCCGCGCCGTCATGTTGAAGCGCCCGTCGTAGACCGGGCGGCCCCCCGTCTCGGGGCCCTGGTACTGTACGAAGAGCATGAGGCCGCCGGTGTCCGTGTGGAGCGGGTCCTCGTAGTGCGGGTCCGGGTAGAACAGCATCGTGCCCGGCCCGTAGGTGCGGTCGCCGATCCGGAACTGGCCCTCGACGATGTACCAGACCTGCGCGAACTCGTGCTTGTGGAACGGGTGATGCGAGCCTGGCTCGTAGCGCACGAGCCCGGCGTTCGGATCCGTCGGCCGCTCCGACGTGGGATGCACGAGCATCTTGCTCCACTGCCCCGGCCACCGGAGCAGCTCCCACGGCCGGTCGTCCGCATGGACCGCTCTGGCCGGCTGGTGCCGTCCGATTCCCTCCTGCTCCGTCATCGTTCTTCCGCTCCTTTCGGGCGCCGTCGAGTGGGGGTCAGGATAGCACCCACTCGCCCGCGGCTGCAGCGATCCGGCCGCTCAGGCGTCCGGGTGCGTCGTGATGAACCGGGCGGCGCGGGCCGGATCGACGTGGGGCGCCCGCACCTCGACGCCCGCCGCCTCCTCCTGGAGCCGGAACACCACGTTGTTGTCGAGCGCACCCCAGCCGCGGTTCATCCCCTCGATGGCGATCTGCTCGGCGAGGTTCGTCATCGGCATCGGGACGTCGAACTCCCGCGCGAGCTCGGTGGCGAGCCCGATGTCCTTCCGGGCGAGGCTCAGGGCGAACATCGGCGGGTCGTACTCGCCGCGGAACACGGTCTTCGGCATGCCCTCGTGGAGGTAGTGCATCCGGCCGAGCGCCCCGCGCCGGATGCACTCCCACACCGACTCGGCGTCGACACCCGCCTTGACCCCGAGGGTCAGCGCCTCGGCGATCGCCTGGCGCACGCTGTGCCCCACCATGTTGTGGACGAGCTTGCAGACCGAGCCCGCGCCGATCGCGCCGGCGTAGAAGACCTTGTCCCCGATCGCGTCGAGCACCGGCCGGACGCGCTCGTAGACGGCCCGCTCGCCGCCGACCATCACCGCGAGATTCCGCGTCGCCGCGCCGGTCTTGCCGCCGCTCACTGGCGCGTCGAGCACGTGGATGCCCTTGGCGCGGAAGCGCGGCTCGAGCCGGCGGATCAGCGTCGGCCGGCTGGTGCTGGTGTCGATCCAGACGGACCCCGGACGCATCGCCTCGAGGAGCCCGCCCGGTCCCGTCGCGACCGCCTCGACCTCGGCCGGCCCCGGCACCGACGTGAGCGTCACGTCGGCGAGGCGCCCGACCTCGGCCACCGACCCCGCCGCCCGCGCGCCGCGCCCCGCGAAATCCCGCACGAGCTCGGGCCGGAGGTCGTGGACCACCAGCGGGTAGCCCGCCTTGAGGAGGTTCCCCGCCATCCCGCTGCCCATGTTGCCGAGGCCGATCAGCCCGACGGTGTCCACGCTGCCTCCTGTGGTTGTGGGTCCGATGCTGGATGAAGCCGCTCCAGGATACCCGGGCCGCCCGGGGCCCGCGACGGGCCGGCGGCGCGCGGCTCGACGCTCGAGTCGGCCCGATCGCGCGGGGTCGAGCACGATGTCCACCGGCTCGACGCCGACCACCTTGACGCGGAGCCGCCACGGCGGCGGATGGAGCGGATCGAGCGGGAACAGCGCCAGCGTGTTCCCCGACGCGCGCGCGGACCCGACCGGCACGCCGATGCCGCTCGCGACCGAGACGCTGCCGCTGCTGCCCGAGCTCGCCGCCCCGAGGCCGAGCCCGATCGAGAGGCCTCCGCCGGACCCGGGCGGCGGGAGAGGAATCAGCGCCTCCGGCGCGAGCGTCGCGCCCGCGTCGTCCACGAGGACCGCCCACTCCACCCGATACCCGTCGGACGCGATCTCGACCTCGAGACGGCCGTCGACCGCCCGGACGTCGGCGGAGATCGTCGCGCCGAACGGCTGGCGCTCCGGCTGGAACGGCAGCGTCCCCGCACAGCCGGCCTGAGCGAGCAGGAGCGCGAGCATCAGGCGGCGCCACGGCACTCGACCTGGCGGGCGCTCCCGCGCATCGCGTCCAGCCCGCGCCGCCCCGCCCGCCATGCCGATCGCCCCCTCCCCCCGAAAAGCCAAAGTCGAGGGTCAGGCCTTAACTTTGGCGGCCGACGAATCGAAATATCAAAGTTAAGGCCTGACCCCGGAGTTTGGCGCTAGGCGGGTATGGCGCCGGGCCGCCCGGACTCGACGACGTAGCTCCGGAGGGTCGAGAGCGTCGCCCGGGGGTCCCGGACGTCCGACAGGACCCGGAGGTGCGTGGTCATGCGCCCCGGGGTCAGCTCGACGAAGACGTACCCGCGCGGCCGGCTGTCGAAGAAGTGCACGTGGGGATTGTCGGGCATCCACGCCATGAACTCCGCGTACGACGGCCCGATGGAGGAGATCGACGTGCCGACGAACTCCGTGGCCACGGTCGGCGACCCGGGATCGTCGAAGTCCTTCTTCAGGTCGTTGACCCAGAAGGAGTGGAGGTCCCCGCTGAGCACGACCGGGTTCGACACGCGGCTCGCCTCCAGGTGGGCGAGGAGCCGATCGCGGCTGGCCGGGTACCCGTCCCACGCGTCGGTCCAGTGGCCGACGATGCCGATCAGCGGGACTCGCTGCCGGAGCTGGGCCATGAGCACCCCCTGGGCGAGGATGTTCCACCGCGCCTCCGAGCGCGCCAGCCCGTCGAACAGCCAGGCCTCCTGCGGCGCGCCGAGGATGGACCGGCTCGGATCCCGCCGCTCGGCGCACATGGCGTCGAACTCGACATGGCCCCCGCCGGCGTTCGGCGGCCGCGCGCACGCCTCGCGCGACCGGTACTGCCGCTCGTCCAGCATGGAGAACTCCACGAGGTCCCCGTACGCGAAGCGGTCGTACAGGCGGAGCGCCGGACCTCGAGGCCGCGACCGGCCCGGGCGGAGCGGCATGTGCTCGTAGAAGGCCTGGTACGCGGCGGCGCGCCGCCGGAGGAAGTCCTCGGGGTCGTCGAACGTCTTCGACCAGCGGTCGGCGTAGTCGTCCTGGACCTCGTGGTCGTCCCAGGTGATCAGCGCAGGCGACTGCGCGTGGAGCCGCTGGAGATCGGGATCGAGCCGGTACTGCGCGTACCGGTTGCGGTACGTCGGCAGCGTGGTCGCCTCCACGTCGTCGCTGTGCCGGCGGACGGTCGGCCGGCTCCGCTCGACGTACTCGTAGATGTAGTCCCCGAGAAAGAGGACGAGGTCCGGCGCCTCGTCGGCGAGGTGGCGGTAGGCAGCGAAGTAGCCGTGCTCGTAGTTGGCGCAGGACACGAAGCCGAAGCGAAGCTGGCCGAGCGGCTGGCCCGCCGCCGGCGCCGTCCACGCGCGGCCGACGCGGCTCTGCGCCCCGCCGCCCGTGAAGCGATACCAGTACGGCCGCCCCGGCCGGAGCCCATGCACCTCGAGGTGGACCGAGTGCGCATACGCCGCCTCGGCGACGGCGTCGCCGGACTGGACGATGGTCCGCATGCCGTCATCCGCGGCGATCTCGTAGCGGAGGACGACGTCGCCCGCCGTCAGTCCGCCGGGTGCGGCGGGATCGGGCCAGAGCGGCTCCGGGGCGAGCCGCGTCCAGAGGACGAACCCGTCCGGGCCCGGCTCGCCCGCGGCCACGCCGAGCGTGAAGGGATCGCGCCCGGCGAGATCCGGGAGCTTTGGGGTGGCGGCGCAGCTCGCGAGCCCGGACGCCGCGAGGGTTCCGACCGCGAGCCCGCCGAGGAAGCGCCGGCGAGTCAGCGCGTCACGGCGGACGGAGGAAGCTATCGAGCGAGCGACCACCGCCCCATGATCGACTCACCCGAAGGCGAGCGCAACTCGGAACGGGTCAGACGCCGACGATCACCCTCGACTCGTCGGGACCGGCGCAGGCGCCCGCTCGGCGATCTCGACGAGAGTCGCGTCGGCGAGGCGGCGGATCACGAACGAGGATCGCTGAACGTGTACTGCTCCCAGACCTCGACCTCGTCCCGCGTGTGCGTGGGCGTGAGGCCTTCCGACGACTCGTGCGGTCGCCAGTACGCCCACCCCCGCCGATAGACCAGGCGATCCTCGTCCACCCCCGCTTCGTGATAGGTCCGCGCCGGCAGCTCGATCGGTCGCGCCGGCCCAGACAGGGTCCACGAGACTTCCGGGTTGCCCGTCCGGTGATCGCGAAAGACCGTCGGGGACCCCACGATCCAGTCCTCCTCGACGCGGATCTCGACGTCGGCCTCCGTCGACGTGTATATCAGGTGCAATCGCGCCCCTTGCCGAGTCTTGAGCCAGCGCAGGACCCGAGTCGCCGTGGGGTCGCTCTCTCCCCATCCCTCGCGAATCACCCGCTGAACCCGCTCAACCCGATCCTTGACCAGCCACGCATGAACCTCCCTCTGACGCTCCTCGTGGTCCCGCCGGGCGGCGGCCCGTGTCGCCTCTCGTCGGTACCCGATCACCGTCCGGCCGATCAGCAGCGCGACGAGGATGATCACTCCGGCGATGACGATCAGGCCGGTCATGCTCGCCCCCTCCCCCGGGGCGGCTCGACGGGGATGGCGCGACGAGGAGGGGAGCAGTCCAGGATCATCTCGCAGGGCTCCCGGCGCCCCGATGGCGATGCGCGGCCCTCAGGGTGATCCCGGGACCAGGCAGGGGCCGAGCGCCGCGGCTCGGCGCACGCGCCCTCCGGTCGAGGGTCGTCGAGGTCCTCAATCGGCTCCTCCCAGGGAACTCGAGCTGGACCGATCGCCGAGACCCTTGGCCGGAGGTTATGGGGCCCCAACCCCTCCTCAGTCAATGGGGTACAGGGGGTCCAGGACGGGCATGCCCGTAGGGCCCAGGAACGTCCCGCCTATCGTGAGTCGGCTCACTTGAGCGGGAGCGTGTAGGTCCAGCACTCCCCTTCGAGGACGACGGCGCCGTCCTGGTTCGTCACGGTGGCCTTGAGCTGGCAGACCGGCTTGTCCGGCTTCACGGCGAGCACCTCGATCTCGGCGGTCAGCGTGTCGCCGAGATAGGTCGGCGCGAGGTAGCGGAGCGATTGGCTCATGAACACCGTGCCGGGGCCGGGGAGGTCCATCGCGACCAGCGCGTTCAGCATTCCCGACGTGATCCCACCCTGCGCGACCAGGCGGCCGAAGCGGGTGCGGGCGGCGAAGTCGGGATCGAAGTGGAGCGGGTTCCGATCCTCGGTGATCTCCGCGTAGAGCTCCACGTCCCGAGCGGTCACCGTCTTGCTCCGCCGAGCCCGCTGCCCGACCTCCGCCTTCACGGCCTCAGAACGGCGGGAGGGTGCCGTCGGAGCCGAACGCCATCGGCGCCGGATCGCCCAGCACCGCCAGGTCGTCGCGGCCGGCGGCCTCGGCGAGGAGCGCCTCGGACACTTCCACCTCGGCCAGTCGGAGCGTGTTCTGGATGCGCACGACGCGCGCGTCCTCCGTCCGGTCGAGGCCGAGGCAGGACAGCGCCACCGCGACCGCCTCTTGCGTCGTGTCGAGAACCGCCGGAAGCTTCGGCCCGCCAGGCGAGCACGCGGTGAGCGCGTTGACGTAGGTCGGCTCCCAGTCGGCCTTGTCGACCAGCCGGCGCGTCGTGAAGTCGGCGAGCCCGATGCCGTTGACGTTGCCGTAGGTGTTCGCCGTCGCGTCGCACACGACGATGAACGTGATCCGCGGGCTCGTGAACGGCCGCTCGAACCACGTCGCGTGGCGGCCGATCACGTTGGTGTCCATGCCGGTCCCGGAGATCTCCTTCCCGATCTCGTCGACGATCAGGAGGTCCACCGCCTCGAAGGGAAGCTTCGCCATCCAGGCGCGCGCCTTCCGGAGAAGCGTCCGCTCGCCCGCCTCGAGGTCGTCCGGCAGGAACGCCTCGATCAGCGCGGTCTCGTCGTAGCCGTTCTCGACGACGCCGAGGCCGAAGGCGATCCGGCCGCTCCGGAGCATCCCGGCCCCGAGCCCGGTGATCATCCGCTCGTAGCCGAGCCGGATGTTCGCCCGGTGAGCCTGCACGGCGCCCCGGTGCTTGCCGGTCCCGATCGTCATCATCTTGAGCAGGCCGGAGCCGATGTCGCCGGTGAACCCGGTGTGCGGCTTCACCCGGTTGATCACGCCGATCCAGTCGGCCTCCGCCGCGTAGCGGTCGAGCCAGATCGGGAGGCCGAGCGCCTCGCCGACCTGGACGACGTCCATCGTCGCGCGGACCGGGCAGCCCATCGTGATCTCGGTGACGCCGTAGTGCTCCAGGACCGACCGCTGCCCCTCCGCCGTCCCGCCGCCGTGACTCCCCATCGCGGGAATGATGAAGGGCCGCGCGCCCAGCGCCTTCAGATGGTCCACGGTCGCGCGGACGATCGCGTCGATGTTGACGACGCCGCGGCTCCCGACGGTCAGCGCGACCGACTGGCCGGCCTTCACCGGCAGGGCGAGCCGGCCGAGCGCGGCGCGCACGGCGTCCGGCACGTGCTCCACCGCCGGGCCCTGGAACGTCTGCTTCACGCGGGTCATCCGCGGGAAGCTCGTCGCGCGCGGGATGCCGGTGAGCTTCATCGGGGCTGGGACTTGAGCTCGATCTCGACGAAGACCACCTCGTGGGTGGTCTGATTCGACACGTCGTGCTCCGCGCCGCCCACCCGGAAGTACGCCTGGCCGGGCACGATGTCGTTCGAGACCTCTCCCTGGGCGGACTTGATGCGGAGGGGGCCGGTGGTCATCGGCACGACGACGTAGTCGTACCCGTGGCGGTGCCAGCCGGTCGCCTCGCCCGGCGCGAAGCGCCACTCGGTCACCCGCACCAGCTCGTTGTCGGCCTGCACCGTCGCCCGCGCCTGCTTGCTCATCGAGTCTCCCCGGTCCCCGCCGTCATGGCGATAGCCGCGCTCTCGAGACGCCCGCGTCCATGTCCCAGTCCCGGCATCCGACGTAAGCGCCGCCCTGGTCGAAGTGCGTCATGTGCTCGGCGAACGTCATCCGCCGGCAGCGCGCGGCGGCGTAGTGGAACTGGAGCGCCCGCCGGCGGTCCGGGCTCCGGTTCGGCGGCGTCCCGTGGTGGAGGAGCGCCGAGAAGAACAGCGCGCCGCCCGGGCCGAGCGGCACCACCTCCGCCCCGGCCGCCCGCGACGTCTGGTCGACCAGCTGGCAGTCGCGCACGTGGTAGTGGGCGGCGGGCCCCTCCCGATGGGACCCGGGCGCGATCTGCATGCAGCCGTTCTCCACCGTGGCCGGGTCGAGCGCGATCCACACCCCCAGCACGCCGTCGAGCGGCGTCCAGTCGAAGTACGCGTTGTCCTGGTGCCACGGCTTCTCGGCCCCGCGAAAGGGCGGCTTCATGAGCGCCATGTCCTGGATGAGGCGCGCGCCCGGCCCGATCAGCTGGTCCAGGATCGCGATCAGCCGCGGCGCGGCGACCGCGGCGCCGAGCGTCGGATCGACGCCCGCGAACTTCCAGAGCTTCCGCACGCGGAGCTCCGGACCGGCCATCCCCGGTTGCTCGCCGCCCCGCTGGTAGTACGGCTCGTCCTGTACGCCCACGCCGTCCGGCCGCCGGCGCGAGAGATCGTCGAGCGCCGCCGCGCACCGCGCGACCTCGTCGGGAGTGAGGAGGGCCTCCATCGCCAGGTAGCCCCGGTCCCGGAAGCGCTGGAGGTCGGCGGCCGAGAGCCGCGCCCGATACGCAGGAAGGACGACCGCCTGTGCCGAGGCGTCCGTCCGGTAGAGCGTCCGCTGGACGCGCTCCGCCTCCGCGTCCGACGCGACGTACTCGGTGAGGCCGTCGTAGACCTTCACGCCCGGCCGAGGTCCTGGCCGAACCGCGCCGACACGGCGCCGAACGCGGCGTCCGTGGCCTCGAGCGCCTGCGACACGTCGGCCTCCGTGTGCGCCGCGGACATGAACCAGTTGTGCCAGGGGTGGAGCCACACCCCGCGCCGCGCGGCCTCGGCGGTGAAGACGTTCGCGCGGTCGAAGGTCCCCGCCGCCGTGTCGGCGGCGAACGTCATGAACGGCAGCTGCACGGGGCCGGTCTGCCTGACCCGGAGCCCGTGAGCGCGGGCTTGCCGCCCGAGCCCCTCGCGGAGGAGCGCGCCGGTCCGGGCCATCCGCTCGATCCCCCGCCCGGTGTCGAGGGCCTCGAGGGTCGCGATCGCCGCGGCCATCGGGACGGCCGCAAACCAGAAGGATCCCGTGACGAAGACCTGCTGGGCCGGGTCCCGCAGGGAGTCCCGGCCGAGGACCGCCGCCAGCGGGTAGCCGTTCGCGATCGCCTTGCTGTAGGCCGACAGGTCCGGGCGCACGCCGAGCGGCTCCCAGCTCCCGCCGAGGTGGAGCCGGAATCCCGCGCGCACGTCGTCGAGGATCAGCGCGGCGCCGCGGCGGTCGCACACGGCTCGCACGCCGCGCGCAAAGGCCGGATCGCACTCCTCCTGATCGAATCGCGCGTCGTGGCGGAACGCGGAGACGAGGATCGCGGCCAGGTCGCCGCCCGCCTGATCGGCCGCGGACTCGACGCTCGCGAGGTCGTTGTAGACGAACGGGATCAGGTGCGCCCGGTCCTCGGCCGTCGTCCCGGCGGGCCGGGGCGTGCACCAGGGGGCGGAGCCGTGATACGCGCCGCGCGCGACCAGCACCTTGCGGCGCCCCGTCGCCGCGCGGGCGATCGAGACGGCGAGCGTGGTGGCGTCGGTGCCGTTCTTCGCGAACATCGCCCAGTCGGCGTGCGGCACCAGGTCGACGAGGCGCTCCGCCAGCTCGACCATCCGCGGGGAGGGCCCGTTCTGGCAGTCCGCCTGGGCGCGCTGACGCTCGACCGCCGCCTCGACGGCCGGATGGGCGTGGCCAAGGACGATCGGGCCGAAGCTGCACACGAAGTCGATGTACTCCCGGCCGTCGACGTCCCAGATGCGGCTGCCGCGGCCCCGCTCGAGGAACTGGGGGAACGCGGCGGGCCAGTTCGCCGCGTTCTGGTGCCCGTACATCCCGCCGGGAATCACCCGCCGCGCCCGGTCCCGGAGGGCCGCGTCTCGCGTCGCGACGCGGTCCGTCTCGCTCCGCCCCGGCGTCGCCCCGCTCCCGGGCGCGATCGCCGCGTGTCCCGCGTCCGCCGTCATCTTGTCGTCTCCCCTTCGCTCGTGAGCACCGCACCCAGCCGGGACAGACCGGCCTCGAGATCGGCGATCAGGTCATCGACCGCCTCCAGGCCGACGTGGAGTCTCAGGAGGAATCCCGGCTCGCGCCAAGGCCGCGCGGTCCGGACCGGTCGCGCCGGGACCACCAGGCTCTCGAAGCCGCCGAAGCTCGCGCCGATCTTGAAGAGCCCGAGGCCGTCGACCATCGCCGCCACCGCGCGCTCCGAGCTCGTCCGGAGCAGCACGCCGAAGAGGCTCGACGCCCCGCGGAAGTCGCGCTTCCAGAGCGCGTGGCCCGCGTCCTGCGGGAGCCCCGGATGGAGGACCCGGGCGACCTCCGGGCGGCGCGCCAGCCACTCGGCGACGCGCAGCGCCGAGGCCTCGTGGTGGCGGAGGCGCACGGCGAGCGTCCGCAGCCCGCGGAGCGCCTCGTAGCAGACATCGGGCGCCGGGCAGTCCCCGAACGTCGACGCCCCGTCGCGCGCGACGCGATAGAGCTCCTCCGTCCGCGCCGTCACCGCGCCGAGGAGGAGATCGGAGTGGCCCGCGACGAACTTCGTCAACGCCTGGATCTCCACGTCGACCCCGTGCTCGAAGGCCCGAAAGTGGAGCGGCGTCGCCCAGGTGTTGTCGAGCATCGCGAGGGCGCCGCGGGCGCGCGCCACGGCGGCGATCGCCGGGACGTCCTGGACCTCGAAGGTCTGGGATCCCGGCGACTCGAGATACACGACCCGCGTCGACGGGCGCATCAGGCTCGCGATGCCGGCGCCGATCAGCGGGTCATAGAACGTCACGTCGACCCCGTAGCGCGGGAGGACCTCGGTGCAGAAGACGCGGGTCGGCCCGTAGCAGCTGTCCGCCATCAGGAGATGGTCGTCCTTCCGGAGGAACGCGGTCAGCGCCTGCGTCACCGCGGACAGCCCGGAGGACAGGAGCACGGTGCGCGCGCCGCCGGACAGCTCGGTCACCGCCTCGGCGAGGGCCAGCGTCGTCGGGGTGCCGTGAATCCCGTACCCGTAGCTCGTGTAGATCCGCTCGTTGCGCTTCTCGTACGCGGCGAGCGTCGGGTAGAGGATCGTCGAGGCGCGGTAGAGCGGCGGGTTGACGGCGCCCTGGTGGCCGTCCGGGTTCCGGCCGGCGTGAACCAGCCGCGTCTCCTGCTCCATCTCCTGCTGTCTCCTCCTCGAGCGAGCTCGGTCCGGTGCCCCTCGGACGGACCTCATTCTACCCGGTGGCCACGCGTTTGGCTGCCGGGTGAGACGGGCTACACCCCTTCGAGCCAGGCCTTCCGTCGGCGACGGTGGTCGCGCCGGCGGCGGCCAATGCGGAAGTGATCTCTGCATCCGCCCTTCGCCCGCCGCAGGAGATCGCGAATCGAAGGACGATGCGTGACGTGGGTCCCGATCACTCGAGGGTCAGGCCCCCGTCGACGACGATCGTGGCCCCGGTGACGTACGCGGCCGCGTCGCTGGCGAGATAGACCGCGGCCCCCGCGACGTCCTCGGGGCGCCCGATCCGGTCCATGGGGATCAGGCCGAGCTTGGCTGCCCGGTTCCGGGGCTCCGCGAGAAACGCGCGGTTCAGGTCGGTCTCGATGGTCCCGGGCGCGATGAGGTTCACCGTGACGCCGCTCGGCGCCAGCTCGAGCGCCATCGACTTCGCGAGCTGCATCACGCCGCCTTTGGTCGCCGCGTAGTGCGCGATCCCGCGGTTCACCGTGACCTGGTTCACCGAGCTCACCATGATGATCCGGCCGCCGCCCCCGCGCGCGACCATGTGGCGCGCCGCCTCCTGGCCGACGGCGAAGTAGCCGCGCAGGTTGACCGCGTGGACGCGATCCCACTCGGCGTCGGTGAGCTCGAGGAAGGGCACGCGGGACAGGACGGCCGCACAGCACACGAGGACGTCGAGCGCGCCGAGCTCGTCGATCGCGCGCCGCACGAGCGCGCGCGCCGCGGCAGGATCGGCGAGGTCGGCCGGAAGTGCCACCGCGCGCCGGCCCGCCGCCCGCAGCTGGCCGGCCAGCTCGATCGCCAGGGTATCGTCGCCGTAGTAGTGGACGGCGACGTCGGCCCCGGCGGTCCCGAGCGCCTCGGCGATCGCCCGTCCCATCCCCCGGGATCCCGCGCCCGTCACGAGCGCCCGCTTCCCCTCGAGCGACATCCGATCCCTCCCGCGGGCCGTGCCGATGGTCGCGCCGCCCGCCGCGGGCCGCATCGTGTCAGGAGAACGAGGACGCGTCAACGCGCGCCATCGGCGCCGCACCGAGGTTGCGAGGCCTTGACGCGTCGTCTACCTTGATCACGAGGCACGAGACCGTGTCGCAGCGAGGGTGAATGCGGTGACCGGCTGGCGGACCGGGCGTCATCGACGCGTGGCGCTCCTCGCCCTTCTCGCCCTCGCGCTCCTGGCGCGTCCGGCCCTCGGCGAGATCCGCCTCCCTCCGGGCTTCGCGAAAGAGGTCTACGTCTCGGGCTCGGGCTTCGCGACCGGGCGCGGGTCCCGCGGCTTCCCGTCCACGTCGACGCTCGTCTTCGACCGCGCGGGGAGCCTCTACCTCGCCCGCACCGGCGGCCGCTACCAGAACACGGAGACCGACGATCTCGCGCCGGTCTACCGCGTGCCGCCGGGCGGAGCGCGGCTGACGCCCGACACGGAGCCCCGATACCTCTACGGCCCGCCTCTGCGGAACGCGCAGGCCGCTGCGATCCGCGGGGGCCTCGAGCTCTTCGTGACGACGTTCGATCGGGACCGGCGCCTCGGCGTCCTCTACCGGGTGGTGGACGGGCGCGCCGAGCTCTTCGCGGGCGGCACGCCGCCCCGGGAGACGCCGCCGCTCCTCCGCCAGCCCGAGGGCGTCGCCGTCGACTCGGCCGGCCGCCTCTACGTCGCGGACCGCGAGGCGGGCCGCGTGCTGCTCCTGGACGCCGCGGGCCGCGTCCTCGATCCGAGCCGCGTCGTGGTCCAGCGGCCGCGCGTCCTGGCCATGGACGCGAGCGACGCGCTGTGGATCGGCGCCGACGGGAATGCCGAGGCGCCGTGGCAGCCCGGGCCCGGCGAGATCTGGCGCATTCCCCGCGACGGCCCGGCGGCGCTGCTCCTCCGCGGCCCCATCCCCGCGGGGATCGCGGTGAGCCCCGGTGGCGCGCTGTTCGTGGCCGATCGGCAGGGCAGCGAGCTCTTCGCGGTCACCGTGGAGGGCCAGCGCGTGCCGTTCATCACCTACACCCAGGGCGATGCGCCGCGGGCGCTCACCTTCGCCCCCGACACTCCCGAGACGCGCCGCGCCGGCATCGCCGGGGACCTGTTCGTATCGACGATCAACCTCGGCGCCTGGCCGATCAACGAGGTGATCCGCATCTCCGGGCCCTTCGACGAGCTCGTCCGCCAGCGGGCCGGCGGCTCGCCGTGACCGTCATCGGGCGCGAGGGCGCGACGCCGCAGGCATGGCATGCGCTCCTTGGGGGCGGTGCGAAGCAGTGCTAGCATCGGCTCGACCGCGGGGAGGACTGGCCGGCGCACATGATCAGACCGGGAGACGCATGAGGCATCGGGGCCGGACGACGGCGGCGCTCGCGCTGGCCGCCGCGCCGATGCTCCTGTCCGGATGCGCGACGCCCTCCCGGCCCCAGGCTCGCTCCGAGGTCCTCCGCGGCGTCCTGCCGTCGACCGTCCAGCTCCTGGCCGAGCGCCCCGGTGGCGGGCGGCGCGCCGCGTCGGGCGTCGTCCTCGCGTCGGACCCGGCGCGCGGGTGCACCTGGATCCTGACCGCCGGGCACTTCGTCGCGCCCCCGGTCCCCGAGACCATCCAGATTCGCACCGCCGGGACCAAAGACCGGTTCCGCGCCACCGTCGTGCACGCGAACAGCGAGGCCGACCTGGCGCTGCTGATGGTGCCGGGCCTCGTGCTGCCCCCGGTCCGTCGACGGGAGACCGCGCACCTCGGCGACGACGTCTGGGTGGTGGCCTTCCCTCGGGGACGCCAGATGACCGTGACCAGCGGCACGGTCAGCCAGGTCGGTACCGGAGTCGAGACGGACGCCACCGAGGGCCCGGTGCGTCTCGTCGACACCTCGGTGAGCTACGGCGCGAGCGGCGCGGGGGTGTTCGACACCGAGACCGGCGAGCTGCTCGGCGTCGTCGAGGGCTACCGGACGGCCCAGATCGCCGCCCGGGACGCGCCGGACAAGGTGATGGAGATCCCGGTGCCGGGCGAGACCCTCGTCATCTCGGCGCGGACCATCCAGGAGTTCCTGGCCGGCTCGGAGCTGGAGGCTCCCCTCCCGCAGTAACCGCCGGGCACGCCGAGGCGCGGCGTGCCCGGCAGCCTCCCGACCCTACTGGGAGACTTCGATCTCCGTGACGACCTTCTTCCCGTCCCGCTCCTCGTAGGACGCCTTGACGGTGGCGCCCTCCTGGAGCGCGTCGGTCGACACGCCCTCGAGCAGCCAGAGCTGGGTGCCGTCCTCGAGGACGATGGTGCGCTCGGTGGCGTCCACCTTCTGGATCTTGCCTGAGACTTCCTCGGCCCACAGCGGCATGGCGGTGAATGCCAGCACCAGGGCGACGATGGCGAGCTTCTTCAGCATGAGACCCTCCTGCGGGCGCGCGTCGCCGCGCGCAGCCGATGCGAGGCTCGTTCATGGAGACCGGTCATCCCGCGATCAGGCGACCGCGGCGCCGGCGATCAGATCAACGGGGACGGATCAGGCGGGCGGCGGGGCGCGCGGATGCGCGGTGGCGAGCCAGACCTCACGGACGACCGCCGACTCCGACGGCACGACGCTTCCCGTCGGATGCCCGAGCACCGCGACCGACACGTGATGCACGTCGGCCGATCGCGCGTACGGGATGCGGACGGTCTGCAGCACGTCGTCGAAACCCTGGCCGTCGAAAACCCCCGTGCTCCACGGCGGAGGCGTGGGGTTGGCCTGGGCAAGTGCTCGCAGCGCGACGAAGATGAGGATCGGAAGGAGATACGAGAACCGTCGACGGCTCACCACGTCAGGCTCCACTTTTTACAGTGGACCGCTGGCCCCGGCGAAGTCAAGGCGGGCTTCCCCGAACACCGTGTCGTTCGTGAAGTGTCAGGGGACGGCCGCGCGATGCTCCTCGCGCGCCGCGCCGTAGACTGCCCTGGCGGCATCCGCGTTCATGAGGGCGATGCCCAGTCCCACGATCAGGTCCGGCCACGCCGACCTTAGATAGGCCGTGATAACACCGGTGGCGACGATGGCGACGTTCGCCACGGCGTCGTTCCGGGCGGAGAGGAAGGCCGCCCGGATCATGCTGCCGGGATGTCGGCGGTAGCGAGCCAGCATGATGGCGCACGAGAGGTTGACGGCGAGAGCCCCTGCGCCAGTGAGCGAGAGGGGCACGGGCGCCGGCGGTACTGGAGCGCCGAGCTGGTGCCAGGCCGTCCACAGCGTCGCCAGACCGGGAACGAGCAAGATGCCGGCCAGCGCCATGCCCACCCGGGCCCGATGACGCGCGCTCCAGCCCAGCGCGATCAGGATCAGGATGTTGACCGAGGCGTCCTCGAGGAAGTCGATGCTGTCGGCGAACAGAGAGACCGAGCGAATCACCAGCGCGACAGCGAACTCGACACCGAAGTAGGCAAGGTTCAGCAGCGCCACGAGCCTGACAACGCGGCGCAGCTTCAGGGTGACCGACCTGCTCTGCCTCTCCCACATCATCCCGATGTTCACGAACCGCCCGGACAGCCCCGAGCAGACAGACGGGGGAAACGTCCCTCGACAGGTTAGTCCGGCGTCAACCCTCCCCGGGCGTGCGCGACCCCCGGGGATCCGCGGCTCAGCGCGCGGCGACGACTCCCGTCTGACACGCCACGCCGGTGCCTCCGATGCCGCAGTAGCCGCCGGGATTCTTGGCGAGGTACTGCTGGTGATAGCCCTCGGCGTAGTAGAAGGGCGGGGCCGGACGGATCTCCGTGGTGATCGCGCCGTACCCGGCGCGCCCGAGCGCGGGCTGGTACGCGTCCCGCGACGCGAGCGCGGCGGCCTGCTGGGCCTCGCCGTACGTGTAGATCGCCGAGCGATACTGCGTCCCGACGTCGTTGCCCTGCCGCATGCCCTGCGTGGGATCGTGCCCCTCCCAGAAGACGCGGAGCAGGGCGTCGTAGCTCAGCGCCTTCGGATCGAACACGACCAGCACGACCTCGGTGTGGCCGGTGAGCCCGGAGCACACTTCCTCGTAGGTCGGATTCGGCGTCACCCCGCCGGCGTACCCGACGGCGGTCGTGTACACGCCGGGGGTCTGCCAGAAGATCCGCTCCGCGCCCCAGAAGCACCCGAGCCCGAAGACGGCCTGCTCGAGCCCCGCGGGGAAGGGCGGCCGGATCTCCCGTCGCGTCACGAAGTGGCGATCGGGCACCGACATCGGCTCCGCCCGGCCGGGCAACGCGTCCTCGGCGGTCGGGAGTCCAGCCTTCTTCCTGAACGAGAAGATCGCCATCGGAGCCTCCTCAGCGCCGGGAGTCGCGCCCCGGCACGCTCACTCTACACCCGGTCCGAGGACCAGAAGCGATCCTCCCGCTGCTCGTCCCCCTGATACTCGCGAAACTCCCGCGCCTTCCCGTTCTCGAGCGTCCAGACATGGACCTCCGGAAACGACGCGGCCTGCCCGTGCCGCCGCGCGTTCACGGTGGTCAGCGCGACGACGACGTCGCCGTCGGCCAGGACGTGGTGGACGTCGATGCTGAACGCGCCGCCGGACAGCTCCATCGTCCGCTGGAAGAATGCGCCGATCTGATCGTGGCCCCGGAAGTCGCCGGAGAGCGGGCTGTGGCCGGGAACGTGCCAGGTCATCGCCGGGTCGAACGCGGCGAACACCGCCGGAATGTCCCCTTTCGCGAAGTCCTGGTAGGCCTTGCGGATGATCGCGGCATTCGACTCGCCCATGCGTCGGTCCTCCTTCACTCGCTCGTGGCCGCCGCGGAGATCCCGGGCGTCCGAGCGACGGCAGCGCACGCTGGCTCGCACCGGACTGACCGCCGCGCGCGCCGGCCCAGCTTTTTGCATTCTCGCGCCGCCTCCGGGTCGAAGCAACCTCGGCGCCGCCCGCGGTCGATCAGGACGGCGAGCCGGTCAGCGCGAGCGGATGGTACGCGTGCTCGATCCCCGCATCGGTGAGCCGGACCACGCGGATCCCCGAGGGGTCGTCCCCGAGCGGGTATCCCACGGCGCCCGTCAGCACCTCCACCATGTCGCCGTCGCGGGCCTCGTGGTTCCGATGCCAGTGCCCGCAGAAGGTCGCCTGGACGCCGTACCGGCGGAAGAGCTCGATCACCGGCATGCGCCGGGCTCGCGGCACGGCCCAGTAGCCGGGCGGCCGGCCCGGCGGGCTCGGCGCCCACGGGTAACCCTCGTCCGACTCCTCGGGGTGCGCCATGAACAGGGGCTGGTGCGTGAAGGCGACGATGTGGGAGGCGCCGGCGCCGGACGCGTCCCGGAGGGCGCCCTCGAGCCAGGACATCTGGCGGTCGAAGTCCTCCCGCGCCCGCTCGGGATGCTGGAGGAGGCTCGCGTTCAGGACGACGAAGTGCGCCGCGCCCTCCCGGAATGCGTAGAAATCGGGCCCGAAGTCGGCGCGGTACCGGGCCAGGCTTTCCGGGTCGGGCACCTCGTTGTCGACGCACGCGTCGTGGTTGCCCGCAACGTAGCGGAGCGGCACGCCGGGCGGGAGCGCGGCGGCGATCCGTTTCACCTCCGCGACCTGGACCGGGTCCCCCGCGCTGTTGACCATGTCGCCGCACACGACGACGAACCGGGGCCGGAGCGCGCCGGCCATGGCCACCGCCGTCTCGAAGCGATGCGTCTCCTCGCGGAAGTGCTGGATCCTCGGCGCCGGGCGGACGTTCATGCCGTGGCGCCGGTAGCGCGCGAGCTCCTCGGGCGTGCGGCCGGAGTAGTGGGCGAACTGGCCGAACTGCGGATCGGCCATCTGCACGAACGTGAGCGGTGCAGTCACGGAAAGCTCCCAGGGACTAGACCATCCGGCGCGACGCGACGTCAAGAGGCCGGGGTGCCGATCGGCGCGCGGTGCTTTGACACCGCATTCCCCATCGTGATATCCCCGCAGAGATCGCCCGACCCGGACCCCCTGGACCGACAAGGAGCCCCAGCGTGCGCGTGAAGGATCTCTCGGCCCGGCTCTACCGCATTCCGCCGCCGATCCGCATCCAGGACTCGATCCAGCGGGTCGCCCACTGGGAGTGGATCGTCACCACGGTCACGACGGACTCGGGGCTCCGCGGCACCGGCTTCGCGTACACCGGCGGACTCGGCGGGACGGCGATCCGGGAGCTGGTGGAGACGTACCTCGCGCCCCTCGTCCGCGGGCAGGACCCGCGGGACATCGAGCGCGTCTGGACCCGGTGCTGGTGGGAGCTCCACTCGCTCGGCTCGGGCGGGCTGACCCGGTACGCGCTCGCCACGGTCGACGTCGCGCTGTGGGACATCCTCGCCCAGCAGGCCGGCGTGCCGCTCTACCGTCTGCTCGGCGGCGCGCGCGACCGGATCCGCGCGTACGGGAGCGGGATCAACATGCACCTCGACGGGGAGCCGCTCCTCGACCAGATGCGCGGCTTCCTCGACCGCGGCTACCGGGCGGTCAAGATGAAGATCGGGCGCGACAACCCGGAGGAGGACGTCGAGCGCGTGGGCGCGGTCCGCGGGCTCGTCGGCCCCGAGGTCCTCGTCATGCTCGACGCCAACCAGAAGTGGACGGCGGGCGAGGCCGTCCGGCGGGCGCAGATGCTGACGCGCTTCGCACCCTTCTGGCTGGAGGAGCCGGTGCTGGCCGACGATCGCGTCGCCCACTGCCGCGTCCGGGAGGGCGCGGGCATTCCCCTGGCGGCCGGCGAGACCATGTACACCCGCTACGAGTTCGCCGACTTCATGCGGGCGGGCGCGCTCGACGTGGTCCAGGCCGACATCGTCCGCGTCGGCGGCTTCACCGAGTGGCTGAAGATCGCGAAGCTCGCCGAGAGCTTCAACCTCCCGGTCGCGCCTCACTTCGTGATGGAGCTGTCGATCCACGCGCTCTGCGCGGTGCCGAACGGGCTGATCCTGGAAGACCTCCAGGGCGGGTCGCTGACCGACCTCGGGCTCCTCGCCGAGCCGATCCGGGTGGAGCGCGGGGAGATGGCGCCGCCGGTCCGGCCGGGACACGGGATCGTCCTCGACGAGTCCGCGCTCCGCCGCTACGAGGTGACCGGCCGGCCGACCGACGTGGCGCCGACCCGCAGCTGACGGGAGGCTCCATGTCGCTCATTCGCCCGATCCTGATCCCGCTCGCCCTCGCGCTCACGCTCGGGAGCTGCGTCTCCACGTCGCCGGACGCCGTCAACGATCGCGAGCTGCGCGCCATTGCCGCCACGGCGAGTCCGCCGCCGGTGAACGACGTCGTCGCCGTCCCCTACAAGGACGGCACTGCCCTGTACGTCGAGCCGTTGCCGCCGCAGGCCTTGCTCTGCCTGAAGCCGCCCGGCGTGATCGGCTGCCCGGTGTCGCGTGTCTACTATGGCTTCGCCAACGTCACGACCCAGCAGCAAGCGGACGCCGAGTGGCTGTATCGCAGCGCCGACCTCGCCCGGAACTGGGTCCTCGTCGTCGGACACCTGGCCACGGTGACCGTGAGGGACCATCGGAACGGCACGACGAGCCAGGAGACCTGGTTCATGGTCGGCAAGCTCTACATGACTCCCAACCGCGGACGTGTCATCGAGCTCCACGCGACGCAGTTCTTCTACGCCACGGGAACCACGAGCAACGCGCAGGTCATCGGGATCAGTCACGGCGACCAGTCGCCCCGCGCCGCGCACATCACGTGGGCGGGCCTGGCCGCGTCCGGGAGCGGCGGCCCCGGCAGCGTCGACGACATGTACCTGGCGGGCCAGGCCGACTTCACGCGCGCTCCCCTGCCCGTCAGCGCCGACGAGTACTTCGTCCGGCAGACGCGCTGACGCGGCCCGCTCTCGTCCCGGGCCCGCAGTCAGGCCCCTTCAGGCGGCGAGACCGACCGCGGCGGTCTTCCGGGCGCTGAACCGCGCGCGAGTCGTCCCGCGCGGGACTACCGGAGCGCGGCGAGAAGGCGATCGATGAAGCCGCCGAAGGCGCCGTTGCTCATCGCGAGCACGACGTCGCCGGGCCGCGCGCCCTCGGCCACGATCCGCACGAGCCGGTCGACGTCGGCGTCGGCGTGGGCGTCGACGCCGCGGGCCCGGAGGTCGGCCACGACCCGGTCGGCGTCGAGCCGCTGATCCGCGGGCACCATGTCGTGGGGCTCCGGCACCTTGAGCACCACGCAGGGCGCGCCGGCCAGCGCGTCCACGTACTCCGCCTGGTGGATGCGGCGCCGGCTCGTGTTCGACCGGGGCTCGAACGCGGCCCACAGGCGGCGACCCGGAAAGCGCGCCTGGATCGCCGCGATCGTCGCCCGGACCGCCGTCGGGTGGTGCGCGAAGTCGTCCACGACCGTGACCCCGCGCGCCTCTCCCCTGACCTCCTGGCGGCGGCGCACGCCGGCGAACGTCGCCAGACCCGGGGTGACCTCCGCGAACTCGAGCCCGAGGGCGCGGGCCGCGGCCACGACGCCGAGGGCGTTCTCGACGTTCTGGGCGCCGCCCCCCGGCAGGATCGCGACGCCGAGCGCGCGGCCGCGCTCCAGCACGGTGAAGCGCGCGCCCTCCGGGCCGTGAATGACGTCGCGGACGGCGTAGTCGAGTCCGGCCGGAGCGCCGGGCCCGTCGGGAGCCGCGCCCAGGCCATAGGTGGCGACGCGCGCCGGCGATGTCCGGGCGATCCGGAGCGCGTTCGCGTACGCGGCGCCGACCGCGAGACATCCGTCCGGCGGCAGGAGCCGCACGAACCGCTCGAAGGCCGCCTCGTAGTGCGGCAGGTCGCGGAAGATGTCCGCGTGGTCGAACTCGATGCTGGTGAGGATGGCGGTCCGCGGGCGGTAGTGGAGGAACTTCGGCCCCTTGTCGAAGTAGGCGGTGTCGTACTCGTCCCCTTCGACCACGAAGTGCGGCCCCGCCCCCAGCCGGAAGTTCGCGTCGTAGTTCCGCGCGACCCCGCCCACGAGAAACGACGGGTCGCGCCCGGCGGCGGTCAGCACGTGCCCGAGAAGCGCCGTCGTGGTGGTCTTGCCGTGGGTCCCCGCGACCACCACCGAGTGCCGGCTCTCGAGGAAGAACGCGCCCAGCGCCGCGGGGAAGCTCATCTGCGGCAGGCGGCGCGCGCGCACCTCGGTCGCCTCCGGGTTGACCCGGCGGATCACGTTCCCGATCACGACGAGGTCGGGCTTGACGGTGTCGAGATTCGACGGCGCGTAGGGGGTGAGCACCGGGACGCCCCACGCGCGGAGCATGTCGCTCATCGGCGGGTAGACGTTCTGGTCGCTCCCGCTGACCTCGTGGCCGGCCGCCTTCAGCATGCCGGCGAAGGCGCCCATTCCAGTCCCGGCGACGCCGACCAGGTGGATGCGGCGGACGGTGGCGGGATCGACGTCGTCGAGGACGAGTCCGTCGTCCGGCATGCTCACACAGTCGAGCGTATCACCGGGCGCATCGGAACCGCGAGTTCCAGATGACCGAGCGGCGGGTGATCGGCGAGGCTCGCACGGTCCAGGGCAACGGAGAGCGACGGCCGGCCACCGCTCGGCGAGATTCGAGCGCCGACGGGTCGCGGCCTAGCCGGCGGCGTCTCCGGCAGCGGCGGCCCGGCGCACCAGCGCCTCCAGCGCCGCGTACGGCTGCGCGCCGACGACGCCGTAGCGGCCGGCGACGAACGTCGGCACGCCGGTGATCCCGTACCGGCGCGACAGCTCCCAGTCCGCGTCGACGGCGTCCTTGAACGTCCGGCGCTCCAGCACCTCGCGGGCGGCGTCGACGGACAGACCGATCTTCTCCACGACGTCCAGGAGGACCGCGGGCTGCGAGATGTCCCGGGCGTCGACGAAGTAGGCGCGGAACAGGGCATCGTGGATGGCATCGCCGCCGGGCTGCGTGTCCGCCCACTTGCCGAGCTCCTGGGCGAGGCGGCTGTTGTAGGTCATGGTGCGCTCGCCGTAGGGCAGCCCCTCGGCCGTCATGCGCGCCTTCATCTGCTCGTACATCGCCCGGAGGTCGTAGCTGCGCCCCGCGAAGAGATCGGCCAGGGCCCGCCCCTCCGCGGGCGTGTCCGGATGGAGGGGGAAGTGGATCCACTCGATCTCGACGCCGTGCTCCTGCCGAAGCCGCTCAACACGCACGGTGCTGAGGTAGCACCAGGGTCAGACGTAGTCGGAGAAGATCTGCAGCTTCACGGGCTGGCTCACACTGCCTCCTGTCGTCGATGACGGGCATCAGGCCGGGCGCTCGCTCGTCGGTCACGACCGCGATCTCACGATCTCTGTTCATTCTACCCGCATCGGACGTCGACGCCGGACGTGAGGCTCCGGCGACGCGCCCGCGCTACCGCGGGCCCCGCGCGCGGGGTATGCTCCGTGACGGCGAGCTGCCGGGCAGCTCGCCGATCGCGGCGTCGCGTCACCTCCGGGAGGAGAGCCATGCGCTACCGTCCGTTCGGCCGGACCGGCTTGCAGGTATCGGTGGTGGGCTTCGGATGCTGGCCGATGGCCGGCGACCGCTACGGCGCGATCGAGGACGGCGAGGCGGTCAAGGCGATCCATCGCGCGCTCGACCGCGGGGTGAACTGCGTGGACACCGCGCCGGCCTACGGCGCGGGCCATTCCGAGGAAGTGGTCGCCCGCGCGCTGGAGAGCTCCCGCAAGGACGTCATCCTCGTCACCAAGTGCGGCATCAGGGTGCCCCCGCCCGGCCAGGTCGGGCCGGTCCGCGACTCGAGCCGGGCCAACATCCTCCGCGAGATCGACGCCAGCCTGAAGCGACTCCGCACCGACTGGGTGGACGTGCTGCTGGTCCACTGGCCGGACGCTGCGACTCCGTTCGAGGCGACCATGCGCGCGCTGGACGAGGTGGTCGCTTCGGGCCGCGCCCGCTTCGTCGGCGTGTCCAACTTCACCGGCGCCATGCTCGCCGAGTGCATGGGCACCCGCCGCGTCGACGTGTCGCAGGTCGGCTACCACCTGCTCGACCGACGGCAGGAGACCGAGACGTTCCCGTACTGCGTCGAGCAGGGCATCGGGGTGATGGGCTACGGCTCCCTCGGCCACGGTCTCCTCGCCGGCGCGTTCACCGCGGCCACCGCCTTCGAGCCGGGACGCGACTGGCGGGCCGGGGGGATCGCCTTCGGTCAGCCAATCTTCCGCGGTGACAACTTCAAGGCGAACGTCGCGGTGGCGGAGCGCCTGCGCCGCGAGGTCGCCCGGCCGCTCGGGGTGCCGCTTTCCCAGATCGCGCTCGCCTGGGTGCTGGGCAATCCCGCGGTCAGCACCGCCCTGGTGGGCGCCCGCACGCCGGCCGAGGTGGACGCGAACGACGCCGGCGCCGAGCTCCGGCTCAGCCCGGCGGAGCGAGCGACGATCGACGACATCCTCGGCGGCGTGGCCGGCCGGGTCCGGGAGTTCACCCCGCTTCGCCCCGCGATGGAGCAGTGGGGCGAGGAGCTGCCCGCGTCCTAGACGGGAGACGGGGGCCCCGTCACGCCCGGTCAGCGCGGCGCGAGCCCACGTGGAGATGGAGGACCTTCCCGGACGCCATCGCCACGGGTGGCCGGCGCTCGACCTGGAGGAAATGGCCGGACTGCCACAGCAGACCGGTGAGACGCTCGATACCCGAGCCAGGGCCAGCGGCCCGGAGAAACGCCTCGGCCACCTCGCCGGGGTCGAGCGATCCGACCGCGGGATGAATGAGGAGTCGCAAGCACGGCCGGCCGCCCTCCCCTTCTTCCTCGACCAGCTGGTAGTCGCTCGGGCCCCCGCCGAAGCGCGACGGCAAGACCTCCTCGAGCACGCGGACCACGTCCGTATCCAGGAACGCGATGCCACCGGCCGTCAGCTTCTCGAAGCTACGGATGCGCGCGAGATGGGCCGTCCAGCCAAGGGCCTCGAGCGCGCAGCCGCACGTGCGCCCTGTCACGCTCGCCTGATCACCCAGCGACACGTTCAGGAGCACGAAGGGGGCGCTCGAGAGCAGCGAGGAGACCAGCAGCGCCCGGGGCGGCAGTCCGGCGGCTCCGTCGGCCCCGGCCTGGATCAGGGCATGGGTGTCGTGGAGCACGTGCACGTCGTCGGGCGCCTCGGGGGCCAGGCACCCGGCGCCGAGAGGGCCCCCCAGCTCCGTCGCCCCGTAGCTCGCGGCGACCGCGGCGCCGGCCATGCGGATCGCATCGAGACGCGTCTCGGTGATCGGCTCGCCCGACAGCGTGACGCGCGCGCCCCGGATGTCGACGCCCGTGTCGAGCGCCGCCTGCGCGAGCCGCGCCGCCGGACTGGGGGCCATGAAGATGTGGGGCGTGCCCCCGCTCCGGAGCACCTCGTGCATCCAGCCGGCGACCCGCAGCGCCTCGTCGACGGGGACGTGCTCGAGCCGCGGCAGGGGCACGCCCGCCATCAGGCCGCCCCACCGCATGATGCGGGCGCTCCAGCGATAGCGCGCGTGGAGATCCGGCGAATCGGGATCGACGGGCGAGAACCAGCGATCCGGCACCGCCCCGGCGGCCGCGAACCGGAGCAGGACCCGCATGGGCGTGCCCCCGGGAACGGCCCAGACGGCGTGCCGGCACTCCGTCCAGCCCCGCGCGTCGAAGATCAGTCGCTGGTTGACGGCATGGTCGCGGACGGACGCAAGATCGAGCAGCGCCACGGTGGGTAATCCCCGGCTCCCGCCGCTCTGGACCGGCACGTGCGAGACCGCGAACGGATTCCGGAGGCGATCCGGATCCACCAGGACCGTGGCGCTCCCGCGCACCGCGGGTCGCCGGCCCTTGAACTCGTCCACGGCGAGATAGACGCCCCGCCGGAGCAGGGCCCGGAGGGCTCCCTCCACGCCGTCTCCGCCGACGAGCCGCTCCAGATCGCCGTACTCGCAGCCCGCGAGATCCAGGAGCCGGCGGTATGGGTTCTCGGCATCGGTGTAGACGACCCGGCGGACCAGGGTGAGGAAGCTCGTCTCCCGGTGCGAGAGACGCCGGCGAAGGATCGCGCGAGCCTCGTCCAGGCCGACCGGGTTCCGCAGGAAGGCCGGAAGGCGGGCCAAGAACTTCGCGCCGACGAGCGCATCCTTCAGCGAATTCGCGCGAAGAGACCTCACCCGTCAGCCCCCCGGCACCATAGGACACCCGCCGATGGGCCACAAGTGGGTTCGGGGTCGGCGCTGGTGAGATCGGGGTGTGGCCGGGGGTCGCGCGGATGGCGACGCCCGCGGCCGACCTCGACGATTGACCCGCGCGAGCTCGCCCACCGCTTGCCGGGTGGGTCGAGCATCGCCGCCCCGTATCGGCTACGCGGGCCTCGGGCGCAGCCGGCGCTGGCGCCCGCGATTCCCGGGATCCGGGGCTCGATCTACTCCAGCGACTTCAGCAGGCGGCGCTGCTCCTCGAGGCGCTTCGGCCGATCCTGCGCGAATCGCGTGACGCCCGCGAGGATCGACTCGGAGTCGAGGTGCGCCTCGGCGATGACGTCCGCCTCGAGCCCGCCCGTCAGCCACTGATTGTCCCAGTCGGCCGTCAGCGAGTAGTCGTCCGCGAGCGGGCCGACGTTGCGGAGCGGCCACATGCGGCGCGTGCCGGACATGACGAACATGAGGTCCTGCTTCGCCTCGGGCGGCAGGACCGCCCGCTGGTACGCGGCCGGCTGCCGGTCGAACAGCTCCTCGCTGATCGCGGCGACCACCTTGACGTTGATCCCCGCCTGCTCGAGCTTCGGCAGGACGCTGACCAGGTTGAACGTCGCGCTCGAGCCCTGTGCCACCACGTAGCCGTGGCGCGGCCGGCCCGGCGCGAAGTCGCGGATCACGTACAGGCCCTTCGCCGCGGCGCGGAGGTCGGTATCCGCGAACTTCGTGCGGTCCGCCACCTTGAAGTCTGGCCGCGCCACCTCGATGATGATCACGCCGACCTTCTGCTCGCGCGCGGCGATCTCCGCCGCCGCGAAGTACCCCGGCGCCACGTCGTTGTAGTCCCAGAAGCTCAGGTGGATCGCCTGGCCCCGCGGGAACAGCTTCCACACCTGGGGCGCGAAGATCCCGAAGTGCGTGCGGGCGTCCGCGGCGGTCTCGGGGCCGGAGTGCCCGGCGAGGATGTGCAGCACGCCGGTGCGGAACTTGCTGTCCTGATTCTGCTGGCTCCAGACGCGCGCCGGCAGGTACATGAGCGGCGTGAACGCGCCGTAGGTGCCGCTGAACGCCCACACGCCGGCGAACTTGTGCGGGTCGACCGACGCGTTCTGGCTGACCAGGCCGATCGCCGTCGACGCGTTGCCGGCTTCCTGAATGGCCGCCTTGAGCCGCGTGCCGAGCGGGTTCGTGTCGGGGTCGTAGTGCCCCCAGATGCTGCCGTGCTCGAGGTTGACCGACTCCGACAGGTCCGCCGCCAGGGTGAGCGCGCGGTTGTCGGTGACGTAGTTCAGCCACTTCACGATCTCCGAGATGGCCCGGCGCGCCCCGGCGACCTCGCCGTACTTCCGGAACAGCGAGATCTTGACCTGCTTCTCGGCGCCGGAGATCGAGTTCTTCACGGCGAGGGTCTGCGTCTCCTCGGGGAGATTCGCGACGCGGAGCCGCTCGTCCAGGAACGGATCGCGCCGGACGTCGATCCGGACCTTGACGTCGTCGGTCAAGGAGTCGCCGATCTCCACCAGGCGGTCGGCCAGCCAGTCGCCGAGGCCGTTCTGCTCGAGCACCGACATCGCGACGTCGATGTTCGTCTTGAACTGGATCAGCCGCTCCTTCGGATCGGTCACCGCCCCGTCGCGGATCCCGACGAACTTCACGCCGTAGTGCTCCTCGAAGGTCTCGGCGAGCGCGACGAAGTACTCCGAGTTCATCTTGAAGGCGTAGGGATGGCTCGGATACCCGACGATCTGGTCCGTGCCGTGCACCTTGCCCTTCACCGCGCCGGGCCAGTACCCCTTGATCGTCTTGCCGAACACGATCATCGGCCGGCGGTCGCGGGGATCCCACTCCTCCATCTCTCGAAGCACCCCGACGATCTGGTCGTAGTCGTGGCCGTCGGGGATGGAGAACACGTTCCAGCCGTAGGATTTCCACTGGTCGATCAGGCGGTAACCGTCGAACTTCCGATTCACCACGCCGCCGATCAGCGCGTCGTCGATGCCGGCGTTGTTGTCGGAAAAGAAGATGCGGAGGCGCTTGCCGACCTGGAGTGCGATGGCCTGCGTCTTGAGCTCCTGGGCGTGGCCAGCGCACATCGCGAATTCACCCTCGAAGGCGATGACCTTCGGCGACCCCGGCGGCGCGCCGATGAAATCCCAGAACGCCGCCTTGCCCGCCGCGGTCGCGATGCCGATCCCCGACGGCCCGCCGTTGACGTCGTTCGTCACGTCGGTCGACTCGATGTGACCGGACAGGGAGCGGATGCCGCGCCCCTTGGCCTGGGCGAACAGCGGGTGATCCGAGAGGCCCTGATCGGACAGCAGGGTCCGGAGGGCGCCCGCGCCGCGCCGGAAGCCCAGCGCGTCCACCGAGAGCATCGCCGCGTCGGGCGCCACGTGATAGCGACGGTCGCTCGTCGCCTGGTGCTTGCGATAGAGGGCCTCGCCCATGATCATCCAGAGGGCGTAGCAGGTCGGGGCGCAGTGGCCGGCGGCCAGCATGAACTTGTCGGCGTACGGATGCTTCTGTCGCCGGTAGTCGAAGCGCAAGCCGCCCGAGGCCGGGCCCGCCAGATGGGTCGCCACGTTGAAGGGCGTGTACGCGGTCGGTCCGCCGAAGTGCCCAGTCTGCGCGTAGTTCCCGAGCAGCGTCAGCGTCATGCACGTCATGTATCCGACGTCTTCCAGGCGCTGGCGCTCCGAGGGCACCTTCGAGTGGCTGACCGCTGGCGACGCTTGGCTCATCCCAATCCTCTCCTGCCCGTGTGAAATGACGGTTCGGCCGCGACCCGCTCCGGCGGTCGACGCCAGGAGCTCCCCGCGCACGCGAGGCGATGTCCGGGACTGCCCGAGAATTCTACCCGAAATCGGTCGGTTTCGGGGCGGCGGCCGGCCTCGCCGCCGACACCGGTGCTACGCTCACGCTCGAGGCCTCGAAGAACGACCCGCTGGAGAGGAGCGGCTCGCGTGGCCCAAGGGCGACCATGGCGGCGAACGATCGATCGCTCACCCTGGTGAAATGGGTCGAGTTCGTGCTGGCGACCCTCCCGGCGACCGCCCTCGCGGGCGTCCTGGCCATGCTGGGGAGCGGCGCGATGCTCGAGCTCGGGTTCGCGGCAGCCGCCACGGGATCGCGGGAGACCGGCAGGGCCTGGCGTCGGATGTCACGGTCCTGGGGTGGCTGGGAAGCTCGAACCCCACACGCAGCGGAAGGAGCGACGCGATGATCTCGAGACACTGGCGAGGCGTGGCAAGGTCGACGGAAGCCGATCACTACGTCCGTCACCTCCAGCGGGAGATCTTCCCCCGGCTCTCGCGCATCTCCGGCTTCGAGTCCGCCTCCATCCTGCGCCGGCCGGTCACGGCCGGCGTCGAGTTCGTCGTCGTGACGACGTGGCAGTCGATGGACGCCATCCGGCAGTTCTCGGGCGACGCGGGAGACGCGGCGGTGGTCCCGCCTGTGGTGCAGGCGATGATGGTCGACTACGACCGGACGGTCGCCCACTACGAGATCGTCGATACGCACCGCGCGCCCTGACGCCGAGGCGCGAGGCCGTGATCCATCAGCTCCGGATCTACGAGATCTTCGAGCACAACAAGGCGGCGTTCCACGCGCGATTCCGGGACCACGCCGTCCGGATCATGCGGCGCCACGGCTTCGACTTCGTCGGCCTGTGGGAGACGAGAACCCCGCCGCGCACCGAGTTCGTCTACATCCTCGCCTGGCCGGACGAGGCGACGAAGACCGCCGCGTGGCGCGCGTTCATGGCGGACGACGAATGGAAGGAGATCAAGCGGGCGACGGCGTCCCGCCACGGGGACCTGGTCGGCACCATCGAGGATCGCCTCCTTCACCCCGCCGGCTACGGGCCTCCGGACCCGCGCCCGCCGGCATGACGCGAGACCACTCCGTCACGCTGGAGCTCCGGGCGGTCACCGCCGGGGACGCCGACGCGGTCGCCGACGTCTTTCTCCGCTCCCGCAAGGAGCTCGTGGCGTGCGCGCCGCTGGCACATGCCGACGAGGCCGTCCGCCGCTGGGTCCGCGAGCAACTGGTCCCGGCCGGCCGCACGACGGTGGCCCTCGCCGACGGGCGGGTGATCGGCTTCCTCGCGGTCTCGGCCGACGGCGAGGCCGGCTGGATCGACCATCTCTACCTGGACCCCCGCTGGGTGGGGCGGGGCGTCGGCACACGGCTCCTGGACCTCGCGCGAGAGCGGCTGGCGCCGCCCGTCCGCCTCTACACCTTCCAGGGCAATGAGCGCGCCCGGCGGTTCTACGAGTCCCGGGGGTTCACCGCGATCGCCTTCGGCGACGGGTCGCTCAACGAGGAGAAGTGCCCGGACGTTCTCTACGAGTGGCGGCCGGCGCCTCGCGCCTGACCGATCCCCCTGTCAGGCCAGGCCGAGGGTCTCCACCACCGCGTCGTGGAAGCGGGGGCGGAACTCGCGAATCCCGATCTCGGCGCGGCCGCGCGGGCCCCCGACCCGGTTCGTGCAGAGCGCCACCACCAGCTCTCGCGCGAGATCGATCCACACGCTCGTCCCCGTGAACCCGAGGTGCCCGACCGCGCCCGGCGGCGCCATCCCCACGAGCCGCCCGGCCCAGCTCTCCCCGACGGGGTCGCCCGGAAGGCGCGTGTGGAAGCCGAGGCCGCAGGTGCTCCCGGGCGTCGCCGTGTCGCGCCGGAGCGCCGCCTGCCACTGGTGGCCGGGCGCGAGCCGGCCGGCGCCCGCGCGGTCGTCCAGCACCGCCTGGCCGAACGCGGCCACGTCGGTCGCGGTGCCGAAGAGGCCGGCGTGGCCCGCGACGCCGTCCATGACCCAGGCGTTGTCGTCGTCGACCTCACCCACCGGCGATAGACTGGGCGCGAACGGCTCCCAGAGCCCCTCCTGCCCCGGAGCGGGCTCGCGCGGCCGCG
>CAYXBJ010000080.1:0-3381 GCA_964463175.1 uncultured bacterium
AGCAGGACCAGGGCCTTCGTCAGCACGCTCTTCATCGATGACTCCTCGTGATGTGAATGGGCGGCGAGGCGCTCCGGGCCGCGCCCCGCCGCGGCCGGGCTACTTCGACCCGCCGCCTTCGCTCATCTCGCGAAGGACCGCATCCAGGTTGAAGCTGTCCGCCTTCTGTCGCTGTGGGGATTCCTTGAAGGTCGCCAGGAACTGGCCCACGTAGGCCTGTGCGGGGACAGCAGGAACGCGTCACGAGCCCGGCGGGTTCGGTTCGCCCCTCGCAGCGTCGGTATTCCGTGAGCCTCCTTCACATGAGCGATCCATTCCCTCTTGGGAATGAAGCCGTGGTGATGCTGCACGAACTTCTGAATCTCGGTGTCCGTGGCCATGTCATGCCCCCCACTTCCCGCATGAGACACTCATCATGCGGACGCGACTGATTTCGTCCCAACTGACGCCAGCTCTATCCCGACCGACGTGCACATCACTCGGCGCCTGGGTAGAGGGTCGGAGGAGCCGCCCAGGGTCGGTGACGAGCTTCGGACTCACCATACGCGATCCCGGACAGTCAGGACCATATGCTGTCTTTCGGTCCTCGAACCACAGAAGGCAAAGGGAATGCCACGCGGATTCGGCTCACAACGTCGGTACTCGGAGCCACCAGCGTCGCTCAAGTGGGGCGACGCGTCCCCATGCGGGGCGCGCGCGCCCCATCGGGCAATTGCGCGTCAGACGTGGCCGCTCACGATCAGGTTTCGACAATGCTTCCCGAGCCCTGGTATCGGCGCATGGTGTCACCGGGCTTACTGACGGGGATTCGCGCGCATCCTTCTACGCCACGCGCAACTTGCGCGGCGGCGATCCATGGCATCCTCGTTGCACAAACCCTCGAGCATCATGACGCGGTGTCCCGATCCGGTGAATGGAACATGGAAGCCTGCCAGCGCTCGAGGGAACGAAGGGACGTCAGCTCGAGCTACGACCACGGCAAGCGCCATGATGCTCAGCCTCGTGGTGCTCGCAGGCTGCGCCGTCGGAGCCCGCCCTTTTCGCTATGAGGCACCGCCAGCCGTCCGCGGCGCGGATCGCGAATACTGCCACGCATCGGCCAGCGCCGCGGCCGAAAAGACCTATGCGCGCTATGCCGCCATGATGGGCCTCGATCCGCTCGGACGGCTGTCTGGCACGACCTTCGGAGGTCCCGCTCTCGCCGAGCACGCCTGGGCCGAGCGGGACGCCGTATACGAGCGGGAGATGCGGGCCTGTCTACGCCTCAAGGACTACGCAGAGTGACTGAGTCTGAAGCGACGGGTGACGGTATCGAGACAGGTCAGCAATTGACCCATAACGCAGAAAGGCGACAGAACCACTTTCTGACCGCTACGCACGGAGGACAACCGCATGGCTGCGATCCGCTCCATCTTCCATCCGACTGACTTCTCCCCGGCTTCCCGTCCCGCGTTCCGCAAGGCGGTCGAGCTGGCCAAGGCCCTGCGTGCCCAGCTCGCCCTCGTGCACATCCTCTCTCCCGTGGTGATTCCGATCATGGGCACCGAGACCTACATCCCCGCAGCCACGTACGACGAGATCGAGCGGACGGCGCGGGACGTCGCGGCGCGTCATCTGAAGCGACTGGCGGGACGAGCCAGGCAGGCAGGAGTCCGGACGTCGGCCCGCGTGATCGAAGGGCTCCCGATAGCCGAGCGAATCGTGCGAGCCGCTCGGGCGCAGCGGGCGGATGTGATCGTGATGGGCACTCATGGCCGCACGGGTGTGACGCGCCTGATGCTCGGAAGCGTCGCTTCCCGCGTGGTCGCGACAGCCGCGTGCCCGGTCCTGACCGTGCGGAGCCGAACCAGGTAGCGCTTCCGCCCCCTCGCCAGTCCGGCCTTCCGCTTCAGCGAACGAACCCGCAAGGGCGTGCAGATGAGGCTGCTGACGACGATCGTCTCGGGCGAGGTGTGGCTCCCAGGTGGATGGCCCCCGTTCACGCACGCGTGATCGACGATCGCTCTCGATGCCACGCTGGCTGGGGGTGCTGGGATGGCTTGGAGCGGAATTCATGGCCGCGTGAGCAGGGCGGACCCACCGGGGAAGCGAGGCGATCCACTAGTACGCCGTCGACGGCGAGGGCTTCCCTGCCTTCCGATCGCCGTACGCGAAAGACGCCCACGCCGGCCGTCGGGTTCGTTCTGACTCCACCACGACCAGATAGCGCCCCGACCACGGAGTCGGCGTGCGATCCTTGCGCAGCACCCACAACGGGACGCCACGCTCGCGCGCCGCTTGGTAGTCGGCATCCAATATCCCGTACTTGTCGAGAAGCTGGTTCAGCGATGCGGACACCCGAATGCATCCCTTCGATGCAGGTAACCCGAGCCGCGGCTCGAGCACATCGGGATCCGTTGCGTGCAGCTGCAGGCGCATCGGGCTCAGCCCACCGTCACCCCACGTCCGTTCGCCGGTCGTCCAGCCGAAATCAAACACGCGCATGCCCTTCACCCCGTAGCCACGAATCCCGAGGTCGTTCCAGGTACCCTCCGCGCGGAAATCCGCATGCTCGACGCTGTGCTCGAAGACGCCCAGCGGGGTCAGGAAGTGATCATAGGCGCCGGGACGGCCGGTCGATACGGACGAAGCCCCGATGAAGTGCAGCGTGCCTTCCCCATCGCCCCAATACAGCAGTGCCACCTGCACCTTGGGATTGCGGTCGACCACCAGGATGTATTGAGCCTGAGGCAGCTCCACGCTCGCGTTCGCCAGTGCGGTTTCCAACAAGCCCACGTACAGGGCGCGCTCCGTCCCGGGCGGCCTCGCCTGTGGCCTCACTTCCCGCGCAAAGATGGGCGCCAGCTCGACGCCCGATCGGAATTGACGAGGGGCCGTGCCCGGCCCATCCGCCCTCGGGTCTGCGACGGCTTGCGCACACAAGAACAGCACCGTCCCCAGGACGGCCGGGCGCACCCAGCTCACGCATCCGGATGCGCCGCTACCTCCGCCCCGCGAGCGGTCCGCCCCCCCTACTCATGCTTCGGCGATGTATTGCGGCACTATCGACCCGGCCGCGGCCGAACTCACCAGCCGCCCTGCGAACGGGGACGCCGCCTGGACGCCGGAGCAGCCGGAGAGTACTGAGCAGGAGACCGCCGACGACCCCGGGCCGCCGAGACGACGGTCCTCCGGGCAGATGCCTGAGGCCCAGGGAGCGAAGCCGTCAGCAGCGGTGCGTCCGGCGGTGGGCCCACGGGCCTCCCGACGGTCCCTTCCTGCATGGGCACACATCAGTACGCCGAGACTCCCGCCTTGCCCGCAAGCGATCCAGGGCCCACGCCGAGCAGCCTGCCCATCATTCGACGTTTGACCGCCTCGACGAGGACGAGATACGTGATG
>CAYXBJ010000081.1:0-33608 GCA_964463175.1 uncultured bacterium
GCTCCTTGCTCGATCACGTGGGCATGAAGCGAGGCGCCGCGGATCGTCCGGCATCCCGGAGGCGAGTGGAGAGCAGGACTAGAGTCGTGACCGAGCCGCCGCGCGTGACGACCGACTACGACGACGAGTATTCCGAGAGCCTGGTGACGGAGTTCCGGAAGCTGCAGGACGCGCTGCTCAGCGATACGGTGAGCAGCCTGGCGTCGCCAGAGCCGATCCTTCTCGGCGAGGGCGCCTCCACGGACACTGCCCTCGCCGCGATGATCGAGCAGGACCGCATCGCGGTGCTCGTGATCGATGCCGAGGGCCGACTGACCGGCCTCGTGACCGATCGAGACCTGCTCAAGCGAACCCGCGACGCGGCGAGTGCCGCGGGCGCGGTCCGCCTGGGCGACGTGATGACGCGCGGCCTCGAGACGGTGAGTCCGGACGACCGGATGTGCTACGTCGTCAATCGGATGATGGCCGCGAGCTGCCGCACGGTGCCCGTGGTGGATGGCGCCCAGCGCCCCCTCGCAATGGTGACCGTCGACGACATCACCAAGTGGCTCGCCGCCCTGTTCCCGGAGGCGATCCTGAACCTGCGGCCGGGCGATCGTCTCAAGCAGCCGAACGAGCGCGATGGAGGTTGACCCGCCGTGCGGCCGAATCGGGGCATGGACCTTGCTCGCAAGGCATGCCGGATGGATTGCAGCGAGGACCGGCCAACGGGTCGGCCTCGCCCACCAGAAGGAGGTTCATCATGAGTCGATCCTTTCGTCGATGGCTGTCCGTGGCCGCCGTTCTCGCCGTGTCCGCGGCCGGAACGGCGCGGGCCGCCGGGCCCACCACGGTGCAGCTGACGCCGCAGAACAGCTCGGGTGAGGCGGGCACGGCCACCCTCAGCGAGGACGGACCGAAGACCAAGGTCGTCGTCGCGATCAAGGGCGCGCCGGCCGGAGTCGCCCAGCCTCTTCACGTCCACAAGGGCACGTGCGCCAATCTCGACCCCAAGCCGGCCTACGGGCTCGCCGCGCTGACCAACGGGAAGTCGGAGACGACCATCGACGTGCCGCTGGCCACGCTGGAGACCGGGGGATTCGCGATCAATGGCCACAAGTCCGCCCAGGACGTGAAGACCTACGTCTTCTGCGGGAACATCGCCGCCAAGTAACGGGCCGGCGGGAGGCCGCGGGGCTCGGTGGCGTTGGCCGCGTAGGCGGTCGCGAGCGCCGTCGGGCCTCGAGGTCGTGGGAGGCATGATGAGCCGGAAGCTGGTGCCGACCGGGAAGCCAGAACGTTCGGATACCCGAGACCGTCGCGCCGGGCGCGCTGGCCCGGGCTCGCCGGACACGCCGGCCGATCGACGCGCCCAGGCCGGGCCCCGCCCGACGCCGCCGACGGAAGACTTCGCGGCGCGGCCGGACATCGAGACTGCCGACGAGCCCGCCGCCGAGCACGACCTTCGTCATCACGATGGCGCGCGACCGGCATAGGGTCTCGGCGGCGCGGCGGCCCGGCGGAAGCCGGCCGGCGTCGCGCCCGCCCGGCGGGCGGGTCCCGAACCCCGGCCCCGCCCGCCCGGGTCGCCCGCTCGAGGAGCTCCGGATCGTGCGAGGGTGCGCGGCAGTCGTCGCCTTGGCGCTCGGAGCCTATTGCTTCATGGTGGCCGCGACGGCTCCACCGGTCGCCTCTCCCCGCACGGACGTCGGCCAGCACGAGCTCGTGTCCCGCCAGGAGTAGGAGGCGTCGGCGCGGCCGTCCGGCCGCCCGGTGGTCCCCGTGACTCGCTAGTGCCGCTCGTCGGCGAGGAGCCGGGCGACGGTGGCGAGGTCGTCCGTGAGCTGCCGCATCGCGGTCTCCCGCGCGGCGTCGTCGGACGCGCGGAGCACCGCGGACGGATGAAGCGTCGCGAGGACGTACCGCGCGAGCGTCGACGGGATGGTCCGGCCGTGGGACTCCGTGATGCGGAGGTTGCGTCCCAGGAGCGTGTGCGCCGCCGTCGCACCGAGGCAGACGAGCGCGCGCGGTTGAACCGCCGCCAGCTCCGACAGGAGCCAAGGCCGGCAGGCGCGAATGTGCCACGCGCCGGGCTTCTTGTGGATGCGCCACTTGCCGCGCGGCTCCCAGTTGAAGTGCTTGACCACGTTCGTGAGGTAGACGCGGGTGCGGTCGATCCCGGCAGCCGCCAGGGCCCGATCCAGCAGGCGACCGGCGGGCCCGACGAACGGCCGACCTGCGAGGTCCTCCTCGTGGCCCGGCTGCTCGCCCACCAGCATCAGGTCGGCGGGCGCCGGACCCTCGCCGAAGACCGTCTGGGTGCCATACTCCCAGAGCTCACACGCTCGGCAGCCGGCGGCGGCTGCTCGGATCTCCGGGAGGGGCGGGCCCGAACCCGCCGGGCCAGCACCGCTCACCTCGAGGGGGCCGGCGTCGCGGGAGCGATCCATTTCGTGTCAGGCGGCGCGCGTGCGCCGCGCTCTCGGCATGCGGTCGTGCTCAGACGACATCGGTCCACCGCTGCGCCCGGCATCGCTCGTAGCCCGCGCGAAAGGCGCGCGCTTCCGCCATCGGCCCGTAGCGCTCCCGCAGGACGACGCGCGCCTCGTCGTACGGCGGCGGATTGTCGTGCAGGCGCGCCGCCGCATCGAAGCCGAGACGATAGGGCGTCTCGTCTGCCCGGAAATCACCACCCTGGCGCGTGTACTCCGCCTCTTCCGCGTCGCGGAGACCGATCCACCAGTCGTTGCGCGCGGCATCCACACTTTCCGCGCCGAACTCGGCGAACAGCTGCCGCACCTGGGCCGCCTGCGCCTCGTCTTCTGCCGTGACGATCACGATGCTGCGGCCCTTGTGCAGGGCGTCCCGATACACGTAGAGCTCGTCCGTCGGGAGGCCGTCGCTCAGCCGGTCGTCGAGCTCGCGGCCGACCGTCCCGCCCGCGACGGCGCCCAGCATGCCCAGCGCGACCGCGCCGGCAGCCATGACCGGCCCCACGCCCGGCAGCAGGACCGCGGTGGCGGCGAGGCCGCCGGCCGTGCCCGCTGCCCCGCCGACGACGCCGCCCAGCGTCGCGCCGATGCCGGGCTGCTCCGAATCGGCGGTCGGAACGCGGGCGAGCGCGCCGGAGGATGCCGAGGGCGACAGCACGTTGATGTGGGCGCCCGCGATCTCCAGGTCCCGCAGCGCGGTCACGAGCCGCCCGGCCTCCCAGTAGTGACGGACGACACCGACGACACTCTGCATCGCGTTCCTCCTTCCGCTGTCTGAAGAGAGCAAGAGAAGTGCCACGAGACGGGTATGGCCATTGCACGGTCGAGTGTCATGAGGCGCGCACACCCGGCCACGATCCCGCGCGTCGAGTCGGAGCGTCGACGCGTCCGCGACCCGCTCGCGGGTCGCGTCCGTCATCCGACACGTTGGCGCCGGGACTCGGTGGTGCGTCGCCTCGTCGCAGGACTCGCGCTCTTGCTGAGCGCGTACTGTCTGATCGCGGCGGCGACCGTCGTCTACGCCGACACGCCACCCGACCATCCGAATCCAGCGGAGCTCGCGGCGCGCGAGCGCGTTCAGTGGCCTGGTTGGATCCCGATCGGGTTCCTCGCCGTGGTCGCGCTCACCATCGTGGTCGTCGGGACACGGCGCCACCGGCGCCGTGGGGCGTGGAGCCCGCCCTCCACCCAGGGCCCTCCCGGGACGGTGCCGCCGGCGCGCGATTCGCGCGACACCCGGTCGCGCTGACGTCAGACTGACCGCGGCCCATTTCGCGCGCGCCACCGACCGGTCAGGCTCGATCCGCGGCGGCCAGGGTCGAGCGCTTCCGCAGCAGCACCAACGCGATGACGAAGCTCAGCACCATCGCCGTGAGGAGCCCAAGCTCGAGCATCGCATGGAGAAAGACGGCGCCGCCTTCTTGGGCCAACTTCGCGAACTCCGCGGTGACCACGAGGATGCGCCGGGTCGCGGCGATGAGTCCGACGATGAGGAACGGCTCCGGCACGAGCGTGTGCTCGCGGAACGAGACCTGGACCGTGTAGAGCAGCTCGACGAGCATGACCACGAGCAAGACGCGATCGAGCAGGTCGATCACCGGATCCGGCATGGCGCCGGACATGAGCTGCCGGCTGAACGCCACACCGCCGTCCACCAGGAGGGTTACGGCGCCGACGGCGAGCAGGATGGCGAGACCGACGTAGACGACGTTTTCGACCCGCGTGAAGCCCTGGGCGATGCGCTCCCGGACGGCCGGGGGAATCCCGCCGGGGGCCGACGCGGCGCTCGTGCGCGCGCCCTTCTCATGGGCGGTCATGTGAACGCTCCCGGGCGGGCGACCGGGGACCTCCGCGCCCGAGCCGCGCCTCAGGGCATTTGGCGGAGTGCCTGGATGCGGTCGCTCGTGCCCGGGTGGGTTGCGAGCCATCCGCCCCCGTCATCGCCTCCCGAGCTGCGCTGGAGCCAGGCGAGCGTGTTCTCGAGCGACTCCTTCGACGAGCCGACGCGCCGGAGGAGCGTCACCGCATGCTTGTCGGCCTCGAGCTCCTCGGTGCGGCTGTACTTCCGGGTGATGAGGGTGCCCGCGATCGGCGTGATGATCGCGGCCTTCGGGATCACCTGCTCGAGGATCTCCGAGCCGAGCTGGACGCCGGCCTCCAGGCGCTGGGCTTTCTCGACGTGGCCCAGGTCGTTGTGCGCGACCTCGTGAGCGAGCACGGCGCGAAGCTGCTCGTCGTTGGCTTGGTCGAGAAGGCCGCGGGTCACGTAGAATTCGCCGTTCCCCGCGTTGGCGGCATTGATGCTGGGGTCCGCCAGGATACCGATGGTGACCTGGCTCAGCGGGTGATCTGCCGCCTTCGCCAGAGGCTCGATGGCACGACGGAGCCGCGCTGCATCCTGCGGGCTGACGGACTCGAGGGCGGGTTCCCGCTGGGCCGCTCGGGTGGTGGACGAGCCCGCGCCGCCGTCAGGCGCCGGGCCGACCGCGGCGCAGCCGGCGACGAGGAGCCCGACCAGCGCGGCGGCGACACGCGTGATCCGACCGGAGGGGCCGACACGAGCGCTGCGACCGATCATGATGAGCTTCATGCCCTGATGGGGAGCAAGGCCCGTGCCACGGCACGGCCTCGAGCACACGCCCGATGACCGCGCCGCGACCAGTGCCGGCCATCGGCCGCGCGGCCACCGCGTCGTCAGCTCGACACGGTGTCGCGCGAAGAAACGGCGAAGCTCACGTCGCCGAGTCGTCGCCCTCCAGCAGGCACACCGCATCCGGATCGAGCGTCTGGGGAGCGAGCGTCTCCACGCAGAACAGATGGACCGCTTCGCGGTCGTGCGAGCGGTAGCCCACCGAGAAATCGCCGCCGACAGTCACGATGAAGTCTCCGCCCCGCATTGAGAAGAGCGCGCCGCCATCCCGCATCACGAGCGACCGATGGACGTCGGCGAGGACGGCCTTGGTGTGACGGGTCACCGGGTAGCCGCGATTCGCGGCGACGAGGTACGCGTAATAGCGATCCGGTGAGAGGACGGCCTCGTAGGGTCCCGGCACCGCGGACCGGTCGAGCGTCTCGACGGCCTGCACCAGATCCTGGAGGACCCGGCTCGGGTCCGACCAGTCGCCGAGTCGAATGCGCGGCGACTGCGGGTCCGCGAGGAACCCGGTGCCGACCGGGTCGCCGGAGTACGCGAGGCGGTCCTCCGCGAGACCGACCTCGCGGGCGGCGTCCTCCGCCGTCGTCGTGTCCAGCGCGGGGCCCCCGCGCTCGAAGGCCTCGACCGCCGACCACGGCAGGCTGAAGTCCGCGCGGATCTGCGCCAGCAGCGCGATCTCCGGCACGCACACGACGGCCTTGCCCTCGCGGGTCGCGCAGGCCTTCATGGTGCCGAGCGGCGCGGCGATGTAGTCCCAGCCCCGCGGGCCGTCGAAGGTGGCGATCCGGCGCGCCGTCATCACGTGCCTGGCCGAGGTGGCCGCCGCCTCGTCCAATTCCTTCCACACCGCGTCGGAGAACTGGGCGCTCTCGCGCCTCAGGATGTCCATCACCGGCCTCCTCTCAGCGACCCCACGGTCGTGAAGGACGCGCTCGTGGGAGCCCGTCCCGCGGCGCCACCGCCGCCGTTGCTCGTCGCCGCCGACGGCTCCAGAGTCGTGATCGGCCGCTCGGTGAACAGGAACGTGCGCAGGAAGTCGTTGAAGCTCGGATCCCGCCGCCGGATCCATTCCAGCACCATCGCGGCGTGCTCTTTCTCCTCGTCTCGGTTGTGGCTGAGGATTGCCTTCAGCTCGTCGTCGTCGGCCGCCTCGATGCGCTGCTGATACCAGTCGATGGCCTCGAGCTCCTCCATCAGGCTGACGAGGGCTCGATGCATGTCGCGCGTCGCCGGCGTCAGGCGGCCTTCCGCCTCGTGAAAGCTTGCCGAGCTCCCTCCCATGGGGCAGCCTCCCTTGACGGCCGGGCCGATCGCCGGCCGGCTTGTGTGATTCAGTGCTCCTCGATCGCCTCGAGCAGCGCGACCGGCGAGCGGTCCAGCACGGCCTCCAGCGAGAGGCCCGGTCGGCCGTCTCGCGTCGTGATGTCCACGCGCTGTCCTGTCAACACGTTGCGGTAGGCGCGCGCGCCCGGCATGGGCGACAGGCCGAGGGTCGTCCCGGCCCACACCCCCGGTCCCACCGGGGGTGCGGCGAGATGCAGTCGCGCCAGGAATCGCGGCACCACGGCGATGACGGATGCCGCGCCGAGCTGCCGCCCGATCGCGACGACGTGGTCGCGTCGCGCGCCCTCGGCTTCCAGCGGGACGTACGTGCCCGCCTGGAAGAGCGGGCGATGCGCGCGGCGGTATTCGAGGAGCCGGTGGACGAGGTAGAGCTTGATCCGCCCGTCCTCCTTCGTCGAAAGGAGGGAGCCGACGAGCTCGCCGAGCTCCACGTTCGGCTCGGCCAGCCGCTCCCGCAGCGCGTGCAAGTCGCTCCGGAGCGGCGCGTAGTCCACCGGGCGGCGGTTGTCGGGATCGACGAGACTGAAGTCCCACGTCTCGGTGCCCTGGTAGGTGTCCGGCACGCCGGGGACCACGAGCTTCAGAAGGGTCTGGGCCAGCGAGTTGTAGAGCCCGGCGGTCGCGACCCGCTCCTGAAAGACCTGGAAGTCGGCCAGGAACGGGTTGCCGTCGCTCGAGGGCACGATGGCCGCGATGAGCGACCTGAGGCGCCCGCGCCCGGGCGCCGCCGGGGGCCGCGCGGAGCGGTCGAGCAGCGCGGCGACGAACCGACTCATCGCGGCGTCGTAGGCCGGGTTCGGATGCACCCAGCTCGCGCGGATCTTCGCCTCACGCAGCGCCTTGAGCATGTAGCGCTGGATGCGCTCGACGAACGTCGCGTGCTCGGCGTCTCCCCCCGGCCGGAGCGGCCAGGCGCCGACGAGTGTCTGGTAGAGCAGGTACTCGTCGTTGGGGTCGGGCGCGGGCTGACCGTCGACGAGCGTTCGATGCCGACGGTTGAGGCGGCGCCACGTGCGGACGCGAATGCGCCACTCCAGCGGAATCTCCGACAGCACGTTGATCCGCGCCCGGACGTCCTCGCTGCGTTTGGTGTCGTGGGTCGAGAGGGTGGACAGGGCGTCGGGCCATCGCGCCAGGCGCTCGGCGTTCAGCCGGTGAAACTCGCGCAGTGGGGTGCCGAAGCGATCGGGGCGGCCGCCGACCTCGTTCAGGGAGACCAGGCGGTTGTACCGATAGAAGGCGGTGTCCTCGACCCCCTTGGCAGTCACCGGGCCGGTGATCTGCTGGAAGCGGCGCACGAAGTCGAGGTCGCGACCGTCTCGCAGGAGCTCGCCGATGAAGTCGAAGACCGAGGGGTTGACCGTGGGACTTCGCTGCTTGGCCGCGGCGACGGCCTCCTCCACGTGGCGGCGATCCCGCTCGGCCGGCGCCGCGCCGTCGTCCCCGATGTAGGTCCGATAGACGGGGAAGCAGGCGACGATCTCCCGCAGGCCGTCCGTCAGCAGGCGCTCGGTGAAGTCGCGGGACTCCCGCCGCTGCTCGGCGAGACGGCCGAGGCGCCGTCCCAGGACGTTCAGCTCGCTGGCCATGATCGTGTCGGTGACGAGACGCTTCGCTTCGTGCGCAACGTCGGCGAATGTGGCCATCGACCCGGTGAAGCGCTGGTCGGTCTGCTCCATCACCCGCGCGCCCTTGGGATCCACGAAGATCCCGTTGAGCGCGTTGAGGAGCTCGTAGCCGGTCGTGCCGTGAACCGGCCAGTGATCCGGCAACGCTTCGCCGGGCATCAGCACTTTCTCCACCACGACGTAGAAGGACGCCGGGACCGGCGAGGCGCTCGGCGCCGCGCCCAGCGCGCGGACGCAGTGCTCCTGGAGCTCCCGGAAGTAGCGGACCGGCGCGTACAGGCCGTCCGGATGGTCGATCCGAAGGCCGGTGATGCGATTCTCTCGGATCAGGCGCAGGAGCAGCCGATGGGCGGCCTCGAACACCGCCGGCTCCTCCATGCGGATCGCGGCGAGATCGTTGACGTCGAAGAACCGCCGGTAGTTGATCTCGTCCCCCGCGACGCCCCAGTACGCGACGCGGTAGACCTGCGCGCCGAGAAGACCATCGAGCCGGTCGAAGCTGTCCGGGTGGCCGGGCACGCCGTTGAAGCGCCAGACCGTCTCGGCGAGCCATCCCTTCACCACCGGCGCCTCGCCGGTGAGCGCGTCCAGACGCGCCTTGAGGCGGGCCGTCTCGTGGGCCCGCTCCGCCTGACGCGCAGGTGCGGTCTCCGTCCGGGGGGGAAGGTGCCGGGCGGCCTCCACGATGCGCTGGATCTCCCGCAGGTGCGGGTCATCCGGGCCCAGTGTCGCCGCGAGCTCGGGCAGCCGGTCGGCCAGGATGCGCGGATACGTGCACGGGCTGACCGGGAGGATCGCGTCGTGGTAGCGGATCACGAAGGCCCCGTCCGCGTACTCCAGGCGGAGTCCCTGGCCCTCGAGCACGCGGCCATAGTGGTCCTCGAGGATCGGCAGGAGCACCCGGTTCCGAAGCTCGGGCTTGGGGGGCTGCCAGTCGATGTCGAAGTACGCGGCGAACGGCGAGGCCGCGCCGTGCTCGAGGACGTCCTGCCACCAGCGATTGCGCGGCCCCCAGATGCCCATGTGGTTCGGCACCACGTCGACGAGCACGCCCATCCCGCGATGGCGGAGCGTGTCGGTCAGCTCGCGGAAGCCGGCCTCGCCACCCAGGCCCTCGCTGAGCCGTCCGTGGTCGGCAACGTCGTAGCCGGCCGAGTCGGAGCTGCCGGGCTGGAGGATGGGCGAGAGGTAGCAGTCGGAGATGCCCAGCTCGGCCAGATAGGGCACGAGCTCCCGGGCGTCACGGAAGGTGAAGCCCGCCCCGAGCTGGAGCCGATAGGTCGCGCCGGGGACGGCGGCGGGACGCGTCCGGGGCGCCACGGCCTCGCGCGCGGGGGCCGCAGCTCCGCGGAAGGTCACGGCTGTCTCTGCGCGGCGCGCTGCCGGAGCAGGGCCAAGCTGCGCGCCTCCAGGGGATAGGCGTCGCCCACCCGGAACGCTCGGGCCGCCGTCGCCCAGTCCCGCGTGTCCAGGACGAGATCCCAGCGGACCCGCGGGCGGTGGGCGGGCAGCACGAAGTCCACCGGCTCGTGGTGGGCGTTGAAGAGGAGCAGGAACGTGTCGTCCCGGATGGGCCGGCCGGACTCGTCCACCTCTTCGATCGCGTCGCCGGCCAGGCGGAGGCCGAGGCTGCGCGTGAAGCCGTTCGTCCACTCCTCGGCGGCCATCTCCTTGCCGTCAGGACGGAACCAGGAGACGTCCTTGACCTCCGAGCCCTCGATGCGGCGCCCCTGGAAGAAGCGGCGACGATGGAAGACGGGATGTCCCAGCCGGAGCCGGATCAGCTTGCGCGTGAATTCGAGCTGGGCCTTGGCGGTGCGCGACAGCGCCCAGTTGACCCACGACAGCTCGTTGTCCTGACAGTAGGCGTTGTTGTTGCCTTGCTGGGTCCGGCCCAGCTCGTCGCCACCCAGCAGCATCGGGACGCCCTGGGAGAGCAGGAGGGTCACCAGGAAATTGCGGATCTGTCGCTCCCGGAGCCCGAGGACGGCCGGATCGTCGGTGGACCCCTCCGCCCCGCAGTTCCAGGAGAGATTCTCCGTGGCCCCGTCCCGATTGTCCTCGCCGTTCGCCTCGTTGTGCTTGTCGTTGAAGCTCACCAGGTCGAGGAGCGTGAAGCCGTCGTGTGCGGTCACGAAGTTGATGCTCGCCGACGGGCGGCGCCCGTCGGATTCGTAGAGGTCGCTCGAGCCCGTGAGGCGGTAGCCCAGATCGGCCACCTGGCCGCCGTCCCCCTTCCAGTAGCGGCGGATGGTGTCGCGATAGCGACCGTTCCACTCCGCCCAGCCCGCCGGGAAGTTCCCCACCTGATACCCGCCCTCTCCGAGGTCCCACGGCTCGGCGATGAGCTTGACCTGGTTGATCAGCGGATCCTGCTGGATCGCGTCGAAGAACGACGAGAGCCGATCGACGGCGTGGAGCTCCCGGGCGAGCGCCGAGGCGAGATCGAAGCGGAACCCGTCGACGTGCATCTCCGTCACCCAGTACCGGAGGCTGTCCATGAGGAGCTGGATGGAGCGGGGATGGGTCATGTCCAGGGTGTTGCCGCAGCCCGTGTAATCCATGTAGTAGCGGGGGTCGTTGCCGACGAGCCGGTAGTACGCGGCGTTGTCGATCCCGCGGAAGCAGAGGGTGGGGCCGAGGTGGTTCCCCTCGGCGGTGTGGTTGTAGACGACGTCCAGGATGACCTCGATCCCCGCCTGGTGGAGCGCCTTGACCATCTGCTTGAACTCGCGGACCTGCTCGCCGCGCACCCCGTCGCTGGCGTAGCGGGAGTCCGGCGCGAAGAAGCCGATCGTGTTGTACCCCCAGTAGTTCGTGAGCCCCCGCTCGCCGAGGTGGTGGTCCCGCACGAACTGGTGGACGGGCATCAGCTCGACGGCGGTCACGCCGAGTCGGCGGAGATAGTCGACGGAGGCAGGGGCGGCGAGCCCGGCGTACGTGCCCCGGAGCTCCTTCGGCACGGCGGGATGGCGGGCCGTGAACCCCTTGACGTGGAGCTCGTACACCACGGTGAGGTGCCATGGTGTCCGGAGCGGACGATCCTCTCCCCAGGTGAAGGCCGAGTCGACGACCACGCTCTTCGGGACGAAGGGCGCGCTGTCCCGGTCGTCCCGGGTGAGATCCGCGCCGGGATCGCCGATCCGGTAGCCGAAGATCGCGTCGCTCCAGTCGATGCCTCCCGCGATTGCCTTCGCGTAGGGGTCGAGCAGCAGCTTGTTCGAGTTGAAGCGGTGGCCGGCGCCGGGGTCGTAGGGGCCATCGACGCGATACCCGTAATGGAGCCCTGGGCGTCCTTCGGGCAGGTAGACATGCCAGACTTGGTTGGTCCGCTCGACCATGGGGATCCGCTCCATCGCCTTGGTCGGATCGCCGCCGTCGAAGAGGCACAGCTCCACCCCGGTCGCGTGGTCGCTGAACAGGGCAAAGTTGACACCCGCGCCGTCCCAGGTGGCCCCGAGGGGGTACGGACCTCCCGGCCGGGTTCGAGGAGAGTCGAGCCTCATCTTTCCGAGCCGGGGCCCGCCGGCTCGGTCAGCTGATCAAGCCATGGCGGCCTGAGGCCCATGCGGGTGAGGCTGGCGATCACCCGACGGGGCGAGCCCCAGTCGCACCACGTGACGTCGGCGAGCGTCGTGACCGCGAGTCGAGGCGCGACACGCTCGAGGACGTCGCGAGAGAAGTTGGCGCTCGGAAGCGCGCCGCCCACCCGTCGGATCGCGTCCGGGCGGGCCCGACGCCCCGACGCGTGCATCATCCCGTGCAGTGCGTGATGGATGCGCGGCACGGCGTCCCGTCCGGCGTTCACGAGCGCGCGCGCCTTCGCCACGAAGACGAACGTGTTCCACGAGGCGCCCGCGGCCAGGCAGGCGCGCGCCACATCCAGGGATGGCTTCTCGATGAACCGGCGCACTGCCCAGACCGGCAGATGGCCCGAGCGGCCGAGGAGCGATCCCGGCTCGATCCAGCCGTATTCCGTCTCCGGCTCCGTCGCCTGGGCGCCTAGGAGGACGATCCGCTCCGGATTCTCGTCGACGAAGGCCGCCGCCTGGACCACCTGATCCATGAAGCGATGCTCTTCGAGGACGAGGTGGTCGGAGGGCATGAAGACCACGGTGGCGTCGGGCGCCCGGGCGTCGATCCAGTGTGCCGGCAGGAGCACCCCCGCCGCCGTGCCACGGTCCTCCGGTTGCAGCAGGACGTGTGGCGCGCCGCGTTGGATGGCAGTCGCGAGATGGGTCGCCTGGGCTTCGACGCTCACCACGACGGTGCGATCGGACGGGATGCGCAGCGCGGCGCGCTCCAGGGTCTGCTGCAGCAGGGAGCGCGTGCCGGTCAGCGTCACGTATTGCTTCGGCCGATCATCCCCGCAGATGAGTCGCGTCAGCGGCCGGAGACGGATGCCCCGGCCGCCAGCGAGCACCACCGCCCACAGCTCGGGTGTCGATGCGCGGCCGGAGGAGAGATTCGCGTCGCGCGCGAGATCGGCGCACTCGATGCTGGGTTTGCCGAGGGTCAGTGAGGTCACGCGATCGAGAATGCAACGCCGATTCCAGCGGCGCCGACAACGCGGCCGAAGATGGATGCCCGCGCAAAGGCCGCGTCAGACCCATCTACTTACCGCAGCAACTCGAAGACCACGCCGTCACAGACGTGTCGCAGCAGGCGACATCATGTCGTCATCACGACATCCTGACGTCGGCCCACGCCGAACCCCTCGTCTCGAACCGAGTCAGCTGGGCCAGGTCAACTGCCGCGCGAAGGCGCCCCCTTCGCGCAGTCGGGGCAGATTTCCCGCTCCGTGTCGTAGGCGATGCCATGGAGAACGCACCGAACCATGCGGACCTCGGATCCCTTTGTCGGCTCAGCAGGGTCGGGCTCGGTGACAGGGCACGTTGGGCAGCGGGCGTCGTCTTCCGCCGGCATGGAGCGTGCACTCCTATTCTGGACGATGCCTGGAACCCGTGACTCTCGGTTCGCGATTCTCACGCTGAGATCCACCGATTCGGCGGGTCGCCTAGTCTCACATTCTTCCCGGCGTGTAGACCGGAAGTCCGCGCGCTCTCCCGAACGAGAGCGCGCGGGCCGGGGACTTCTACTGGACGCCGAGCCTTGCGAGCGTCTGCGGATCCTGGCGGCCGGACACCGGCAGCTGCTCCGCCTTCTGGAAGTCCTTCAGTGCGGCCTGCGTCCTCGATCCGAGGACGCCGTCGACGGGACCCGGATCGTATCCCTTGGACTTGAGAGCGTCCTGGACGGACCGCACGCGCTCGCCCTTCATTCCCGAGGTCGTGCCCGCGGTGTGGTGGCTCATCGGCTTCGTCTTGGTCGAGTCGGTCGAGGTCGTGGCCGGAGTCTTGGCGGCGTCACCGCCCTGAAGCATCCCGCCGGGCTGGGTCGCGGCCGGCACGCTGCCGGTCGGCTGCCCCGACGAATTGGTGCCCTGGCCGACGCTCGTGCTCCCGCTCGTGCTCGATGGTGTCGTGGTCTGGGCCAGAACGGAGATACTGAGAAGCGCCGTCCCGGTCGTGACGGCGGCGATGGTCGTCAAACGGTTCATGCTGCGCGTCCTCCCTGGCATGCGCCCCCGCTCAATGGGAGGCGGTGCCTGTCGAGTGACGCGAGCAAGGCACATGCCACGCGGCGTGCCGGCGCGGTGCTGCGTGCGATGGTGGAGGCGCGCGCTCGGGACGGCATGCACCGCATCGCCACCATGTCGCCCGCCGGTCGGTCTGTCGCGTGCGGCCGCGTGCTAGACTGAGGCCTCGGTGGGTCTGCGGCTCCGCCTCGCCTTACTCCTCATTGTCCCGATGATCCTGGTGGTCTCGGGCTACGCCTTCATCCGCGTCACGGAGGAGCGCGATCAGCGGCGGATCGAGTTCGATCGTCGCGTCGACGTGACGACCCGGGCGATCCGGCTTGCGGTGGAGCGTGCCCTGTACGGCGGCAACGTGGAAGATGTCGAGCACCTCGCGCACGACCTGGTGCTCAAACAGACGGAGATCCTGCGGGTCCGTCTGATCGATGACCATCTGACCGCGCGTGTCGACGCGAATCTGCTGACCAGCGATCCCGGCGTGCCGGTCGATCGGGTCCGCGAGGTCCACGACAGCGGCCAGTCGGCGGTCGTCGAGCGCCGGGCCGACGGACTCCGCCTGCACTCCGTGCTGCTGCCGTACCGGGGCCCCGGGAACGAGGGGGGAGTGCTAGAGGTCACCTACGGCGCCACCCGTCTTGAGGCCGATCTGCTCCACGAGAACCATCGGAGCGCGCTGAGCGCGGCCATTCTCCTCGTCGTCCTGAGCTTGATCGCGTGGATCGCGCTCGAGCGAATCGTTCTCCGCCCGCTCGTGAATCTGACGCAAGCTCTCGAGCGGGTCGCGGCCGGGGAGCCCCGCGCCACGGTCCCCGTCCACAGCCGTGACGAGCTGGGGCAGGTCGCGATGGCGTTCAACCGCATGACCGAGCGCCTGGAGGAGGCCCGTCAGCGAGTGGAGGCCGAGACGGACCGGTCGATGGAGCTACTGCGTCGGCTGAGGCTCACGGAATCGCTGGCGGTGGCCGGCAAACTCTGCTCGAGCATGGCCCACGAGGTCGGAACGCCCCTGAACATCATCGCCGGGCGTGCTGAGCTCATGCTCCGCATGCTCCCTTCGGACTCACCGCTGCGAGAGGATCTGGGCGTCATCACGAATCAAATCGATCGTATCTCCCGGATGATTCGGACGGCCCTCGATCCCTTCCATCAGCGGCAGCCAGAGCGCGCGGACACCGAGCTCCGGGCCGTCACCGACGCGCTCCGGCCGCTCCTGCAGCACTTTGCGCGGAGCCGTGGCGTGAAGCTCGTCACGACGGTGCCGGCGGGCCTCACGCCGGTCTTCGTCGATCCGGCGCATCTCCAGCAAGTGCTGATCAATCTCCTGACGAACGCGATCGAGGCCACTCCGGCCGGCGGCCAGGTCGACGTGACCGCGACGGCCCGGTCTGACAATGGCCAGTCGGGAGTGCTGGTCGCGGTTCGCGATACGGGGGAGGGGATCCCGGAGGATGTCCTCCCGAGGATCTTCGATCCGTTCTTCAGCACCAAACCCGCCCACGTCGGGACGGGCCTCGGGCTGTCGATCTGTCGGGATCTGGCCCGGTCGAACGGAAGCGAGATTCAGGTGACGAGCACGGTTGGTCAGGGCACGATTTTCACCGTCTGGCTGCCGGCCGCAGGGTCGGATGGCGGGAAGGAGCAGTCATGAGACCCCGGATCCTCGTGGTGGACAACGATGCCGACATGGTGGCGCTGCTGCGGCGTCACCTGGAGACCGAAGGCTGGGCGGTGACCGGGGTGGCCGGCGGCGAGGACGCGCAGACCGCGCTCGGGCGCGAGGAGTACGCGGTCGTCCTCACCGACCTCGTGATGGAGCCCGTGGGAGGGCTCGACGTCCTGCGGGAAGCCCAGAAGGTGCAGCCGCGGGCGCGCGTGATCCTCATGACCGCGTTCGGGAGCCTCGAGAGCGCGATCGATTCGATGCGTCACGGCGCCTACGACTACGTCACCAAGCCGTTCAAGCTCCCCGAGCTGTCGCTCGTGGTCAAGCGAGCCCTCGAGGATCAGCGCCTCCGCGAGGAGAATCGGCGTCTGCGGGCGGAGGTCGAGCGCCGCTACGGCTTCGACAACATTCTGGGCCGCTCGAAGGCCATGCAGGGCGTGTTCGAGCAGATCCGCGCGGTGGCGGACACCGACGCCCCGGTGCTGCTCCTGGGCGACAGCGGGTCGGGCAAGGAGCTCGTCTCGCGGGCGATTCACTGGCACAGCGGTCGGCGGGACGGCCCCTTCGTGGCCGTGAACTGCGCGGCGATTCCGGAGACCCTGCTGGAGTCCGAGCTGTTCGGTCACGAGAAGGGCGCGTTCACTGGCGCTGACCGGAAGCGGCGCGGACTGTTCGTGGAGGCCCAGGGCGGGACCCTCCTCCTCGACGAGATCGCGGAGATGCCGCAGACGCTTCAGGTCAAGCTTCTCCGGGCGCTCCAGGATCGCGTGATCCGCCCGGTCGGCGGCAACGAGGAGATCAAGGTCGATCTGCGCCTCATCAGCGCCACGAATCGAGACCTCCCGGCGTTCGTCCGGCAGGGCAAGTTCCGCGAGGATCTCTACTACCGGCTCGCGGTCATCCCGATCCGCATCCCGAGTCTCCGCGAGCGGCCGGAGGACATTCCGCTCCTGGCCGAGCACTTCCTGAAACGGGCCGCGGCCGGGATGGGCAAGGAGATCGATGGGTTCGACCAGGACGCCCTCAAGTGGCTGCACGAGCACAACTGGCCCGGGAACGTGCGCGAGCTCGAGAACGTGGTCGAGCGGGCGGCGACCCTGGCGAAAGGCACGCAGATCACGCGGGACGACCTCCGGATCGAGTTCACCCCGGGATCCAGCGGGGAGCTGGGGATCCGGCCGTCACTGGCGGACATCGAGAATCAATACATCCGTCGGATCCTGGACGAGGTCGGCGGCGACAAACGGGCGGCGGCGCGCATTCTTGGCATCAGCGTGCGGACCCTGCAGCGGATGCAGGCAAGCCTGAGCCGCGTCGGGCCCGGGCTGATGGGGAACTCGGCCTGAGATGGCATGGCGCTTGCTCCCCCTGGGGGCATGGGTGCCCCGGTCTCGATCGTGAGCGGCTCGCCGGTGTCCGAGGCGGCGGCCCGCGGACGTCACCCCCGCGTGCTGGTCGTGGACGATGACGCCGAGATGCGGGCCCTGCTCCGACGGACCCTCGAGTTCGACGGTTATCTTGTAACGGAGCGTGATCGCGGCACGCACGTGCTGGGCGCCCTGCGCGAGGCGCCGTTCGATCTGATCATCCTCGACAAGGAGATGCCGGAGATGACGGGGCTCGATCTCCTGCCGCTGCTCCGGCGGGAGTTTCCGCGGGTGCCCGTTCTGCTGGTCACCGCGTTCGGGGGCCGGCAGGTCGAATCGAGCGCCCTCCGTCTCGGGGCGACGAGGTATCTGGAGAAGCCGTTCCGGCTGAGCCAGCTGCGAGACGTCGTGGATGGTCTGCTCGGCGGCCCGCCCAGCGAGTCCAAGGCGAACTGAGGACCTCGTCCGTGTCGCGGGCCGCCGCCGCGCCGGTTGCACGGATACGCGAGAGCACTGGTCTACGGACCGCGCTCGTCGCCGGGACCGACGATGCGCGCGTGGCGGGCGTGGGCGCCGACGCGCGCGAGGTCTACGTGCGGGCGCTCCAGACGCTGCGCGATGCGGGCATCCCGTTCATGGTGGGCGGCGCCCATGCGCTCGCACCGTACACCGGCGTCGTCCGAGACACGAAGGATCTCGATCTGTTCCTTCGGCGGCGCGATTGTGAGCCGGCGCTGGCGGCGCTCGCGGCCGCTGGCTTCGTGACCGAGCTCACCTTCTCGCACTGGCTGGCGAAGGCCTACGCCGGTGATCGGTTCATCGACCTCATCTTCAGCTCGGGCAATGCCGTGGCCCCGGTGGATGACCAGTGGTTCACCCACGCGGTGCCCGGCGAGGTGCTGGACGTGCCGACGCTCCTCTGCCCGCCCGAAGAGATGATCTGGTCCAAGGCGTTCATCATGGAGCGAGAGCGTTACGACGGGGCCGACATCGCGCACCTGCTTCTCGCGTGCGGCGCCCGGCTCGACTGGAGCCGTCTGCTCGCGCGATTCGGCCGGCGGTGGCGGGTGCTCCTGAGCCATCTGATCCTGTTCGGGTTCATCTATCCCGGGCAGCGATCGACCGTTCCCGACGCCGTGATGGCGGAGTTGTTGCGGCGTCTCCGGCGGGAGCGCGGCCGGCCGGCCCACGACGAGCGCGTCTGCGAGGGGACGGTCATCTCGCGGCAGCAATACCTCCTCGACGTCACCCACGGCGGCTATGCCGATGGCCGGCTCGCGCCGCGCGGAGAGATGACCGCCGCCGAGATCGCCGACTGGACGGCGGCGATCGAGCGGCCGGAGCCGGGGCCACCACGGGTGACCTCCTCGAACGGGCGATCGGCTTCGCGTGCGCGTCGCTGCCGTCGGTGACCTCCATTGCACCAAGGCGTCGCAGGGGGCGCTGCAACCCCTGTTCGCGGCGGCCAGCGCCGAAGCCGACGTTCTCCTCCTGTGCGGTGACCTCACCGACTACGGGCTTCCCGAAGAGGCCCAAGTCCTCGCCCGGGAGCTGACCGCGGCGCTCCGCATTCCCGCCGTCGCGGTGCTCGGCAACCACGATTACGAGGCCGGGCAGCCCCAGGAGGTCGTGCGGATCCTTCGAGATGCCGGCGTCGTCCTGCTCGACGGAGACGGATGGGCAAGCGGCGACGTGGGGATCGGGGGTGTGAAGGGGCTGGGCGGCGGCTTCGGCGAGCGGGCGCTCCAGCCCTGGGGCGAGGACATCATGAAGCGCTTCGTCCGGGAAACGGTGGAAGAGGCGCTCAAGCTGGAGTCCGCGCTGGCGCGCCTCCACACGCCCCGCCGCGTGGCGATCCTGCACTACTCGCCGGTGCAGGGGACCGTCGAGGGCGAATCCCCGGAGCTCTATCCGTTTCTCGGCTCCAGTCGACTCGAGGAGCCGTTGAATCGATACCCGGTGGACGTGGTGTTCCACGGGCACGCCCACCACGGACGGCTGGAGTCCCGGACGCGGGGAGGCGTGCCGGTCTACAACGTCTGCCTGCCGCTCCTTCGAGCGCTCGCGCCGGACCGGCCGCCTTTCCGGGTGGTCGAGCTACCGGACGGCGCCGCTCCCGGCCGTCACGCCGAGGCCACGCCGGCCACGCCGTCGGGGGGGACCTAAGCCACCCCAGTCCAGCCATCGTCGCCCGGGTGGCTCGGGCTGGGGCGATCAGCTTGCTCGTCGGGCCGGCCGGGCCCGGCTCGCCGGAGCCCCGGCGGCCCGGGCGTTCGACGGACTCCGGCGAGCAAGGCTGGCCTTCAGCGCCTCCATGATGTCGACGACCGGCGCCGGCTTCGACGGCGGCGGCTCGACCTTGATGGTCTCTCCCTTCGACTTCGCGCGGGCCGCGTCGAGGACGCGGCGGCGATACGCGTCCACGTACCGATCGGGCGCGAAGGCGTCACTGGCCAGCGCGTCGATCAGGCGTCGCGCCAGCTTGATCTCCTCCGGACGGCTCTGGCGCGTCTCGCGGGAGATCGTCGGCTGCGGCCGCACCTCGTCGGCGAAGAACAGCGTGTGCAGGAGCAGGACGCCGTTGACGGCCCGGATGGCCACGAGGTTCTCCTTGCCGCGCATCACGAAGGTCGCGAGCGCGACGCGGGCGTCGCCGGCCATCGCCTCCGCCAGCACACCGTAGGCCTTCCCGCCATCCCGGCCCGGCGAGAGGTAGTAGGTCGTCTCGTAGTAGATGGGATCGACCGCCGACAGCGGGACGAACTCGGCGATGTCGATGGCCCGGGATGCCTCGCCCTCGAGGTGCTCGAGCTCCTCCGGCGTGAAGACGACGTATCGATCCTTCCCGACGTCGAATCCCCGGACGAGCTCGCTTCGCTCCACGACGCGCTGGCAGACGGGGCAATAGAGCTGCTGATGGATCCGGCTTCCGCACACCTGGTGGACCAGGTGGAACGCAGGAGCGAGCGACCGAGTGGCGGTGCGGAGCTCGACGGGGATCGTCACCAGGCCGAAGCTGATCATCGCGTTGCTGAGCGGCCGTGACTCCGGGTGATCCCCGTCGGGCGGAGCGGCGTCCTTCCCGCGGGCATGTGCGGGGTGGGCGCGTGGGCCCGGCCCCTGGGCCGGGCCAGCGGAACGGGCTCTTCTGGTGGACGGCATGGCTCACCTCGCTTTCCCCGACGTCGTGCGGGGCGTCGCGGGCGCGCCGATTCTGGCCTGCGAGGCGCCGCCCGCCAGGGTCCGGTCGAGAGTGCTCCGTCAGGCTCTGGCGCCCGAGGAGCCCGATCCACTTCGGTGCAAGGGTCTTGCCTCGCGGCAATCCGGGACGGCATGCCGGAAACCGGCCGTCGGGCCAGCGTCATCGCGACGGGCCATCCGGCAGGCGATCCAGTGCGCCGGGCGGCCGGAAGACGCGGGCCCGGTGGGCGGAGCGGCTACGGCGTGCGCCGGATGACGCCGGCCAGGACCGTTGCGAGGTCCACCGGATCGACCGGCTTCGTCAAGAAGAGGTCGACCCCGGCCCGCCGGGCCCGCGCGCGCGTTTCTAGCGCCCCGTCGGCGGTGATCACGATGATCGCCGCGTGGACCCTTTGCTCAGAGAGGAGCGCGCGCATCGCCTCGATGAGGGCGAACCCGTCCTGCCCCGGCATCGAGAGATCGGTGAGCAAGGCATGCGGCAGCCAGGAGCTGCTGACCTCCAGCGCGCCGGCAACCGAGGCGGCCGCGCGGACATCAGCTCCGGCCCGACGCAGGCTGATGGCCACGAGTTCGAGAAAGTCCGCATCGTCGTCCACGAGGAGGACGCGCGAGCCTTCGAGAGAGCCGTGTCCATCGCCTCGGCCGCTGGCGACCTCAACCGGGGCCTTCCGCGTCGATGCCGATGCCTGCAGGGGCAGCGTCACGGTGAAGGTCGCCCCCCGGTCCGGCCCGGGACTGTCAGCCACCACCGTCCCCCCGTGCAGCTCGACCAGCCGACGAACGAGCGCGAGACCCAGACCGAGGCCGCTCTTCGGGTCCCGGCGGGAGTCGTCCCCCTGCAGGAAGGGCTCGAAGACATGGGGAAGCAGGTTGGCGGCGATACCCCGACCGGTATCCGAGACGACGATGTCGACGGTCCCACTCTTCCGCCGAGTGGAGATGTCGACCCGGCCCCCGGACGGGGTGAACTTCACCGCGTTCATGAGGAGATTCCACACCACTTGCTGCAACCGGTCGGGCGCGCCCTCTATCGACCCCAGCGCGGCATCGAGCGTGGCGACGAGCGCGACGTTCTTGGCGCGGGCGGCCGGTCTCACGGTCTCGAGGGCCGCCTCGACGGCGGCGTTGAGCTCCATGCTCTCGAGATCCAGGCGCATTCGACCGGCCGCGATTCGGGACATGTCGAGAAGATCCTCGACGAGGCGCGTCTGGACCATGGCATTGCGCACGATCGCGTTGATCGCTTGCTCGTGCCCGCTGTCGTCGAGGTTCCCGCTCTGGACCAGGCGGGCCCACCCCAGGATCGAGTTGAGCGGAGTGCGAAGCTCGTGCGACACCGTGGTGAGCAGCTCGTCCTTCGCGCGGTTGAGGCCCTCCGCCTGTCGGCGGGCCTCCTGCTCGCGACCCAGCAGCCGGGCTCGCTGCTCTTCGAGGCGCCGGCGCTCGCCGATGTCGCGGCCGACCTTGGAGGCGCCGACGATGCGGCCGCTGGCGTCCTTGATGGGAGAGACGGTGATCGACATGTCGATGAGACGGCCGTCCTTGGCGCGGCGCACGGTCTCGAAGTGGTCGACGCGCTCGCCGCCGCGAATCCGGGCGAGCACGCCTTCCTCTTCGGCGCGCCGGTCGTCGGGAACGATCAGCATGATGGACCGCCCGATCGCATCGGCGGCTGTCCATCCGAACAGGCGCTCGGCAGCCGGATTCCACGACGTGATCGTCCCGTCGAGGGTCTTGCTGACGATGACGTCGTCGGACGAGTCGATGATCGCCGCGAGCCGCGCGCGGGCAACCTCCTGGGAGTCGAACTCGCGATCTGGCGCGGGCGTCATCTGATGTTGCTCACGGGCGCCATCGCCCCGATGCGCCGGGTCTGTCAGGCTGGCCACCCCAGGCGCCGTGCCGGGACGTCCCGAGCTTACACTGGGTGAGGATTCTCGGCGCGCCGATCCCGGGGACCTCCCGGCGGTAGGCGCCACGTCGGCGGCGGCCAAGGCCGCACTCCCGGGCCGCCATGCGCCGATCGGTCGAGTCCTCACCGCCCCTTCGAGTGCCCCTTTGCCCTGTGCTGCTTCAGTACCGTGCGCGCGGCCACCTCGGCCGCCCGCGACCCGTAGCGGCCCTCTCGCTGCGCGGCCTGCTTGATGTGCGCGTACTGCCGCTGCTCCTTCGGGCCCACTCCGCGAACGTGCCGTCCTCGAGGCATGGCTCGACCTCCTTTCACGCGCGCAGCCGCGTGGACACGCCGACCTTCCGCGCGCAGTGCGCGCAGCAGAATATGCGACCGTCCTCGTCCTCGACGCCGTGCCCGATGATCCGGCATCCGCAGTGATCGCACACCGGCGCCAGGAGCTGGATCGCGCACTCGAAGCAGTCGACCGTGTGACGGCGCCCCCGCGATTCGATCGCCATCGTCCGCTCGTATTCGTTGCCGCAGAGGTCACACCGCCCCATCAAGCGTCTCCTCGACGTCGATGAGCGCCAGCCGCGACCGGGGATCGAAGCGCCGGCGCAGGTGTCCCGGCGGCTGGATCAGGACGATCTCGAGCGTCGGCCGCACGCGGGCGTCGAGAAGATGGCCCCCGTGGGCGGTGCCGTCGCGCTTGCCCACCACGGCGTGCGCGTGGACCCGCGGCGCGGCGCCCTCGAGCGCGACGTCCCCGACCAGCGACAGGACCTCGACCTGTTCGTTGATGGGGATCCGGACGTAATCCTTGCGCGCCCAGTCGAAGTAGCCGAGCGTCACGTCCTCGAAGGCGCCGATTGCGGTGAAGTGGCCGGCGGCGAGCTTCTCGCGCTTGGCGAAGCCCAGGAGCTCCTGGACGGGCTCGTCGCCCGTCTCGCAGACTAGGACGAACGTGCGCTCGCGCCCGGCGGTCAAGACCTTGGCCTTCATGCGGCGCCCTGATACCCCCCGACCTGACCGGCCTCGTGCTGCAGCATCTCGCGCACGATCCACAGCCGGCCACACGTGCCACAGACGACGCCCGGGCCCAGCGGGCGCATGACCAGCCCGTCGCAGTTCGGGCACCGCCCGCTGACGTCGGTGATCCGATCGAAGGTCACGCGGGCGCCCGGCCACTGCCGCGCCCGGTTCAGCAGATTGCCGGGATGCTCACGGCCGGGATGCTCGCGTCCGAGATGCTGACGAAGGCGTCGTCGAGACTGAGGCTCGGGCATCGGCGTCTCCTCCCTCTCCGAGATTCCCGATGAAATGCCCATCGCTGCTATCTGGAGAGCAGAGCAAGGCCTGTGCCGATGCGTGAGCACGTGCTTGAAACGGATGGATGCCGGCCCTTTCGAGGGTCGGGAGTCCTCAGTCCGGGCGAAGCGCCGACAGACTGTCGTGGGTCCGACACGCTGACGCCGGCACAGCGCGCCGGCCCACAAGCATGCTGAACTGTAGACCGCGGCGGCTCCGGCTGGGGATCGTCCTTGCCCCGGCGCCGCCGCTGGCCGGCGTGAGACGGCCCGCTCAGGCCGCCTCGGCCGTCAGCTCGGGAGGGAGCCCGCGATCGGCGGCCGGGCCTTCTCGCCGCGCGCGCCGCTCCGCATGGCCCTGACAGTCCCGGCAGCGCTGGGCGAAGGGGAGCGCCCGGAGGCGCGGCACTCCGACGAACGCCTCGCACTCCTGACAGAAGCCGTACTCGCCCGCCGCGAGACGCTGAAGCGCATCGTGAATCTGCGCGGCCTTCTGCGTCCGCCGGTCCGCCAGGGTCACCTGGATCTCCGAGTGAAGGGTATCCGCCGCGTGGGCGGTGACGTCCGTCAGTGCGGCCTTCTCCGTCGCGCGGGTCTCGTGGGCGATGGCCCGCAGGGAATCCTGCAGGCGACCCAGCTCGTCCCGAAGGAACTGCTCGAGCTCACCCATGATGCGCGGATCGAGGGTTCTTGGGCTCACGCCACACCTCCTTCGCGAGTGTGCGTCGTCGGCACAGGTGGATAGAGCGATCGCGCCGATCGGCCGTCGAGCAGCGCGCGCATGCCGCCGACGAGTGCGGGCACCAACGCCTCTTCCGTGGCGTCGGCGACCTCGTCGATCACGCGGTTGACGAGGGCCTCGACCCGCGTCGCGAGCCGCTCCCACGATGCGGTCGCCGCCGAGTGTGGCTGGACGGTCCCCGGCGCGACGCGCGCGGCGACTGACCGGCCGGCCTCGGCCTCCCAATCGGACGCGCTCGGCCGTGTGCCGGGGCCCATGTGGCTCGCCAGCCGGCGCCCGACCATCGCGCCCAGGAGCGCGGCGGTGATCAGCACCGATGCGGGATACCCTTTGATGTAGGTCTGCCACTGCATGGCTTCGTCCGTCCTCCGGCGCAGGTCTCCAGTCGTCCGGGAGATGGAGACGCGCGTCTCGTCGATGTCGCGACGGAGACCCACCAGATCTACATTCCGTGCTGGATCCACGCCGCGTCCCTTCTGAGCTCCTGGATCACTTCCGGGATGAGCCGAAAACGTTGGAGACGCCGGCTCCCGAGGAGGCCCAGGGCGCCGCCGGAAAGCACGAGCCCGGCGCCAACGATCAGCATGCCGGCGGCCGCCGAGCCGACCAGCCCGCCGACCCACAACCCGAGCGCGAGCAACCCGAAGAGCGTCCCAGTGGTCACTCCAAGGACGGCGCCGACGATGAGCGCCAGGCTCTTCGCGAGCTCCGCCGCCCCGTGCTGGAGCTCGAGCCTCAGCAGCGCGACGTGCTGATCGAAGAGCCGGACGATGTCGCCGGCCAGCCGCCGTCCCAGCTCGCGCAGGCTGGGTGTCTCTGCCGCTCGCTGCGTGGTCATCGAACGAGACGACGGCCGCTCAGCGGCGCCCCACCGCGCTGAGCCAGCCCAGGACCAGGCCGGCGCCCGCCGCGATGAGGAGCGCGGTCATCGGCTGCTCGCGAGCGTAGCCGGTCACGTCCTGCCGCACTCGCTGCAACCCGCCTTCGCGATACTCGGTCATCTTGTCTCGAGCCCGACGGACCGCATCGTCCGCGTAGTCCCGAGTCTGATCCACGGCGCCCTGGACGTACTCTCTGGCCTGATTGGCGTAGCCTTTGACATCGCGCTGGGCCTCGTCCAGACGTCGACGCGTCGCGTCGGCGAGGTCGCGCGCCTCGGACTCGGCCCAGTTGCTCACGGGCCGCTCGCCCGCTTGGTCACGATTGCGATCTTCCATGTGCGCCTCCTCCGGGTGCGAGATGTCGCGCTGTCCGTTCGCTGGCAAGCCGTGTGCCAGCGACCGACGAGCCGGTTGTGCGCCGGTTGCCCGCGAATCACGTGCATGGCGAGGAGGTGGGCGCGCCACGCTGTCGCGGGATCGTCACGGTGACGTCGGGGATCGCGCGGGTCCGTGAACGAGCGCCCGGCGCGGTCGCCCCGCGGCCTCAGCGGACCCAGGGGCACATGCCTTGCACCCTCAATACGCGGCAGTGATTCGCGGAGACGAGTTCCGTGAATCTGCCGGGAGGACATCTCATGGACAAGAAGCCGTTCGATCGGAGCCAGGGACAGGGCACCGCTGCGCCGGGGCAGCTGGCGAAGCCGGACCCGCCGGAGAAGGACAAGATGCCTCGGCCGGGGACAGCGCCCGCGGGGCAGCCCGTCGACAAGCGGACGCCCAAGCCCGGCGCCGGCCGCAAGGACATGCTGGAAGGCGATCGGAGCGACCGGGAGTCGGGACGTCCGGTGCAGCTCGAGGAGCGTGAGGACGACATGGGCAACCGGCGCGACACCGCCACCGGGGTGCGGCGCCCGGAGGATCAGACCGCGAAGCGCTGACGGTCGTCCACCCCGAGAACCACGAGCGGCCCTGGAGAATTCTCCAGGGCCGCTCTACGTTCGACGCCTCACGCTCGCGTCAGAGACGTCCGGTGAGGAAGAGAATTAGGACGACGAGCAACACTACGCTCAGCGCCCCGCTCGGGTAGTACCCCCAGCCGGTGCTGTACGGCCAGCTCGGGAGGGCCCCCACCAATAGCAGGATCAGCACGATGACTAGAATGGTCGGCACCGTCATCACCTCCGCCCGCGTGCTCCGGTCTGGCGACCGCCCCGGCCCGTCAGGACCGAGGCGGTCACGCAGCACGGCACGGAGCTACTGGATCTTCAGATTGTTGACGACTTCCTGAACGCCGGCCACTTGCCGAGCGATGTCGGTGGCCTTGGCCCTGAGGTCCTCGGTCGGCACGTTACCGGTCAGGTAGACCGTGCCCTTGTTGGTGTCGACGTCGATCTTGGTCAGCGTGGAGACCTTCTCCATCGCCAGCTTCTCCTTGACCGTCGCCGTGATCTTGGCGTCGTCGACGTTGGCACTGGCCGACTTCCCGGTCATCGCCGTGCACCCCGCCGTCACGCTGACGAGCAGGGCCAACACGAGCAGGGAACGAAAGAGCTGCCGCATGGTGTCATCCCCTTTCTCAATGGAGTCAGGCCCGCACGAAGCGCCGTCCTAGCGGCGGTTGAGATCGGGCTGGCCGAGGCGACTCTCCTCGTCCATCTCGCGAAGCCGCCGCGACACCTCGTTCTCCGCGTCGCGCTTGGCCCAGCCGTACTTCTCCTGCAGCGCGCCGATGAGCTTGTCACGCTTGCCGGCGATGACATCGATGTCCTGATCGGTGAGCTTGCCCCACCACTCCTTCATCTGGCCGCGCATCTGCTTCCACTTGCCTTCCAGGATGTCGGTGTTCACGTAGAGCCTCCTTTCGCGGATCGCGCGCACCGGGCGGGCCCGGCGGGTACGCCGCGCTTCCGTGGATCGGCGTAGCAACTTGGCTGCCCATCCGCGGTGCCGTTGGCCGCGACGCGCGAAACGCCAGGTTCCACTCACAGATGACGGGCGTCGTTGAGTGGCGATTGCACCGATGGCCATCGCGGCGGCTGGATCGCCAGCGTGTCGTCCCGACGACATGGTGACGGCCGCTCGCGACAGCAAATCGCGCCAGGCCTCGAGCCTGGCGGAGGATCCACGGACATGTGCGGTCAGCATCAGGTGGGCGATCGATCGGCGGCCCGCTTCTCGTCCCTCGCGTGTCGCGACCCGCTCGCGGGTGACGCACGGGCCCATCGCGCACTCGTCGCGCCGCGCGGGAGTACTAGGGCCGGCCGGCCGCCGGGAGGACCGGGCCGGCCACCGCGGCGGCGGCGGGCGCCGCGCGGTGGAACGGCCAGAGGCTCTGCAGCTGGGCGCACGCGTCGGACAGCGTCACCGCCAGGCGGTCGGCGCCGCCGAACAGCTGCCCCTTGCGCGCCGCGGCCGCATCCGCGGGCGGCATTCCCCACAGGCCGAGCACGATCTGAAGGTCCGGGAAGCGAGCGCGCAGCCGCTTGACGAGACGCGTCGGCGCGCCGTCGCCGGCGCCGGCCAGCGCCCCGATCACCACCGCCGTCGGATCCCCTTGCTCGACGAGCGCGATGACCTCGCTGACCAGGAGATGCGGGGAGGCGATCTTCAGGGTAAAGCGGCTCGCATCGAGCCGTCGCTCGAGCATCCGCAGCGTGACCTCGTCGCCCTCTCCATGCGCCCCCAAGGCGAGCAGCCGGGTCGCGTCGCGGCGCGCCGCCGTGTCCGGCTGCAGGGGACCGAGTTCCTCTACGAGCCCGCGAATCGCGTCGACCACGAGGCGCATGTCGACATCGGTGATCCGTTCACAGTCGTGGTCACGCGCTGCGAGGTTGAGCGCCGGCACGAGAATCTCGTCGAAGACGTCGGCCTCGGGATGGGTGGCGGCGTACTCGTGGACCAGCTGCGTCGCGTTGCTCTCGTCGTGCGCCACCAGCCGCTGGTAGTAGCTCTGATCGGGCCCCATGACCGGCTCGTCGGACAGGAGCACGGTCACGAGCTGGAGGTCCGGCACGTGCTTGGCGAGCACCACCAAGCACACCGTCAGAGGTGTCGCCAGCGCGAGCCCGACCGGACCCCACACCCAGGTCCAGAAGGCGATCGCCATCAGCAGCGCGACCTGGGAAACCCCCGCGCTCCGGCTGTAGAGATAGGTCTCCATCACGAAGCTCGTGAACAGCTCCAGGGTGACGAAGAGCCCCATGACCAGGACCGGCCGCAACCAGCCATCGAAGACGGCGAGGGCGGCGAGGGAGACGATCAGCGCGGCGGTCCAGGGCCCGACGTACGGCATGAAGCGCAGGACGCCGGCCAGCGCGCCCCATAGGAACGCGTAGGGCAGATCGACCGCCAATGCGCCGAGGGCGACGCCGAGACCGAACGTGCCGTTGATGAGCGTCTGGCGCGTCAAGTACTCGCTGATGCGCTGGGCCGCTTCGTCCATGGCCTTGGTCGTGGTGGCGATCCGACCGAATCCGATGACGCGGATGAGCCGGTCGCGCAGCTGGAGCCGGTCGATCAGCATGAAGATCACGAGGAAGAGCACGAACCCCACATTCCCGAGCGCGTCGAGCACCGCGGGAAGCTGCCACAGGGCCGGGGCCGGCTTGACCACGACCGGCACCGGCTTGTCCGCGGGCTTTACCGGCTTGTCGTCCTTCTGGAGCTCCTCCACGACCTCTTTGGTTGCCGACTGCACCTTTTCGATCACGTTGCCCTGACTCGCGCCACGCACCTCGGCGATCTTGTGCTTGAGGTGGTCCCGGTAGGACGGGATGTCCTCTCCCAGACTGGCGGCCTGGAGGGCGAGCGCCCAGGCGAGCGCGCCCAGGATCGAGAAGGCCAGCACCACGACGAGGATCACGGCGACGATGCGGGGGAGCCGCCGCTCGAAGAAGCGCACGGCCGGGCTCAGGAGGAAGGTGAGAAGCCAGGCCACCGCCAGGGGCATCAGGAAGGCGCGCGCCAGATAGAGCGCGGCCACCGCCATGATGATGCCCGCGAGGATGACGACCGGACGGACTCCGCGTAGCCGATGGGAGGCTCGCCCGCCAACGTCGTCGCCGGGCGGCGGTACCACTCGAGTTCCCGCATCCTGAACGGTTGGAACGGTTGGCGGCAGTGTCGGGCCCTCCCCTGCGCGGAGTGCGAAAGGCATGCCGCGCGGATTGCCGCCGAATCGTCCGCCACGAAATGCGTCCCTTTCCGGGATGCGGCGCCGGGGTGTCGTGGTTACGACATGCTGGCGCGTCGGCCGCGTCAGCCAGACGTGTCCTCGTGCGCGAATCGGGCGTGATCACGATATGAAGAGGCCCCGTCCCGCCGGACCCGGAGCGGGCACGGAGATTGCGCCGCACCCGATCATCCATGGATGAGCGTCCCGGTGGCGCGCCCGGGCCTGAGCGCCGTGCAGGTGTGACCGCCGGGCGGGCCCCGGGCCCCGGAGTCCGGGCTCGACTGCGCGGGTTGTGGTCGGCCTTCGATCATCTCTTCCTCCGCATGCAGCACGGCGTCGATCAGGTGATTCGCTGGCTCCGCCTGGGGGCCGCGCCGGTGTCCGATCGCCGGCGATTCCTGATCGTGCAGATCGACGGACTGTCCCGCGCGGTGCTCGAGGATGCGCTGGCCCGTGGATACATGCCCCGCCTGCGACGCCGCCTGCGAGGCGGCCGATATCGGATGACGCCGATGGTCGCGGGGATCCCGACGTCCACGCCGGCGTTTCAGATGGCGATCATGTACGGCATCCGGCCCGATATCCCCGGGTTCCACTACCACGACAAGCGGCGCCGGACGGACATTCACTTCCCGCGCGCCGGGCACGCGGCCTTCGTGGAGGCGAGCCAGGTCGGCGACCGGCGGGGCATTCTCCAGGACGGAAGTGTTTACGGGTGCGTGTTCACCGGGGGCGCCGCCCATGACTTCTTCAGCTTCGCGCGGCTCACGCGTCCGCGAGCCTCGGGCCTCGTCCGGGTCGCCTCCGCCGTGGCGGTCCTGGTCTGGGTCGCGGTCAAGGGTGCAATGCTCACCGGCCAGGAACTCGTGCGCGCGCTCGGTCGCGTGGTTCGCCGGCCGGCGCGGTGGCGGACGGAGTGGCGCTGGTTCCTCAGGAAGACGGCGCTCTCCGTGTGGACCCGCGAGTGGTTCACGTTCCTGGTGGCCCGCGATGTGTACGACGGGGTGCCGGCGATCTACGTGAACTTCATCGACTACGACGAGATCGCCCACGCCTTCGGCCCCCGGAGCGGGCGCGCGCTCTCGACCTTGCGCGGGATCGATCGCTCGCTCGGACTGATCCAGCGCGTGCTTCGTCGCGTGGCCGCCTATCGATACGATCTCTACGTGCTCTCGGACCACGGCCAGGTGTCGTCCACGCCCTATCGGGCGTTGGCCGAGAGCCGGCGCTTCGAGCGCGCATTCTTCGACCAGGTCCCGGCTGGCGGGGCGCTCGGGGATGCTCGCCCGGCGCCGTCGCTCGACTGCTCGGCCCCCGCCGCGCTCGGGTTCGAGCCCTGCCTCGACGTGGCCGAGTCGCATGAGCAGCAGGGGATCCGGGTCGTCTCGGCCGGACCGAACGCCTTCGTGTACTTCGTGGACACCCCGGAGCCGCTCCCCCTGGAGACGATCGAGGCGAGGTATCCCGGTCTCGCCGTTGCGCTCTCGAAGAGCGCGGGGATCGGGTTCGTGCTGGCCCGATCGGCGGCCGGCGCGCTCTGCCTGTGGCGCGGAGAGAGTTATCTCGTGGAAGACGCCGAGCGCGGGCCCTTCGCCGCGCGGCCCGACCGTCTCAGCGTGACGCGCGGCCTCGCGGCCTTGATGGCCATGCCGAGCGCCGGGGATCTCGTGGTCTACGGGACCGGCGCGCCAGAGGGGGACGTGTCGTACATCGACGAGGTGGGCGCGCATGCCGGGCCCTCGCCGGAAGAGCTGCACACGTTCGTCGTGGCTCCGATCGATGTGCCACTCCCCGCCCAGATCGACCATCCGCTCGAGCTTTACCGCACGCTGATCGGGTACCAGCCCTCACCGGAGACGTCGTCCGCCTGAAGTCCGCCGCGCGCGACGTCGCGAGCGCCACCCCACGCGTGGGCGAGGGTGCGACGCGACACACTGTCGTGCGAGCGACAGAGTCCCGTTCGGGGGGACCCCCGCACGCCGTCTTCGACGCAGCGCAAGTCCCGTCAGCGGCCCGGATGGCTCGGAATGGCCGTATGGCGAGCCTGGCACGGCGCTCGCACCGCGTCGGAGTGATGAACGCGCGGATCTTCGCGGAAAGGTGGGTCTCAGCCATGGTCCGGATGCTACTCGGCGTCACGCTCGTGTTGGGATTGATCGTGTGTGTCGCACCGGGGGCGACGGCCGGCGGCGCTTTGATCCAGACGACCGCGCCGCTGTCGGAACACTCGGAGGAGGCAGTCAAGATCGCCGTCGTTGCGGCCATCGACAAGGCCGTGCGCGGAGCGACGGCGATGGGCTTCGCCTGGGTCCAGCTTCAGGACGCCCAGGTGTCCGAGCACGAGGTCGCGGTGGAGATCCTCGCGACTGACGAGGAGCCGGATGCGGACGAAGCGACGCCGAGCCCGGAATCGGACGAGGGCGCTGGCGGCCTGACCGGCGACGAGCCGGCCCCGAGCCCTGCGGCGCCGGGGCGCGTGCCGATCTAGCCGGGATCCGCCACGGGCATCTCCGCTCGGCCCGGCGCCCGATTCTCAGAGCAACCCCGTCCCGAGCAGCGCGCCTCCGAGGATCGCGTGGAGCCAGATGTCGTGGCCGCCGATCGGAACCAGCCCGAACCCGGCGGGCGCGACGAACCCGATCACCGCCAGCGCGAGATAGATGATCCCTGCGCCCCGGCAGTAGCGCCGCGCGGCGGCCGGTGTTCGCCCGGCCGCCAATCCCCACCCCCCGAAGACGAGGTGCACGAGGTTGTGCACCGCGTTCACCGGAAACAGGCCCAGCAGGAGCCCACCCGCCATCGACAGGGGGGTCGTGACGACGCCGATGATCGCGGCGATCAGGAACGCGGCCCCGACGGTCCAGGCCATCGTCTGGGTCATTCGTGTCCTCCCGGGAGAGGCGCCGGTGTCTCCGGCGCTTCCGGCTCGGCGGTCAGGATGAATGCGCGCAGGACCTCGGCCACGCTCCACCCCTGGGCGATGCAGCCTCTCGGGGTGTAGGGCGGCTCCGCGTCGAAGATCTCCGTGATGCTGCCGACGCAGGCTTCGTCGAGATGGCTGGCGAAGGCGTTCACGAAGCCGCGAGCCCGGAGGCGATCCTCCGGGTGCGTCCGGACCCAGGCCTCGACGAACGCCCCGATCAGCCACGGCCACACCGTGCCCTGGTGATACGCGGCATCGCGGGCCCGAATGTCACCGTGATACGTCGCCTTGTAGTCGGGATGGTGGGGATCGAGACTACGGAGCCCGAGCGGCGTGACCAGACGCTCGCGGACCACCGCGAGGACGGACGCCCAGCGGTCGGGGGTCAGGATCGGATGGGCGAGCGAGATCGCGAAGACCTGGTTGGGCCGGCACGCCGGGTCGTCGCCGTGCTCGCCGTCGACGACGTCGTAGAGGTAGCCGCCCGCGCCGTACCAGAAGCGGGCGTTGAACGCGGTGCGCACCGCATCGGCCCGCGCGCCGAGCGGCGCCGCGGCCTCCGGCCCTCGCTCTTCGCGCGCCCAGCCCTCGAGGAGCCGCAGCGCGTTGTACCAGAGGGCGTTGATCTCGACGGCCTTGCCGCGGCGCGGGGTCACCACCCAGTCGCCGACCTTGGCGTCCATCCACGTGAGCTGATAGCCGGCGGCGCCCTGGCGCAGGAGACCGTCCGCCGGATCGACACCGATGCCGAAGCGCGTGCCCCGCACGTGATGGTCCACGATGTCGATCAGCGTCGGCAGGAGAACGCGCAGCGTGTCACGGTCCCCCGTGGCCCGCACGTACCGATCGATCGCGTGGAAGTACCAGAGGGTGGCGTCCGCCGTGTGGTAGAGCCCCTCCCGGGTCCCCTCAGGGAACATGTTCGGGATCAGCCCGTCTCTGACGTAGAGGGCGAAGGTGCGGAGGATGTAGCCGGCCTCCACGTGGCGTCCGGTCAGCAAGGTCAGGCCTTCGAGCGAGATCATCGTGTCGCGGCCCCAGTCCGTGAACCAGTGGTAGCCCGCGATGATGGTCCGCGCCTCGTCGCCGGTCGCCCGGGTCAGCGCCGTGTCTGCGACGCGGCCGGCCGGAGCGATCACGAACTGATCAGCGGCCAGGAGGAGCTCGGCCGTCGGCCCGGTGCGCGCCCGGAAGTGCGCGACCGCGTGAAGCCGCCGGCGCCGGCCCTTCTCGGCCCGCACCGCGATCTCGGGGTCGAGCGCGTCGATGGCCTCCCAGGGCTCGGTCGACGCCACCAGCGTGGCAACGGCGCCCGCCTCGAGCGAGATCTGGAAGTAGCCGGGGCTCCAGAGATCCCCGGTGGCCTCGTATCCGCGGCTCTGCTCGACGGGGTAGATGACGTGCCGGATCGTCTCGCACGCGACGTGAAAGCTGGCCATTGGTCCGTGCATCCGGAGCCGGAGGTGCGGGAGATCCTGGCCGCTGCGCACCTCGTACCGGTCGTCCACGACGGTGAGCGCGTACGGGCCGGCGAGCGGGGCGTTGACCGGCTGCTCGTGGGGTCGAAAATGGACGGCGGGCCGGCTCTGAAGCGTCACCGGGCCGGTGCCGGCGAGTAGTCGGTAGGAGACGTGCACGGTGTTCTGTCGATAGAGCAGGAGCAGCCGCTTCTCGAGCACGAGGTCGCCGATCTCGTACCGCCAGACGGGCAGGCCCATCTCGAGTCGAAACTCGGCCAGGCCGGCGATCGTCGCCGGC
>CAYXBJ010000082.1:0-13131 GCA_964463175.1 uncultured bacterium
GCGCGCCGCGCTCGAGGCGAACCAGGCCCTATTGGACCAAAGGCCAATAGGCGGCCGGCCCGCGCGGTTGTTAAGTGTGGGTTGGGAGCGGCGCTCGACTGGCTGCCCCCACGGGAGGCGCTCCTGAACCCATCACTCCGACATGACCCAATCCTCAACGGCGTGCGAGTGCTGGTCGTAGACGACCACCCTGTCATGCGCGAAGTCATCGCCGAGGTGCTCCAGGACTTTGGAGCCAGGGTGACGGCCGTCCCTGGGGTTCCGGAAGCGCTGGAGTCATTGGAGCGAGAGCGCCCGAACGTGGTGCTCTCGGACATCGAAATGCCCGGCGAGGATGGATACGCGCTCATACGCAAGGTGCGCGCCTTGCCACCCGATCGAGGTGGGCGGACGCCGGCGGCGGCCATCACGGGGTTAGACACGCCGGCGGATCGGGCACGTGCGCTGCAGGCGGGATATCAAGACCACGTGGCGAAGCCGATTGACGCGAGCCAGCTCGTGAAACTCGTGACGACCTTGGCCGCTAGCGGTCAGCCCAGGCTCGGCCCGCCGCAATAGTCAGTCCACCACCCCGGATGAAGGAGGACTTCAGATGGCCATGATCGCTCGATGGGTGAACGTGTCGGCAGTTGCATTGTTCGCGGCCGGGGCCCTTGCCTCCTGTGCAGGCTTTCCTTCGTCGCAACAGCCTGTGCAGTCGAGCAACCCGAGCGTGACCTACAACTACCGGACTGACCAGGAACTGCTTCAGGCCAACCAGAACGCGGCGACGTTCTGCGGTCCGTATCAAACGACCCCGCGCACCTCCAGCATCACGAACAATGCCGACGGGAGCAAGGCCGTGCACTTTGAATGCGTGCGGACGACGCTCCCCGCGCCCGCGCCGACCCCTCCCAGCCAGAGCTACAGCTATCGGACGGATCAGGAGCTGGTGCAGGCGTCGCAGACCGCGAGCGCCTCCTGCCTGAAGTACAGCTCGCAACCGATGACGTCGAGCACCGCGACCAACTCGGATGGAACCAAGACCGTGACCTTTCAGTGTGGCCCGCGTTGAACAGGCCCGGGCCGCGCAGACGATCTAGGCAAGAACTGAACTCACGGGCCACATGCCCGCTCACCGAGCACCCCATGATGACAGCACCCACGCCAGACACTGGAGACGAATCATGAATGGACGATCGTGGCTCAAGTGCAGCGTCCTCGCGATAGGACTGGTCGGGATGCTGGCTGCGCCGGTCGGAGCGGCGACACCGGACGCCTGGATCACCACAAAGACCAAACTCGCTCTCCTGACGACGGAAGGCGTGAGCGGGACGGCGATCCACGTCGACACCCTCCTCGGACGAGTCACCTTGCACGGGAAGGTCCCCTCCGCCGAGGAGAAGTCGCAAGCAGAGAGCGTTACGCAAAAGGTCGAGGGCGTGCAGAGCGTGCGCAACCTGCTGCAGGTGGTGGCCCCGCAGCACGTCAAGGCGGTGCAGGTGGCCGATGACGTCCTCAAGGCGCGGATCGAGAACGCGCTGCGGACCGATCCGTCCCTCCAAGACAGCCACATCTCCGTCCAGTCTGTGAACAAGGGCGTCGTACTGCTGACCGGTACCGCGAAGACGCTGAGCGCTCACTTGCGGGCGGTCAAGGTGGTGGCCGGGATGCCGGGCGTGCAGCGGGTCGCGAGCGAGGTCCAGAGCCCGGACACGCTGGCCGATGCCGAGATCTGGCGCGCCCCCGCACCGCAACCATCCACGAGCAAGGAATACGGAATGGGGGATGCGGCCAGCGATACCTGGATCACCTCGGCGACCAAGATGCGCTTGCTGGCCGACCCGAAGACGCCGGCGCTCGACATCAATGTGGACACGCGGACCGGGACGGTAACGTTGTTCGGGATCGTGCCGACTCAGGAAGCGAAAGCCGCGGCCGCGAACGACGCCCGCAAGGTGAGCGGAGTCACGCGCGTCGTGAACGACCTACAGGTGGTGGCGAGCGCGCAGCAGGCAGCGGTCAAGGTGCGGGACGATGAACTCGAGGGCACCGTGAAGAAGGCCTTTGACGCTCAGGAGTTCAAGGATGTCACGGTGAAGGTGAAGAACGGGGTCGTGCGGCTGACGGGAACCGTCCCCAGCGGGACGCGGCGCCTGGAAGCGGCCGTGCTCGCGCGCTCAATCCAGGGCGTGCGCGCGATCGAGGACGATCTACGCGTCACGGCGGCCTAGGGCCGCCACGAAGCGGCGCGGCGCCGCTACAAGACCACACGAGACGAGCGCACATGCGGTCATCTCGGCACGACAAGGAGAACGGGAATGGGCGGAAAGCTCGACCAGGTAAAGGGTCGTCTCAAAGAGGCAGCCGGCGTGCTGACGGATGACGATCGGCTCAGGCGAGAGGGACAGCTGGATCAGGTGGTGGGGAAGGTCAAGGAAACAGCGGAGAGGGTGGCGGATACCGTCAAGGACACGCTGACACGGAACGGATCCCGCCGCCCAGCCGAGTAATGAGAATGCGCCGACAGGGAGTGGAACGAGAAGGCGGAGCAGTGGTCCGCCATGTCGGTGCGCTTGCCTGCCGGTGGCCGGCTGCGTGGTACCGGTTCACGCCTGGGGCGAGGGTGACCTCGCCCCAGGCGTCTTCGCGGAGCTACTAGTCTCGTTCCCGCGCGCCTACCAGCGCGGCGAGCCCGCCAAGGCTTCGCGCCCAGCGGGTGCGGGCTCGCGACCCTCGAGCGCAGGTCCGGGTCGTCAACCGTCGCTCAGCGCGGGGACTCGTGCGTGCTCGTGGTGGACCACCCGCCCGGACTGATCGTGCTGTAGCGGGCGCTTCCAACCGAACCGGAGAGCATCAGCGGCCCACATGGCGGCGGCGCAGATCGTCAGTACTACGGGGCTCGCTTCGAGCGTGGCGCCCCGGGGAAGACCGGATGACACCCTCCGCGAGAAGAGCGCACGTGTGCCACGCACTTCGTTGCTCACTTCGAGTTAGTGATCACGCGAGAACCTCGAGGCAGAGTCCCGGAAGGTTCAACGAGATTGAGTCTCGGACCTGGACCGCTGTAGGGTAGCGCCATCGCCTGGAGCCATGTGCCCTCGAGGAGGGAAGTGAATGGGTGCCCCGAGTGAACTGGTAGAGCGGCGCCTGTGGTCCGAGCTCGAGGAGCGCCCCGACGCCTTCGCCGCCCGGCTCAGTGACTTGCCCCCGGCCGACGTGGTGGACATCCTCAACCGGCTCCGCCTGGCCGATGCAGCGGCCGTGCTCGACGCCCTGCCGGTCTCTCGCGCGGTCGAGGTCTTTGACCAGCCGACACTGCGGCGTCGCGGAGCGCTCCTAGAGCAACTGGCGATGGAGCGGGGCGCCGAGATCCTGACGGGGCTGTCCGCGGACGAGCGAACCGACGTCGCGCGGGACATGGGCGCGCACGGGTGCCGGCGCCTCCTCCCCAAGCTCCCCGGGGATGCCCGGGCCGAGGTCGAGCGCCTCCTGCGCTACCCCGACCACTCGGCGGGCGGCATCATGACGACCGAATTCGTTCGCCTGGATCCGAGCATGACGGTCGGCCAGGCGCTCAAGCGGATCCGGGCCGAGGCGGGCGAGAAGGAGACGATCTACGCCTGCTACGTCCTGGAACCGGGGACGGGGCGCCTCCTGGGGGCCGTCTCCCTCCGGGATCTCGTGATGGCGGAGCTCGAGCAACCGGTTGTCGCCGTCATGCGCCACCATCCCATCACCGTGGACGCGCTGGAGGATCGGGAATCCGTCGCGCAGAAGATCGCGAAGTACAACCTCCTGGCCGTGCCCGTCCTCGAGCGGGACGGGAGTGTGGTCGGCTTCGTGACGGTCGATGACGTGATCGACGTCATGATCGAAGAGCAGACCGAGGACTTGCTCCGGATGGCGGCGGTCGAGCCCGGCGCGCTGGATCGGCCCTATTTCGAGACCCCGGTGCTCCAGGTCGTGAAGAAGCGCATCGGCTGGCTGCTGCTCCTGTTCGTCGCGGAGACCTTCACCGGGACGGTCCTGCGCTACTTCGAAAGCGAGCTGGCCGCCGTGGTGGCCCTCTCCTTCTTCATCCCCCTGCTCATCGGCACGGGGGGCAACGCCGGGGCCCAGACCGTGACCACGATCGTGCGCAGCATCGCCCTCGGCGAGATCCGGCTTCGGGATGGCTGGCGCGTGCTGTCCCGCGAAGCCGGCACCGGGCTGCTCGTGGGCGTGCTCGTCGCCATCGTCGCCTTCGGGCGCTCCCTCCTGTGGGGGGTCACGGTGCAACTGGCCCTCACCGTGTCGATCACGGTCCTCGTGATCTGCACATGGTCGACGACCATTGGCTCCGTGATCCCCCTGGCCGCCAAACGATTCGGGGTCGACCCCGCGGTGCTGTCGGCGCCGTTGATCACCACGCTCGTGGACGCGACCGGGCTGGTGATCTACTTCACGATTGCCAAGATGATCCTGCATCTGTAACCGCGCAGGCCCCATGCTCGAAGTATCGACTCGATCCGATGCGTCGTCAGGCAAGCGTTGCCCGAACCCGTGTCTGCCCCGGTCGAGTCGGGGCCGCCTCATCGCTCGTCTCGGAGCCGGCCTCAGAACGGAATCTCGTGTAGCTCCGTGGTCTCTAGCGTGATCTGCTCGTGCCCCGTCTCGGTGACCACGTGGGTGTCCTCCCAGAGCATGGACACCCCATCGAGGCGGAAACCTGGCTCGGTGCTCAGCACCATGCCCGGGGTCAGCACCGTGTGATCGCGCGGCGTGACGCTAGGGGGCTCGGTGAGGAGCATCCCCTGCCCGTGTCCGAACCGGCCGCTGGGAACCCGCTCCGGCCGGTCGAACACGCCGCCCACGTCGGCGATCGCCTGAAGGGCGAGGCGGTGCAGCTCTGAGCATCGCAGCCCGGGACGCAACGCGTCGGCCATTCGTCGCGTCACCTCGAGCACGGCCGCGTGCGCGCGCTTCTGGGAGTCGGTGGCCGGACCCAGCGTCGCCATGCGTGGATAGTCGATCGTGTACATGCCGACGTATGCGCCCGAATCCAGCGCGAGGACGTCGCCGCGCCGGAGCGGCCGCTCATAGTGGAACGCGTTCCGGCAGCCCGGCACGTCGAGCTGCAGATGGACGAAGGACGTTCGGTCGCCGCCTTCCTCCAAGACCAGCCGCCGCATCGTCCGGGCGACATCCCGCTCGGTCATCCCGGGCCGCACGTGCTGCGCGAACAAGCGCTGCCGCGCTCGGCCTGTGATCTCCGCCGCCTGGCGCATGTACGCGAGCTCTTCTTCGGACTTCACCATGCGCAGCCCGATGATGAGGTCGGACGCGTCGACGAAATCGGTCTCCGGCATCGCCGCGGTCAGCGCGAGATACGCGCCGGCCGGAATGCCCAGACGCTGCTCCTGGCCCAACTCGGCGCCGACCCGGTGATGCTCGAGCCCGATGTCCCTCAGCGTGTCGACCACGAGGCCGTGGGGAAACTCGAGCAGGTCGAAGTACTCGCGGAACTCCGTGAGGTACGAGCTGAGCGTCATGTACTCCTTGGTCTGGGTCAGCACGACGGGCTCTCCGCGGCGAGGCAGGATCAGCGCGTTCGGGCGTGACAGGGAGTAGTGGAGCGCGAGGCTCGCGCTCGTCCCCGTGAAGTACTGGAAGTTCTCCTCTCCGGTCACCAGCAGCGCGTCGAGCCCCCGCGGCGTCATCTCTTCTTGGGCCAGCGCGTAACGGCGACCCATCTCACGCCGGGAGAACATGGCGTACTCTGCGACGTCCTTCATGATGGCGCGCGTGCCTCCTCGTCCCTCGATGTTTGCGATGAGCTCGAGCGGTCGTCCCGACGCTGACCGGCTAGCCGTCGCCGACGCGGGTCGCGACGTATCGCGCGAATTGCCAGATCGCCTTCTCGAGGTAGCAGAGGCGACCGGGCTCCGCGAAGCGCGAGCCGAGACCCTCCTGAACCGCGCGACAGATCGCAATGTCCTCGTCGCGAATCGTCACGAAGCCCTTGACGATCTGAGCCATCTCGGCGTCGAGCGTGTCGCGGACCGCGGCCCCGGGGGACACGCAGAGCAGCTTCTCGAGGCGGATCCGGCTCGGGCCCTCCGGGAAGAGGCGATAGAACTCCACGTGGTCGGGAAGCAGGGTGATCAAGCCGGTCGGGAAGACGTGGACGAGCGTCGCCCGGTTCCGCTCTTCCTCCGACAGACCGTCGAGCATGGGCAGCGCGGACGCTCCCCACCGATCGCCCTCGGTGGACCGGTCACCCTCCCGGTATCGCATGTGGACGACGGCATAGGGACCGTCGGGCTCGAGCGTGACACTGCGGCGCGCCGGCATGAGCGGCTCCAGCGATTGCCGGTGGGTTCCGATGTGGTGGTAGGGTTCCATGAAATTCTCGCACATCAGCTTCCAGTTCCAGCCGCAGTCCATGTCGAAGGCCACGCGGCGCACGGTCTTCAGGCCCGCCAGATCGTAGTTCTGCAAGAGGGCGGCAAGCCCGCTGAGCGGCGGACCCAGCGCGGGCGCCTCCGGATCGAAGTTCACGAAGACGAAGCCTTCCCAGATCTCACATCGCAGGCCGGGCAGCCGGCACTCCGCCCCGTCGAACCCCGGCGTCTTGCTCATCTCGGGGGCTCCGAGCAGGCGTCCATCCAGCCCGTACGTCCACGTGTGGTACGGACACACGAAGTTGCGGGCATGGCCGCTGCCGCCGACCACCGGCATCGCGCGGTGCCGACAGATCGTGGAGAGAACGCGCACCTCTCCGGCGGCGTCGCGGACCATGACCAGCGGCTCCCCCAGGAGCTCCAGACTCAGGTAGTCGCCGGGCTCGGCGACCTCGTCCGCCCTGCCGACGCAGAGCCAGTCGCGCCGGAAGATCCGCTCCATTTCCCGCGCGTAGAATTCCGGCGACGTGTAGCAGGCGGGTGGTAGCCCCCGCGGCCCCTCGTCCCAGGAGCCGATACGGGGCGACGCGGTCGGCGAGTCGTCGAATCGCATGCCAGTCTCCTCACTGCGCCCAGGAGCCACGCCGCGTCCTCCTCTACCCCCGCCTGGCCCCGCCCGGATTCCGGCGCGACTTCGACCCGCGCCCGCGTGGCGCGGTGCCCGCCCGCGCGGAACCCGCCACGATGTCACCGGGACGACTCACGGCCATTCCAGCGACGCCCTCCGCGAGGGGATGCCGGGCAGCCAAGACTTCCCTCGGCGGGATCGCGGCGGCACCAGGGAGCCGGGTGGTCATGGCGGCGCGAGTGTAGCGCGCAGCGCTTCCGTCCGCCAATCGCGACGGGTCGCGGGACGGTCGCGCTCCAACGGATCGGAACCCGTGTTCAGGGTCCGCCACGCGCCCCGAGAAAGACAAGCACTTGCGTGCTGTTGAGTCAACGCCGCCACTCTCGGGATCAAAATACGTGGAGGTTTTCATTTCTGTGGGAGGGCATTAGGACGGACATGCCATATTGCCCCAGGGACGCTACGAACCACCCCTCGCGCGCGCCCGCGTGCGGATAGGGCGAACGACCGGCCACTCTGCACCGTACAGAAGGCCTCACTGAGCATTGTACGGAACCAGGCTCGTGCCTTGAGCGAGCCGTAACGGTCGGCCTACGGCAGAACGCGCTCGAGCTCTCCGGTGACGCCCAACACTCGACCGGCGCATTTCGGGATCTCCCAGGAGCCCGAGATTGAGCGCGGCCTCGAACGGATCCGGAGCTAGCGTCTGCGCTTCGCCATGTCTGTCCGAATTGCCGCTACCAGCGGAAAACGAGCGGCAGGTGAGGCCGGAAATCCGCCGAGCCTCCTTGCCGTTCGCCGTCAAAGCTCAGATCAAGCCGGGGCTCGGCTTCCTTCGGAAACGTTGCGACGCCGGTGGCCTCAACGGCCCGCAGGGTCGCCGAGTGCGGCTCCGCGCCCCGCACACCGATCCGCACTCCACTAATCTGGCGAAATCCGGAGGCGTGGACGAGGGGCTGTCCGGCGAAGCGGAGCGCCGCATCCGGCCGCCCGATGGGCGCGAGGAAGATCAGGGGCTCCCAGGTAGCCAACGAGGTCACCGCCACGTCGATCGCCACGCCGGCGGGGAGGTAGGCAGGCCGGTACGGCCAAGTGTCAAACGGCGACGTTGCAGCCTCCGTCCTCCGTCGCAGGCAGAGGCCGAACGGCGAGGCGCCGGCCTGACGATGCCGCCAGCGTTCGTGGATCCCCAAGCGTGCCCCGGGCGAGGCCTTCGCCGCCGTCTCGTCGTGGACCCAAATCAGCTCGAACATCGCGTTCTGGAAAAAGAAGCGACGGTTGGCCGTACCCTGACCGGTGTGCACGTTTGAGGTGCCCTCGGTCAGCCCGAACGCGATCAACCGCTCGGCCTCGGGCGCCTCCGGGCTGACCCAGATGAGCACGTGGTCGAGCTCGAGATCCACCACACTGTCGACCCTAGGGTTAACGAATGGCACGGCGCGAGACATTAGAGCAGAGACAATGGGAACGCCGCTCGAAGAGCGGGCATGACGTCCGTGAGGCAGCGATCGAGCTGTCCGCGCTGGTCAGGCGAGGTGAAGCGCATGACCACTGTGTTGCACCCTGCCTCGACGAACTGGGAGACCTTCTCGATCACGGCCTCGGGCGGCCCGAACGCCAGCCACGAGGCCAGCTTTTCCTCGGAGATTGTTCCGATCCCGTAGTAGCGATCCAGGAACGCGATGGACTCCCGTCGCGCAGCGCCCGCATCGTCATTGATGTTCACCATGAGATGCAGGCTCGCGTGGGTAACCTCTGCCTCCCGGCCATACTCGGTCGCATAGTCGCGGATCTGATCCCACCTCTCTCGGAACACCCGGGGCGGGGTCCCGTCCGTCTGCCAGCCGTCGGCGAGCCGGGCGACTCTCCGCATCGCTCGCTCGGTGACCTTCGGGTCCGGGCTCCCCGGATTCACAGCCAGCACGATCGGGATCCTCCGAGCGGGGCGCGGCAGCGCCTCGACGCGATCGAAGTGATAGAAGCGCCCGTGATGGGTCACCGGGCCGTTCCAGAACGCTCGCAGCAGCGCGATGCCCTCCTCGACGCGGCCGATGCGCTCCGACGTATCGACCCCCATCGCGGCAAGCTCCGCCACGTATTGCGGCCCCATGCTGGCCGACCCCCCGCTGCACACGGCGAGCACCGTGCGTCCACCCGACACGATGTCGAGGCTCGCCCACTGGAGGGCGAACAAGAGAGGGTGCCGGAGGGGAAAGCTCGCCAGGCAGATGGTCCCCAGCTTCATGCGACGGGTCCGAGCTGCCAGGGCAGACAGCGTCACGACGGCCTCGAGACGCGGCTTGGAGGTCAGGTTGTCGCCGACCCACACCGAGTCGAAGTGACCCGACGCTTCCGCCCGCTCCGCCGTCTCCAGCAGAAGCTCTGGCGGCACACCGAACAGCACGGCACGATTCGGCAAGCTGATTCCGAACTCGATCGGGCCGCGTCCCCGATCCGTCATCGCCGGTCCACCCTTCCCTTCAGCGCCCCCCTCAGCTCACCAACCGCCCATGGGAGCGCTCGATGCGCGCCAGGAGAACAGCCGTTCGAACAGCACTGCGATCAGATACAGCACCATGCCGAGGACCGACACCACGAGCAGCGCCGCGAACATGAGATCCGTCCGCACGGTCTGCGTCGAGTACATGATGAGATACCCGAGCCCGGAGTTCGCTCCGACCCATTCGCCGATGATCGCGCCGATGACCGCCAAGGCGATTGAGATCTTGAGGCCAGCGAAGAAGTAGGGCAGCGCGCTCGGGAACTGCAGCTTAACGAACACCTGACGGCGAGATGCGGCGACCAGGCGGAGCAGATCGATGGCGCGCTCGTCGGTCGCACGAAAGCCCTGGACCGTGTTCACGACCGTCGGGAAGAAGCACACGATGGCGGTGATCACGACCTTCGGAGTGAGGCCCGAGCCGAACCAGATCAGGAACAGCGGCGCCAACGCGACCTTGGGAATGGTCTGCGAGGCAATGATCAACGGATAGAGCGCCCGCTCCACAATGCGCGAGTTCACGATGGCCACCGCCATCGCCACGGCGATGGCGTTCCCGATGGCGAAGCCGAGGAGAATCTCAGCGGTGGTCGTCCACGTGTGCCGAACGAGCTGCGGAAAGAACCGGATCGTGACCTTCAGGATCTCAAGCGGCGCCGGCAGGATGAAGTCGCTGATGCCGGTCGTGGTCACGATGAACTGCCAGGCGACTAGCAAAAACCCCAAGCAGGCGACCGCGGGCACGTTGGCGATCAGAGCCTGCGATCCCTCGGCGACAAGCCGGCCAAGCGTCGTGCGGTGTCCCCCTTCCGGCCGCGCCTCGGTCCCTCCAGCCACCGGTCCTTCCGCGACGCGCGCCATCAACCAACCTCCGGCAGGGCCCGGTCGTCTTCCTCGAGGTCCTGCAGCAGGCGCCGCGTGTACTCGATGAACTGGGGCGACAGCCGGGTCGCCTGCGTCCGCGGTCGCGGCAGCTCGATGTGATGCACCGCCCGCACCCGTCCGGGTCGTGTCGTGAGCGTGATCACTACGTCCGAGAGCAGGACGGCCTCCGAAAGGCTGTGGGTGACGAAAAGCACCGTCTTTCGGGTTCGCTCCCAGATCCGGAGCAGCTCGAATCCCATTCGATCTCGCGTGATCGCGTCGAGCGCCCCGAAGGGCTCGTCCATCAGGAGAATCCTCGGGTCGAAGGACAATGCCCGCGCGATTGACACGCGCTGCTGCATGCCGCCGGAGAGCTCCCCCGGGCGGTATGCCTCGAAGCCGGTCAGTCCGACCAGGTCGAGGCAGCGGTGGGCGATGGCGAGCCGCTCCCGCCGAGGAACGCCCTGCACCTCCTGCATGATCGCGACGTTGTCCAGGGCGGTCCGCCACGGGAGGAGCACTGGGGTCTGGAAGACGAAACCGAAGCTCCGCTCCTGGCGAGCTTCATGAGGAGGCCGCCCGAACACCTTCACCGTCCCGGACGAGGGCGGCAGGAGATCCGCGACGATCCGCAGCAAGGTCGACTTCCCACACCCCGAGGGGCCGAGAATGGAGGCGAATTGTCCCTCGTCGGCCTCGAATCCGATCCCTCTCAGCGCCTCGACCGGCCGAGCTTTGCCGCGCCCGGGATAGACTAGGTGGACGTCGCGGCACTCGACCGCGCTAGGCACCGGACGTCACTGGCCGAATGCCACGTTCGAGAAGAGGCTCTGCGGATCAAACTCGTTCTCGATCAGGCCGCCAAGCTTGAAAGTCTGGTACGTCTGCTTCCAGCCGTCGAGCGTCTGATAGCCGAACCCGTTCTTCTGCGACTCGGGGCTCGAGGCCAGAGCCCTGATGTTTGTCCACTTCGCGGTCTCCAACTTCCGATCGGTCTCCGGCACCGCCTCGGCCAGGGCGTCGATGCCCTCGTCGACGTGGGCCATCGTGTACGTCCACGATCGGAACGTCGCTCGCGCGACTCGCTTCGCCAGGTCGGGGCTCTCCTTCAGAAGCTTGTCGCTAGTGAAGACCGTCTGCCCGTAGCTCTTCACGCCGAAGTCGGCGTAGTTCATGATGTTGAGCGCCTGCCCGCGGCTCTCGATGATGACCACCTCGTTCGTGAGGAGGAGACCAGCGGCATCGACGCTCCCGGCGAGCAGAGGACCGACCACCTGCCCGGTCACCGCGACCTCGGTCATCTGGCTCGCGTCCAGATTGTTCAGTTTGACGAAGGCGCGCCAGAACGCGTAGACGGTGCTCTGCGGGTTGGTGCCCACCTTCTTGCCGTAGAGATCCGTCGGCTTCGTGATGTTCTTGGACTTGAGGGACGCCAGCACCGTCGGGCTGCGCTGGAGCAGGACGCCCAGTGAGACCACCGGGACCCGTTGCGCCCGTCCCACCGTGACGGCGTCGGCCACCGCGACACCGAACATGCTGTCGCCGGAGCCGACCAGCTTGACGGCGGTCGCCGATCCGGTCCCCGGCAGGATGTTCAGATCGATTCCCTCTGCCGAGTAGAAGCCCTTCCTCTTCCCCAGGAAGTAGGGGGCGTGCTCGGCATTCGGGTTGAAGTTCAGCCGGAAGCTCACCGGCTGGAGGCTCTGCCCCTCGGCTCGGGCCAGGGACCGCGAGGGCCGATCCCCCCACGAGAGAACCGTGGCGGACGCAACTCCAGCCGCGGCGCCGAGCAATCCAGTGCGCAGGAATCCCCGACGGGACAGCGTGAGAAGGCCCGCGTGATTCTGGTCCATGGACGCCATGTTCAGCCCTCCTTGGATTCGATCGGCGCCACCACTCTGATACCACACGTGTATTCGATCAGCGCTCCGAGCCGACTTGCGGAAGGATCAGCCGCAGCAGCACGCACACGTCAGTCTCCACGGCGGGGATGGGCACGAAGTCGGCGCACCGGTCGGTCGGATCCAACTGGGAGCGCCGTACAGCGTCCGCCCGCGTCGAAGGTTTTTCTGCCCATACATGATCTCCACGTCCCGCGCCGTGACCTCCTGGTAGGTCAGCATGTCGGCCATCGTCACCGAAAACGAGGGATGACCGTCCGTGCGAATGCCTCAGCCACGGTCGTCGGCATCGCGTACGAGTAGAATCCGCGGATGTACAGACTGCGGATCCCGTACCCGGCCATTCGCCGCACCTTGGCCGCGACCTCGTCGGGCGTCCCCATCAGGCAGAACTTCTCGCAGAAGGCCTCGAGCACCTCCTCCGGGACCCAGTGCGACAGCTCCATCGCGCGGTCCCAGTCCTCGGCGTGCGCCATGTCGGGGTAGACACCCGATACCGACTTGGCCTCCGCCTCGGGGATGCCGAACGACTGCAGCGACTCGGGATACCGGCTCAAGTAGACGGCGGCGTACGGCCGGGCCAGGTTCATGGCGGCGCGCCAGTCCTCGCTCACGTGGCAGAACGTGCCGGTGACGATGTCGATGTCCTCGAGCCGCCGCCCCGCGCTGCGCGCGCCGATGGCCACGTTGGCCAGCGCGTTCTCGAAGGAGTCCTTCGCGATCCCGGCCACGATAATCACTCCGTCGGCCACCGCGCCCGCGAACTGGAGCATTCTGGGTCCGGTCGCGGAGACGTAGACGGGCACCGGCCGCCCCGTGGCGCCCTTCAGATGGATCCGGGATCCGTATGGTGCGATGTCCTCGCCTCGCCAG
>CAYXBJ010000083.1:0-19196 GCA_964463175.1 uncultured bacterium
GGCGCGAGCTTGTCCCACTTGTCGAGGGTGATGAAGACGCTCCCGTGGCGCTCGGGGGCGAAGCCGCACCAGCTGGCCATGGCGGCCAGGAGTCGCCGGTCGTTGATCCGCACCGTGAGACCGTCGAGCCCGAGCGCGCCCAGCGCCTCGGTGGTGGCGAGGATGAGCTCGATCTCGGCGATCTCCGAGGCGACCCCCAAGATGTCGATGTCGCACTGGGTGAACTGCCGGTAGCGCCCGCGCTGGGGCCGCTCGGCCCGCCACACCGGGCCGATCTGGACCGCCCGGAGGGGATCCGGCAACTTGCCCTGGTTGTGGGCGTAGTATCGCGCGAGCGGCACGGTGAGGTCGAACCGGAGCCCGAGATCTGCCAGGGCGGCCTCGGTCACGGTGGCGCCCAGATCCAGCTTTTCCCCGCGCTTCAACACCTTGAAGACGAGCTTTTCGTTCTCGCCCCCGCCGCCGCCCAGCAAGAGCTGGAGACTCTCGAGGGCTGGCGTCTCGATACGCCGGAAGCCGTGGCGGCGGTACACGGTGAGGATCGTCGCCGACGCCGCGTCCCGGAGCTCCGCCTCGGCGGGCAGGATATCCCGCATGCCACGCGGCGGCTCGGTGGGCAGCCTAGGCGCCATCGCGGTAGCGCTCCATGAGCTCCACGTAGCTGTTCGTCGGGCGGTGGATCAGCTCGAGGTCGGCGTCGGTCAACGGGCGCCGGGGCTTGGCCGGGCTCCCCATCATGAGGGTCCGGCGCGGGACCTTGGTCCCCGGCGACACCAGGGCGCCCGCAGCGATGATGGACTCGTCTTCGATTACCACGCCGTCGAGCACGATGGCGGCGATCGCGATCAGACAGTGCGACCCCACCCGGGCGCCATGGAGCCGCACCGCATGCCCGAGCGTCACATGGTCACCGATCTCCACGGGATCGCCGCGGTTGACGTGGATCACCGTGCCGTCCTGGATGTTGGAGTGGTGGCCGACGCGGATCCGGTTGACGTCGGCCCGGAGGACGCACTGGAACCACACGCTCGAGTGCGCCCCCAACTCCACGTCGCCGATGAGATGCGCGCTCTCCTCCACGAACGCTGTTTCGTGGACGCGCGGTGTCTTGCCTTCGAACGCTCGGAGCATCCGGTCCCTCCGGGAACCTGCGGGACAACCGGTCGACAAACGGCTCGAGAACAAGGCGAAATGGTAGCAGGGGGGTGGGACCGGTCGCAATCGAAAAGCCCCGCCAGGGCGCGCTCCTGGCAGCCATCGGAGTCGAGTGCTATACTCCCCGATGCGGCGGCGGTGATTGGGACTGTCGCCGACCAGGGCGCGTCAGCGCGCCCTTTTTGTTGGAGGAGAACGCGGTGCCCGCCTACGACTACCGTTGCGACCGATGCGACCGCACCTTCGAGGTCCGACAGCGCATCTCCGAAGCGCCGCTGACGACCTGCGATCGCTGCGGCGGACCGATTCACCGGCTCCTGTCTGCGGCGCCGTTCATCCTGAAGGGCGGCGGCTGGTACGTGACCGACTATCCCTCCGCGGGGCGGAAGAAGGGGATGGAGGCCGAGAAAAAGTCGAGCAGCGAGTCCTCCACCTCGACCAGCGGGAGCAGCTCGACCGGCGGGAGCGACAGCTCCGCCTCGACCCCCGCGCCCGCTAAGAGCGGCGGGACGTCGAGCGACGCGCCCGCCGCGACCGCGCCGAAGTCGACCTCGCCGACGTCCAGCTGACCGGCGCGCCCGGCCCGATCCCGAGCCGACGGCGCGCATTGCCCTCTCGGACGAACACCTCGACCTGACCCGAGCTGTCGATCACCGCACCGAGCGCCCCGCGGGGCCGCTCCGCATAGGTCCCGGCCAGCCCGCGCACCCGCGCGCCACCGATCCGCAGGAGGCCCCGGTCGAGCGGGCCCGGCAGCTCCCGCCCGCGGAGATTCGTGAGCAGGTTGCCGAAGCGATCGGCGAGCACGACCGCCCCCGCGACGCGGGCGCCGTCCCGACGCGACGCGGACCGCGGCAGACGCACCGGGGAACGGAGCCCCGGGCCGAGGGCCGTCAAGCGGACGCCTCGCGAGCAGTAGGCCGCCACGGGGGCGAAAATGTCGCGCCCGTGGAATGTCCGACTCACCGGGCGCCGGTGGTATCGCCGATTGGCCAGCACCACGCCCCGCGCCCCCGGCAGGTCGAAGCAGAACCCGAGGAGTCCGTTGTCGGGGCCGACGAAGTAGTGGCCGGCGGCCGCGACCGCGATCGGTCGCCGGACGGTCCCCACCCCCGGATCCACGATCGCCAAGTGCACCGTGCCGGGCGGGAAGACTCGCCATGCCGCCTCGAGGATCACGGACGCTCGCTGGACATCCTGCGGCGGGACGGTGTGCGTCAGGTCGACCAGCCGCGCGCGGGGATTGATCCCGAGCAGCACCCCCTTGAGGGTGCCGACGTACGCGTCCTCGAGCCCGAAGTCGGTGAGCAGGGTGACGATGCCGCTCGGGCCGCGCGAGCGCGGTCCCCGGCGGCGCGTCATCGATCGCGATGGATCACGTAGTCGGCGATGAGGGTCAGGACCTGCCGCACGGGGGAGTCCGGGAAGCGGTGCAGTGCGGCAACCCCGGTCTCCGCATACGCCGACGCGCGCGCGACCGAATACCCGACCCCGTCGTACACCTTGACCAGGCGGTGGACCTCGGCCACGTCGGACTCCTGCAGATCGGGGCGCCCGAGCGCCGTCAGGATCCGCGCCCGCTCGTCGTCCGTCGCGCGGTCCAGCGTGACGATCAAGGGCAGGGTGCGCTTGCCCTCGAGCAGATCGTGCCCGATGGCCTTGCCGAGTCGCGTCGGATCGGCGGCGAAGTCGAGCGAATCGTCGATGATCTGGAAGGCGATGCCGAGGCGGTCCCCGTACGTGGCGAGCGCTTCGACTGCCTCCCCGTCCAGGCCCCCGGCGAGACCGCCGAGCCGGCAGCATGCCGACATGAACGTGGCGGTCTTCTGGCGGATGATCCGGAGGTAGTCCGTCTCGGACAGCTCGCCGGCACGCTTCCGCTCGAGCTGGAACACCTCGGCCTCGGTCATCGACACCATGGCCCCGGCGAGGGCCTCCATCACCCGGAGATCCCCGTCCCGGACGAGCAGCGCCATGCAGCGCGAGTAGAAGTGGTCGCCCACGAGCACCGCCGCATCCACGCCGAACCGCGCGTGGGCGGACGGTCGGCCCCGCCGGAGCGGCGCCTCGTCGACCACGTCGTCGTGGATCAGCGTCGCCGTGTGCAGGAGCTCCACGATGCAGCCGAGCCGCACCGCGCGGGCCCCCGGATCGCTCCCGAGGGCCGAGCCCAGCAGGACCAGGATGGGCCGGAGACGCTTCCCGCCGGCGAGGGCCACGTGCTCCCCGAGATCTCGAACCAGCTGCACCGGCGAGTCGGCCAGCTCTCGATTGATCTCCCCCTCGCAGGCGCGCAGCTGGTCGCCGACGAGCTCCAAGAGCCGCTCCCGGAGGACCCCCTCGAGACCGAGACTCACGGCACGCGTCTGGCGCGCGACACGGCGACGCCGGTGATCGTCACGAGTCAGGGAACCGCGGGGACCGGCAACGCGGAGTGGCGCGGGAACTCGGCGCTCGGGTCCGTCTGAAGCGTCCGGTCCTTCCACCCGAACACCAGCCCGGGCAGGCCCCGATCCAGCGCGGCGGCAGGGATTCGCAGGAACACGCGGTCGCCCTCGCGCCAGTCTCCGCCGCCGAGGGTCACGATGTCCGCAAAGCCATTCACCGTGCGCCCGGCGTTCGGCACGTCCCAGACCATGGCGCGCACCACGAGAAAGCCGATACCGGCCTCGTCGCGGAACTGTCCCGCCAGGGCCGCGGGGATCGGCTGCTCGAATATCGACCGGACCACCGGCACCCCTGCACCGCCGATCACCGCGCGTCGCGCGAGTGGCACTTCGACGAGCTCGCGGCCCGGCCCGGTGATCAGCAGCGTTTCGAGCACCTGTGTCACCGTGTTGCGCTCCCCGCCGATCTCGAGCAGGGCCACGTCGTCCGCCCCCGCGCGGGTCCGGGCGACCTCGACCTCCGTCCACGCCGCGGCGCCCGTCGGCGGGCGCACTCCGACGAGGGTGAATTCCCCGCGGCCCCCGAGAGCCTTTGCCTCGGCGTCGGGCACGAGCCGAACCGGCTTCGGGACGAACGACCGGCGCTCGATCACGCCCCGCTGCCACGAGAAGACCGTCCGATCGACGACGCCGCCATCAAGGGCGCCTCGGAGATCCGGGCTCAGCGCGCCGCCGAGGCCCCGGTGCTGCTGGATCACCCACTGGGGCAGGAGCGTGAGCCGCAGGACGGTGGACGAGGACTGGGCCCGGGCAGGAAGCGCGGCCGCGAGTCCGAGGGTCAATGCGAGTCCTGCTACCGCCGCCCGACGTGCCCCGACCGGGATGCTCAGGCCCATCGTGCGGTCATTGTCTGGTCGGCCCATCCGGGAATCAAGGGGAAAGAAAAACGCCCCAGGGGGTCACCCCCCTGGGGCGTGGTATTGCCGATCAGTTGCTTAGAAGGAGTACTGCGTCCTGAACGCGACGGCCCACGCGAGGTCGCCCTGATCAGGCTCGATGAAGCCACCGAACAGCCGGAACGTCAGGTTCGGATTGAAGCGGTACGTCGCACCCGCATCAACCTCAAACGCCCAGGTGCCGTACGGGCCATCCGCATCCGTGGCACCCACGTACGCCACACCGCCGCCCAACGAGAGCGCCGGGGTGAGCGCGTAGGTAACCGCAGCGCCGAGACCGTACGTACCGGTCGGATCCGCGTAATGCACCTGGCCGATCGACGGGCCGCCGATCGACTCGTTACCCATGATCCACTCCGCGATGTAGTCGCCGCCGCCGCCGAACCAGCCGGCGCCCGACTCCGGGATCGGGAGCTTGTCTGAATCCTTGTTCAGGGTCCGTGCGGAACCCTGAGCCACGCAGCCCGCGGACGTGCCCGGGCCCACGCAACCGGCCGGCCCGACCTGACTGTCACCCGAGGTGTACCAGCCAAGTCCCGTCAGGTTGATGGGACCGAGCGGAACCTGCGCCATCACGTAACCACCGTATCCACTCTCGCTGAAGGGGCTGCTGGCGCTGTGACCCGCCGCGATCGCCGTAGCCGACGGGGCAATGTCCCGCTGACCCCAGACAAAGCCGGCGTCAAGCTGAACCGTGCCGAGCTTGGCGCCGAACGTCGCCCCGATCCAGATGTTATCGCCGATGCTCTGGCCCGCGAGCGACTGCTCGTTGACCAGCATGACGTCCAGCGTGGCGCGCATGTCCTTCGTGATGTTGACACCCACGCGCCCAACGTATGCGTCGGAATCATCGGCGTTGTTGACGTTGCCCTCACCGAACTTCGACGTCCACAGCTCGATGTCGACCGGATCGAACTTCATGTTGAGCTTGATCGCGGCCGCGTCATCATCGAAGTACGGACCCAAGGGTCCGTTCATGAAGATGACCTCCTGGATACCGATCGTGATCGAGGAGTTGGGCACCCACTGCCCCGTGTCGACCCAGATATACGCGTGCTTGGTCTCCACGTTGACACCGTCGGCACCGAGGCAGCCGCCCGCGCCGTTACCCACGCGGGTGTTGGAGCCCGGCTGGCTCACCGTCGCCGGCGACGCCGCCGCCGGTGCACTACCCGCCACTGGTGCTGTCGACGGCGGCACGGTCACGGTCGGAACGAACGGTGCGCGGCCCGGGCAGCCCCGGAACTCACCGCCCGACGCGCCACCGCCCGTACCCCAGATGATGTCACCGACCTCGAGGCCCCAAACCGCCTTGGCCTTCTTGTCGGCGCTCTCGACGTTGGTCCACAGACGCCACCGCTGGAAGTAGAAGCTCTGGCTATCGCGGTTGGCGCCGTTCGGGCCGCTGTCCGTGAAATCCGTGATGTTGTTGAACGCGAATCCGTAAACACGCATCTGGCCGCCGAAGGACACCGTCGGGGCCTGCGCGTGCGCGGCGAGGGCCGATCCGAGAATCAGCACCCCCCCGACGAGCAACGCCAGTGCTCGCTTCATTCCCCGCACCTCCCGGTGCCATCCGAATCCGGATGGCGCCCGCTGTAGTGGACTACGTAACTACGATGAGTGCCTCTTGCTGGGTGAAACTCAGGTCGCGATGGCTACCGCTGCCCACCACCACCTCCCTTCCCGGATAGACTCTGTCCGGCCGGTCGCCGGAGACACGACGAGACAATGTAAAAAACCGCCGCAACCGTAGCACCGGGCGAAAAGGCGTGTCAAGCCCCCTTTTTCGGGGGCACGGGGGCGCAGTGGGCCCCTCTCGGCAGGGGCCCGGCCGGGCCCCTACGGGTAGGGGGGGCTAGGGCAGCTCGTAGGCCACGATGTGGCCCCGCTGGCGCCCGAGAGGGCTCAGGGTATCGAGATCGAAGCCGCGCGGGACCACCCCGACCACGACCTCCGGCAGGCCGTCCCCATCGATGTCCCCGAACCCGAAGTCGGCGATATACCCCTCGGTGGCGCCGCTCTGCCAGACCCGGACGAACGCCCCGTCCTTCCAGCGAAGCCGGTGGATGCGCCCCTTGTTAAACAGGGTCGCCGCCAGCCGGGGCAGGATGCCGCGGGCCTGCTGGAGCGCAGGGAGCATGTTCTCGTAGACCAGGATCTCGGGTCCGGTAATCCCGGGGGACCCAACGGGCAGGGGGATCACGCGTCCGGCGATCCGCGCGACGATTGTGTCCTGGCCGGCCTGCCGCCGGGCACCCCCCGTGGGGGCGAACTCGAACGTGACAGCCGAGCCCCCGAGGGGATCACTGCTGGTCCAGAGTCGCTGACCCTTCGCCGTCCACACGGTCAGCTTGAAATCGTCTGTAAAAGCCACCACTTCCATGTCCGGGCTCCCGGTCAGCCGCATGAGCGCGACCCCGTAGACGCTGACCCCACGCGGCACCTTGACGTGCACCGCGTCCCGGAAGCGCTCCCCGTCCCACACGATGCGGCGGATATCGGGGTCGAACGGATCGAACTCCCCGAGCTCCTGCTCGAGCAGCCACTCCTCGGTGCCGGCATGCACCACCCGGAGGTAGCGGCCCGTCGTGTCGTAGACCACGCGGAATCCGCTGACCGCGGGGTCCCAGTCGAGCACGCGGGCGTGGATCCCGACGCGCCCCTCGCCCCGCTTGTCGACGACGATGAGCTGCGCATGGCCGACTCCCAGCACCGGGGCGACGTCGACCGAGAGGATCAGACCGCCCTCCGTCCGGAAGGTCATGCCCTCGACGGCAACCGGCACACCGCCCTCCGTGCTGCGGTACGCGGTCACAGTCTGCTCGTCGGCGATGACGAGCTCCTTGTGCCCGTCGCCGTCCAGGTCGCCGAGCGCCAGCCCGCGCACGGGCCCGTCCAGCGGGTATCGGCGCTCGAGCTCGGGAGTCTCCTCCCAGGCGAAGCGGGGTGGGAAGGAGGTCGATTTGAGCGGCTCCCGAAGCGACACCAGGGTCTCGCCGGTCTGCCCGGAGACCCAGGACGCCTCGAGGACACGCGTGGGGCCTTCGCGGAGGAGGCGCGATGTGAGGACGGCCACGCCGCCCAGGCGACGGCCGACCTCGAGTGGGGAGGCGCCCGGTCGCGTCGAGCCGACCAGGTCCAGGACCTTCTGGGGATCCACGGCCAGGAATCGCCCGGTCTTCTCGAGCAGGGCAGAAAACCGCGCCACCAAGAGGAACTGCGTCTGGTCGGTGCTGTCGAAGGCGGCCTGTACCCCGCTCGTGGGCAGCACCGCCACTTGCAGCCGACCGGCCGAGATCCGGGCGCCGTCCCCGGGGACCGGCGCCGGCCGGCCCTCGGCGGGGACGAGCCGTCCCGTGGCTGCGCCGGGCTCGACGGCCATCACGACCAAGGTCCCCAGGACGAGCTCGGCGTGGCCCAGAGGCTGATTCGTGGTGGGATGACGGAACACCTCGCCGCGCCGGAACAGCGTCAGCTCGAGGCCAGGGCGAAGGCTCGCGACCCCCGCGCCCTCGACCCGCACGGTGCTCCCGGTCACCGCGGTCACCTGGACCTCGACCCTCGGAAACGTATCGGCGAGCTGCTCCGCCATGCTCTGGTAGGTGGCGCCCAGGTCCTGGAGCACGTCCGCCCGCGCCGAGCCGGCGATAGCCGCCAGCCCGACGACCAGGACCAGCGCCCGAAGCGCCGCTCCCCGGCTCAACCCCTGGCGGGAACGTCTCGGTCGCATCAGAAGGCCACCGAGGGCCGGTGGACGCCGAAGACGGCCCGGAGCCGCGTGCCGATCTCGCCGAGGGTGACATGGGCGCGGACGGCGTCCAGAAGGGCCGGCACGAGGTTGTCGGTCCCGCGGGCAGCCCGCTCGACGGCGTCGAGGGCGCGCGCCGCCCGGTCGGCATCGCGCCGCCGCCGAAGGTCGCGCAGGCGCTCGCCTTGCCGGGCTTCGACCTCCGGAGCGGGCTGGAAGAGCGCGGCCGGAGGCGGCGCGTCGACGACGAAATCATTCACCCCGACGACTACCCGGGCGCGGCTCTCGACCTCCTGCTGATACCGGTACGCCGCGTCCTGGATCTCGCGCTGCATGAACGGGATGGCCGCCACGGCACCCCCGAGCCCGTCGATCTTGTCGAGGTAGGCGACGGCGCCGTCCTCGATGTCCCGCGTGAGGCGCTCCACCGCGTAGGCGCCGCCGAGCGGATCCACCGTCGCCGCCACCCCGGATTCGTAAGCCAGGATCTGCTGGGTCCGGAGCGCGGTTCGGACCGCGGCCTCGGACGGCAGCGACAGCGCCTCGTCCATCGAATTGGTGTGCAGCGACTGGCACCCGCCGAGGATCGCCGCCAGCGCCTGGACCGCCACTCTCACAATGTTGTTCTCCGGCTGCTGGGCCGTCAACATCGACCCGGCGGTCTGCGCGTGAAATCGAAGCATCCAGGCGCGCGGGTCTCGGGCCCCGAAGCGCTCCCGCATGAGCCGAGCCCAGAGGCGCCGGGCCGCCCGGAACTTGGCCACCTCCTCGAGGAGATCATTGTGCGCGTTGAAGAAGAACGACAGCTGGGGCGCGAACGCGTCGACCTGGAGGCCCGCCGCCTGGGCGGCCTGCACGTAGGCGACCGCGTTCGCGAGCGTGAAGGCGACTTCCTGGATCGCCGTACACCCCGCCTCGCGCAGGTGATAGCCGGAGATGGAGATCGTGTTCCAGCGCGGCGCGTGATCCATGCAGTACGCGAAGACGTCCGTCACGAGCCGGAGCGAGGGCCCGGGCGGAAAGATGTAGGTGCCGCGCGCGATGAACTCCTTCAGGATGTCGTTCTGGACCGTGCCGGCCAGCGCCGTGGCGGGCACGCCCTGGCGCTCGGCCACCGCGAGATAGAGGGCCAGCAGGGTGGCGGCCGTCGCGTTGATCGTCATCGAGGTCGAGACGCGGTCGAGCGGCAGGTCGCGGAGGAGCTCGGCCATGTCGTCGACGCTCGAGATGGACACCCCCACGCGCCCGACCTCGCTCCGCGCCTCCGGAGCGTCGGCGTCGTGGCCCATCTGCGTCGGCAGATCGAAGGCGACCGAGAGCCCTGTCTGGCCCTGGGCCAGGAGGTAGTGAAACCGCCGGTTGGTCTCGGCCGCGGTCCCGAAGCCCGCGTACTGCCGCATCGTCCAGAGGCGGCCCCGGTACATCGTCGGCTGGACCCCGCGCGTGTACGGGTACTCGCCGGGGAACCCGAGCTCGCCGAGGTAGTCGAAGCCTCCGAGGTCGATGGGCGTCCCCAGGCGGGGCGCTGGCGCGCCCCAGGACGTCTCGAGGCGGGCGCGCTCCGGCGTCCGGTCCACCGCGGGCCGGAGGGTCTCCCGCTCCCAGCGCGCGAGCGCCTCCTCGAGCCGGAGAGGGCGCCGCGGCTCGGGGCCGCGCGCGGCCGGGGACGGGGGTGGCCGGCCCTCGGTCGGCGTGCTCACAGCGGCAGGTTCCCGTGCTTCCGGGGCGGGTTCTGGTCGCGCTTGGTGCGGAGCGTCTCGAGCGCCGCGATCAAGCGGCGACGCGTCTCGCGCGGCTCGATGACGTCGTCGACGTACCCGCGCGCCGCCGCCACGTACGGATTGGCGAACTTGTCGCGGAACTCCGCGACACGCTCGGCGCGGAATCCGGCGGGGTCGGCATTCTCGCCAAGCTCGCGGCGATAGAGGATGTTCACCGCGCCCTCCGGCCCCATCACCGCGATCTCGGCGGTCGGGAACGCGAAGTTGGCGTCGGCGCGAATGTGCTTGCTGGCCATCACGCAGTAGGCGCCGCCGTAGGCCTTGCGGGTGATCACGGTGAGCTTCGGCACCGTCGCCTCGGCGAACGCGTAGAGGAGCTTGGCCCCGTGCTTGATGATGCCGCCGTATTCCTGGGCGGTTCCCGGCAGGAAGCCGGGGACGTCCTCGAACGTGACCAGGGGGATGTTGAAGCAGTCGCAGAAGCGCACGAAGCGCGCCCCCTTGAGGGACGCGGCGATGTCGAGGCATCCGGCCAGATGGGCGGGCTGGTTCGCCACGATCCCGACCGGCCGGCCGCCGAGGCGGCCGAAGCCCACCACGAGGTTCGGCGCGTACTCGGCCTGCACCTCGAAGAAGTGCTGATCGTCGAGGACCGTCTGAATCAGCTCCGTGATGTCGTACGGCTTGGTCGGATTGTCGGGCACCAGGCGCTGCAGGCTCTCGTCCATCCGGTCGGGCGGGTCTGCGGTCGGGCGCACCGGAGGATCCTCGAGGTTGTTCGGCGGGAGGAACGAGAGGAGCTCCCGGATCCCGTCGAGACACGCCTCTTCGCTCTCGACCGCGAAGTGCGCGACCCCCGAGACGCGGGCGTGGGTGTCGGCCCCACCCAGCTCCTCGAAGGTCACCTCCTCGTGGGTCACCGCCTTCAGCACCTCGGGCCCGGTCACGAACATGTACGACGAGCCCCGGACCATGAACGTGAAGTCCGTGATGGCCGGCGAGTAGACCGCCCCGCCGGCGCACGGCCCCATGATCGCCGAGATCTGCGGCACCACGCCGGACGCGAGCACGTTGCGGAGAAAGATGTCGGCGTACCCGGCGAGCGAGACCACGCCCTCTTGGATGCGGGCTCCACCGGAGTCATTCAGGCCGACGATCGGCACGCCCACCTTGAGCGCGAGGTCCATGATCTTGCAGATCTTCTGGGCGTAGCTGAGGGAGAGCGAGCCGCCGAACACGGTGAAGTCCTGGGCGAAGAGGTAGAGGGGCCGCCCGTGGATCCGCGCGGAGCCCGTCACGACGCCGTCCCCCAGCACGCGCTGGCCCGCCATGCCGAAGTCCGTCGCCTGGTGCACGACGAACCGGTCGAGCTCCTCGAAGGAACCCTTGTCCACGAGGGCGGCGATCCGCTCGCGGGCCGTCCGCTTGCCGGCCGCGTGCTGCCGCGCGATCCGATCGGCCCCGCCGCCGAGTTCGGCCGCCGCGCGCAGCCGGCTCAGCTCGGCAAAACGCTCGTCCAGGCTCAATCAGGCCCCCGGGGTAGGTGATGGAGAGGGAGTGCACGCCTATGAAACATCGGTTTGACAGTATACGGGGCCGCCGGAGAGAGCGTCAAACTCGCCCGGCCCAAATTTGACGCCGGCCGGGGGCCTCTGTTAGCTTGAGTGCTCAACCTCGCGCGACGTCAAAGGGGCTTCCTGTGCTACAAGTAGCGGCGCTGATTGCCAGCTTGGCCTTTCTCGCGCTCGTCATCGCGATCATTCCGGCCCTACTCCAGGTGGCCCGGACGGCTCGCGCGGCCGAGCAGACGCTGGTCACCGTCGACCACGAGCTCAAGCCCCTGACCACCCAGGTCCAGGCGCTCCTCCAAGAGCACCGGACCCTAGCCCAGCAAGCGACCCGGGACCTCCGGCAGATCGAGGGCATCGCGCTCATGGCCCAGGACGTCCTGGCCCGGGTGACGAATCTGACGAGCCTCCTGTCGAGCTTCGGGACCGTGGGCCGCGTGGTCGGCGTCGCGCGGGGTCTGCAGAAGGGGATCGACGTGTTCGTCCACCGCCTCGCGCGGAATCGCAGCCCCAAGGAGTAAGTCATGAGCGAAGAACGCGACGACCTGAACTTCCTCGGTGCGCTCGGCCTGCTCGCCGTGGGCGCCATCATCGGCGCGACCGTGGCGCTCCTGCTCGCCCCGAAGAGCGGGGAGGAGACGCGCGAGATTCTGCGGGAGAAGGGCACGGACTGGGCCCGCCAGGCCCGGGAGCGCGGATCGGAGCTGGCGAAGCGCGCGCAGGAGACCATGACCGACGCCCAGACACGGGCCCAGGAGTACCTCGGGCGGGGCCGCGAGGTCGTCGAGGACACGTCCGCCCAGCTGAAGGCCGCGTTCGAGGCGGGTCGGGGCGCCATGCGGGAGGAGATCGCGCGCTTGCGCGGTCGCGACGAGCCCCTCGAGGGCGTCTAGACCCTCCGATTCCGCTCGTTCCGTCGCGCGCGCCGCGCCGCCGGGCGCGTCCGACCTAGAGGTGGATTGCCTGCCCCATCGCGTCGAGGGCGGCTTCCATCACCGCTTCGGCCATCGTCGGGTGGGCGTGGATCGTGTGCCCCACCTCCTCGACCGTGGCCTCGAGCGTCTTCCCCAGGCCGAACTCGGCGATGAGCTCGGTCGCCTCCGCCCCCAGGATGTGGACGCCGAGGATCTCGCCGGTGTCCGCGGCAGCCACGATCTTGACGAGTCCCTCGGGCTCGGCGAGGGCCTGGGCCTTGCCGTTGGCCAGGAACATGTACTTGCCGATCTTGATCGCGCGACCGTCCGCCTTGGCCTGCGCCTCGGTGAGCCCGAGGCTCGCCACCTGGGGGTGGCAGTAGGTGCAGCCCGGAATGGTCCGGTAGTCGACGGGATGCCCGGGGTGCCCGGCCAGCGCCTCGGCGGCCACGATCCCCTCCGCGCTCGCCTTGTGCGCGAGGAGCGGCGGGCCCGCCAGGTCGCCGATCGCGTAGACCCCGGGAACGGACGTCTCCATGCGCGGCGAGACCTTCACGAAGCCCCGGTCCATGGCCACGCCGAGGGTGTCGAGGCCCAGCGCCTGGGTATTCGCGCCCCGGCCGACGGCCATCAGGACCACGGCAGCCTCGACCCGGGCGGCCTGGCCCTCCTGCTCGATCTCGACGGACACGCCGTCCTTGCCTACGCGCACCGCCTGGACCTTGACGCCGACGCGGATGTCGATCTTCCGCTTCGCGAAGCTCCGCGCGAGCAGCTTCGAGATCTCCTCGTCCTCGATCGGGAGGAGGCGCGGGAGCGCCTCCACGATCGTGACCTGCACGCCGTAGGCGGCGAAGACGTCCGCGAACTCGACGCCGACCGCGCCGGCGCCGATCACCACCACGGACGGCGGCAGCCGCTCGAGGCGGAGGGCCTCGTCGGAGCTGATCACCCGCGTCTTGTCGATCGGCACGCCCGGCAGGCTCTTCGGCGCCGCGCCGCTCGCCAGCACGACCGCCTTCGCCTCGAGCGTGCGCGCGGTCCCGTCCGCGGCCTGGACCCGCACCGCGCCCGGCGCCGTCACGGTGCCGCGGCCCGACACGAGGGTGATCTTGTTCTTCCGGAACAGGAACTCGACCCCCTTGGACATCCGCTCGGCAACCTGACGGCTCCGCTGGTAGGCCACCCGATAATCGGCGCGAAGGTTGTCCATGGTGACGCCGAATTCCCCGGCCCGCTGGAAGAGCTGCAGCACCTCCGCGTTCCGGAGGAGGGCCTTCGTCGGGATGCAGCCCCAGTTCAGGCAGATGCCGCCGGGACGGTCAGCCTCGACCACGGCGACCCGCTGGCCCAGCTGGGCCGCCCGGATCGCCGAAACGTAGCCGCCCGGGCCGGAGCCGACGACGACGGCGTCGAAGCGCTCGCTCGCCATCGGGTCAGACCAGGAGGGCGAGCGGCGCCTCGAGGGTCGCCTTCAGGTCGGCGAGGAACTGCGCGCCCATGGCGCCGTCGACGACCCGGTGGTCGGCCGACAGGGTCACGCGCATCCGCTTGCCGATCGCCAGCTGCCCGTCGACCACCACGGGCTTGTCGACGATCGCCCCGACGGCGAGAATCGCCGCCTCGGGCGGATTGATGATCGCGACGAACTCGTCCACCGGGAACATCCCGAGGTTCGACACCGAGAAGGTCGCGCCGGAGAGCTCCTGCTGGCGCAGCTTGCGGGCGCGGGTCCGCTCGACCAGATCGCGGGCTTCCGTCGCGATCTGGAAGAGGGACTTCCGGTCGCAATCCCGGAGCACGGGCGTGATGAGACCGTCCTCCACGGCGACGGCGATCCCGATGTGGGCGGCGCGATGCCGCCGGATCGCGTCGCCGGTGAAGCTCGCGTTGACCCCGGGGTGCTTCTGGAGCGTCACCGCGCAGGCGCGCACGATCACGTCGGTGAACGTGACCTTCGGCGCCCCGGGGAGCGCCTGAAGCTCCGCGCGGAGGGCCGCTGCCCGCTCCATCGCGATCTCGGTGGTGACGTAGAAGTGCGGCACCGGCGCCTTGGACTGCACCATCTGGCGCGCGATCGCCGCGCGGATCGGGCTGAGCGGGACGTCCTCGGTGTCCGGGCCCGTGCGGGCCGCGACGGCGGGCGCCATCGCGACGACCGCGGCCCCCGCGGGGGTCGCCCCGGCGGGCCGGGGCGCCCCGGCCGCCGGCCGGGCGGCGAGGAACGCCTCGATGTCCCGCTGGATGATCCGCCCGCTGGGGCCGGTCCCGGTCACCCGGGCGAGGTCGATGCTGGCTCGCTGGGCGAGCTTCCGGGCGAGCGGCGAGACCCGGAGGCGCCCGGCCGGCAACACGGCCGTGGCAGTCGCCATCGCCGGCGCAGGGCTCGGGGCCGGGGTGACGGCGCGCAACGGTCCCGGGGCTGCGGCGGGCGGCGCGGGAGCCACGGGCGCCGGCGGGGCGGCAGGCGCGGGCGCGGATTTGCCGGGCCCGGCGCCCACGACGGCGCTGATGTCCTCGTCGGGGTCCGCGATCACCGCGATCAGCCCGCCCACGGGCACCGCGGTCCCGGGGGTCGCCAGGAGCTTCCGGAGCACTCCGGAGCCGAACGCCTCGAGCTCGATATCGGCCTTGTCGGTCTCGATCTCGGCGATGATGTCGCCGCCCGAGATCCGGTCGCCCTCCTGCTTGAGCCAGCGCAGGAGCTTTCCGGTCTCCATCGCCTCCGACAGCTTCGGCATGACAACCTTGGTCACGGCCATGGCCCGCTCACCCTCCTCGGGAGTCCAGTCAGACGGCGCAGAGCTTGCGAATCTCCTCGATGATCCGTTCCTTCGACGGGGTCTTCAACCGCTCCAGGTTCCGCGCGTACGGCATCGGCGCGTCGGCGCCGAAGACGCGCTCGACCGGCGCGTCCAGCTCGTCGAACGCGTGCTCGGTGATGAACGCGGCGATCTCCGAGCCCATACCCGCGAACCCCGCGCCGGACTCGGCCACCAGCACCCGGTGGGTCTTCCGCACCGACGCGAGAATCGTCTCGGTGTCCATCGGGCGGAGGGTGCGCGGATCGACGATCTCCACCGAGATGCCGTCGCTCTTCTCGACTTCCTCGGCAGCCTCGAGCATGCGGTAGTACATGCCGGCGTAGGCGATGGCGGTGACGTCCCGGCCTTCTCGCTTGACCTCGGCCACGCCGAGGGGAATCAGGAAGTCGGCCTCGTCGGGCACCTCGCCCTTGACCCCGTAGAGCGTCTCCGACTCGATGAAGATCACCGGGTTGTCGTCCCGGATCGCGGTCTTCAGGAGCCCCTTGGCGTCTCGCGGCGTGGTCGGCCGCACGACCTTCAGGCCCGGGACGTGGCAGAAGTACGACTCCATCGACTGCGAATGCTGCGCCGCCAGCTGGTGGGCGGGGCCCCCCGGGCCGCGGATCACGAGGGGAATCGGGAACTGCCCTCCCGACATGTAGAAGATCTTCGCCGCGTGGTTGACGATCTGGTCGAGCGCCACCAGCGCGAAGTTGAAGGTCATCATCTCCACGATCGGCCGGAGACCCATCATGGCCGCGCCGATCCCGACGCCGGTGAAGCCGGACTCGCAGATGGGCGTGTCGACGACGCGCCGCTCGCCGAACTTCTCGAGCAGCCCCTGGCTCACCTTGTAGGCGCCGCCGTAGACCCCGACCTCCTCGCCGAGCAGGAACACCCGGTCGTCGCGCTCCATCTCCTCGCGCAGGGCGTGGTTCAGCGCCTCCCGGTACGTGATCACCGCCATGCCCGCCTCCCTCTCCGCGCGCTCTGCCCGCGGCTCCGCGTCACGCGTAGACGTCCGCGGTCAGCCACTCCGCGGGCGGCTCCGGGGACGCGTCGGCGAACGCCACCGCGTCGTTGACCCGCGCCTCCACCCGGTCGGCCAGCGCTTGCCAGCCGGCCTCGTCGAGCAGACCCGCCGCCTGGAGCCGGTCGCGCAGGCTCACGATGGGGTCGCGCTGCTTCTCGTGCTCGACCTCGTCCTTCGTGCGGTACACCGCGGCCGCCGGGTCCCGCATCGAGTGGCCGCGGAATCGGTACGTCCGCGCCTCGACCAGGGTCGGGGTCTTGCTGGTCCGGGCGCGCGCGACGGCGCGCCCCACGCAGTCCCGCACTGCCAGCACGTCCATGCCGTCGCAGGCCTCGCCGGGCATCCCGTAGGCGTCCGCGAACTTCGAGATGTCGGTCTGGGCCAACGCGCGCCGGATGGCGGTACCCATGGCATAGCGATTGTTCTCGCAGATGAACACGACGGGCAGCTTCCACAGGGACGCCAGGTTCAGTGACTCGTGGAACTCGCCCTGGGGCACTGAGCCGTCGCCGAAGAAGCAGAGGATCACCCGGTCGCGATCCTCGTACCGGATGGAGAACCCAACGCCGGTCGCGATGGGGATATACCCGCCCACGATCGCGTGGCCGCCGAGAAAATTGATGGCCCGGTCGAACATGTGCATCGAGCCGCCCTTGCCCTTGGACACCCCGTCACGCCGGCCGAAGAGCTCGGCCATGACCCGCCGGGGGTCGCCGCCCTTGGCGAGGATGTGCCCGTGCTCGCGGTACCCCGCGATCGCCAGGTCGTCGGGGCGGAGGGTCGACATCGCGCCCACCGCCACCGCCTCCTGCCCGATATAGAGGTGCAGGAACCCGCCGATCTTGCCGAGAGCGTACATCTCGGCGGCTTTTTCTTCGAACCGCCGGATCAGCTGCATCTGCTCGAGGATGGCGAGCCCGGTCGCCCGGTCCACCCGCACCCCCGTCGCTGCTGCTACCGGTGCTGTCGTTGCCACGGTTCGATCCCTCCCCACGCGCGCGCCGTCCGGGCTCACCAGCGCATCAACGCCAGGTCATCGACGTTGATCCGGAAGCGGGCCCGGAAGATCGCCACGATGATGGCCAGCCCGACGGCGACCTCGGCCGCCGCCACGGTCATCACGAAGAACACGATGATCTGCCCGTCGGCCGCGCCGTGGGCACGCCCGAAGGCGACGAACGCCAGGTTGGCGGCGTTCAGCATGAGCTCGATGGACATGAAGATGACCAAGGGGTTCCGCCGGACGAGGACGCCCACCACCCCGATGGCGAAGAGGACGCCCGACAGGCCCACGTAGTACGCGGGAGGGACCATGGCTCAGCGGCCCTCCCGGACGACGCGCGGGGCGCGCGGACGCCGGCCGGTCCGCGCACTCATTGCGGGACGCGCTCGCGCCGCTTGGCGAGCGTCAGGGCGCCCACCAGGGCGGCCAGGAGGAGCAGCGACGTCACCTCGAACGGGAACAGATAGTCGGTGAAGAGCAGCCGGCCGATGGCCCCGACGCCACCCGGCGCGGCGCCCGCCGCGGTGGTGCCGGTGTAGCCGGCCACCAGCACGATCACGATGCCGAGGACCGCCGCCAGCGGCAGCGCGAGTCGCCGTGCGCGCGCGAGCGGGTCCGGGCCCTCCTCGGCGCGGCCGGGGATCAGCAGCATGATCGCGAAGATGAACAGCACCATGATCGCCCCCGCGTAGACGATGACCTGGGCGAGGGCGAGGAACTCCGCACCGAGCATCAGGTAGAACACCGCCACGCAGAAAAGGTTGCCGACCAGGAACAGTGCCCCGTGGAGCGGGTTCGGCCGAATGACCAGACCGAGAGCGCTCCCGACGGCAGCGATCGCCAGCACGACGAACAGGGCCCACTCCATCACCTCAGCCCTCGAACCCTCGCCGCACCACGGCCGCGGGCGGCGCCATGGTCGGGAGACCGTCAGCCCCGGCGGGCTCCAGCGCCAGGAGCACGTCCCTCGAGTACACGAGCCCCTCGCGGCTGTAGGCGGAGAACTCGAGGATGCCGGTGTCCATGCGGATCGCATCCTCGGGGCAGGCCTCGACGCAGAACCCGCAGAACACGCACTTGCCGAGATCGATGTCGAACCGCGTCGGGTACTTCTCGATGTCCGGGTTGGGGTGTTCCCCGGCAACGATGTAGATGCAGTGCGCCGGGCACACCGTCTCGCACATCATGCAGGCGACGCAGCGCGGCGACCCGTCGTCGCGCCGGACCAGCCGGTGCAGGCTCCGGAGCCGCGTCGCCAGCGGGCGCCGCTCTTCCGGCCACTGGTACGTGACGGCGCCCTTCTGGCCGCGCACCCACCGCCCCATGTTCCGGAAGAAGTGCCCCGCGGTCACCCGGAGGCCAACCAGGACCTCGGCGAGGTAGAAGCGCTGACGCGTGCTCGCGACGATCTGCCGGCGAACCGGCAGGATCTTGAGGGGCACGGGGGATGGGGAGGCGCTCGCCATCGTCGTCGGCCCCTAGAGGAGCAGCACCGCGGCGGTGACGATGATGTTCAGCACCGCCAACGGCAGGAGCCCGAGCCACCCGAGGCGCATCGCCTGATCGTACCGGAACCGCGGCAGGGTCCAGCGGACCAGCATAAGGAACCAGACCATGGCGACGACCTTCGTCACGAACGCCCCGACCTGGAGCAGCACCACCACGAGGTGCGGCAGCCCGAGGGCCAGCCCGCCCGGGAAGTGAAAGCCGTCGCGGAAGAGCCAGGGCACTTGCCAGCCGCCGAGGAACAGCGCGGTCGTCATCCCGGCGACCACCACGGTCTCCACGAAGTCCGCCATCAGGAACATGCCGAACTTCATCCCGCTGTACTCGACGAAGTAGCCGATGATCTCCGACTCGCCCTCGGGGGTGTCGAAGGGGATGCGCTTGGTGGAGGCGAT
>CAYXBJ010000084.1:0-15593 GCA_964463175.1 uncultured bacterium
TCCCGGGAGCCTGACGCCCCGGGTGCGCGCGCGGTTCGAGGCCGTGCTCCGCGAGAAGCTCGACTGGTTCGGCGCGCCGCTGTCGAGCCTCGCGTACCCGGAGGCGGAGGCCCCCGCGGTCGGCCAGGCGATCGAGGGCGCGGTCTCGGCGGGCGCGCGGATCGTCGTCGTGGCCGGCGCCAACGCGCTCGATCCGCTCGATCCCGTCTTCGCGGCGATCGAGCGCATCGGCGGCCGTCTCCTGCGCTCGGGCGTGCCGGCCCACCCGGGAAGCCTCCTCTGGGTCGCCCGGGTCGGTCCGGTGCCGATCCTCGGCATGCCGGGCTGCGGGATGTTCTCCCAGGCGACCCTGTTCGACCTCTTGCTTCCACGCCTTCTCGCCGGGGAGACGGTGGGCCCGGACGAGCTCGCGGCGTACGGCCATGGCGGCCTCCTCGGTCGCGAGATGGCATTCCGGTTCCCGCCCTATCGCGCCGACCGCGACCGCGGGACGCTTCCGGAGTAGCAAGGCCTCACGCCGTCATCTAGTTCACGAGGGGCCGATGGCTAAACCATTGTCACGGTTGACTCGACTTAGACCCGATGCTAGGGTGCGCGCGTGACGGCCCCGCTCTACGGAGGCGTGATCTTGGAGCGCTTCCGGCATCCGCGCCACTTCGGGGAGCTGTCGGGGGCCGACGCGGTCCATGAGGACGTGAACCCGCTCTGCGGCGACCGGCTTCGCGTCGAGCTTCGCTTCGGCGCCGACCGTGAGGTGGAGGCCATCCGCTTCCAGGGGGACGCCTGCGCGATCGCGACGGCCTCCGCCGATCTCCTGGCGGAGATGGTCGAGGGCCATCCGGCGAGCGACGCGCTCCGGCTCGAGCGTGACGCCCTGGTGACCGCGCTCGGCGCGCCGATCCGGGCATCCCGCCTCGGCTGCGTCTCGCTCCCGCTGGCGGTGCTGCGCGGCGCGCTCGGCGCGGGTGCCGAGCGGATCGCGGCGGCGCGAGGGCGCGATGCCACGCCGGCTCCGCCCGGTCGCCCGGGGACCGCGGGAGAGCGCCGGTGAGCCTCGCCGAACAGGTCCGGGCCGACTTCCCGATCCTGTCCCGCACGATCGGCGGGCGCCGGCTCGTCTATCTCGACTCCGCTGCGACCGCCCAGAAGCCGCGGGCGGTCCTCGACGCCATGCGGCTCTTCTACGAGCGATCGAACGCGAACGTCCACCGCTCGATCCACACGCTGGGCGAGGAGGCGACCGAGCTCTACGAGGGCGCGCGGGACCGCGTGCGCGCCTTCATCGGGGCGCGGCACCGCGAGGAGATCGTCTTCACCAAGGGGACGACGGAGGCCATCAACCTCGTCGTCCACACCTGGGCGCGGCGGGCGCTGGTCCAGGGAGACGAGATCCTCCTGTCCGAGATGGAGCACCACTCGAATCTCGTGCCGTGGATCTTGCTCGCGCGCGAGAAGAAGCTCCGTCTGAAGCACGTGCCGGTCACTGACCAGGGGACGCTGGACCTGCGCGAGTTCGAGCGGCTCCTCACGCGCCGGACGCGGCTCGTGGCGCTCGCCCACGTGTCCAACGTGCTGGGCACGATCAACCCCGTCGCGGAGATCATCGAGCGCGCCCAGGCGGCGGGGGCCCGCGTCCTTCTGGACGGCGCCCAGGCGGCGCCGCACCTGCCGGTCGACGTGGGCGCCCTCGGCGCGGACTTCTACGCGTTCTCGGGGCACAAGATCGGCGGCCCGACCGGCATCGGCGTGCTCTACGGCCGGCGCGAGGTGATGGAGCCGCTCGAGCCGTTCTTCGGGGGGAGCGAGATCATCCGCGAAGTCTGGCTCGACCGCGCCACCTGGAACGACCTCCCGTGGCGGTTCGAGCCGGGCACGCCGCCCATCGCGCAGGCGGTCGGGCTCGGCGCGGCGATCGACTACGTGGAGGGGCTCGGGCGCGATCTGGTGCGCCGGCACGACACGGAGCTCGTCGCCGAGGCGCTCGCCCGTCTCGCCGAGGTCGAGGACCTCGAGATCTACGGTCCTCGCGACCCGGAGATCCGCGCGGGCGTCATCTCCTTCAACTTCCCAGGCATTCACCCGCATGACCTCTCGGCGGCGCTCGACGCGGAGGGCGTGGCGGTGCGGGCGGGGCACCACTGCGCGCAGCCGCTGATGCGGCGCTTCGGCGTGGCGGGCACCGCCCGGGCGAGCTTCTTCGTGCACACGGGAGTCGACGACATCGCCGCGCTGGCCGCCGCGCTCTCCCGGGCGCGGGAGGCGCTCGGCGCCGGCCGGCTCGGTTCCTCGACCCGCTGATCGATCGGGGCCGCGCCCCGGCGAGGCTTGGCACTCACATCCGGAAGGGAGGAACGCACATGAGAAGACTGGCGTCGCTGTCGATTGGCCTCCTGCTCGCGCTATCGCTGACGGGCGTGGCGTCCGCCGAGCCGCTCAAGATCCGGTACTCGATCTGGGTCGGCTACGGGCCGCTCTTCCTCGCCCAGGAGAAGGGCTTTTTCAAGGACGAGAAGGTCGAGGTCCAGCTCGTGAACCTCGAGGACCCCAAGGAAGGCTTCTTCGCGATGGCGGCGGAGCGGCTCGACGGGGTGGTCTCGACGATCGACACGATGGTGCTCTACCTCAAGACCGGCAAGGAGTACCAGTACGTCCAGGCGCTCGATGACTCCGCGGGCGGCGACGGCATCGTCGCACGCAAGGAGATCAAGTCGATCAAGGACCTCAAGGGGAAGAAGGTCGCCGTCAACGAAGGGTCGGTCTCCCAGTTCTTCCTGAACGTCCTGCTCAAGGAGGCCGGGATGTCCCAGAACGACATCCAGGTCGTCAACATGAAGCAGGGCGACGCCGGCGCGGCGTTCGTCGCGGAGAGAGTCGACGCGGCGGTGACCTGGGAGCCGTGGCTTTCCAAGGCCAAGGCCACGCCCCATGGGCAGATTCTGGTCGACTCCTCCAAGACCCCGGGCCTGATCACCGACGTCTTGATCTTCCGGCGTGACGTGATCGAGAAGCGGGCGAAGGAGATCCAGGGTGTGGCCAACGCGTGGAACAAGGCGGTGGCCTACTGGGAGAAGAATCCCGAGGAATCGAACGCGATCATGGCGAGGGCGGTCGGCGACTGGCTCAAGGACCCGAAGGTGTTCGCCGACGTGCTGACCGGCGTGAAGTTCTACAACCAGGCGGCAAACGTGAAATTCTTCGGCACCCCCGACAAGCCCGGCGACCTCTACAAGGTGGTCCAGAACTCGCTGGACATCTGGGGCGGGTTCGGGAAGCTCCAGGGCAAGTTCGCGCCCAAGGACCTCATCAACCACTCCTTCGTGAAGTAGCGGCGTCGATTCCTGACGAAGCCTCTACTCCGGTTCTGACCGGGAGGGCTGGACTCTGCTCGAATCCGTGGTCGATCTCAGCGTCCCGATCTACGAAGGCATGCCGGTGGACGACCTTGGGCCCAAGTTCTGGGTGCGGCTGAGCCATGCGGCCTCCCGCCCTCTCTACCAGTACACGCAGTCCCGGGAGGGACGCGTTTTCCTGACGACCGATCACGTCGGCACGCACCTCGACGGTCCCCTCCGGTTCGACCCCCAAGGGCTTCCGATCGAGCAGGTTCCGCTCGATCGGGTGATTCGACCCGCCCGACTCCTCGATCTCCGCGGGGTGCGGCCCGGGGAGACCATCGGAGCCCGCGAGCTCGATCGCTTCGGCGCGGAGATCGCGCCGGGGGACGCGGCCGTGCTCTGGACCCGGCACGATGAGAACCTCCTCAGTCCCGATTACTTCTGGCATCGTCCCCGGCTGTCGCTGGACGGCGCGAGCTGGCTGACGGAGCGGCGGGTGGGGATGGTCGCGGCCGATTTCCCGGGCCTCGGCCCGCCGAGCGACGACCGCCACGAGGTCAAGCGCGCGCTCCATCGAGGCGGCGCCCTGACTGTCGAGCAGCTCACCAACCTGGCGTCGCTGGAAGGGCGCCGGTGGCATCTCTGTGCCGGGCCCATTCGCATCCGCGGGCTCGCGGGGTCGCTCGTCCGGGCCGTCGGGCTGGTGGACTGGGCGCCCCGCGAGGTGGTGGACCTCAGCCTCGACGTCTTTCCGGGCATGAGCGCCCTCGGGGGCGCGGTACCGACGTTCTGGAATCGCGCCAGCCACGAGTTGACCGGCTTCTTCTACGAGGGCGCACTCTCGTACCAGACGACGTCGATGCTCCTCAGCGAGCACGCGGGTACCCATCTCGACGCGCCGTACCACTTCGATCCGCAGGGCCGGCCCATCGAGCGGCTGACGCTGCCGCAGCTCTGTCTCCGAGCTCGGGTCTTCGACATGACGGGCAAGCAGCCCCTGGAAGGGATCGGCCCGGCCGACTTCGAGACGGCAGAGAGGAACGGCGTGCGGGTCGCACCGGGGGAAGCGGCGGTGGTGTGGACCGAGCACTCGCGAAACTACGGCCGCCCGGACTACACGTCCCGGCGCCCGTTCATCACCGCCGACGGGGCGGCGTGGCTCGCCGCCCGGCGACCCGGGCTCGTCGCGACGGACCTGGTGGGACTCGACGAGCCGTCCGACCGCACGGACCCGGTGCACAACTGCCTGCTGCGCGCCGACATCCCGCAGCTCCAGGTGCTGACGAATCTCCGGCGCCTTGCGCACGGCGAGTGGCACGTTGCCGCGTTCCCGCTGAAGCTCGTCGGCGGGACGGGAGCGCCCGTGCGCGCCTTCGCGTACTCGCGCTGACGCGGCCGGCTTCGGTCTGGCCTCGTTCGCGCCGCGCCGCATTGACAGGCTCCGGGAAGTTTCGTAACGTCGGCCTCGACCGTGAACGGAATGAAGGCCGTGCCGGCCCGTGGATCCGCGATGAATGGGTTGCAGGTGAGGAGGGGACGATGAAGCGTGCGTGGGTGATCGGATGCGTCTTGGCGCTCGTGCTGGCGTCGGCCGTCGTCGCGTCGGCAGAGCCGATCCGGATTGGGTATCCGATCTGGATCGGGTTCGGCCCCATCTACCTGGCGCAGAGCAAGGGCTTCTTCAAGGCGCAGGGCGTCGACGTCGAGCTCCAGGTGATCGACGACACCAAGGTGGGCATGGCCGCGCTGGCCGCGCGGCGGATCGAGGCGTACGGGGCCACGCCGAACACCGTGCTGCTCTACGCCAAGGCCGACAACCCGTTCACCATGGTGATGACCGTCGACGACTCCAAGGGCGGTGACGGTGTCGTCGCCAAGAAGGACATCAAGTCGATCGCCGAGCTGAAGGGGAAGCGGGTCGCCTTCCTAGAGGGCTCGATCGCCCAGTTCTACCTGAGCTATCTCCTGAAGCGCGAGGGTCTGTCCGAGAAGGACATCACCCCGGTGAACATGGGCTCGACGGGCGACGCCGGCGCCGCGTTCGTGGCTGGCCGTGTCGACGCCGCCGTCGTGTGGGAACCGTGGCTCAGCAAGGGGAAGAGCGCGCCCGACGGCCATCTCCTGATCGACTCGAGCAAGACCCCCGGGCTCATCATCGACACCCTCGCGTTTCGCCAGGACGTGGTGAAGAGCCGACCCGACGATGTTCGCAAGGTCATCCGTGCGGTGGGGCAGGCGGTCGACTACTGGAAGCAGAATCCGAAGGACGCGGTCGAGATCATGACGAAGGGCCTCGGAGGCTGGCTGAAGGACCCGAAGGACTTCAACGAGGCCTTGTCGGGCGCGACCCTCTACGGCCTCGCCGAGAATCGGACCTTCATGGGGACGAAGGCCAAGCCGGGGCCCATGTTCGAGACGGTCCAGGGCGCCATCGACTTCTGGCGGCAGACCGGGAAGCTCGTGTGGCCTGACGTGAAGGCGGCCGACGTCGTCGATCCTTCCTTCCTGGAATAGTCGAGTCGTGACCGCGGTCCGGGAGCGGCGCCGGACAGCTGTCCGGGGTCGCTCCCGGCCGGCCGCGGAATAGCTGTCCGTGTCCCGCTGGCTTTCGCCGAAGGACCCGATTCCCCGTGCGCTCTATCTGACCGTCAGCACCACTACCGTCGCCGCGCTCTTCGGCGGCTGGGTACTGCTCGCGCACAGCGGCCTCGTCCGCACCGAGTTCCTGCCGACCCCCAGTCAGGTGGCCCTTGCGGCCGTCGACCTGATTAAGGATGGGTCCCTCTGGACGCACATCGGCGCCTCCTGCTTCGTCGTGCTGATGGGCTTCGCGCTCGCCTCGATCCTCGCCATCCCGCTCGGCATTCTGATGGGCACGTTCCAGCTGGTCGAGGCGGTGATCGAGCCGGTCACCGACTTCATCCGGTACCTCCCGGTGAGCGCGATGGTCCCGCTCCTGATCCTGTGGGTCGGGATCGACTACGAGACCCGGGTGACGGTGATCTTCATCGGGACGTTCTTCCAGCAGCTCGTCATGATCGCCGACATCGCGCACCACGTGCCGCGTGACCTGGTCGACGTGTCGTACACGCTCGGGGCCGGACGGGGGCAAGTGGTCTCGCGGGTCCTCGTGCCGGGTACGCTGCCCGGAATCATGGACACGCTGCGCATCACGCTCGGCTGGGCCTGGACCTACCTCGTGCTGGCCGAACTGGTCGCTGCGAACCGGGGCCTGGGTTACATGATCCTGACCTCCATGCGGGGCCTCTTCACCGACCGCATCTTCGTCGGCATCCTGGTGATCGGTCTCCTGGGCCTGATCTCCGATCAGCTCTTCAAGTACCTCCACCGCTGGCTGTTGCCCTGGTCGCCCAAGGCGGGTTGACGGAGCGACGATTCGTGGCCCGGCTGACCCTTGACCGCCTGACGATGCGCTTCCGTACCCGCCGCGGAGAGACGGTGACTGCGCTCCAGGACATCAGCTTCGAGGCGAAGGACCGTGAGTTCGCGGTGCTCGTGGGAACGTCAGGGTGCGGCAAGTCGACCATCCTGCGCCTCGTGGCGGGACTCCTGCCGCCGAGCGACGGCCGGGTGCTGCTGGACGGCCGCTCGGTGTCGGGCCCGGGGGCGGACCGCGGCATGGTCTTCCAGTCCTACACCCTCTTCCCCTGGCTCACCGTCCAGCGGAACGTCGAGTTCGGGCTGCGACTGCGCGGCATGCCCGCGGCGGAGCGGGCTCGCGTCGCCGAGCACTACATCGGGCAGGTCGGCCTGGCGGGATTCGAGCGCGTGTACCCGAAGGAGCTGTCCGGCGGCATGATGCAGCGGGTGGCGATCGCGCGAGCGCTGGCGAACGATCCCGAGGTGCTGCTCATGGACGAGCCGTTCGGGGCGCTGGATGCGCAGACCCGCTCGCTGATGGGCGAGCTCCTGCTCCGGGTATGGGGTGAGGCGGCGAAGACCGTGCTCTTCGTCACGCACGACATCGAGGAGGCGCTGTTCCTGGGGGACCGGGTGCTCGTCATGACCGCGCGTCCCGGGCGGATCCGGGAAGAGATCCAGGTGCCGCTGCCCCGGCCGCGGACCGTAGACATGCTGACGTCCGACATCTTCGTGGACCTCAAGCGACGCGTGATGGGGCTCATCCGGGAAGAGGCGCTCCGCATGCTGGACGCGCGGCGCGGCGACGCGACGGAATAGACCGGACCGAGGAGGGCACAGTGGGCACGCATCCGATCCACCCGGCGTACGCGGGCATCCCGACGTTTTTCCAGGCGCCGTACGGCGATCTGGACAGCATACGCGAGGGGATGACGGTGGTGGCCGGGGTCCCCATCGACCAGGGCATCATCACCGCCAAGCCCGGAACCAGGTTCGGTCCCCGGGCCATTCGGGAGGCGTCGCTGATGCCGCGCGGCGTCCTCGCCGCGAACGTCGAGCACACCTGGGTCGACGTCGACACCGGGGTGGCGCTGCGGCTGAAGGATCATCTTGACCTCCTGGACGTCGGGGACTTCGACATCGATCCCACCGACATCATGAAGACGACGTGGTCGGTGGTGGCAGGCGTGGAAGGGATCGTGAGGCGCGGCGGGCGGCCGGTCATCCTCGGCGGGGACCACTACATCGCCTATCCCTGCTTCGAGGGGTTCGTTCGCGGCATGAGCGACCGGAAGGAGAACCTCCGCGTCGGGTACCTTCACGTCGACACGCACTCGGACTTCCGGTTCGAGTACGGCCCCCTCGGCAAGTACAACCACGCAACCTCCGCCCGTCGGGTCAGCGAGAACCGGGCCGCCTCCTACCGGAACATGGCGTGGCTCGGGCTGAACGGGAGCGTGCTCGACGCCGAGATGTACCGGACGTTCAAGCGCGAGCGCCTCAAGATGGTGACGGCCAAGATGATCCGGGAGCGAGGACCGGTCGCCGCGGTGCGCGAGGTCATGGAGACCGTGGCGAGCGACGTGGACGCGGTCTACCTGACCGTCGACATCGACGTCGTGAACGGGAGCGAGGCGCGGGGCACGGGGGCGCCCGTGTTCGCCGGCATCGAGGCGCGGACGTTCCTGGAGATGATGGAGCTGCTCAGCACCTACGACATCATCCGGTCGATCGACCTGTGCGAGGTCGCCCCCGGGCTCGATCCGGCGGGCACCACCGCCGACCTGGCCGTCTCCGGCCTCCTGACCTTGCTCGAGCGCCGCCTCTTCGACCGGGTGGACCCCGGTGCCTGAGGCTACGGACTCCGGCGACGGGGCGCGGCGCTGATCGAGGCCGCGGAGACGGCGGAGGCCGAGACGTGCCGCGCTACGGGTTCCGGTGCCGTTCGTGCGGGAACGAGTTCGAGGTCGCGCGCTCGATGAGCGAGGCCGGCCGGGCCGCGGCGTGCCCGGTCGACGGCTCTGGCGCCGACCGGCTCTTCACCGCGCCCATGATCTCGATCCACCGGCCGGACGCGCCGACGCCGGCGCCCGAGGCGGGCGAGGACGGCGGCAAGCGCACATGGTCGCTGCCCTTCTTTCCGAAGGACAAGGCGACCCGCGCCAAGGCGCGCGCCGCCACGGCGACGCCCCGCCACGTGCTCCCGGAGGGATCGTCGAAGCCGACGCGCTTCAAGCACTTCGGTCACTGGCATCCGGCCGGCACGCCGCCGCACACGCACCGGGTCCGGCGGCCGCGCGCGGCGAAGCCCGCGCCGCCCAGCGAGGGCTGATCGCTACCGGAGGGTTAGGTGCGCGCGGCCACGCCCAGCTCTCGCGTGAACCGCGGCCACACGTCGGGGTCGTGACCCGGGATCAGGCGGAAGCGCCGTTCGGCGGCGATCGCCTTCAGGCGATGGATCGCCGGGAGCGTCGACCTCGGGTCGCCCCCGAAGGCGGCGCTGACGGGCTCGTCCCGATCGAGGTTCTCCTGGAGGTCGGCGGCGTCGAACGCGAACACGTAGCCGCCGCCCCCCGCGCTCCCGTCGATCTCGACCATGAAGCTCTGATGGCCCGGCGTGTGACCGGCGGTCAGGAGGGCGGTCACGCCCGGCGCGATCTCCACGTCGCCGTCGGCGAGCCGCCAGTCGATGAGCGGGTCGTCGAAGTCGATCCGGAACATCGCGTTGCGCTCGGCGGCGACCGGATCCGCCTGGGCGGCCTCCAGCTCCTTGCGCTGGATGTGAACGGGCGCGCGGCCTGCGAAGTGACGGAGGCCGCCGACGTGGTCGTTGTGGAGGTGGCTCACGGCGACTGCGATCACGTCCCGCGGGTCGGCGCCCACGTGGGCGAAGGCGTCCTCCAGCGGGTCGCCCGGTCCCGCCATCTCGAGCTTCGTCGTGCGGCGGCCCCAGAAGCGGCGATAGAAGGCGCGGTCTTGGACGAGGGCGCCGTTGAAGCCCGTGTCGAGCAGCACGAAGCCGCCCTCGGTCTCGAGCAGGAGACCCGGCACCGGCTCGCGCAGGAAGACCCGGCCCTCTGCTTCAGGGACCAGGGGCATGGAGGTCCGCCGTGGAAGATGCTCCCAGCCGAACGTGAGCGGGAGGACGCGCCGGACGCCGCGTTTCACCGCGCCAGTATGGCGAGCGGGCGGGCGAGGGTCAAGGCGGCGGCCGCGCGGCTTGACGGCTCGCGAAGGCGCCTCGTACCGTAGCGGTCCATGGCGCTCTCCGATCGACTCGTCGCCGCCACGCGCGAGGCATGGCGCGGTGTGCGCTCCGAGGTCGAGGCGCGCATTCGCCGCATCTGGGAGGAGCCCGAGCTCCCGCTCATGGAGGTTCGCGCCGCCGCCACGCTCGCGGAGTGGCTCGAGGGCCACGGGTTCGACGTGGAGCGCGGCGTGTGCGGTGTGCCCACGGCGTTCGCCGCCCGCTACGTCAGAGGAACGGGGCCGGCCGTCGCCCTCCTGGCCGAGTACGATGCCCTGCCGGGCCAGGGGAACCGCGCGGTGCCGCGCCGATCGCCGACCGGCGAGGCGGCCGGGCACGCTTGCGGGCACAACCAGCTGGGCCCCGCGCAGGCGGGCGCGGCCATCGCCGCTCGCGTCGCGATGGAGCGCCACGGACTGGCCGGGAGCGTCGTTGTCCTCGGCTGTCCGGCCGAGGAGCTCCTCTGGGGAAAGCTGGCTCTCCTCGAGCGCGGCGGGTTCGCGAGGATGAACGCGCTCCTGACCTCGCACGTGGACTACCAGAACGGCGCGCTCTCGCGCCCGTGCCTCGCGTGCGTCTCGAGCGAGCTCGTCTTCACGGGAATCGCGAGCCACGGCGGGGCGGCCCGCCGACACAACGCGCTCGAGGCGCTGGAGCTCGCGACCCAGGCCATCGATCGCCTCCGAGGCTCCCGCTTCCATGGCTTCGTCGTCGGCCACGTGGTGCGGAGCGGCGGCCTCATGCCGAGCATCACGCCGGAGGAGGCCCGGCTGTGGATCACCCTCCGGCACGAGTCTTTCGAGGCGGCCTGGGACGCCTACGGAGAGATCGTCGCGATCGCTCGGGACGCGGCGCGGATGGCGGGAGTCTCCGTCCGCGAACAGATCGTGGCGGCCAGCCGTGGCTACCTCGCGAACGATGTCCTGGCGCGGGTCCTGGACGAGAGCCTGCGGATCGTCGGCCCTCCCGCGTGGCGCTCTGACGATCTCGCGTGGATGGAGGAGCTCTCCCGGGCTTGCAATCCTGCGGCGCCCTTCGCGCTCGATCGGGAGCTTGCGCTCCACACGGACGGCTGCGACCCGTACGGGCAGGACGACGGGGAGGCGAGCTGGCGCGTCCCGCTCGGTCGCGTGAATTGGGCGATTCCCCGGGCGGTGCCGCTCCATCACTGGGGCACGACGGCGCTCAGCGGCCACGCCGCGGGATTGCCGGGACCGCTCATGGCTTCGGAGGCGCTGGCGCTGGCGACCGTCGCGCTGCTCTCCGATCCGGGAATTCTCGACGAAGCGCAACGGGAGCTCGCCCATCGCGTCGGGGGACGCGCCATCTCGCCGCCCCGCGTCGGCGACTTCGACGTGATGACACGCGCGCCGGCCGCCTTCTGGGGCGCCACGTGGAGGACGCCCGACCCGGTTGACTGATCGACGGGACCGGTCCAAGCACTTCGGTCACTGGCGTCCGGCCGGTACACCGCCTCACCCCCTTCCGCCCCGGCGGCCCCTCATCACGAAGCCGGCTCACCGTCCGGGGCAAGCCTGCGCGGCCGGCGAAGCCCCGAGCCGCGCGTGGCCTGGGGCGCCGCGCGAGTCGGCGAGGTTCGGCATCCTGCTTGCACGACCGTCCTCTCAGGCAGCCACGCGCTGCGTGAAAGAGGTGACGGCATGAGACGCTCGCTCGCGGCTCGGACCCTCACCGGACCTCACCTGGAGACGCTGCGGCTCCCGTACCGCTGGCTCCTCCGCCAGGAAGCCGTCGTCCTGGTCGCCGCGTTCTTCATCGTGCTGGCGGTCTACGGCTTCATCGCGATCACCAGCGAGATTCGGGAAGGCGAGCTGCGCGGCTTCGATGAGTGGGCGCTTCGTCTGGCTCGTCGCCCTGACGATCCGGCGCGGCTGATCGGCCCCGCCTGGCTCACGGAATCAGTCACGGAGGTCACCGCGCTCGGCAGCCCGACCGTCCTCACGATGGTGCTGCTCTCCGCGACCGGATATCTCGTGCTCCAGCACCGATACGACGCCGTCGTGCTGGTGGCGATCGCGTCCGCAGGGGGCGGCGCCCTGACCGTCGCGTTGAAGGGGCTCTTCGGACGCGGCCGGCCCGACGTCGTGCCCCGGTTGATCCACGTGAACGGGCTTAGCTTTCCAAGCGGACACTCGATGGAGGCACTGATCATCTACCTCACGCTGGGAGCCTTGCTCGCCCGGTTCACGACACGACGGCGCGTCAGGGCCTACGTCATCGCGAACGCGCTGAGCCTGACGTTCCTGATCGGCCTGACGCGAATCTGCCTGGGCGTCCACTATCCCACGGACGTCCTGGCGGGCTGGTCCGCGGGGCTGGCATGGGCGCTGTTGTGCTGGCTGATCGCGCGTTACCTCCAGTATCGAGGAGCCGTGGAGGCGCCGGCGTCGCAGAAGGCGAAGTGATCCGAGTCAGGAAAGACCCTGGGTCCGGGGCGACACGTCGTCGTCGTGGAGACAATCTGTCCCTTCGGCGGTACCCGTCGTCCACGAGGATTCCGGGGCATCTCGGATGCTCCCTCGGCCACTTCGGACTGGGCCGCTCCTCGCCGGGGCGGCGCCGGGGCACTCGCGGGGGCTGTGATAGGCTCTCACCCATGGTCGACATGGACACCATCGTCAGCCTCTGCAAGCGCCGAGGCTTCGTCTTCCAGTCCAGCGAGATCTACGGCGGCCTCGGCTCCGCGTGGGACTACGGCCCGCTCGGGGTGGAGCTCAAGCGCAACGTCCGGAACCTCTGGTGGCGCGACACCGTCCACCTTCGCCGGGACGTCCTCGGGCTCGAGGCCGCGGTCCTGATGCACCCGCGCGTCTGGGAGGCGAGCGGCCACCTCGAGCGGTTCACGGACCCGATGGTCGATTGCCGCGAGTGCAAGCGGCGGTTCCGCGCCGACCACATCGAAACGCAGCCGTGGCTCCACTTCTGCCCGGCGAAGAAGGACAACAAGTTCGAGATCCCGGGGGGCGAGTCCTGCAAGCACTGCGGGGCTCACCGCACCCTCTGCCCGGTGTGCGGGAAGGGGACACTGACCGAGCCCCGGCAGTTCAACATGCTCCTCAAGACCTTCCTCGGCCCCGTCGAGGAGGACGCGGCGGTGACGTACCTCCGACCGGAGACCGCCCAGGGCATGTTCGTCAACTTCGAGAACGTGCTCCAGGCGATGCGGCGGAAGCTGCCCTTCGGCATCGCGCAGATCGGCCGGAGCTTCCGGAACGAGATCACGCCCGGCAACTTCATCTTCCGGACTCGCGAGTTCGAGCAGATGGAGCTCGAGTTCTTCGTGAACCCGCACGACCAGGTCGAGGGCCAGCCCGCCGACGAGTACTGGCACGAGCACTGGATCGAGACGCGGATGGCCTGGTACCAGCGGTACGGCATCCGGCCGGAGAACCTGCGGCTCCGGGAGCACGCCAAGGACGAGCTGGCCCACTACGCGAAGCGGACCGTCGACATCGAGTACCGCTTCGCCATCGGCTGGAGCGAGCTCGAGGGGATCGCCAACCGCACCGACTTCGACCTCAAGCGCCACGCGGAGGTCAGCGGGCGGAGCCTCAGCTACTTCGACGAGGAGCGAAAGCAGCACGTGGTGCCGTACGTGATCGAGCCGGCGGCGGGCGTCGACCGGACGGTCCTGGCGATCCTGACCGACGCCTACGACGTCGAGGAGGTGCGCGGCGAGAAGCGGACGGTCCTGCGCTTCCACCCCGAGGTGGCGCCGGTGAAGATCGCGGTCCTGCCGCTCCTCAAGAAGCGCGACGAGATCGTGGCGCGGTGCTGGGACCTCCGCGACCGGCTCGCCGCGCGGGGCTGGGTGACCGTCTACGACGACACCGCGGCGATCGGCCGCCTTTACCGGCGCCAGGACGAGGTTGGCACGCCGTACTGCGTCACCGTGGACGTCCAGACGGTCGGGGACCAGGAGAAGGGCGAGCGCGGCGACGACCGGGTGACGATCCGGGACCGCGACTCGATGGGCCAGATCCGGGTGCCGATCGCGGAGCTCGAGACCGCCCTCGCCGGCCTCCTGGGCGGCGCGGCGTGGGCGACCGTGGCCGCGCGATACCCGCCGCAGTCCGCGACGAGCTGACACGCGCTGCGGAGACCGGACGAGACCATGAGCCATCCGTTCAGGCCGATCGACGGCTTCAAGTCGCCGCGCTTCTCCCAGATCGCGACCTTCATGCGCCTGCCGTACCATCGCACGGCCGGCGATCTCGACGTGGCGATCCTCGGGATCCCCTACGATGGCGGCACGTCGTACCGCGCCGGGGCGCGGTTCGGGCCGCGCGAGATCCGGAGCCAGTCGGCGATGATCCGTCCCTGGAACCCCGTGCTCAAGGTGTCACCCTACGAGGCGCTGCGGATCGCGGACTACGGCGACATCGACATCTCGCCGGTGTCGATCGAGCGCACGAACCAGATCGTCGAGGACGAGATCGCCGCGATCCTCGCCGCGGGTTGCATGCCCGTCTCGGTGGGCGGCGACCACTCCATCGCCTTGCCCATCCTCCGGGCGCTGGCGAAGCGCCACGGTCCGGTGGCGCTGGTCCACTTCGACTCCCACCCCGACACGTGGGACTCGTACTTCGGCTCGAAGTACTTCCACGGGACGATGTTCCGCCGGGCGGTGGAGGAGCGGCTGATCGACCCGAGGCGGACCTTCCAGGTTGCGATCCGCGGGCCGCTCTACGGCCCCGACGACTTCGACTTCCAGGCCCAGCACGGGATGACCGTGATCCGCACCGAGACGATCAAGGAGCGCGGGGTCGACTGGGTCGTCGAGCAGTACCAGGCGCTCCGCGGGGCAAAGGTCTACGTGTCCTTCGACATCGACGCGGTGGACCCGGCCTACGCGCCGGGCACCGGCACGCCGGAGGTGGGAGGGCTGACCTCCTACGAGGCGCTGTCGCTGGTCCGCGGGCTCCGCGGGCTGGATTTCGTCGGGTTCGACCTGGTCGAGGTGGCGCCGCAGTATGACGGCCCTGGGCAGGTGACGGCGCTCCTCGCGGCGAACCTCCTCTTCGAGTTCATCTCGCTCGTTGCGCTGAACCGCTAGCCGTGCGCATCGACACCGCTAGCGATTTCGGCAAGCGCGCGGCCCGGCGGTTCCGGGACGAGATGATCTACTGGCTGGTGACCGTCGACGCCGCCGGCACGCCTCAGCCGAGCCCGGTGTGGGCGCTCTGGGACGGCGCGACGTTCCTGATCTACAGCCAGCCCGACACGCCGAAGCTCGGGAACATCCCGGCGCGTCCCCGGGTGGCCCTCCATCTGGACGGGGACGGGAAGGGGGGCGACATCGTGGTCGTCACCGGCGATGCCCGGATCGACCGCGAGGCGCCGCCCGCCGACAAGGTGCCGGCCTATGTCGCCAAGTACCGCGAGGGCATGAAGCGGATCGGCATGACCCCGGAGTCGTTCGCCCGCGCCTACTCGGTCGCCGTCCGCATCGCGCCGACCCGCCTCCGCGGTCACTGAGGCCGCCCCGCTCGTCCATAGAGGAGTCACCCGAAGCTCGCGGCTGACTGGACGCGAGACCGCGGCGCCGGCCCGTCCGGGACGGCTGCCTCGAATTGGCGACGGGCCGGGGCCGCACGGGTCTGACTTCG
>CAYXBJ010000085.1:0-46259 GCA_964463175.1 uncultured bacterium
TCACTGCCGGCGACGACGGCCGACAGGGAGCCGACGTCCTCGAGCCCGGCGGCGCCGGCGCGCCGGCGACTCGCCTCGCTGCGGCCCGTCGATGCCCACACGACGCGCGCGCCCCCTCGTCGGAGGCACTCTCCCACCACGGAGCCCATCTCACCGGGATGCAGCAGCCCGACGGTCGTCGTCATTCTCGCAGTCCTCTCCCGCGCCGGCGTCGAATCGTCCCGACGTTCCCTCGCATGACTACTCTAGTACGGTCGGGCCCGCGACGCCCGATCGCGAGGCCGCGTCTGGAACCCGACCGCGTCCTCGATCGTTGCTCCTGAATGAGGAGTGCCCCCCACCGAAGCCTGGGAGGCGAGATGACCTCACCTGAGGGCGTAACATGAAGGGGGTCGGCCAAGACTTTCGTTGGGGGGCGTCATGATCTCGCTCACGGTGAACGGAACGCCTCGACAGCTCGATGTGCCTCCGGACATGCCGCTCCTCTGGGCGGTTCGGGAGACGCTCGGGCTCACCGGTACGAAGTACGGCTGCGGGATGGCGCTCTGCGGCGCCTGCACGGTCCACGTGGACGGCGCGCCGGCCCGCTCCTGCGTGACGCCGGTCTCGGCGGCGGCCGGGAAGCAGGTCACGACGATCGAGGGCCTGTCCGCCCAGACGGATCACCCGGCCCAGCGCGCCTGGATCGAGCTGGACGTCCCCCAGTGCGGATACTGCCAGTCCGGTCAGATCATGTCGGCGGCCGCGCTCCTCGCCCAGAACACGGCGCCGACCGACCAGGACATCGACGCCGCGATGGGCGGGAACATCTGCCGCTGCGGCACCTACCAGCGGATCCGGGCGGCCGTCCACCGCGCCGCCGCGCTCGCGCGGGGGGGTGCGTGATGGCCAGCGCCAAGCATCTGGGCCGTCGCACACTGCTGAAGGGCGGGCTCGCGGTCGGCACCGGGCTCGTCATCGGCTTCCAGCTCCCGCCGTTCACGGGTCGGCTGCGCGAATTTCTGGCCGAGGCCCAGAGCCCGGGCGTCTTCGCGCCCAACCAGTGGCTCCGCATCGACCGGGACGGCGTCGTCACCATCATCAACTCCGTCCCCGAGATGGGTCAGGGGGCGATGACGACCATGCCAATGATCGTCGCTGACGAGCTCGATGCGGACTGGGAGCGGGTCCGGGTCCAGCAAGCACCCACCGACCCGAAGATCTACGGGAATCCCGTCACCGGGCAGATGTCCTACGGCGGGAGCCGCGGCGTCCGTGATCACTTCGACGCGCTGCGGAAGGCCGGCGCGGCCGCGCGCCAGATGCTCCGTGAGGCGGCGGCCCAGGAATGGGGCGTCCCGCTGGACGAGGTTGCGACGGAGCCCGGCGCGGTGATCCACGTCCCCACCGGGCGACGCCTCCTGTACGGCCAGCTCGTCGACCGGGCGCAGGCGCTGCCGGTGCCGCAGAATCCGCCGCTCAAGGCGAAGGACCAGTACCGCTACATCGGCAAGATGCGGTCGCGGGTCGACGTTCCGCAGAAGGTGAACGGCCAGGCCGTTTACGGCATCGACGTCAAGGTGCCGGGCCTGCTCGTGGCCTCGATCGAGAAGTGCCCCGTCGTGGCGGGCGGCAAGGTGAGGTCGTTCGACGCGACCGCGGCGCGAGCTATCCCCGGCGTCAAGCACGTGGTCCAGGTGTCGAGCGGCGTGGCGGTGGTCGCCGACAACTTCTGGACGGCGCTCCAGGGGCGGAAGGCCCTCAAGGTCGAGTGGAACGAGGGGCCGCTCGCCCAGCTCACGAGCGCGGGAATCGCCGCGGAGCACGCGGCCGCGGCCGGCCAGCCGGGCCTCGTCGCTCGGAACGACGGGGATGCCCTCGCCGCCCTCGCGGCGGGCGGGAAGACGGTCGACGCGGTCTACCAGGTGCCCTACCTCGAGCACGCGTGCATGGAGCCCATGAACGCGACGGCCCACGTGACGGCCGACGCGTGCACCGTCTGGGCGCCCACGCAGAATCCCGGCGGGGCGCGCGAGACCGCGGCCAAGCTCACCGGGCTGGCGGTCGAACAGGTGACGGTCAACACGACGTTCCTCGGCGGCGGCTTCGGCCGGCGGGGGCAGGTCGACTACGTCGTCGACGCCGTCGAGGTCGCGAAGGCGATCGGCGGCGGCCCGGTGAAGGTCCTGTGGGCACGCGAGGACGACATGACGCACAGCTTCTATCGCCCGAGCACGCACAACGTGTTCCGGGCGGCGCTCGACAGCTCGGGGAAGCCGACGGCCTGGTTCACGCGCGCGGTGGGCGCCGGCCTCCTCCGCCAGCGCGGGGGCGTCCCCGCCGGCCAGGTCGACGGCACGTCGATGGCCGGGCTGCGGGATCTGCCCTATGACATCCCGAACGTGCGGATCGAGTGGGTGGACAAGGACGTCGGGGTGCCGGTCGGCTTCTGGCGGTCGGTCGGCTCGTCCCAGAACGCGTTCATCGTCGAGACCTTCGTCGACGAGCTGGCGCACCTCGCCGGCCAGGATCCGTTCGAGTACCGCCGAGCGCTGCTCGGAAAGTCACCCCGTCACAAGGGCGTCCTCGAGCTGGCCGCGGCCCGCTTCAACTGGGGGGCGCCGCTCGCGCCGGGACGGGGCGCCGGCATCGCGGTCTGCTTCTCCTACGGGAGCTACACCGCGCACGCCGCCGAGGTCTCCGTCGCCGACGACGGCACGGTCCGGGTCCACCGGCTCGTCTGCGCGATCGACTGCGGGATCGCCGTCAACCCGGACCAGGTCAAGGCCCAGATGGAGGGCGGCGCCATCTACGCGCTCACCGCGACGCTCTACGGCCAGATCACGCTCGCCGGCGGGCGGGTTCAGCAGACCAACTTCCACTTGTACCCGATGGTCCGGATCCCCGAAGTCCCGGTCACCGAGGTGCACATCCTCGATTCGGGCCAGCCGCCGGGCGGCCTCGGCGAGCCCGGGGTCCCGACGGTCGCGCCCGCGATCTGCAACGCGATCTTTGCGCTCACCGGCAAGCGCCTCCGGCGCCTGCCGATCCAGCGGGACGAGCTCCGGCGCGCCTAAGCCCGGCCGGGCGGGAGCGCGCTCACCAGCCGGGCGGTCCGCCGCCGGCGCCGCCTCCGGCCACACGCGGGCCCTCATCGGATCGGCACCACGCCGATACCGCGCGCTCGACGGGCGACCTCGTTGTCGCCGAGATCGGAGAAGGCACCGACCACGTGCTCGACCCCCTCGGGCGCGCCGGCGTTCCGCGCCCGGAACAGCGCGATCAGGTAGGCTCGACGGGCCTCCGCGCGGAAGCCCGGAACGCCCGGCCCGGCGGGCCCCGTCAGCGCGTCGACCTTGAGCGCCGCGTCGCCCACCGTGGCCATGGCCTCCCAGTCCCGTGTCCCGAGCGCGAGCTCGTAGGCATCTCGCCACGCGAGGATGGCCCGGCTCCGGTCCCGGTCGGTGACCGCCGCGTCCATGGCCGAGAGCCGAGCGGAGAGCGCGGCCGCCCGGTCGACGCGGACCGGCCCGGTCCGCCCGAGGCTCGCGTCGTCGGTCGGCGAGCCGGCCAGCGCGCCGATCACGGCGGCGCCGACGAGCGCGAGGATCAGTCCCACCCGGTCGTTCCGGCTCTCCCGCGTCGTGTGCCGCTCGTGGAGCATCTCGGTCCTCCCCTCTCGGCCGCTCGACACGTCTACCGGTTGCCGGGCATCGGCAGCGAGAGCGCCGTGGCCGCGGCTACTGGTCGATCGACACCGCCGGGACGAGAGGCACGGCTTGGTTGACGAACTGGATGAACGCCGCGGTCGCGAGGTCGCGGACGCTGGATGCCAGCTTCGATTTGAAGGTGTCCTTCAGGAAGTCCACGATCGGGTCGTGCAGGGTGCCATCGACCGTCACCCCCGCGTCGGAGAGCGCGATGTGCTGCACGGGGCCCACGCTCTTCAAACCGCCGCCCGCGTCCACGAGAGGCGCCGTGATCTCCGCCCGGACATTCGAGACGATTGCGTATCCGTCGACGCCTCCGGATAGCGACCCGGCGGGGGCCGGAAAGGTCAGCACCCAGCTGCCGCCCACATCCACGAACAGCGTGAGCTCGAGCACGATCGACAGCTCGGTCGCACTGGTGGCCGCCATGAGGACGTGCGCGGCGGGGGCGCAGCCGTAGAGCGGATTCGCCGGGCCCGGTGTGGAGACTGGCGGGACCATCGGGTCGGAAGGCGAGCAGAGCGCGAATCCGATCAAGGTGGCCGTCCCCGACCCGGTCAGACCGCCGCTGGTCGTCTCGAACGAAAAGGACTGGGCGAACTCCGTCCCGACGAGCCCGTTCAGGTAGTCCTGGACGATCCGCCCTTCCGCGAGAATCACCGGGCCAAACGCGCACGGGACCGGGCTCAGCAGACCGAGGTCCGTGGTCTGCTGGGGATGAACCGTCACGCCCGGGCCCGCCACGGACGCCTGGCCCGGGAACTGATAGGCCAGGTTGTAGGTGCCGGGTGGCACGTTGCTCAGGCGGAAGCGGCCGTTCACGGCTGTGATCGCCGCAAACGACTCACCCGTGAGGTGGACCAGGGTGCCGGTGATGTCCTGGACCGTGCAGGTCGTGGCTCGCCCGCGAATGGTTCCCGCGGTTTCCCCCGAGCCTGCGGGACCCTGAGGGCCGGCCGGTCCGGCGGCACCCGGAGCTCCCTGCGGCCCGGCGGGCCCTTGCGGTCCCTGCGAACCCGGAGGCCCCATTGGTCCGGGCAGCCCTTGAGGCCCACCGGGCCCCTGGGATCCGGCGGGTCCCTGGGAACCCCGGGGCCCCTCGGGACCCATCGGTCCCGTCGGTCCCACCGCGCCGAGCGTGACCTCGAACGGGTCGGACTGCACCGGGAGCACGCTGCCGCGCACCACGATGAGCTGGTAGGTGGCGGGCTCGATGCCGGCGGGCAAGAGCGCAACGATCTCGGTGTCGGATGCGCTGAGCACGGGGATCGGGACTCCTCCCAGCCTCACGGTGAGCTGACGAGGTCCGCTGAAGCTCTCGCCGGCGATGACAAGGTGCTCCAGCCGATCGTCGGCAGCCGCGCCCGTGATCACCGGGCGTCCCAGCACGGCGGCTCCCCCGATGGCCGGGAGCATCACGAACACGAGAGCCAAGCCCAGGGTGCTCAGACGCATCGCATGCCCTCCTGTTCCGGTGAGACGCGAGCACGGGCGGGCCCAGCGCCCCGCCACGGCGGAAGGCAAGACAGCAATCCGGAGACCAGGGCTCGGAGGAAAGCGATCGCCGAGGGCCAGATGCGCCAAAGCACAGCGCGAACCGTCGATCAGGCAGGAACGACGCGCCCGCGCCGGGGGAGCGCGCGATGTCGCGCTTCCGCGACATCTCAGTCGCGGAACGGCGTCACTCGATGGCGAGGGCCTTCAGGAGGCGCATGAGGTGCGTCCGATGGAGGCCGAGCGCCGCAGCGGCCGCCGCGCGGTTACCGCCGGTGCGGGCGAGCGCGTTCATGATCAGCTCCCGCCGATAAGCGTTGACCGCGGTCTGATACGAGCCGCCGTCGGGCGCCGGCTCCCCCGCCGAGGCGACGACCCGCGGCGGGAGGTCGCGGGGCGTGATCGTCGCGCCCTGGCCGAGGACGAGGGCCCGCTCGATCACGTTCGCCAGCTCGCGCACGTTGCCGGGCCAGGCATAGCCGAGCAGCCGGTCCATCGCCTCCGGACTGACCGTGGTCACCCGCTTCTTCGTCTCGCGGGAGAAGCGATCTAGGAAGTACGCAGCGAGCTCCGGGATGTCGTCACGCCGCTCGCGGAGCGGTGGCAGCGTGATCGGGACGACGTTCAGCCGATGGTAGAGGTCCTCCCGGAACCGACCCTCCTTGACGGCGGCGTCGAGGTCGCGGTTCGTGGCGCCGATGATGCGGACGTCCACCGAGATCGGCCTGGTCCCGCCGATGCGCTCGAAATCGCGCTCCTGCAGGAACCGGAGCAGCTTGGCCTGGAGGTCCGGGGAGATGTCGCCGACCTCGTCCAGCAGGACGGTGCCGCGGTGGGCCAGCTCCATCTTGCCCTTCTTGAGCCGGTGGGCGCCGGTGAAGGCCCCCTTCTCGTGCCCGAACAGCTCGCTCTCCAGGAGCTCCCGCGAGAGGCCGACGCAGTTGATGGCGACCAACGGCTCCGCCCGTCGCTCGCTCCAGCCGTGGATGGCGCGCGCGAAGATCTCCTTGCCGCAGCCGCTCTCGCCCAGGAGCAGCACCGTGGCACGGCTCGCGGCCGCCTTCCGTGCGACGTCGATGGCCTGGCGCATCAGGGCGCTCTTCCCCGCCACCAGCCGATAGCGCTCGTCCTGCTCCTCGGCGAGGAGGGCCACGCCCCGCCGGAGGCGGCTGTGCTCGATGGCCTTCTGGATGGTGAGCGCGATGTGGTCGGGCTCGAACGGCTTCGTCACGAAGTCGTACGCCCCGAGCTTCATCGCCCGGACCGCGATCTCGATGCTGCCATGCGCGGTCATCATGACGACCGGGACCTCGGATTCGCCCCCCCGGATCTCCTTCAGCACGTCGAGGCCGTTCATCCCGGGCATCATGTAGTCGAGCAGGACGACATCGGGACGTCCGGTCTCGTTCTTGCGGAGGGCCTCGGCGCCGTCGCGCGCCCGCTCGACCACGTAGCCGCGGTCCCCGAGCTCCTGCTCCAGGACGTCGAGGTTGAACGGCTCGTCGTCGACGATCAGGATCTTGTCGGCCATCGGTCCCTATCCTATGAAGTGCCGGATCTTGGCGAGGAGCTCGTCCTCGTTGATCGGCTTCGCCATGTAGTCGTCGCAGCCGGCCTGTCGGGCCTTGGCCTCGTCCCCGACCATGGCGTGCGAGGTGATCGCGATGACCGGGATGGCCCGCAGCGCGGGCTGCGCCTTGATGCGCCGCGTCGCCTCCCAGCCGTCCATGATCGGCATCCCGAAGTCCATGAGGATGAGGTCCGGGCGGTCCTGCTCGGCCCGAGCCAGCCCCTCCGCCCCGTCCGCCGCGACGACGACCGCGTAGAAGTCCTCCAGGATCTGCACCAGGAGGTCCCGGTTCAGCTCCTGGTCCTCGATGATGAGGATCGTCTTGTGCGGCATCAGCAGGACGAGGCCGCGCTCGAGCGTCGCAGCTCGACCGCCAGCGGCAGCGTGATCGTGAACGTCGACCCCTTGCCGAGATCGCTCTCCACCGTGACCTCCCCGCCCAGGAGCCGCGCGAGCCTCCGGGCGATCGTCAGTCCCAGGCCGGTGCCGCCGTGCCGGCGCGTGCTGGACATGTCGACCTGTCGGAACTCCTCGAAGATGTAGCCGAGCGCCTCCGGAGACATGCCGATCCCGGTGTCCGCGACGGCGAGCAGCAGGGTGTCCCCCGCTCGCCACGCCGAGACGCGGATGACGCCCTCGTCGGTGAACTTGGCCGCGTTGCTCAGGAGGTTCAGCACGATCTGCTTCAGCTTGTCGCGATCGGTGGTGATCGGAGGCAGCGCGGGGTCGATCTCCGTCACCACCCGGACCCGATCGGCCTTGAGCATCGGCTCGATCGTGGCGACGCTGGACCGGACGAGATCGCCCAGATCGAACCGGGCCGCGGAGACCTCCATGCGCCCGGCCTCGATCTTGGACAGGTCGAGCAGCCCGTTGATCAGGTTCAGGAGGTGCTCGGCGCTGATGATCACCTTCTGCAAGTTCGAGTGCTGGAGGGGCGGGATCTGCCCCTCGGTCTTCCGCATCACCAGGCGGGTGAAGCCGATGATCGCGTTCATGGGCGTCCGGAGCTCGTGGCTCACGTTCGCCAGGAACTGCGACTTCAGACGATTGGCGCGGTCGAGCTCCTCGTTCAGCGTGACCAGCTCCTGGGTGCGCTCGGCGACCTTCTGCTCGAGGCCCTCGTACGCCTCCTGGAGGCGCGCGGTCATCCGGTTGAACTCGTCGGCGAGCCGCTCCAGCTCGTCGCCGGTCTTGACGCGGAGGCGGAAGCCGAGGTCGCCGCTCCCGATCCGCTCGACACCCTGCCGGAGCGTCTGGAGGGGGCGCAGGATGCGGCGCACGACGAGGAGGCTCGCCAGGAGCGTCATGCCGAGACCGACCAGGAGGAGCGTCGCGGTCCGCTTGAGCGAGGAGTACAGCGGCCGATAGAGCTCCTCGGCCGGCCGCTCCACGAACACGATCCAGTCCAGATCGGGGATCGTCGCGTACGAGCTGAAGACCCGCACGCCCTTGAGGTTCGCCGTGATCGTGCCCCGCGAGTCGGGGCCGGCTCCGCCGCCGGCGCCGAGCGCGCTCGCCACCTGATCGAGGTGGCGGACGTTGGTGCGCTGGAGCACGAGGTTCACCTGCGGATGCGCGAGGAGGTCTCCCGCGCGGTTGACGACGTAGACGTACTCCGTCTCGCCGCTGCCCAGCCGCGCCACGACGTTCTCGCTGATGTAGATGAGGCTCACCTCGGCGAGGAGCACCCCCACGACCTCGCCGGCCAGGTGCTCGATGGGGACGGCGATCGTCATGTACGGCTCGACGTCCCGGACGAAGTAGGCGGGGCCGAAGTAGGCCGATCCGCGCCGCGCCGCCTGGAACGCCTTCGACGCCGAGAAGTCGTGCTTGCCCTCGGGATTGACCGTCCGGAGACGCGCCGCGCCGCTCTGGCGGATCCCTTCCATGTTGACCGCCACCACCTCGGTGACGGCCGGGGCGCCGAGCAGGAGCCGCTCCAGCTCGAAGCGATAGTCCGGCGTCAGGCCCTTCGCCGTGACCTCGCGACTCCGGGTGGCGGCGACGAGGAACTGATGGACCTGGAGGACGAACTGGTCGATCCGGAAGGCGGCGTCCGCCGCCGCCTCGCGCTGGACGGACGCGATGTTCTCCCGGATCTCCTGGTATCGGAAGTAGATCTCCCAGACACCGCTGGTGATGAGCCCGCCGGCGAGCAGGACGAACGAGACGAGGAAGTAGTGCCAGAGCAACCGGCCCCGGCGGCCCGCGGCGGGGCGTCCAGACGGCGAGCGGGAGGGCTCCGCTAGTACCGCTTCTTGAGATCGTCCCATGCGGCCTCGATGTGCCTCTGGAACTTCTCGTTCACCTCTTGGTACCGGGTGCGCGCGAGGGCGTCGTCGTAGACGTTCCACATCGGAGGATCGAAGAAGGAACGGACGCCCCCGTTGAGCTGCACGGCCAGCTCGGCGGTCGAGCCCGGCGCGCCGTGCACCTTGTACTTCGGGATCACCGGGAACAGGCCGCGGCCCATGAAGAGCTGCTGGCCCTGCTCGGACAGAAGGAAGGCGGCGAACTGCCGCGCCGCCCGCGCGTGCTTGGCGCCGGCGAGCACCGCGTACGGCTCGGGCGTCACGAACGCGCTCTGGGGCGCCACGAAGCGGATGTCGAATCCGGCCAGCTTCTCCTCGAAGGCGTAGTACGAGGGCACCCCGAAGCCCACCGCGTACTCCGTGCGGGCCACCACCGCGGGAACCTCGCGGCTCGAGGTGACGAACCGCCCGGTCTGCCCGCCGAGCCGCTTGAGCCACTCCCAGCCGCTCGCCTCCCCCTTGATCTGGAGGATGACCTGGTAGGTCGCGTGGCTCGACGAGGACCGCGTCGGCATGCACTGGACGATCTGGCCCTTGAGCTTCGGCTGGAGCAGGTCGTCCCAGTCCCGGACGTCCGCGACCCCGAGTTGCCTGAGGAGCCGCGGGCTGTACGCGATCCCGTAGATCTCGAGCGCGGTGCCCACCCACAGCTGGGATGAACCCTTGAGCGGGATCTGCTTCGGCGAGCCAATGGAGGGGGCGACGGAGTCCCACAGGCCTCCGGGAAGGTCGAGGCGCGCGAGCAGCTTCTGCTCGGCGAGGTCGCCGAAGAGCGCCGGCTCGCCCCCCCAGAAGACATCGGCGTCCGGCTGTCCCTTCCAGTTCACGATGGCCTCGTACGAGACCGGCGTGCCCGCGCGCAGGACGCGTGTCTTGAGGGCCACGCCCCACTTCTCCTTCGCGAACTGGACGAACTCCTTCAGCATGGCGTCCACGACGAAGGCGGACATGGGCGTCTGGATGACCAGCTCGTCTTCGATTGGCGCGCGAGACGATCCGCCGCCCGCGGTCTGCGCCAGAAGGAGAGGCGAGGGCGAGATGCCGGGCGCGGAGCGGGCCCCGTCGAGAGTCAGCGGGCCCGCGCTGGTCGCTGCGCCGATCGCGACGATCACGAGTGCGACGAGGACGAGCCACGGCAGAGCCAGGGCGACGCGCTGCCGATTGCCGCGCGCGGTGCCGTCCGGCAGAAAGGTCACGCCCGCCCCGTCGGCGCCATTTTGCGAGAGTGTAAGCTGCCCGGCATCGTCGAGGCAAGAAGCGGAATTCTCGCGGGGGGGTGGCCGATCGCACTCCGGAATGGAAATTTTACGGTCTAGGGTGGGGAGCGCTCCGGTCCACCGCCCAGGCGCAGGAGCGGGAAGATTTGCCGCACCAGGGCCTCATACTCCTGCGCGGTGGTGAGGTAGACGTCGAAGTCGTGGACGTAGTGGAGGTCCACCGTGGCGAGTGGCTCGCCCAGCCGCGCGGCCGCGAGATCGAGCACCTGGAAGCACGAGCGACCCGCGGCGGGGTGATCCGTAACGAAGACGACACAGAGCTCCGGCCAGCGCGCCTGGAGCGCCAGCACCATCTCGTCACCATGGCTGCGGAGCAAGTCCTCGACGCTCTCGCGGTACTTGACCTCCACGGGGATGAGGCGGTGGAGCGTCCGGCCGGCCGCGGTCTCGCCGGCGGGCTTGTGGAGCAGGAAGTCCGGCAGGAACTCGTCGGCGGCCACGCGCACCGGCCGATGGGCCTGACCGTCGCGCCCGGGCCGGGACACGCGATAGCCGGCGCGCCGGAAGATCGATTCGACGAACGCCTCGGCGATCCGGCTCTTGAGGCCCTCGACCTCTCCCGCGCGGCGCGCCCTGGGGGCCATTTGCGACAAGGGTAGAGCCGCGCCCCCGTCGTCCCCAAGAATCTGGGAGGCTCGCCGGGAGCCCGGGCAGCGGCGGGGCGGCGGCCGCGCGGGAGTGGTCGCGCCCCTGGCGGCCCCCCTCGGCGAGGAGTATCGTCGGCCACGGGGGGACATCACATGACACACGTCACGACCGCCCACCGTCCGGGTCTCCTGACACGCGTCTTCTTCAGGATCGGCGCGCGGATGTTCGGCCAGGTGCCGACGCCGCAGCGTCTGATGGCGCACCGGCTGCCCCTCATGCTTGGGATGGGCGCCCTCTACGGCGCCATCGAGTGGATGGGAACGATCGACGCCAGGCTCCGCGCGCTCCTCAACGTGCAGGTGGCCACGCTCTACGGCGTGCCCTACTGAATGGATATCCGCCACGCCGTGGGCGTGCGGAACGGGGTGCCCGCCGAGGCTTTCGCCGACCTTGGACGGTATCAGGAGAGCCCGCACTTCACGGTTCGGGAGCGCGCCGCCCTCGAGTACTGCGAGCGCATCACGCGCGACGACCTCGCGGTCTCCGACGGGTGCCGCGCGCGCCTGCAGGAGCACTTCTCGGAGGCTGAGATCGTCGAGCTGACGTTCATCGTGGGCTACCAGACCTTCGCCAGCAAGTTCGCGAAGGCCTTCCGGCTCGAGCCGCAGGGATTCTCGGCGGCAGCGAGCCGCTGAGTCCGCTCGGCTAGCTCTTCGGCGGCTCGGGCTTCCCGGGGCCGCGCGGGCTCACCGTCGCCCGGCCGGGCGCGAGCCGGTTCGCCGGTTCCCCCGGCAGGGCGCGAGTCGCCTGATGTGCAGCCTCGGGCCGGTGGGCAACCGGCGCCGGATGGCCGGCCGCGGGATTGCCCATCGTAGGAGTCCCGCCTCCGACCTTCGGCTGGCCCAGGGTCTCGACGCGCGCCTGAGACGCGGGCACGCTCTGACGAACCGCCGGCGCGGGCGTTGGCGGTAGGCGCTTCCCCTGTGCCGAGCGGGCGTCGACGGGCGCCGGACCCGCCGGCGGGTGCGCCGACGGAGGTGCGCCAGCCAGCGGGGGCCCCACGGGCGCGCTCGGTCTCACCGTAGGCATTGCCGGGGCCGGGTGGCCAGAAAGCTCCGGACTCCCCGCCCCCTTCGCTGGCTCGGTCTTGGTGGCGCGGTTCGTCGTCGGGGCGCCAGCGTGACCCGGAGGAAGCGGGCTACCGAGCCCACCATTCAACCGCGGCGGCGCGGCGGTTCCCTTGCGATCCGTCATCGGGCGCTCGGTCGTCCCCTGGCCGAACGACGGGCGCGGCAGCGGGGTGACCGGGCCCTCCGCGACCGACGGCGCCACCGCGGCGTGCTGCGGTGGCAGGGACGCCGCTCGCGGCGTCCCTGCTTCTGCGGCCTCTCGCTCGCGACGCAGGCGCTCGGGCGCCACCTCGAGGCGCTTCAGGACTTCCGGACCGGGACGGATCCCACGCGCCGCTGTCGGCGCCAGGCTCGCCGGCGTGGACGAGATCTCCGGCCCGCCGGGGAGCGGGCGGAGCCGCTGGGGATCCACCTGAACGACGTGCTTGGTCGGAACCCGACCGCGGCCGAAGCGATCCCGATCGACCGCCACGACGGCGTGGGGCACGGTCGCGTTCCGGTAGACCGTGATGTTCTGCACGTTCACCACCGTCGTGTTGCTGACCACCACGTTGTTCACGACACGCGGGCCGCCCCAGCCGCGCCAGGAGGGACCGTGCGCCGCGCCGCGCGGGCCCCACCAGGGCACCACCGGCTCGCCCCAGCCGAGCGCCACCCAGCTCACCGGGGGCCCGGCGACGCCCACGACGACGCCGACCGGTTCGCCCAGGAACGCGACCAGCGCGGGCGCATACACCGCCCGGGCGATCACCGGGCCCGGCGCCCAGGCCCAGTAGCCGTCCACGAAGCACCAGCGCCCGTGGTGATACGGGGCCCAGCCCCACGGCGCCGCGTCCACCCAGGTCCAGCCGTACACGGGATCGAGGACCCAGGAGCCCGTGCTGTAGGGCGTCCAGCCGGCGGGAACGCCGGTCGGGACCCACACCGTCCCGTAGGTCGGCACCACGCGCCAGGTGCCGTACGGATCCAGATCGCTGACGCCGTACGCGCCGGGCGAGACATAGCGCGCGCTCACGGCATCGAGCAGCCGCTCGGTCCGCGTGTAGTTCCAGCGGTCCCAGTCATCGAGCGGGGGCGCGGCGTACGCGGCAAGCTGCGGCGTCCCCGCTCCCTCGACCACCAGCTCCTCGCTCGGCGTGACGGCCACCGCCTGGCCGCCGGCCGGTGTCACGGTGGCTCGACCGCCTCGCCGCGTCATCACGCGGGATTGCGTTCCGCTGACATCGACGCGGTAGTAGCCCGCCTGCTGGATCAAGATGGCGGCGTTGGGAGTGTCCACCTCGACGGTGTCGCTTGGATCGAGGGCGCGAAGATCGAACACCGCGGTTCCGGCCGCCACCGTGAACTGCAGGAAGTCCGGCTCCTGGGCGCCGAGGCTCAGCTGCGTGTTCGCCCAGCCGCGGACGAAGGCGCGGCCGCCGATCTGGACCTCGAGGGTGCCGGGCGAGCCGGTGGACAGCGCGTCGCCGGGCGCCAGCGGTGTGTTGACCTGCGCTTGCGTCCAGTCCTGCGCGCCGGGCCGCCAGAATGACACCTGCCCGTCAGTGAGGCTCAACCGCGGAGGTGTCTCGTCGAATCGCGGGTCCGGGGTCTCGTCGCCACGGGCGGCCGGCACGCGGCCGACCGTGAGGGCCGCCGCCAGCAGGCACGCCAGGATCACTGCGCCGGGTCGTTCGGCTCGCATGACGTTCGTTGCCATACCTCTGAGACGGCCGAGCGGCCGCGGATAATCGCGCCGGCCATCCTGCGGTCGCTATTGACCTGGCCGGCCCTCGCGGGGGCGTGGAGTACACTCGACCTTCCATGGCCAAAGGATCGCAGGCGTCCTTCTTCGCCCTCACCCCGGACCGGGTGCTCGACGCGGTCGAGGTGGGCGGGCTCCGCAGCACCGGCCGCTGTCTCCCGCTCCGGGCCTTCGAGAACCGCGTGTACGAGGTGGAGCTCGTGGACGAGCGTCGCCTCGTCGTGAAGTTCTACCGGCCCGGCCGCTGGTCGCGCGAGACCATCCTCGACGAGCACCGGTTCCTCCGGGATCTCGCCGAGGCCGAGCTCCCGGCGGTGGCGCCGGTCGACCTCGGCACCGGCGACACGCTCCACGAAGTCGAGGGCATCCTCTACGCCGCGTTCCCCAAGGTCCGCGGCCGCACGCTCGACGAGCTGGACGCCGAGAAGCGGCGCCACATCGGGCGCACCATCGGGCGGATGCACGCCATCGGCGCGGCGCGCCCGGCCCCGCACCGCGCGAAGCTCAGCCTCGAGCGCTACATCCACGAGCCGCTCGAGGTCCTGATGAAGGGCCAGTTCGTGCCGGAGAACCTGGCGCCGCGCTACCGGGACGTGGCCCTCCGGATCGCCGAGGCCGCCGGACCGGACCTCGCGGGGGTGAAACCGCAGCGGATCCACGGCGACCTCCACTACGGCAACATCCTCTGGACGCCCGCGCCGGTCCTGGTCGACTTCGACGACTGCCTGATGGGCCCGCCGGTCCAGGACCTCTGGCTCCTCGCCCGCGGCCACGACGAGGAGGCCAAGCAGGCCCGCCAGGACCTCCTGGAGGGCTACGAGGTCTTCCGCGAGTTCGACCGGTCCACCCTGGTCCTGGTCGAGCCGTTGCGCGCCATGCGGATCGTCTACATGTCAGGCTGGATCGCCCGGCGGTGGGACGACCCTTCGTTCCCCCAGGCCTTCCCGAGCTTCAAGGACCATCGCTACTGGATGCAGGAGTACGAGGAGCTGGTGGCGATCGCCGAGCGGCTCGGCTGATCATCGTCGGAACCGTTGGGGGCAAACCAGGACAGTCGATCGGTTGACCGGGGCCTCGGCCATTCTGTGACATCGGGCCGCCCGCGGGATACGATGATCGCGACGTGACCATGGGTCTTCCACCCGACCCGCTCGTGTCCGGCGTGGCCGCGCGTCGCCGCCACTCGGTCGCGGTCCCGGTTCCCGGGGCCAGCCATCCACGCCCTACTCTTCATTCACAGGAGGTCTGTATGTCGCTCCGCGCCGTCACCATCAGTTTCGTCGCCGTCGTGGCCTTCGCTGGTCTGGCTGCCGCCCAGCCGAAGCACACCCCGCCGAAGACCGACAAGGAAAAGATCGCCAACGCGATGTCGGCCGCGCCCAAGTCCGTCGCGCAGGACGCGACCATCATGGACATGGACGACAAGGGCAACATGAAGGTGCTGCGGGAGGGCAAGGGGCCGTTCACCTGCATTCCGGACAACCCCATGACGCCGGGCAACGACCCGATGTGCCTCGACAAGGCCGGCATGGAGTGGGCGCATGCGTTGATGACCAAGGGCACGCCGCCACCCGGCGTCGGGTTCGGGTACATGCTCATGGGCGGCTCTGACGCGAGCAACGACGATCCGTACGCGACGAAGCCGGCCGCCGGCAAGAAGTGGGTCGATACCGGCGCGCACGTGATGGTGCTGAACCCGGGCGCGATGGCCGACGCGTATCCGAAAACCCCCGACGATCCGAAGAAGCCGTACGTGATGTGGCCCGGCACGCCCTACCAGCATCTGATGATCCCCGTGAAGTAGCCGCGCCGCGCCGCTCGGGCTCGCGACGGCTCCGTTCCCCGGGGCCGTCGTCGAGCCCGGCGAGCCGATCCGGCTCGCGCGGCCCGCGACCCCCGCCGACACGCTTCGCTCCGACGCTCACTACCGGCCACGCCTCTCCCGTCCGGACCGCGGATGACGCATAGTAGGGACGCCGTGAACGCGATGGCGCTGCTCGCGCACCAGTGGACCACCGTCAATGCCGGTCTTCATTCGCTCGGGCGGGATCTCCGTCCCGACGAGTGGACCTTCCGCGTCGCGCCCGGACAGAACCTCCTGGGCTTCACGCTCTGGCACATCCCGGCCTGCCAGGACTGGACGGCCCAGACGTGGGCGCGCGACCTGCCGGAGGTGCGGGACCGCGACGACTGGCGCCACCGGATGGGCCTCGACCGTCTCGGGATGGCCTTCGGCATCAGCCTGAACCAGGCGGACGCTGCCGCTCGCGCGGTCACGGTGGACGACGTCCTCGGCTACGCGGATGCCGTGCTGGCGGAAAACCTCGGGTGGCTGCGGGGCGTGACGGAGGCCGACCTCGGCCGCGTGCCGGACAACCGCGCGCATCTCGCCCGGCATCCCGTCTACCGCACGGCCCAGTACCAGGACGAGGTGCGGTCGATGTGGGACCAGACGCTCGGCGAGGTCGTGGCCCTCGACGCCGGGCACGGTCGAGCTCACCTCGGCGAGGCGGCGCTCGTCCTCGAGCTGGCGCGCCAGCGGTCCGGCCGGAGCGCCGGAGCATGACGTTCAACCGGCGCGTCGAACGGGGCGTGGCGCGCGGCGCGCCGTTCCGGCTCACCGTCGACGGCGAGGCGATCGCCGCCTACCCCGGCGAGACCATCGCCACCGCGCTCCTCGCCGCGGACCGGCGCGTCGCCCGGCGTACCGCGCACCGCGGCGCGCCCCGGGGCGTGTTCTGCGCGATCGGCGTCTGCCACGACTGCCGGATGGTCGTCGACGGCGAGACCAACGTGCGCACGTGCCTGGTGCCAGCGCAGCCCGGCATGGTCGTCGAGACGCAGGCGGGATTCGGGCGCGCGCCGGGATCCGCGCCCACCGGAGGTCGTGCCTGACCGCGCCGGCCGAGACGCACGAGGTCATCGTCGTCGGCGCGGGCCCCGCGGGCATCCGCGCGGCCGTCGAGGCGCGCGCCGCGGGCGCCGAGGTCTTGGTCCTCGACGAAGCGCCGCGGCCGGGCGGTCAGATCTACCGTCAGCTCCCGCCCGAGCTCCGCCCCGCGCCGCGCGATCCCCTCGGGAGCACCCGGGCGAAGAGCCGCCCGCTGTTCGCGGACCTCGAGCGCGCGGGTGCGACGGTCCGGTCCAACACCGAGGTGTGGGGCGTCTTGCGGGACCGCGTGCTCCTCCTCAACCAGCGGGATCGTGGCGCGGTGCTCCAGGCGGGCGCGCTCGTCCTGGCGGCGGGTGCCTACGACCGCCCCGCCGCAATGCCGGGCTGGACGCTGCCGGGGGTCGTCACCGCGGGCGGCGTGACGGCGCTGGTCAAGGCGCAGCGCGTCCTGCCCGGACGCCGTGCTCTGATCGCCGGCACGGGTCCGCTGCTCCTCGCCGCCGCCATCGCGCTGGTCCACGGTGGCACGCGCGTCGTCGGCATCGCGGAGGCGGCGCCCCGCCGCGCGCTCCTCGGGCTCCTGCGCCGGCCCGGCATCGTCGGGCAGGCGCTGGAGGTCCTGACGACGCTCGCGCGAACGCCGATCTGGACGCGCCACGGGCTCGTCCGGATCGAGGGCGCGGACGGCGTCGAGCGCGCGGTGATCGCGCGGGTCGACGACGCCTGGCGCCCGGTGCCCGGCACCGAGCGGACGCTCGACGTGGACACGGTCGTGCTCGGCTACGGCCTGGTCCCCTCGCCCGAGCTGGCGGATCTCGCGGGCTGTGCGCTCGCGTACGACGCGGGGCGCGGCGGCTGGATCCCCGTCGCCGACCCCGAACGGCTGATGGCGACCTCCTCGCCGGGCGTCTTCGTCGCCGGCGACGGCGCGGGCGTCGCGGGCGCCGACGTGGCCGAGGCGCAGGGCCGTCTCGCCGGTCTCGGCGCGGCCCAGCACGTGGGGAGGATCGGCGCGGCGGAGGCGGAGCGACGCGCCGCGCCCATCCACCACACGCTCGGGCGCTTTGCGACCTTCCGGCGGGCGCTCGAGTCGATCCTCGCGCCGCGGCCGGGACTCTACGAGCTCGCGACGGACGACACCGTCGTGTGCCGGTGCGAGGAGGTCCTCGCCGGCGAGATCCGGGCGGCCATCGCGGCCGGCGCGCACCATGTGACCGAGGTCCGCGCGGTCACGCGCGCGGGCATGGGTCTCTGCCAGGGGCGCATGTGCGTTCCGACGGTGTGCGGCCTCCTCGGACGCTGGGCCGGCCTCGCGCCGGAGACGGCGGGCCGGCTGCCGCCGCGGCTCCCCGCGCGGCCGGTGCCGGTCCCGGTGCTGGCGGATCCGGTCATGGACGCCGTCGCGGCCCCGGCGCTCGAAGCCGTTCGGCGCTGAGCGGACGCGGCGAAGCCGCCGCACGGCGAAGCTCGACGCTCCGCTATCCCTCCGCCCAGCGCGCGATGCTGAACTCTTCGATCGGGAGACTCGGCGCGCCCTCCACCAGGAGCTCGGCGAGGAGGCGGCCTAGCACCGGACTCAGCGCAAAGCCCCAGCCGCCCGCCATCAGAACGAAGAAGCCCGGCTCGCGCGCGTACTCGCCGACGAAGCCGACCCGGTTCCGCGCGCCAGTTGCCGTGGTCATGCCGGCCCAGGCGCGCAGGATCCGGGCCTCGGCGACGCACGGGAGGACGTCGCTCACGACACGCGCGCTCCCGACGATCGAGGGGACCACGGTCTGCGGTCGCGCGCTGTCGGCGTCGACTGGCTCGGCCGGCCATCCGCCGCCGATCACGAACGTGCCGTGCGGCGTCTGGCGGAGGGACAGCTGGCGGCTCGCGTGCTGGATCAGCTGGGCGAGGGCCGGCGGACGCGGCTCCGAGACCATCACCTGGAGCGCGTGGGGCACGATCGGCAGCCTCAGGCCGACCATCGTCGCGATCTCCGGCGTCTGCGCGCCGGCGGCGCACACGACGCGGCCAGCCTCGACGATCCCCGCTGCGGTCCGGACGCGGAAGCGCGCGCCGGCGCGCTCGATCGCGGTCACGCGCGCGTGGCGATGGACGCGGGCCCCGCGCGGCGCGGCCGCGCGCACGTAGGCCGGCGCAGCCAGGAGCGGGTTGGCGAAGCCTTCCTCCGGGCAGTAGGCGGCCCCCGGCAAGCGCGACGAGAGGTGCGGCGCGATGGCGAGCATGTCTCGCGTCGTGACGATCTCCGTGTGGATGCCGAACGGCTCCTCGAGGCGGGACTTCCGCTCGAGGAGGGCCAGGTCCGCCTCCGTCTCCGCGACCATCAGCCCCCCCAGCCGCCGCACGCCCAGGTCGGTCCCGAGCTCCGTCTCGAGCGTGGCCCAGATGCGCGCGGCCTCCGCGTACAGCCGGTCGGTCGCGCACACGTGCTCCCGCTCGGCGGCGCTCAGGTCGGGCCGGTCGTAGTTCAGCCGGAAGTGCTTCCCCGGCATCTGGACGTGGAGCGTGCCCGCGTTCGACCCCGACGCCTCGCGGTTCAGCTCCCCGCGCTCGACCAGCGCGACGTCGACGCCGCGCCGCGCGAGCTGATAGAGGGCCGAGCAGCCCAGCACCCCGCCCCCGATGATCAGGACGTCCGCCCGGTCGAGCATCTCCGACGGCATCATGCGGGGGCGAGCCCGCGGCCGCTCCGCACGCCGAGGTAGAGGCGGACGACCTCCGGATCCTCGAGGAGGGTGGGGCCCGGGCCCTCCAGGCGGTTCCGCCCCTGGTCGAGGACGTAGCCATAGTCGGCCATCGCGAGGCATTGCCGCGCTTTCTGCTCCACCATGAGGATCGACACCCCGGCCTGGTTGATCGCGCGGACGCGGGCGAAGACCTCCTCGAGGACGGCGGGGGCGAGCCCGGCCGACGGCTCGTCGAGGATCAGCACGCGGGGATCGGACATCATCGCGCGGGCCACGCCGAGCATCTGGCGCTGGCCGCCCGACAGGGTGGCCGCGCGCTTCCGCAGCATCGCGCGCAGCATGGGAAAGGCGGCCAGCACGCGCTCGAGCTGCTCCGTGTACCGCTCGCGGGCCGGCAGGGCGCCGATCTCGAGGTTCTCCAGGACCGACATCTCCGCGAACACGTTCGCCAGCTGCGGGACCATGTTCACGCCGAGCGCGGTGATGCGGCTCGGCTTGAGGCCGGCCAGCTCGACACCGCGGCCGGCCTCCGGGAAGAGCGTGACCCGGCCCTGCCGGGCCGGCACGAGCCCGTACAGCGTCTTGAGCAGCGTCGACTTCCCCGAGCCGTTCGGGCCGATCACCGCCACGATCGTCCCGCGCCGGAGGTCGATCGACACGCCGTGCAGGATGTTCTCGTCGCCGTAGCCGGCCGACACCTCGCGCGCGGTCAGGACGAGGTCGCTCACGGCGCGCTCGCCGCGGCATCGGCGCCGCCGAGCCGGCCGAGGTAGGCCTCTATGACGCGCTCGTCCTGCTGGATCGCCGCGGGCGGGCCCTCCGCGATGACGTGGCCTTCGTCCATCACGATGACGCGGTCGCTGATGGACATGACGACGTCCATGTCGTGCTCGATGACGAGCACGGTGACGCCGCGGCGCTCGCGAAGCTCCCGGATGTGGTCGAGGAGCTGCTCGGCCAGCACGGGCGCCACCCCGGCCATCGGCTCGTCGAGCAGGATCATGCGGGGCTCGACCATCAGCGCCCGCCCGAGTTCGAGGAGCTTCCGCTGCCCGCCGGAGAGCGTGCCGGCGTAGGCGCCGGCCAGATGCGAGAGCCGGATCACCTGGAGCAGCTCCTCCGCGCGCCGGCGCACGTCGCGCTCGCGGCGGCGGACCCGGCCCGGGGCGAGGAGCGCCACCGCCAGGCGCTCCCCCGGCTGACGCTGGGCGGCCAGCAGCATGTTGTCGAGCACGCTCATCCGCGTGAGCACGCGGGCCGCCTGGAACGCGCGAACGAGGCCGGCGCGCGCGATGACGTCCCCGCGGCGGCGCTCGATCCGCTGGCCGGCGAACGCGATCCGGCCGCGGTCCGCGCCGAGGAAGCCCGAGACGAGGTTGAAGACCGTCGTCTTGCCGGCGCCGTTCGGGCCGATGAGCGCGGTGATGGAGCCCTCGGCGACCGTGAACGACGCGTCCCGCACCGCGGCGACCCCGCCGAACGACTTGTCCAGCCCCTGAACCTCCAGAAGGGCCGGGCTCACAGGTCCGTCCGGGCGGCGGCCGCTGCCTGGAGCAGCGCCGGGAGCGCGCGCATGTCCGAGAAGACCGCGCCAGTGGCGTGTGCGAGACGGTCGGCGGACACGAGTCGCGCAAAGCCGAAGCTCGTCATCCCGGCGGCATTGGCCCCGGTCACTCCGGCCGGGCTGTCCTCGACGACGGCGCAGCGGCGCGGATCCACGCCGAGGGACGCCGCCGCGTGGAGAAACAGGTCCGGCGCCGGCTTCCCGCGGACCACATCCTGGGCGCTGAAGACCCGGCCTTCGAAGCGCTCCCACAGGCCGGTGCAGCCGAGCGTCAGACGGATGCGCTCGTGCGTGCCGCTCGACGCGACGCACACCGCGTCGTGGATCGTCCCGAGCACGTCGACGACTCCGGGAATGGGCCGAAGCCGCTGGCGGAACGTCGGATAGAGCTGTTCGGCGTAGCGCGCCTCGAGATCGGCGGGAAGGGGGCGCCCGAGTCGTTCCTCCACCATGGCCCGAACCTGTGGGACCGAGTGTCCCATGAAGTGGGCGATGGATTCCTCTGGCGTGCACGAGAACCCATACTCGGTCAGGAGCGCGGACAGCACGCGGTTGGCGACGGGCTCGCTGTCGACGAGCACGCCGTCGTTATCGAAGATGATCAGATCGAAGCGTGCCATGCGAGCTCATTCGATCACGCGGCATCCGCCGCAACCGGTCGCCTGGATCCGGTCGGCCGTCCGGGATCCGATCGACCCTCGAGGTCTCATCGTTCGAGCAGGAGCTCCCTCCGGTTTCCCAGCATGCCCTGGGGCCGGAGCGCCATGAACAGGACCAGCAGGAGCCCGACCAGGAACAGACGCAGGAACGCCCGCGAGCCGGAATCGATCAGCGAGAGCGGGTAGAAGTCGAGAAACCGCGTCCCCGTGTAGAGGAGGCTGAACAGCACCGCCCCGACCGGGATCGCCCAGAGCCGGTTCATGCCGCCGAGGATGAGGATCAGGTACGCGTAGAACGTGAGCGTCGGTTGATAGTCGTCCGGGGCGAACACGCCGATCTGCCACGCGAGCAGAAGTCCGGCCAAGCCACCGAGGATCGCCCCCAGCATCAGCGCCTGGAGCTTGAAGCCGAAGACGTTCTTGCCGACCGCCGTGGCCGCCGCCTCGTCCTCGCGGATCGCGCGGAGGACGCGGCCCCACGGCGACCGCTCGAGCCGCCAGAAGATCGCGAGGAGTCCGAATCCGAGCCCCCAGACGATGACCGCCATCACGAGGTCGCGGGGCACGGTCCGACCGAGGGACGCCGAGGCGGCCGCCGCCAGCCGGTTCAGCATCCGCATCCAGCCGTCGTTGTAGGTCGCGATGTCTCCGGGCCCGAGCAGGCCGATCGAGCCGAGCGGGCCCCCGGTGAGTCCCGGGAAGTTCATCGCCGCGTAGCGCACCATCTCGCCGCCCGCCACCGTCGCGATGGCGAGGTAGTCCGCGCGGAGACGGAGGGCCGGCACGCCGAGGACGAGCCCGAGGATGACCGCGGCCCCGAGCGCCAGGATCGACGCCAGCGGGAGCCCCATCTGCAAACGCACGACGAGGATCGCCATGGTGTAGGCCGCGACCGCCATGAACGCGACGTGGCCGAAGTTCGGGAGGCCCGCCATCGAGAACTGGACGTAGAGCCCGAGCGCGAGGATCACGTAGATCCCGGCGATCACCGACACGAACGTCCAGAACGCCGGATTGAAGATGTCCATCAGAGGACGCGGGCCTTGCCGAAGATCCCCTGGGGCCGGTAGAGGAGGAGCAGGATCAGGGCGGCGAAGGCGAGCACCGGCTTGAAGCGCGCGTCGAGACCGCCGAAGAAGCCGCTCCACGTGGAGAGGTCCATCACGAGCCCCAGGACCAGGCCCGCGACCAGGGCTCCGTAGGCGCTTCCGATCCCGCCGAGCACGACGGTGGTGAAGATCAGGAACAGCACCTGGAAGCCGAGGTTCGGGTCGAACGTGCCCTGCACCACCCCGAACATGACGCCGCCGAGTCCCGCGAGTCCGCCGGCCAGGAGCCAGACGTACGTCCCGATGCGGTCGACGTCGATGCCCGAGATCGCCGCCAGGTCGCGATTGTCGGCGACGGCGCGCATCGCCTTCCCGAGCCGCGTGCGGGCGAGGAACAGCGCGACGGTCGGCGCCACGATCGCGGCGATGACGAGGGCGACGGCCTGGCCGGGCGAGATCCGCACCAGCCCGAGGTTGTAGACCGCCGACTGGTCGATCCCGTACGCCCGGATCGTGGGGCCGGCGCCGACGAAGATGACGTTCCGCAGCATGAGCGCGAGCCCGGTCGTGATCAGCGAGAGCGCGACGAGACCCCGTCCCCGGAGCGGCCGGAGCACCGCGAAGTGGAGGCCCACCGCGAGGAGCGCGGTCGCCACCATGGCCCCGACGGTCGCGACCGCGATGTGCTGTCCGAGCACGACGTTCAGAACGAGGGCGACGTAGGCGGCGAACGTGAGGTACTCCCCGTGGGCGAAGTTCGGGATCCGCTGGATGCCGAAGACGAGGGAGGCGCCGACGCCGGTGAGCGCGAGGATCGACCCCGTGATGAGGCCGTTGAGCATGAGCTGGAGGAAGTACGCCAGCATCCGGGATCAGGGCCGGAGTGGACGACGCGGGGCGCCGCCGGCGCGGCCCCGGGCGGACCCCGCGATGGGGGCCCGCCCGGAGCGCGACCTGGAGATCGCCGTGGCGGCGCGGTCTATGACCGGGCTCGCCGGACTACGGGTGGAACGTGATGGTCTTGAACGGCGCGCTCGAGCCGTCCGGCTTCACCTGCCAGATGTCGTAGGCCGTCGAGCTCACCCGCCCCTCCTTGGTGAACTGGATGGGGCCGGTTGCGCCGTTGAAGTGGATCCGCTGCCCTTCCAGGATGGCGCCGATCGCCTTGTCGAGGTCCTGGAACGTGTAGTCCTTGCCAGGCGGATTCGTCACCGACACGATGTGCTCGCTGATCTTGGCGGGGTCGGCCGACCGCGCCTCGAGCGCCGCCAGGAAGACGATGAACGCGCTGTCGAAGGCCTCCGCCGTCCACGCGGCGAACTGCGTGCCGGGCTTCGCCTTCTGCTCGAAGAGGGCCTTGTACGCCGGGAACGACGAGCCCGACGAGGCGTTCGCCTGCGTCGCCCGGAGCCCCGGCCAGGCCTTGGTGCCGCGGCTCTGGCAATCGACCAGCGTGTCGGACCCGAAGGTCTTCGCCGGATCCCACTTCCCGGTGCGGGAGAGCGGGAGGGCCAGCTTCGCGAACGTCGCGCAGAAGTCGATGAAGAGCCAGGCGTCCGGGTTGCCCTGGACGACCTCCTCGGCCTCGCTGTCGAGGGTCGGCTGCTGGTGGTTGTAGATGACGAACTTCGGGATCGTGCCGCCGCCCGCCGTCCACGCGTCCTTGAACACCGCGGAGAGGTTCGTGCCGTAGGCGTCGTTCCGCGCGGCGACATTGACCTTCGCCGTCTTTCCGAACGCATCGGCCATGAGGGCGGCGAGGACGCGGCCCTGGATGTCGTCGGAGGCCACCGGCTGCCAGATGAAGGCCGGGCTCTCGGTGTTGAGCTTGGTCAGGGCCGGGCTCGTCCCGCCGGTGAACATGAGGACCCGGTTCGGGATCGCCACCGCGCGGGCCACCGCGCTGGTCACGCCGCTCCACGGGTCGCCGATGATCGCCTGCACCTTGTTGATGTTGACGAGCTTCTGCGCGGCCTCGACGCCCGCCTGCGGATTGCCCTGGCTGTCCTGGGAGTCGGACAGCTCGACCTTCACGTCCGACAGGTTCATCTTCTTGAGCGTGTCGTTGATGTAGTCGATGCCGACCTTCGCCGCCTGGTTCCAGGCCTGCCCCGAGACGGCGGGGTCACCGGTGAGACCGGAGAGGATGCCGTACTTGAGGGTGAACGCGGGCTTGCCCTGGCCCGACGCCGGCGGCTTCGCGACGAGCAGCAGGCCAACTGAGGCGATCGCCAGGATCATCCAGATGCGCCTTGTCATGTGCCGTTCTCCTATCGGGTCCGTCGCGTGCGCGACCGGGGTGGCGTCGAGGCGTCAGCCGCCTACAGGACGTCGAGGTCCTTCAGCATCCGCTCCATCTTCTGCTTCTCGGCCTGGGTGATGCTCGCGCGGCTCTTCCGGGCGGTCCCGATCGGAATGCCCTGGAGCTTCGACGCGTACTTCATCAGCTGGATCCCCTTGCCGCCCTCGAGGAACACCGTGAGCGGCACGATCCGGAGCCAGAGGTCGCGCGCCTCCTTGATCCGGCCCTCCTGCACCAGGTCGAAGAGCTTGATGCAGAGCTCCGGAATGACCGAGGCCGTGCCGCTGCACCAGCCGGTCGAGCCCAGCACGAAGGCGGGGAACGCCGAGTCTTCCATGCCGTTGAAGACCGAGAGCCGATCGCCGCAGAGGCCGATCGTCTGCTGCATCGTGACGATGCCGGTGCACTCCTTGACGTACTGGATGTAGCCCCGGCTGGTCAGCTCGGCCTGCGCGTCGGGGCTGGCGGCCACCGTTCCCCACACCGAGTTGTAGAGCATGATCGGGATGTCGACCGCGCGGGACATCGCGCCGAAATACTCCAGGAGCCCTTCGCGGATGTCCGCCTCGGGCGCCTTCCCGTGGCGCTCCGACGCGTCGATGTAGAGGTACTGCTTGACCATGAGGCCGTCGGCGCCGGCGCCCTCCGCGGCGCGCCCGAACTCGACGCTGGCACGGGTCGTCTGCCCGAGGCCGCAGATCCCGACGAACACCGGGATACGGCCGGCGACGTGCTTCAAGCCCGTCTCGAACACCTGGCGGCGCTCGTCGTCGCTCAGCTGCGAGTACTCGCCCCAGCTCCCGGCGAGGAAGAGGCCCGGCGCGCCCTTGTCGATGAGCCAGTCGATGTGGGCCTTCAGCGCGTCGAGATCGAGGTCCTCGTTGTCCTTGAAGGGGGTGAGCACCAGCGGGCACGAGCCGCGGAGGATCTTGTGCGTCTTCGCCACGTTCCCCGTCTCCTTTCCTGATCCCGCGTCGTCGCGGGCAGTCGTCGAAGCGTCCGGCGCGGTCGAGTATGACACGAGCGGCCCGCGCGGGTCACCCGGGGCCGGCGCCGGCCGGCGCACTTGGCACGCGCGTCGTCCGCGTTACACTGTCGTGGGTCCGCCGCCCACTTCATGCGGCCGCGGCGGCGACGCGCGACGCTCGGGACGTCTTCCTCCGAATGGGGCCGAGCCGCGAGCGAACGAGGAGGATCCGTGCCCGGCGACGAGAAGCTCGAGGCGGTGACCGCGGTGCCCGATCGGGCCATGGTGATCTTCGCGCATCCCGACGACGCCGAGATCGGCTCGGGCGGAGTGATCGCCCGGTGGGTGGCCGCGGGGTGCGAGGTCACCTACGTGCTCTGCACCAACGGCGCGGCCGGCACCGCGGACCGTCTGCTGACCCCGGCGGAGCTGGTGGCCCGGCGGGCCGACGAGCAGCGGGCCGCCGCGGACTTCATGGGCGTGCGCCACGTCGTCATGCTGGGCTATCCGGACGGCGGCCTCGAGGACACCCGGGAGTTCCTGGGCGACGTCGTGCGGGCGATCCGCCGGCACCAGCCGCACACCGTCTTCGTCCACGATCCCTACCGGATGAAGAGCTTCCAGCACCGCGACCACCGGAAGGCCGGAATCGTCACGACCGACGCGGTGTACCCGTTCGCCCGGGATCACCTGCACTTCCCCGAGCACGTGGGCGAGGAAGGGCTCGAGCCCCACAAGGTCCGCGAGCTCTGGTACTGGGGCGCGGACCAGCCCGACGTCATCGTCGACGTCACCGACTCGATCGACCGGCAGATCGCCGCGCTCGTCCGGCACGAGAGCCAGATGCCGGGCTTCAACGTCGCCGACGGTGACACGATCGGCGATCGGGTGAAGCGGCAGGCCGCGGAGCTCGCGGCCGGCTACGGCTTCACGTACGGCGCGGTGTTCCGGCGGCTGGTCGCCCGGCGCTAGCGCTCGCGTCGCGGTGCATCCCGACCACGCCCGACGCCAGCGGTGACCCGCGGTACCCTGGATCCATGCGCATCGCGACCTGGAACGTCAACTCGCTGAAGGCCCGCCTCGAGCGGGTGACGGCGTGGCTCGAGCGCGCCCGGCCCGACGTCCTCATGCTGCAGGAGACGAAGCTGACGGACGCCGACGCCCCGGCCGACGTCTTCCGCGCCGCCGGCTACGAGCTCGCGCATCACGGCCAGGGCCGCTGGAACGGGGTTGCGATCGTGAGCCGGGTCGGGATCGCGGACGTGGTGACGAACTTCGGCGAGCCGCTCCGCCCGGCCCGCGCGGAGGAGGCGGATGACGACGAGCCGCTCGCCGAGGCGCGGATGATCGCGGCCACGTGCGGCGGCGTCCGGATCGTGTGCGTGTACGCGCCGAACGGCCGGACCCTCGACTCCATCTTCTATCAGGCGAAGCTCGCCTGGTTCGACCGGCTGTCCCGCTGGCTCGCCGCGGCGGCGAGCCCGAGCCAGACGGTGGCCCTCGGCGGCGACCTGAACGTGGCGCCGGCGGACATCGACGTGTGGGACCCCGTCGCGTGCCACGGCGGCACCCACGTCTCGGAGCCGGAGCGGAAGGCGTTCGCGCGGCTCCTCGAGTGGGGTTTCGTCGACATCTACCGCCAGCAGCATCCGGAACCCGAGCGCTACACCTGGTGGGACTATCGCGCCGGCAACTTCCACAAGAACTACGGCATGCGCATCGACCACCTGCTCGTCTCGCCGCCGGTCGCCGCGCGCGTCGTGTGGACCGAGATCGACCGCGAGACGCGGAAGGGCAAGCCCACGCCCTCGGACCACACGCCGCTCGTGATCGACCTCGACGAGCGGGGTCTCCATTTCGACGCCGGCTGGGCGTCCGCCGAAGGACGCATCGCCGCCCGACGGCCCCGGTGATCCTGGAGCCGCCCGTCGAGCCGATGCTGGCAAAGCTCGCCCACGAGCTGCCGGACGGCGCGGGGTGGCTCTTCGAGCCGAAGTGGGACGGGTTCCGCGCGATCGTGTTCCGCGACGGCGCCCGCGTGTACCTCCAGAGTCGCGATCTGAAGCCCCTCGACCGCTACTTCCCGGAGCTCCTCGCGCCGCTCCGGGCCGCCCTGCCCGAGCGCTGCGTCGTCGATGGCGAGATCGTGATCGCGACCGACGACGGGCTCGACTTCGACTCGCTCCAGATGCGGCTCCACCCCGCGGCCTCTCGCGTGGCGAAGCTGGCCGCCGAGACGCCGTCGTCGTTCGTCGCCTTCGATCTCCTGGCGGAGGGAGACGAGGACCTCCGCGCGCGGCCGCAGGTGGAGCGACGCGCCCGGCTCGAGGCCGCGCTCGCGCGCGCGGGCGGCCGCGTCCACCTCACTCCCTGCACCCGCGACCGGGCGATTGCCGAGGACTGGTTCACTCGCTTCGAGGGCGCCGGCCTCGACGGCGTCGTCGCCAAGCACGAGGGCGCGACCTACCAGCCGGGGAAGCGCGTGATGATCAAGATCAAGCACACGCGCACCGCGGACTGCGTGGTCGGCGGCTTCCGCTGGCACAAGACGGCCCCGGGCCAGCTCGTCGGCTCGCTCCTGCTCGGGCTCTACGACGACGCGGGCGATCTCCACTACGTCGGCTTCACGTCGTCCTTCACGGCGGTGGCGCGCCGCCGGCTCGCGACGGAGCTCGAGCCGCTCCGCCCGCGCGCCCTCGACGGGCATCCCTGGCGGGAGTGGGGCGGCGCGGGCGAGACCGGGGTGCGGATGCCCGGCGCGGCCAGCCGCTGGAGCCAGGGCAAGGACCTCTCCTGGGAGCCGGTGCGCGTCGAGCGCGTCTGCGAGGTCGCCTACGACCATCTCCAGGGCGACCGCTTTCGTCACGCCGCGACGTTCCTGCGCTGGCGGGCGGACAAGGCGCCTGCCGATTGCCGCTACGACCAGCTGGAGGTCACGCCGCCCGCCGAGCTCGCCGAGATCTTTCGGGCGGGTTGACGCCACGGCGCCGATGACCCCTCCGTCGAGCCGGGCCGGCGCGTGGGGTCGCTGGCTCTTCGCCGCCGTCACCTCCGCGGCTCTGGCCTTTCCGGCTCAGCGTCATCTCACCCGCTTTCCTCGGGGCATCCTCACCGACGACGCATATTTCTACGTGAAGATCGCGTGGAACCTCGGAGGAGGTCGCGGATCGACGTTCGACGGCCTGCACGTCACCGACGGCTATCATCTGTTGTGGGCGTGGATGCTGGCGTCCGTCTCGGCGGCCATCGGATGGCTCACGGCGGACCCCTGGTTTCATCTGGGCGCGATGCTCTGGGTGTACTTCATGCTGTGCTGGGCCATCGCCCTGACCTTCGGGCGATCCCGGCTCGACTGGCTGCTCCTCCTCTCCGTGGGCGTCGTGTTCAAGGTCATGATGGAAACGACGCTCCTGTCGCTGGTGCTCCTGGCTTGCGCGCACGAGTATCTGGAGCCGCCGCCGCGGCGCCGTCGATGGGGCCGAGCGGCCCTCTGCGCGCTCATGCCGCTGGTCAGGATCGACGCGGCGCTGATCGCTGGCATCCTCGCGCTGTCGCCGCTCTTTGGCGACGCGCGGAACGGCGAGCCGGATCGCCCTCGCTGGACGCGCTGGAGGTCGGTCGCCCTCGAGCTGGCCGCCGTCGCGGCGGGCGCGGCGCTGCAGCTCCTGCTTCACTTCCACCTGTTCGGCCGATGGCGGACGGTCTCGATGGAGCTGAAGGGCTTCGAATCGGTGCCGATGCTCGTACGGCTCCAGTCCAACCTGACCGGCCTCTACCTGCAGAACAGCCTGTCGCTGATGGTGTTCGCTATGCTGTGGGGGCTAGCGATCGCGGCGGCGCTGCGGCAGCCTCGACGCCAGCGCTCGCGGGCGCTCGTCGTGCTCGCCGCGCCCGCCGCCTTCGTCCTCTTCCATCTCGTCGCCAACATCGTCATCAACTACTGGTATTTCGTCCCCGCCGCCTACCTGCACGTCTGGTACTTCCTACGGTACGCGCCGCATCGAGCTCGAGCGCTCGGCCGCATCGGGCGCGGAGCGATCGCGATGGTGCTGCTGCTGTTCCTGGCGAAGTGGACGGTGGATACGCAGATTCGCGGGAGGCAGCACGAGTGGGCGCGCGCGTTCGTCGAGGAGCTGAAGCAGCGCGTGCCGCCCGACGAGCCGATCTTTCAGATCGATGCGTCGGGCTGGGTCGGCTGGTTCTCGGAGCGCAAGGTGATCAACGGCGACGGACTCGTCAACGATCACGCGTACGCGGAGCGTTTGAGCGCCGGCGCGCTCGCCGGGTACCTGGACGAGCAGCACATCCGCTACATCGTCAGCAACATGTATCCGGTCGACGGCCGTCTGATCCGGACAGCCGGCATGGTCGTTCCGTTGGACGCCGTGGAACCCGTCATCGCGCAGCCCGAAGGGTTTCCGAACGGCACCCCATTCGGCCTGTTCCGGCGGAGGTAGAGCGCTCAGCCGGGCGTGTGGGACGCCCGGCGTCCGGGCGACGCCGCCCAGGGCGGTCCGCCGTCGGGATCGAGCGGCTCCTGCGCCGGCCGGATCGCTTCCGGCACGTGCTCGAGGTTCACGCGGACGCGGGTCCAGGTCGTGGAGCGACCCCGCATCGAGTCGACGAGCACGTCGGCAGGCTCGAGGTACCGGGCGACGTCGGGGTGGCGCGCCTTCCAGCGCTCGAGCCCCGCGAGGGCGTCCTCCTTCCGGTCCGCGCGGCCGATCTCGACGAGCGGCTTGGTCGACACGCGGCGGCCGCCCGCCCCGCCGCCGCTCTTCCGCCGCGATGGCGCGACGCGCTCCGGCTCGCCCGGCTGCTTCCGGTAGTGAGGCGGCCACGGCGCGTCGCCGAGGCCCTCCGCCTCCTGCTTGGCGGACAGCTCGAGCAGCGGCTCCAGTGACCCCGCGTGGGCATCGATGCCGGCATGACGGTCCCCGATCGCCGCGAAGCGCGCGGGCATCGTGCGGAGCGTGAACTCCTCCGGCCGGCAGTCGCCGAGCTCGGCCCAGGTCACCGGCGCCGAGACCCGCGCGTCGGGCTTCGGGCGCACCGAGTAGGCGCTGGCGACCGTGCGGTCCTTGGCGTTCTGGTTGTAGTCGAGGAAGACGCCGTGCCGCTCCTCCTTCCACCACTTGCTGGTGGCGAGCGCCGGCGCGCGGCGCTCGACCTCGCGCGCGAGCGCGAGCGCGGCGCGGCGCACTTCCCCGAACCCCCAGCGGCGGTGGATCCGCACGTTGACGTGGATCCCGCGCGAGCCCGACGTCTTCGGCCAGCCCACGAGGCGGAAGTCGGTGAGCGCGGCGTGCACCACCCCGGCGACGGCGACCAGCTGCGACCACTCGACACCGGGGACCGGATCGAGATCGATCCGGAGCTCGTCGGGATGCTCGAGGTCCTCCGTCCGCACCGGGTGCGGATGGAGCTCGAGACACCCGAGGTTCGCCATCCAGGCGAGCGCCGCGGCGTCTCGGGGCACGACCTCCTCGGCGATCCCGCCCGCCGGGAAGCGCAGCTCGACTGTCTCGATCCAGTCAGGGCGCGACTGCGGCGCGCGCTTCTGGTAGAAGAACTCGCCGTGGATGCCGTCGGCGTAGCGCACGAGGACGTTCGGCCGTCCGCCGGCGCCGCGAAGCGCGCCCTCGGCCACCGCGAGGTAGTACTGCACGACGTCGAGCTTGGTGATCCCGGCCTCCGGGACGAACACCTTGCCCGGGTTGCTGATCGGCACGTCCCGGCCGGCGGCCCGGACGACGGTCCCCGCCGCCTTCTTCGAGGCCATACTTCGAGCATAGCGAACCTCCCGGCGCTGCCGTCAGTCTCTCGAGGCCGGTGGGAGCGCGAAGACCTGGACAATCCGTCAGGCCGGCGACGGGCTGTCCCGCCGGACCGTCCCTCGGCAAGGCCCGATCCTGCGGATCCGTCGGACAAGCGCGAGGCAGCGCTCTTGCACCGGATGGCTGCCATGAGGCGCCTCGTCCCGGCCGCCACCCTGGCCCTCCTCGGGCTTGCGCTGGTCGGGCCGCTGAGCCCGCCCGTGCCGCGCGGCGAGTCGCCCCTTCGCGCGGGCACCATCGTCCTGGGCGTGCCTCGGGACCGCTTCGTCGTTCTCGGCGCCGATCGCCTCTGGACCAACGCGCTCCCGCACGTCGACGATCCGCCGGCCGACCGACAGGGCCGCGAGATGAAGATCGCCGCGCACGACTCCTTGCCCCTCGCCGTGGCGGTCGCGGGCATCGCGTCGCTTGGCCCGGAGCACGACACCGTGGAGCACATCCGTCGGCTGATCGCGCCGCTGGACGCGTCGCGCCTCACCTTCGACGCGGTCGCGGAGCGTCTCCGCCCCGACCTCTTGGAACAGCTTCGGGCCATCCGCGAGCCGGCGAAGCGCGCCCTGGCCCGGAACCCGTCCGATGCCTTGGCGCGGATCCAACTCAGGACGGCGCGACTCACGCTCCTGGTGGCGTCGGTCTCGGCGGGACACGCCACCTTCGGCTCGCTCGAGCTGGGCGACCGCTCGACGGCGAAGCCGGTGGCGCCGCCGCAGGGGGCCGCGGCGTGGCCCAACGCGCTCGATGCCTTCTACACCCAGGGGCCGTACCAGGGCGCGAACGCGATGTTCGGGGCGTCGATCCAGGACCCGATCAAGCTCGCGGCACATGTCCGTCGCGTGATCGAGGCCGGCATCCAGGAAGATGCGCGACGGTACGCGAGCGGCGACCGCCATGTCGCGGGCCCGGTGGACGTCGTCGTGATCGACGCCAAGGGGGCGCGCTGCGTCCCTTCGTGCTCGCCTTCCTGACCCCGTCTCCCCGCGCCGCAGCACGGCCAGCGAAGCGCGCCCCCGGCCATCGCGCGTCGTGCGCGGGGAGGCCGGTCGGCGGACCGTCAGCGCGCCAGCGTGTCGCGGACCGCGGTCAGGAGATCGGTCAGCCGGAACGGCTTGAGGAGCGTGTGGTGGGCGCCGAGGTGGCGCGCGGCCGTCAGACGGTTGAAGCGGCCCCGGGCACCGGTCACGGCGATCACCCTGGCGTCCGGATGCTGGCGCCGGAGCCCACGGATCGTCTCGACGCCGTCCTTTCGAGGCATCAGGAGATCCGTGATGATCAGGTCGGCCCTGGCGGCGCTGTACGCGGCCAGCGCCTCCTCGCCGTCACAGGTCGCCACGACATCGTATCCCGCCATGGCCAGCGCCTGGTGGAGCACGTCGCGCACGCGCGGATCATCCTCCACGACGAGGATCCGCTTGCGCGGCGCCCGGGGCGGGCCGGCCTCCGCATCGGGGGTCTCGACAATGACCACGCCGGGCCATTTCCAGCTGGGCGGCGGGGGGCCACGACGCGGCCCGGCGCGACGCTCGCCGACTACCCTGTCGACGCGGCAGCGGCGCTCGGCAAGCCGCCGGTCCCAGAGCACCTCGACGCCTGAGTCGGCCAGACAGGTGTCGAGGGCGATGAACAGGTCGCCCCGCCCTCGGGGGACGATCGCCAGGTAGGCGGAGGACGGGCACGCGGGCCCAGCGAGCATACCTCTATGCTTCTGGCACGGGTGCCGCCGGGCGCCAAAGGAATTGTGGCGGCGCGCGGCGAGCCGTCCCCGCTGCCCCGAATAACTCTGTCCAACCTCGACACGCCCCGGCCTAACAGCCGGTGGGGGCGCACCGCCGCAGCGCGCTGGCTGGAAGAGCGCGTCCGCAGCCTGCGCCGGAACGAGCCGGTCAAAGACGCCGTCCCACGACCGCAACGAACGCGTGCCGGGACGGAACGGGCCGCGACCTCGCGCGACCGCCGGTCTGCCCCTCGTGTCCCGCCCCCTCGTTCCCTGGTATCCTGCCGAGCGGACGGCCATGAGCTTCGAGCACCTCTTCGCCCCCCTCCGGCTCGGTCACGTCACGCTCCGCAACCGGATCGTGAGCACGCCGCACGCGACCCGCTTCGGCAAGGACGGGTACATCACGGAGCGCTACACCCGCTACCACCAGGAGAAGGCGCGGGGCGGCGCCGGGCTCGTCCAGTGCTTCGGGAGCGCGAGCGTTCACCCGTCGAGCCCGGTCCTCGACTGGGGCGGGATCAAGAACTGGGACGACTCGTCGGTTCCGACATTCGAGGCCTTCGCGCGCGCGATCCACGGAGAGGGCGCGCACGTCATGTCGCAGATCACCCATCGCGGGCGCCGCGGCTTCTCCGCTCCCGGCGAGCGCCCCCTCGTCTCGGCCTCCGACATCCCCGAGACGGAGAACCGCGAGATCCCGCACGCGCTCGACCGCGAGGAGATCGCCGAGATCGTCGCCGCATACGCCGCCGCGGCGCGGCGGCTCCAGCGGGCGGGCTTCGACGGCGCCGACCTCTGCGCCTTCGCACGCCATCTCATGGACCAGTTCTGGGTCCCATCGGTGAACCGGCGCACCGACGAGTACGGCGGGAGCCTGGAGAACCGTCTCCGCTTCTCGGTCGAGGTGATCCGGGCGATCCGGGCCGCCGTCGGGCGGGACTTCATCCTCGGCATGCGCGTGAGCGGCGACGAGCTCATCCCCGACGGCCTCCATCTGGAGGACGTGGTCGAGATCGTCCGGGTGCTCGATGCGCTGGGCGAGCTGGACTATTTCACCGTCTCCGGCTCGACCGGCGAGACGCCGCGCTTCCACCAGAAGCTCATGCCGTTCGCCGACACGGCCCCCGGCCTCTACGCCTCGTTCGCCGCACGGATCAAGAAGGAGGTCCGGGCGGCGGTGATCTACGCGGGGCGCGTCGTCGACCCGCGCCACGCGGAGCGCCTGCTCGCCGAGGGCGCGTGCGATCTCGTCGCGATGACCCGGGCACTGATGGCCGACCCCTGGATGCCCCGGAAGGCCGCCGAGGGGCGGCTCGACGACATCCGGATGTGCGTCGGCATGCAAGAGGGCTGCCTCGGCCGGTCGAATCGCGGGCTCACGCTCTCCTGCTCGCAGAATCCGGTGACCGGCCGCGAGGCCGAGCTGGCGGACCTCGTCCCCGCGACGACGCCCCGGCGCGTCGTGGTGGTCGGCGGCGGGCCGGCGGGGCTCGAGGCTGCGCGCGTCGCCGCACTCCGCGGTCACGAGGTCGTCCTCTACGAGCGCGCCTCCACCCTGGGCGGCCAGGTGCTGGTCGCCGCGCGCGCGCCGCTCCGCCCTGGCTACGGCGAATCGGTGCAGTGGATCGTGCGCCAGCTCCGGAAGACGAGCGCGACGGTGCGGCTCGGGACCGAGGCGACCGTGGAGCGTGTCCTCGCCGACCGGCCGGACGCGGTGGTCGTCGCAACGGGCGCGGTGCCGCGCCGGCCCGCGATCCCCGGCGCGGACCTCCCCGGCGTCGTGACTGTGGAGGACATTCTGTCGGGTGCGGTCGTCGCCGGGCCGCGCGTCGTGGTCGTCGACGGCACCGGTCGCGTCCAGGCCGGGCTCGCCGCCGACTTCCTCGCCGTCCAGGGCCGGAAGGTCACCGTCCTCACCGGGTACCACACGGTGTGCGACAACACCGAGGGATCGACGAAGGAGCCGCTCTTCGAGCGTCTCTACCAGCGCGACGTGACGATGATCGTCGACACGCGGCTCGCCGGGATCGAGGCCGACGGGACCGGGAAGCTCCGCGTCCGCGGCGTCAACGAGTACTCGGACCGGCCGCTCGCGCTCGACGCGGTCGACACCGTCGTCCTCGCCTATGGCGCGCGCGCGGTCGACGGCCTCCACGCCGCGCTCAAGGGCCGCGTCCCGGAGATCATCCTGGTCGGGGACGCGCTGGCGCCGCGCCTCCTCCACGACGCGCTGCTCGAGGGCACGCGCGCCGCCCGCCGGCTCTGAATCGAGCGGCCCGAGTCGCCGCGTCGATGGCGACTCTCGGCCGCCGTCGTGACATCGATGCCGGCGTCCCGGTCCACCGGCGAGCGGTCGCGACGGATTCGGGCGAGCGCGTCGTCGAGGCGCGACCGGCGGGGCCCGCCTGAGTGGATCACCAGCCCGACGCGTGGCGTGATCCGTCGCCTCACACCAGTCAGTTCGCCACGGTCAACGGCGTCAGGCTTCAGTACCTCGACTGGGGCGGCGCCGGCCCGCCGCTGGTCCTGATCCCCGGGTTCGGCGACACCCCGCACTGCTTCGACGATCTCGCGCCCGCCCTGCGGGACCGATGCCGCGTGCTCGCCTACGCGCGGCGCGGCCACGGCCGCTCCGAGGCGCGGTCCCCGTACGACACCGATACGCTGGCGGAGGACCTGCGGCAGCTTCTCGATCACCTCGGGCTCGACGTGGTCCATCTGGCGGGCTGGTCGCTCGGCGGCGGGGAGATCACGCGCCTCGCGGAGCTTCATCCCCGACGGGTCAGGACGCTCACCTACCTGGACGCGGCGCTGGACCGGAGCAACCCCGCCTGGCTGAGGGCCATGGAGCTGGCGCCGCTCAGTCTGTTCCCCGATCAGGAGGCGCTCCGGTCGCTGGACGCGTACCGGCACTGGTGGCAGTCGACGTGGTTCGTGGACGTGCCCTGGCCGGACGCGGCGGAGGCGCACATCCGCGACATGGTCGACCGGCAGCCGGACGGCAGCCTGCGGCCGACCTCTCCCGGCAGCATGTTCGCCGAGGTCGTGGCGAGCTACGCGAGCGCCGACGGCTATCGCCGCGACTATCGCAAGGTCGTCGCGCCCGCCCTGTTCGTCTTCGCGGCGAGATGGCTTCCGTCGCTCCCCGATCCCGCGCTCCGTCGCCGGGCCGACGAGTGGCACGCGGCCGAGTACCGGCCGATCCGGCTCGCGGCGATCGAACGCCTCCGGCAGGAGCTCCGCGACGTGACCATCGTCGAGCTCGAAGCCGGCAACCACAACAACTTCCTCTTCACGCAGCGCCTCTCGGTCGTCGCCGCCATGCGCGCGCACTTGGCCAGGTGAGCGGGAGGCAGGATCGGCCCGAGAGGCCGCGCGCCCACGATGAGCTGGCGCTACGCCTCGACGGGGTAGCGCCGGAGCTTCAGGAACCCCGACGCGCGGTCGACGCGATCGAAGCCGTCGACCCGGAAGGTCAGGGCGGGCGTCTCGATCTTCAGGCCGCCCAGCGTGGCCCGGGAGATCTTCCGGATGTCGGCGCGCCCGATCATGAAGAACTCCCGACACGACGGGATGTCAGGGGCGTCGGCGAGCGCGGCGCGGACGTCGTCGATGATCTCGGACGTCGGGCGGAACGTGATCTTCTCCGGCCGGTCGTAGCGGCCGCGCGCGCTGTCGACGAGGGCGCCGATGGCCAGGCCGACCAGACCGCCCGAGCGGACCCCGGCCTGGGTCCAGTTCGCCTTCACGATGCGCATCTCGCGCACGAAGAAGACGAGGCCTCGCTCGTCGATGACGAGGGGGCCGGCGATGGCCCAGCCTTCGATGCGCGTCCCGACGGCCGGGAAGGCCACGAACGACGCCGCCTTCGACGGCGCCCGCGACCGGAGCGGCTCGCCGCACCGCCCGCACTGGGACGCGTCGTCCGGATTGGCCGACCGGCAGCGGGGACACTCCATAGGGCCCCTCCTCGTCGGGGACCACTTCCTCAGGATCGCGCGTGAAACGGAAGGAAAATCGCCGGCGCGGGTCGCTCGCCTCAAAACTTGACGGTATCGATGGCGGCGTCGCAGCATCCCTGCCATGGGCGAGGCGGTGGTCCCGGATCCGGACAGCCTGGAGGGTCGCCGGGGCGGCGCGCGGGTCACCCGTCGGGCGCTGCTCGTCGGCGGCGCGGCGGCGGTCGTTCGCGTCCGCCAGGCCGCCGCTCAGAATCCCGCGGCTCCGGCGGCTCCGCAGGCACTGGACGATGCGAGCCGGCTCAACCGCGTCTCGATCGCGCGTCACTGGCGACCGGCGCAGGTCACCGGCGACGCGTGGCTCGACGCGCTGCGGGCCGAGCTGAAGGCGGCGGCCAGCCAGGGACGACCGGTCTCGGTCGGCGCGGCGCGACACTCGATGGGCGGCCAGGCGCTGCCGCGCGACGGCGTCGCCATGACGTTCGACGTCAGCGTGGGAACGGCCAGCGCGTGGATCGAGCCTAACCGGCAAGCCCGGACCTACCGCGTTGCGGCCGGCGCGCGCTGGAGCCAGGTGATCCGGGCGCTCGATCCGATCGGATACTCGCCGGCGGTCATGCAGTCGAACAACGACTTCGGCGCCGCCGCAACCCTGTCGGTCAACGCGCACGGGTGGCCCGTGCCCTACGGACCCTTCGGCGCCACGGTCCGGTCCTTCCGGGTGATGCTGGCGTCGGGGGAGCTCGTCACCTGCACGCCCGTGGAGAACGCCGATCTGTTCGGACTCGCCAACGGGGGATACGGTCTCCTGGGCGTCGTCGTGGACCTCGAGCTGCTGATGGCGGATAACGTCCTGCTGAAGCCGACCTACGAGCTCATGCCCGCCGACCGGATCGGCCCTCGCATGGCCGCCGCCGCGGGCCAGGATGTGACGGTCAGGATGGCGTACGGACGCCTCGCGGTCGACGCCGCGCGATTCCTTCGAGAGGCGCTGCTCGTCACCTACCGACGGGAGCCCGGCACGTCGCCGCCCGTGCGGTCGGGAGGGTTCGTGAACGCGGTCTCCCGTGAAATGTTCCGGGCACAGATCGGCTCGGATGCCGTGAAGCGCGCCCGCTGGCACGCGGAGACGGTCACCGCCCCGCGGATGATCGCGGGCGTAGCGTCGCGCAACACCCTCCTGAACGAGCCCGTCGCGAACCTGGCGGGGCGCGACCCGAAGCGCACCGATATCCTCCACGAGTACTTCCTGCTGCCCGAAAGCCTAGAGGGGTTCCTGGCCGCGTGCCGCATCGCCATCCCCGCCTCGCGACAGGACCTCCTCAACGTCACCCTCCGCTACGTCGAGGAGGATCGGCGGAGTATCCTCGCTTACGCGCGGGGCACGCGGATCGCCGCGGTCATGCTCTTCTCCCAGCGGATGACGCGGGCGGACGACGAGGACATGGCGGCCCTGACCGAGCGTCTGATCGACGCCGTGCTCGACGCCGGCGGCACCTACTACCTGCCCTATCGGCTCCATGCGCGCCGGGATCAGCTCGTGCGCGCCTATCCACGCCTCGAGGAGTTCCAGGTGGGCAAGCGCCGATATGACCCGGGGATGCTGTTCCGCAACCTCCTGTGGGACCGCTACTTCAGCGCGTGACGGAGGCGCCCATCCATGAACCCGCTGCGATGGATCGCGATCGGCTACGCCGTCCTCTTCGCCGGAGTTGCCAGCCTCAATTACATCCCGGGCGTCCGGGACGCGCAGGGGCTCACGTTCGGCCTGTTCGCGCTCGACGTCTTCGACGACTTGCTGCACGCGGCGTCGGGCCTGTGGGCGGGCCTTTCCGCGTGGCGGGGGACCCGGGCGACCGTGATCTTCTTCCGCGTCTTCGGCCCGCTCTACTGCGCCGACGGGCTTCTCGGCCTCGCCACCGGCTCGGGCTACCTCGACCTCGGCATCTTCGTCAACGGCGTCCTCCACATCCCGCTGGCGACCCGCATCCCGCTCAACCTGCCTCACATCGCGATCGGCGGATTCGCGGCCTACACCGGGTACGTGCTGGCGCGGCGCTGGGCGCCCGACGCGACGGGAGCCCGCCGCTAGCATGCGCCGCTGGGCGCGGCGGGCCGGGCTCGCGCTCGCCGCGCTCGTCGTGATCCTCGCGGTGCCGGTCGTCTGGATCGAAGGGCGCTGCACCGCGCCCCGCGCGGCGGAGCCGAAACACGCGGCGCTCCTCGTCGACGAGCCGGGCTACGTGCGCCGGGAGTCCGACAGCTATCTCTCCTTTCCGGAGTGGAGCATCGTCTACGCCTACGACGACCTCGCCGGGGTGCTGGCGCGGGGCGACGAGAGCGACTTCGGCTATGGCCGGTGGATCGCGGGCTTCTGGCGGACCTTCTGCGCCCTGAACCGCGTGGTCACCGCGCGGGAGCCCACCGGCCTCGACACCAAGGTGATGCTCTACACGATCGGATGGAGCTTCACCGCCGAGCTCGGGATCAAGGGCGTCTACGAGAAGACGATCGGGCGGTTGTTCGAAGCGATCCGCGGATCCGAGAAGACGGCCGAGGACGCGTTCGCCCAGGGCGATCTCCAAGCCTACGCCGTCTTTCTGCGTCAGACGCCCTGGTACGCCTATCCGTTCCGCTCCCGGCTCCGGGTCTTCTGGCGCGACACGCCGCTCTCCGCCGCGCGCTGGCGGCACTGGCCGCGCAAGCTCGAGCGGCGGGTCGAGTTCTCGCTGGAGTACGGCGTCAAGGCGGTGTACGCCGCCGTCATCGGCTACGCGTCGAACACCGCGCTCGGCGCCGCCGACCTGGAGATCCGCACGATTGTCATGGGCCTCACGCCGGCGGATGTCGCGGCGGACCCTCGGATCACGGTTCTCCGCGAGCTCGGTGGCGGCCGCACGCTCATCCTCACGCCGCGCTACCAGGCGTATACCGAGCTCTTGGTCGGGCTGGCCCGACGCGGGCGCGACATCGCGGAGATCGCCGGGAACGATCGCATCCTCGTCACCGTCCTGGCGCCGAGCGGATCGCTGCCGCCCCTCGGCGGCGCGCGCCGGCTCTTCGATCTGCCGATTCAATCGCGAGGCCGCGAGCGGCGCGTCGGCCTGGACGTGCCGGTCGGCGAGCTGGCGGCGACGATCCGTGTCGTCGAGGGCGCGGGGGCCATCGTCGAGCACGTCTACGACTACTGAGCCGATGCCGTCACCGGCCGCCCCGGGCGACGGCCGGTGGTGGTAGTGTGATGGGCGCCAATCACGCACTCGCGGCCGCTCGCAGGAGGGCTCATGTCGTACCCCGTCGTGCTCGACAACGGCGCCGTGCTCGTCACGCGGATCGATGACGCCTCGGTGGCGGCCGGAGGCGGCCGGCCGGTCCGGCACGCGGACGCGGTGCTGGTCGGCGTCCGGGACGGCGGCGGCGCCATCTGCCATCGCCAGGGCGGCGAGGACCGCTACTTCCCGGTCGCGCGCGGTCGCGTCGACTGGCTCCCGGCCGGGGAGCTCCGTGCGCTTCCGGCATCGCCGTCGTTCGGCGAGGCAATGCTCGTCGAGCTGCGATCGCTCCCGACCGCCCCGGGCGTGGCGCGGACCTTCGGGGACAAGATGCTCTTCCAGACCGCGGGCGTCTGCGTCTACGAGGAGGTCCTCGGACCCGGGCAGCTGCGGCCGATGCACAGCCACGCGCCGCGCCTCATCATCCCGCTGACCGGCGCCCACGCGCGCCAGCGCTTCCCGAGCGGCGAGTCGCGCGAGGACCGCTTCCCGGCTGGCGGCGCCCACTGGGCGCCCCAGATCATGGTCCACGAGATCGGCAACATCGGGGACGCGCCGTTCTGGGCGATCTGCGTCGAGCACGCCTGACCGGCGATCCGGCGGTCGAGCTCGCGTGCAGATCTGGGTCGACGCGGACGCCTGCCCGAGACCGATCAAGGAGATCCTGTACCGCGCCGCCCAGAGAGCGCAGGTCCCGATGACCCTGGTCGCCAACATGCCGCTCCGGACGCCGCCGTCGCCCCTGATCCGCACCCTGCGCGTCCGGCGCGGGTTCAACGTCGCCGACCGCGAGATCGTCGAGCAGGTGGAGGCGGGGGACGTGGTCGTGACCGCCGATGTCCCCCTCGCCGCGGAAGTCGTGGGCCGCGGCGCGCACGCGCTGGATCCGCGCGGGGTGCTCTACACGGAGGAGAACATCCCGGAGCGCCTCGCCGTGCGAAATCTGATGGCGGAGCTCCGGTCGAGCGGCGTCGAGACCGCCGGCCCCGCCCCGTGGAGCCGGAGCGACAGCCACGCGTTCGCGAACCAGCTCGACCGCCTGCTGTCGGGCCGCGGCTCACGGGGCGCCTGAGCCGCTCGCGCTTCTCGCCCCTCGGAGCACTCCCCGGTCCGCCGCACCGCCCTCGACCTCGCCGGAGGTCGACGCCCCCCCGATGCCCGGCGGACGTCACCATGACGCCATCGCGACAAGATGGCCAGGGTGCGGTCGTCGATTCTCCTTACCGACGAGGCGACCGGGGCGTCGAGCAGACGCGCCGGGCTTCGATCTCGAAGTCGGATGGCAGTCCTTCAGAGGCTTTCGCGAGCGCCAGCCTCCCGCTTGGGTCGTGATCATCCCTGGCACCGCGTTTGAACCGCATCCACTCGCCGATCAAGCGCGGCGTCCACACCGTCAGGCGGCGCCAGCCGCAGGAGGGCGACATGAAGTGCCGACGGAACGAGTGCCAGTGTCAGGTGGAGGCGGAGCGCGAGTTCTGTAGCCCGCAGTGCGCCGAGACCCAGGACCGCTACGAGCCGTGTGGCTGCGCCCACGCGGCGTGCCTATGACCCCGCCCGCCCGCCAGCGCACCACGAGCGCTTCACCACCGTCCCTTGTGTGCCATCGGGAGGACGCATGACGATCGGGATGGCCCGACCGGCCTCGGTCCGGAACCTCCAGTCTTCCGACTTCGCCCCCACCGTGCTCGTCGTCGACGACGAGCCGGTCATCCGGGAGCTCTATCACCAAGTGCTGGAGGATCAGCCCTTCCGCGTGCTCACGGCAGCCGATGGGCAGGAGGCGCTCGCGGCGGCGGAGGCCTGCATCCCAGAGGTCCTGGTGACCGACGTAGTGATGCCCCGGCTCGATGGCTTCGGTCTGATTCGCGCCCTCCGCCGTCTCTACCCGGACGTGCCGGTCATCATCGTGACGGGAAGCCAGGAGTACGGAGGCCGTCCACTCGAGGACGTCGCGGCCGAGCACGGCGTCGTGGCGACGCTCGCCAAGCCCTTCGAGCCGTCGTTCCTGCAGGAGGCGATCAGGAACGCCATGCCGCTCCTCGGCCCGGTTCCGCCCGGGATGGCAGGAGACGTGCGGGCGGCGTGACGGCATCCGTCGGCGCGGCGCGGCTCCCGGGACGCCGGTCCGACGGCCCGACCGTCGCCATCGTCTCCTCCGGCGGGCTCGCCTGAGCTCTGGTCGCGCGCGCCGCGCCGCCATCGGTTGACTTTCCCCTCTGAAGCGCTTCTCCTGTAGCTCGTCTTCGTGGATGCGCTCGGCGTCCGATGCGGCGGCGGCGGGCGCTCTTCGTCCATCGGCCGCCCAGGGGGAGTCATTCGTGAAGATCACGCGCATCGACGTCTTCGGCTTCAACTACACGATCCCCGGCGGCACGCTGACTCTCTCCGGCGGGCGCACGGTCAGCGCCGAGCACGCGACGATGGTCAAGATCAGCACCGACGAGGGGCTGGTCGGCTGGGGCGAGGAGTGTCCGTTCAGCCCGACCTACATGCTGGCGTTCGCGGAGGGCGCGCGGGCGGGCATCCAGCTCATGGGCCCCGCCCTGATCGGCGCCGATCCCCGACAGATCGAGGACGTCTACGCGCGAATGGACTCGGTGCTCTACGGCCACGCCTACGCCAAGTCGCCGATCGACATCGCGTGCTGGGACATTCTCGGCCAGGCGACCGGGCTCCCGGTGAGCGACCTCCTCGGCGGGACGGTCCAGCCGCGGTTCCCGATCTACTACGTCGTCGGCGTGGACCGGCCGGAGAAGATGCGGGCGAACGCCGAGAGACTGCTCCAGCAGGGCTTCCGCCGCTTCCAGGTCAAGGTCGGCAGCGGGCACTGGCACGACGACGTCAAGCGCGCCCGCGCGTGCCTCGAGGTCCTGCGCGACCAGGAGGTGGTGATCTGCGACGCCAACGCCTACTGGAAGCAGCACGAAGCGGCCCAGTTCATCGCCGCCCTCGAGGACGAGCCGATCTACCTGGAGCAGCCCTGCCGCACCCTCGACGAGTGCCTCGCGATCCGGCGCCGCACCGCGCGCCCGATGATCCTCGACGAGACGCTGACCGACCTCGACGCCCTGTTCACCGCCCACGCGGCGCGAGCCATGGACTGCGCCATGCTCAAGCTGTCGCGCTTCGGCGGCATCAGCCGCATCCGGCTCGCGCGCGACGTCTGCCGGCAGTGGGGGCTCTCGGTGACGATGGAGGACTCCGGCGGCGGCGACATCGTCACCGCGGCGATGGCCCACCTCGCGGCCAGCACGCCGGCCAAGGGCCTCCTGAACGGCATGCTCATCGGCATGCTCGTGAACGAGCACATCGCGGAGGGCGCGCCCGAGCCGGACAAGGGCTGGGCCGAGGTCTCGCGCCGCCCGGGGCTCGGGATCACCGTCGACGAGAAGGCGCTCACGCCCCTCTTCAGCATCCACTGAGCGCCGAAGCCCGCCACCGCCGCCAGCCCGCCAATTCCGCCCGTCACGGGGCCACGGCGCGGACGGGTCGACGAGACCGGCGTCTCGGTAGCCTCGCGCCGGGCGCGCCGAACCTGTCGGTGCCGCCCCAACCCTTGACTCGGTGGGCGGCATGGCGGAGCATCGCAGGGTCGCGCGATGCGCCGGCACGCCGAACTCCCGATCACGCGGAAGGGACTTGTCGATGACAACACAAGCGCTCGAACCCCGGATGGAGCTTGAGCAGCACCTCCACATGTTTCGCCAGATGGCCAAGATCCGCGCCTTCGAAGAACAAGTGCACGAGCTGTACAAGGGCGCGAAGATGCCGGGCTTGGCCCACCTCTACGTGGGACAGGAGGCCGTGGCCGTCGGCGTGTGCGAGGCGCTGCGCAGGGACGATTTCATCACGAGCACGCACCGTGGGCACGGCCACTGCCTGGCCAAGGGCGCGGCCGTGAACCGGATGTTCGCCGAGCTCCTCGGCAAGGAGCCGGGCTACTGCCGCGGCAAGGGCGGCTCGATGCACATCGCCGACCCCGAGACGGGTAACCTCGGCGCCAACGCCATCGTAGGCGGCTCGGCGGGCATCGCGACCGGCGCCGCGCTCTCGTCGAAGATGCGCGGGACCGGGCAAGTCTCCGCCTGCTTCTTCGGCGACGGCGCGCTCGGCCAAGGGCTCCTCTACGAGACCATGAACATGGCCGCGCTGTGGAAGCTCCCGGTCATCTACGTCTGCGAGAACAACCTCTACGGCGAGTACACGGCGGCCAGCGAGACGGTCGCCGGCGAGATCCTGGCCCGCGCTCGGGCCTTCGGGGTCCATGCCGAGAGCGTCGACGGCCAGGACGTCCAGGCGGTCAACGGGACGATGCGGCGGCTGGTCGAGCGGGCGCGCCGCGGCGAGGGTCCGGCCTTCCTCGAGTGCAAGACCTACCGGTACTACGGCCACCACGTCGGCGACGTGAACCGCGAGTACCGCTCGCGCGACGAGGAACAGGACTGGATGACGCACCACGACCCGCTCCAGACCCTGTCCACCCGGCTCATCGACCAGGGTCTCTCCGAGCCGGCGGTGTTCGAGCGCATCCTCGCCGACGTCAAGACGGAGGTCGACGCCGGCGTGCGGTTCGCTCTGGACGCCCCCTACCCCGAGCCCAGCGAGGTGACCGAAGATGTCTACGCCTAACGGGCCTGGCGCGGCGGTGCGGGAGCTGACCTACGGCGAGGCCGTACGCGAGGCGATCGCGGAGGAGATGCGCCGCGACCCCAGCGTGTTCGTCATCGGCGAGGACGTGGCGGAAGCCGGCCACCCGTTCAAGGTGCTGCTCGGTCTGGTCCAGGAGTTCGGCACCCAGCGGATCATCGACACGCCGATCTCCGAGCCCGGCTACGCCGGCATCGGCGTCGGCGCGGCGATGACCGGCATGCGGCCGGTCGTCGACATCATGTTCGGCGATTTCATCACGCTGACCATGGACCAGATGGTCAACCAGGCGGCCAAGGCCCACTACATGTCGGGCGGCAAGATCAAGGTGCCCATCGTCTTCCGGACGACGCTGGGCGCCACCCGCCGCTCGGCGGCCCAGCATTCGCAGTCGCTCCAGGCCTGGGTCAGCCATGTGCCCGGTCTCAAGGTCGCGCTGCCGTCGACGCCCTACGACGCCAAGGGCCTCATGAAGACCGCCATCCGGGACGACAGCCCGGTCGTCATCTTCGAGGACAAAATGATGTACCGGATGAAGGGTCCGGTGCCCGAGGGGGACTACACGATCCCGCTCGGAGTGGCCGACGTGAAGCGAGTGGGCGCCGACATCACGATCGTCGCCACCAGCAGCATGGTGGGCGTGGCCCTCGGCGCGGCCAAGATGCTGGAGGACGCGGGCATCAGCGCGGAGGTGATCGACCCGCGTACCACCTGGCCGCTCGACAAGCAGGCCCTGATCGAGTCGGCCAAGAAGACCTCGCGCGCCCTGGTGGTGGACGAGGGCTACGAGCGCTACGGCGTCACCGCCGAGATGGCCGCGGTCATCGCGGAGGGCGCCTTCTTCTTCCTGGACGCGCCGGTCTAGCGCATGGGCGCCATGGACGTGCCGGTGCCGT
>CAYXBJ010000086.1:0-59559 GCA_964463175.1 uncultured bacterium
TGACCTTGACCTGTTCGGTGACGCTGCTGTTGCCCCCGAAGTGGAGGCAGGCCGTCAGCGTGATGGTCCCCGACGTCGTTCCAGAGATCACGACCCCTGGAGACGGAATGGACGGCGTCAGGGTGATGGACCCACCGACCGCGGCGGACGCCGTGCTCTCCAGCACTCCACCACGGAGATTCCCGTCCGCGTCGGTGAAGTCGAACGCGATGGTCTCGACGGTGCCGGGCATGCCGCCGGGCAGTGTACAGGGACCCGAGAAAGAGACCCGGAGATTCGATATCGCGGGAGCATTGGGATCCGTCGCGGTGGGCGATCCACCGCCGCCGCCGTGATGGCTACAGGCGGCGCCGAGAAGCAGTACCGGAATGAGACCCAGGCCAGCGACTGTCTTCGCGCCTCGCATCGCTCCGCTCCTTCCGTGTTGGTCGGACGCCGACCGGCGTTCGACGGTTCGTGGTGACCCAACTCGGGCGGCGCACCACGCGCCACCGTGGATCGACGGAATGGCGAGATCGGTGCCATTCGGATCACGGCAACGGAATCAGCGGCTTACGCGTGTGATCTGCTGCGCTCCGTCGTGGGGCGGTGTCGGTGGGTGGGGGAAACTTCGGCGGTCCGGAGCCGGGGTTGGCGCTCGCCCGGTTTGCGTGTACCGTTCAGCCCGGATGAGCTCCGGACTCGCGGATCGCTTCCAGACGCTGCACGAGATCGTGCGGGCCGCCCGCGGCGCGCTGGCGCCGGGCCCGTGGGACTATCTCGTCGGCGCCACCGAGACGGAAACGACGCTCCGGCGCAACCGCCAGGCGCTCGACTCGATCGCCTTCCGCCCGCGAGTCCTCCGGGACGTCAACGGCATCGACGTCGCGGGCACGTGGCTCGGCCAGCGGGTGCGCCTCCCCGTGATGCTGGCGCCCATCGGCTCGATCGAGTCGTTCACGCCGGGCGGCGCGGCGACCGCGGCGAAGGCCGCCGGCCGCTTCGGCATCCCGCAGATGCTGAGCTCCGCCTGCAATCCCGGGCTCGAGGCGACGGCCCAGGCGGCCGAGACGCACCGCATCTACCAGCTCTACGTCCGCGGCGACGACGCCTTCGTGGACGACGTGGTGCGGCGCGCGCGAGACCACGGCTACCGGGGCTTCTGCCTCACCGTGGACAGCGCCTACTACAGCCGCCGCGAGCGCGACCTGGCCCGGCGGTTCGTGAAGCCCTGGCGGGCGGCGGCCACCGGGCTCGAGTACCAGCACGGACTGTCCTGGGACCAGGTGAAGCGCTTCAAGGACGTCCATCCCGACGTGCCGCTCGTCCTCAAGGGCATCGCCACCGCGGAGGACGCCGACATCGCCTGTCACCACGGGGTCGAGGTGGTCTACGTCTCGAACCACGGGGGCCGCCAGCTCGATCACGGGCGGGGAACCCTCGCCGTGCTGCCCGAGGTCGTCGAGGCCGTCGGCGGCCGCGCGAAGGTGTGGGTGGACGGCGGCTTCGTCCGCGGGACGGACATCGTCAAGGGCATCGCGCTCGGCGCCGAGGTGGTCGGCCTCGGACGCATCGCGTGCATGGGCCTCGCGGCCGCCGGCGACTCGGGACTGGTCCGGGTGCTGGAGATCCTCGAGGAGGAGGTGCGTCTCTGCCTCGGTCTCCTCGGCGTCACGCGCTTCGACGAGCTCGACCGGACGCATCTCCACCAGGAGACGCCGGTCGCGCTCCCCTCGGCCCTGAGCGCCTTCCCGCTTCTCGACCTCGACCCCGACCGCTACTAACATCAAACTCCGGGGTCAGGCCTTAACTTTGATATCCGCTGCGCCCCTCACGGCCGCCCTCGAGCCCCGGCCGGCCGAAAACCAAAGTTAAGGCCTGACCCCGTGGTTTGGCGGGTGGGGTCGGACATCGGGGGGACGTTCACCGACCTGATCCTCGCCAGCGATGACGGGCAGACGTTCCAGGTGGGCAAGGTGCTCACCACTCCCGACCGCCCCGACGACGCGGTCATCGCCGGCATCGAGTCGGTCCTCCGCGCCGCCGGCGTCCCCGCTGCGCGCGTGTCCCACGTGCTCCACGGCACCACGCTCTTCACCAACGCCCTCATCGAGCGGAAGGGCGCCCGCACTGCCCTCGTCACCACGAAGGGGTTCCGAGACGCGATCGAGATCGCGCGCGAGCACCGCTACGACATGTACGACCTCTACATGCAGCGGCCGCGGCCGATCGCGCCGCGCCACCTCCGGTTCGAGGTGGACGAGCGCGTCCTGGTCGACGGCACCGTGCGGCGGCCGGTCGATCCGGCGGAGGTCCGGCGCCTGGCCGAGCGCCTCCGAGCCGAGCGCGTCGAGGCGGTCGCGGTGTGCTTCCTCCACGCCTACGCGAACCCGGTCCACGAGCGCCTCGTCGGGGGGATCCTGCGGGAGGCGCTCCCGGAGGTGGCGGTCACGCTCTCGAGCGAGCTCGTGCCCGAGATCCGGGAGTACGAGCGCACGTCGACGACGCTCGCCAACGTGTACGTCCAGCGGCTGGCCCAGCGCTACCTCGGACGGCTCCAGGAGCGGCTGCGCGGAGCCGGCGTCGGCGGCGGGCTCTTCATCATGCAATCGAACGGCGGGCTCTGCGAGGCCGATACCGGCGGCCGCTACCCCGTCCGGCTGATCGAGTCGGGGCCCGCGGCCGGGGCCCTCGCCGCCGCGCACTACGGCGCGCTCCTCGGGCACAAGGAGCTGCTGTCCTTCGACATGGGCGGCACCACCGCCAAGGCGTGCGTCATTGCCGAGGGCGAGCCGCTCGTCTCCCCGGAGTTCGAGGTCGACCGCCGCTACCACTTCAAGAAGGGCAGCGGCCTCCCGATCAAGGTCCCGGTCATCGAGATGATCGAGATCGGCACCGGCGGCGGCTCGATCGCGCGGGTCGACGCGCTCCGCCGGCTCCTGGTCGGCCCGGAGAGCGCGGGGGCGCGCCCCGGCCCGGTGGCCTACCGACTCGGCGGCGCGGAGCCGACCGTGACCGACGCGGACCTCACGCTCGGCTACCTCGACCCCGACTTCTTCCTCGGCGGCCAGATGCGACTCGACCGCGAGGCCGCCGAGCGCGCGATCGTCGAGCGCGTCGGCCGGCCGCTCGGCCTCGGCGCGGTGGACGCGGCCTGGGGCATCCATCAGCTCGCGAACGAGAGCATGGCCAGCGCAGCGCGCATCCACGCGATCGAGCGCGGCAAGGACGTCGAGCGCTTCCCGATCTTCGCCTTCGGGGGCGCCGGTCCCGTGCACGCCTTCGGCGTGGCGCGCATCCTCCGGAGCCCGAGCGTGATCTATCCCCTGGGCGCCGGCGTCATGTCGGCGGTGGGCTTCCTCGTCGCGCCGCTCTCGTTCGATTTCGTCCGGACCCTTCCCGGAACGCTCGATACCCTCGACTGGGACGCGGTGCAGCACGCGGTCTCCCAGATGCAGGACGAGGGGCGCGGGATCCTCGGCCGGACGATCCCCGCCGACCAGGTCCGCTTCCGGCGATTCGCCGACATGCGCTACCGGAAGCAGGGCTACGAGATCCGCGTGCCGCTCCCGGAGGGATGCCTGGACGCGTCGCGGAAGGAGGAGATCCACCGGAGCTTCGAGGCCGCGTACCGCGCGATCTACGGTCACACCGTCCGGAACGCGCCGATCGAGGCGGTCTCGTGGCGCGTGGTCGCGCAGGGCCCGCGGCCCAGCCTCCGGCTCCCGACGAGCGCGAGCGTGAGCCGCGACCCGCGGGCCGCGCAGAAGGGCGCGCGACGCGTGTATCTCCCCGACGCGCGGGGGTACGCCGAGGTTCCGGTTTACGATCGCTACGCGCTGAGCGCCGGCGCCACGCTCGGGGGCCCGGCGGTCATCGAGGAGCGGGAATCGACCGTCGTGGTCAACGCGGCCGCCCGCATCCGGGTCGATGACGCCTCGAACGTGATCGTGGAGGTGCCGCCGGTCGGCTAGACCCGGCGGCCGCTGGAGCGCCCATGGATCAGATCACCCTGGACATCCTCTGGAGCCGGCTGGTCGCCACCGTCAACGAGCAGGCCGCCGCGCTCATGCGCTCGTCCTTCACGTCCATCGTCCGCGAGTCCGGCGACCTCTCGGCGGGCGTCTTCGACCGCCAGGGGCGCATGGTCGCCCAGGCGGTCACCGGCACGCCGGGACACATCAACTCGATGGCGACGGGGATGATCCATTTCCTCACGCGCTTCCCCGTAGACACCCTCGAGCCCGGGGACGTCCTCGTCACCAACGACCCCTGGAAGACCGCCTCCCAGCTGAACGACATCACGATCGCCACCCCCGTCTTCCGGGGCGGCCGCGTCGTGGCGCTCTTCGCCAACACCTGCCACGCTCTCGACATCGGCGGGCGCGGGCTCTCGGCGGACGCCCGGTCGGTGTTCGAAGAGGGGCTCGCCATCCCGGTGATGAAGCTCCACGTCGCCGGGCGCCCCGTCGAGCCGCTCTACGAGATCATCGCGGCCAACGTCCGCACGCCGGAGGAGGTGCTCGGCGATCTCCACTCCCAGGTCGTCGGCAACGAGGTCGGCGCCCGCCAGCTGACGCGGTTCCTCGACGAGTTCGGGCTCGACAACATCGAGGCGCTCGCCGAGGAGATCATCTCGCGCTCGGAGCGGGCGATGCGCGAGCGGATCGCCGCCCTGCCCGACGGCGAGTATCGCTACGGGCTCCGGATCGACGGCTTCGAACAGCCGATCGACATCCGAGCGGCGGTCCGGGTCCACGGCGACGAGCTGACCGTCGACTTTGCCGGGAGCTCGGGGCCGGTCCCGCTCGGAGTCAACGTGGCGCTGAACTACACGCGGGCCTACACGACGTACGGCATCAAGTGCGTGATCTCCCCCGACGTGCCGAACAACGAGGGCAGCTTCCGGCCCGTGCACGTGACTGCACCCGAGGGCTCGATCCTGAACGCCCGCTTCCCGGCCGCGGTGGCGGGCCGCCATCTCGTCGGCCACTTCCTCCCCTCGGCGGTCATGGGCGCCCTCGCGCAGGCGCTCCCCCACCGCGTCATGGCGCCGGGCTTCGACGGCCTCTGGGACACGCAGATCTCCGGCGTCGAGCGGGGGACGGGCCGTCACTTCTCCTTCACCTGGTTCTCCGCGGGAGGGACCGGCGCCCTCCGCGGGCAGGACGGGCTCTCGGCGACCGCGTACCCGAGCGGCGTCGCTGGCGTCGCGGCGGAGGTGATCGAGACGCTGGCGCCCATCGTCCTCCGCCGGCGCGAGCTCCGGCCGGATTCGGGGGGCGCGGGCACGTTCCGCGGCGGCCTCGGCCAGGTCATGGAGATCGAGGTCCTCACCGACGAGCCCTACGTGTTCTCGGGGCTCTACGAGCGCACGCGCCACGCGGCACCGGGACTCCAGGGCGGCGGACCCGGCGCCCCCGGCCGCATCGAGACCAGCAACGCGGTCCCGCTCGCACCCAAGATCAGCACGCTCGTCCCGGCAGAGACCGTGGTGACGGTGGAGCTGCCCGGCGGCGGAGGCTACGGCCTGCCGTCGGCGCGGGACCCGGAGCGCGTGCTGGCCGACGTGCGGGAGGGATACGTGTCGATCGAGCAGGCGCGCGAGCAGTACGGCGTGGCGATCGACCCGGTCACCGGTGCCGTGCTGGCCGACGAGACGGCGAAGCTCCGCGCACGGTAGAGCCGGACGTTCGCCGCACGGTCACCCGTGGTCCAGGAGGGGGGATCCGACCCGCGTCGTCGTGAGAGCCGGATTCGTCGCTGCCGGCCTCGGCACCCCGGCTCATCAGCGACCGTTCCCCTCCGGCCATCGGTTGCCGATCGCGTCCAGCACGACTAGCATGGAGACACGCGAGTCGCGAGTAGGATCCGGCATGAGACGCGACGAATTCCTGGTGACCCTGGCGGCCGTCCTCGTGGGCTGGCCTCTCACCGCGCGGGCATTACAACCGGGTCGCTCCGCAACGATTGGCCTCCTGGGCTCGGATACAGCCGCATCGCAGAGCGCCTGGACCGCCGCCTTCTTGCAGCGCATGAAGGAACTCGGATGGGTCGAGGGCCGCAACCTGGTCGTGGAATATCGTTGGGCCGAAGGCGATACCGATCGCCTAGCCCGCCTGGTGCAAGACCTGATTCGACTGAAAGTCGACCTGATTCTCACCCACAACACGCCGCCGACCCTCGCGGCAAAGTCAGCGACGGCAACGATCCCGGTGGTGTTCGCGACGGCCGGTGACGCCGTCGGCAGCGGGATCGTCTCCAGCCTCGCTCGCCCCGGAGGAAACGTCACCGGGTTGTCCAGCATGCAACCGGACACCGCTGGCAAGCGAGTGCAGTTCCTACACGAGGTGGTGCCGGGTCTACGGCGTCTGGGGGTGCTGACCGACGTCGGCAATCCGTATTCGAAACGCGACATTCTCGAAGTTCAGGAGGCAGCGCAATACCTGGGTGTCGAGGTGCAGGTTCACGAGGTGCATGGCGCCGACGACATCATCGCGGGGTTTCAGTCGATGCAGGATCGCGTCCAGGCACTATACGTCACTGCGGTGCCCGTGCTGCTTGCCCACGGGGCGCGTATCAACTCGCTCGCGCTGGCCGCGCGACTACCGACCATGCACGGCGTGAGAGAACTGGTCGAATCAGGCGGCCTGATGTCCTATGGGCCGAACTGGACTGATATGTGGCGACGCTCGGCCGATGTCGTCGACAAGATTCTTCGCGGCGCCAGACCCGGCGAGATCCCGGTGCAGCAGCCGACGGCGTTCGACTTCGTGGTCAATCTGAAGACGGCTAAAGCTCTGGGTCTCGCCGTCCCGGCGTCTCTGCTGGAGCAGGCGACGGCGGTGATCCAATAGGTGCAGACGCACGAGAGCAAGGCTGAGCCGTCGGCGCGACATCCATCAGGTGCCCGGCGATCGATGAGACGGCGAGGCCCCGCCCAGGGGTTCACGGAGACTAACCGCCGGGCGCTCGAACGAGGCTACCCGCTGATCGCCTGAGCGGCGGCGCACGCGGCCCGCCACCGCTCGTTGGCCTCCGCGAAGACTTGCTTGGCCCGCTCGATGTTGTACGGCTGTTCTTCCAGCGTGTCCGGTGTCCACTCGCTCCGGTGGACGCTGAAGAAGTCCCCGCCATAGACGTGGATGGCCCCGGTGAAGGCGCGCAGCGGGTTCGTCACCTTGTGGATGACGTTCTTGCCCAGCAAGGTCGCGTCCCGGGTCTCCAGGACCTTTCCCCCGGCGACGCTCAGGCCGTCCGAACCGCGGCGGTAGAAGGTGTTGTCCTCCCGGCCGCCGTAGAGCCCGATGACCGCCCACATCCGATGGTCGTGGGGATAGATGGCCATGCCCGGCGCCCAGACGACGTTCAGGATCGTGAGCTCGGGAGACCGGTGGAGCGCGGTGATCCCGCCCCAGGCGGGAGTGCCGAGGGCTCGCTCGACGGCCGCGGGTCCGGCGACTGCGCGTTCGACCAGCTCACGGACGGCAGCCTCGGGACTCGACTCGCTCAGCGCCGCGCGGCAATCGGCCACGAACCTGTCGAGGTCGAACATGGCCATCCTCCCCTTCAGCGGCGCAGGGTGAAGCCGCCCGTGGCTCAAGCCTACGGCGACAGCGATCCGGCTGTCCACCGCACGGTGACCTCCCTCCAAGCCGACCTCGGCGAGAAGTCAACGCGACACCAGGGGCGAAACGGTCGCTGGCTACTCGAGGTGGCGCCACTCCGGACGACGAAGGCGGGCCCGGGCCCCCAGAAGGGCGGACTGGCCATCACGCCGCATGCGGCGAGCCGCTCGGGTGGTAACGGGCACAACCAGCTCGACATCGGGGGCACTGCTGATGGGCCGCACGGAGGACGAGGACAAGAGCCAGCCAGGCGCCAAGTGACTCCGGTGCGCGTTCGACACGCCCGTCTTGCCGGGTCGCCGCTTCTACTAACGCGTAACGCGCTACCGACCGACCAGACGCGCGACGAGAGGTGCCACGCGCTCGAGCTGGCGATCCGAGGCCACGTAGTACGAGAAGCCGTAGAGCGCACGGCGCTCTTCCATCTGATCGGCGATCTCGTCCACGGAGCCGATGAACACGGACGGCATCGCGAGCACGTCGGCGACGGAGACTCCGGTCCAGTTGCGCGCCGCGATCAACCTCGCCGCGGCGCTCTCCCGTTCGTCCTCGAAGACGAGGGTCGGGATCAGGCTCAGCTCGATGTCGTCATAGCGCGGGCCCGCCCCTTCCTTCACCCAGGCGAGCTTCTGGGCGACCGATCCGGCCAGCCGCTCGGTCGCCTCGTCCACCACCGTGCCGGTGGCGACGGATGTGGTGAGGATGCCGACGATGTCGGCGGTGCGCCCGGCAAGATTGAGGACGCGGCGCCGGCCACCGCCGATCAGGATCGGCGGACGCGGCCGCTGGACCGGCTTCGGATACCCGTCGACATCCGTGATGGTGTAGTGCTTGCCGGCGAACGAGATCGGCCCGGCGCCGAAGAGGCCGTCGATGATCCGGACTGTCTCCTCGAGCCGCTCGATCCGCGTGCCCACCGGGTCGAACGGAAGGCCGGCGGCCTCGTACTCGCGCCGGAGCCACCCCGCCCCGAGCCCGAGCTCGAGTCTCCCCCCGGAGACGAGGTCCAGAGTGGCCGCTTCCTTGGCGAGCATCACCGGGTGCCGATAGTCGACCGCCAGCACCATGGTGCCGACCCTGAGCCGCGTGGTGAGTGCCGCGGCGCTGGCCAGGGCGACCAGGGGCGCGGGCTGGTCGCCGAAGAAGTCCGGCACGAAGTGATCGCGGATCAGGAACGTCGAGAAACCCAGGTCCTCGATGCGACGGACGTGCCTCGCCCAGTCCGCGGCGCCTTGGGTGCGCTCGTGAATGATCCCGAAGCGGAACGCCCGGGGTCGCGCCATGCCTGCCGCGCCGGCTTACTGCCCGGTTCGCGGGATGAAGACGACCCGCATGCCGGCGGTCCCGCGCCCCAGCGCGTCGTGCGCGATCTCGGTCAGGCGGCCCGCGACGCCGAAGTCCCGCGGCGCGAGGCCCATGGTCACCGTCCACGGCTCACGACCATGCCCGACCACGGTCGGCGCCACGATCGCGCCCAGCGTGCGGTGCACGGCATCCGTCACCCGCGCCTGGGCGGCCACACGCCCCATGCGGCGGCGGTCGACCCGGTCGAGTACGGCGCCCACGACGGCGCCGACAAGCGCGACCCACCCGACGAGCACGATGAGGGCCGCCGCGGTCAGCATCGGAGTCGCCGGCTCGCGACGAACCGTCCAACCATCGCCACCCCGTCCTGCACCGTCCGGACGATCAGCACGACGCCCACCATGGCCCCGATGGTCGCCAGCACGCCCGCGACGAGGGCTGCCATCACTTCCAGGCTGGGAACACCCGTCAACCCCATGACCGTCACCCTCCTCCATCCCTGAAACCCCGGTGGAGGGAGCGCGTGAAAGGGGCGTCAGCGCGTCGGGGCCTTCTCGATCTTGGCCCAGGTGTCCCGGAGACTTACCGTGCGGTTGACCACCAGGTGCCCGGGCGTCGTGTCGGGATCGACGGAGAAGTACCCCAGGCGCTCGAACTGGAACCGGCTCCCGGGCCCGGCCTCCGCCAGGCTCGGCTCCACCCAGGCCCCGGGAACGGTCTCCATGGACGCCGGGTTGAGCGTCGCGATGAAATCCCTGCCATCGGCCTCGTCACCGGGATCGGGCACCGTGAAGAGCCGGTCGTAGAGGCGCGCCTCGGCGGGCGCCGCGTGCGCCGCCGAGACCCAGTGGATGGTCCCTTTGACCCGCCGCCCCTCGCCGGCCTGGCCGCCGCGGCTCGCAGGGTCGTAGGTGCACCGGACCTCGACGACCTCGCCCGTGCGCTCGTCCTTCACCACGCCCGTGCAGCGGACGATGTACGCGTAGCGGAGCCGCACCTCGTTGCCCGGGAAGAGGCGGAAGTATTTCGGCGGCGGCACCTCGCGGACGTCGTCCCGCTCGATCCACAGGACGCGCGAGAACGGCACCGTCCGCACTCCCATCGCGGGATCCTCGGGGTTGTTGACCGCCTCGAGATCCTCCACCTGCCCCTCGGGGTAGTTCTCGATGACCAGGCGGACCGGCCGCAGCACCGCCATGACCCGCGCGGCGCGCCGGTTCAGATCCTCCCGAACGCAGTGCTCGAGGAGGGCCATGTCGACCATGCTGTTCGCCTTGGCAACGCCGATCCGCTCCGCGAAGTCACGGATGGCCTCGGGCGTGTAGCCCCGGCGCCGGAGGCCGGCGAGCGTCGGCATCCGCGGGTCGTCCCAGCCGCGGACGTGACCCTCCTGCACCAGCCGGAGGAGTCGCCGCTTGCTCATGACCGTGTAGCCGAGGTTGAGCCGCGCGAACTCGATCTGCTGCGGATGGTAGATCCCGAGCGCCTCGCACACCCAGTCGTAGAGGGGCCGGTGGTCCTCGTACTCCAGGCTGCAGAGCGAGTGCGTCACCCGCTCGATCGAGTCGGACAGCGGATGCGCGTAGTCGTACATCGGGTAGATGCACCAGCGGTCCCCGGTCCGGTGGTGGGCCACGTGGCGGATCCGATAGAGCGTGGGATCGCGCATGTTCATGTTGGGGGAGGCCATGTCGATCTTGGCCCGGAGCACGCGCGTCCCGTCCGGGAACTCCCCCGCCCGCATCCGCCGGAAGAGGTCGAGGTTCTCGTCGACCGCCCGGTCCCGGTAGGGACTGTTCCGGCCCGGCGCGGTCAGGGTGCCGCGATACCGCCGGATCTCCTCGGCAGACAGATCGTCGACGTAGGCCAGGCCGCGCCGGATCAGCTCCTCCGCCCACTGGTAGAGCTGCTCGAAGTAGTCGGACGCGAAGTAGAGGTGCGGTCCCCAGTCGTACCCGAGCCACCGGATGTCCTCCTGGATCGATTCGACGTACTCCACCTCTTCCTTCGCGGGATTCGTGTCGTCGAACCGGAGGTGGCAGGTCCCGCTGAATTCCTGAGCGAGCCCGAAGTCGATCGAGATCGCCTTCGCGTGGCCGATGTGAAGATAGCCGTTGGGCTCCGGAGGAAATCGCGTGACGACGCGGCCGCCCCACCTCCCGCTTGCCGAGTCTTCCTGGATGGCGTTCCGGATGAAGTTCGGCGACGGTCCGGTCGAGGGTATCGACATGATGTGGGGCTCGTCGACGAGCGCGACCACATCATACCGCGGTCCATGAAAAGCTTGGGCCGCCGGCCGGGCTTGAGCCAGCATGGTGGTGGAAGGCTTGGCGCGCCTCTCGGCGGCCGCCGGGCTTCGATGCTCTCGGGAGGAAAGCCATGCGAACGAAGAACTGGCACCGTCTCTATCTCACCGTCCTGGCGACCCTCGTGGTCGGAGTCGCGCGCGCCGACGCCCAGGCCCCGGAGTTCGCGGCGAGCTTCGCCCGGGCGACGACCGCGCTGTACGAGATGATCAACGTGCCGGACGGGGACGGCATCCCGCGCGAGGCGCTGGCCAAGGCCTACGCGGTCGCCGTCTTCCCCGGCGTGGTCAAGGGCGCGTTCCTGATCGGAGGCACCTCGGGCGACGGCGTCGCGACCGCGCGGCGCGCGGACGGATCGTGGGGCCCGCCGTCGATCTTCCGGATGACCGGCGGGAGCCTCGGGCTCCAGATCGGCGCCGAGGTCACCGACGTCGTCCTGCTGATCATGACCCCGAAGGGGCTCCAGGGGCTCCTGTCCAGCGAGTTCACGATCGGCGCCGACATGTCGGCGGCCGCGGGGCCGGCCGGCAAGCGGGGCGAGGTGTCCACCGATCTCAAGTTCACGACTGACCTCGTGACGTACTCGCGGACCAAGGGTCTCTTCGCCGGACTCTCGCTCGGCGGCGCCAGCGTGCGGGCCGCCGACGACTGGAACCAATCGCTGTACGGCCGGGGCTACACGGTGCAGGAGATCCTGCTCGGCACCCAGCTCACGGTCCCCCAGGTCGCGCAGGGCTTCATCGAGACGGTGGCGAGCTCCGCGGGACCCGTCATCAGCAAGCAGTAACGCCGGCACCTCTCGCGTCTTCGGGCGGCTCCGGAGCTCCGGGGCCGCCCGCTCCGTCTCGGTCGTCCCTCCCCGGTCGTCCCGGCGCGAGGTGTATCCTGCCGCCGTGAGCGACTGGCAGCGAAATCTGGTGGTCGACGCCCCCGAGATCGGACGGATCGTCCGCGAGTGCCGCCGGATCGCCGTGCTCGGCATCAAGCCGGAGTCCCGCGCCGGGGCGCCCGCCTTCTACGTGCCGGAGTACATGCTGCGCCAGGGCTACGACATCGTCCCGGTGCCCGTCTACTACCCCGAGGTCACCGAGATCCTGGGGCGCCGCGTCTATCGTTCCCTGGGAGACGTCCCCGGACCGATCGACATGGTGAACGTGTTCCGCCGCCCGCGCGACATCCCGCCCCACGTGCCGGACATTCTTGCGGCGAAGCCGCGCGCGGTCTGGCTCCAGCTCGGGATCACCCACGCGGAAGCGGCGGAGGCGCTGGCGAGGGCGGGAATCCAGGTCGTCCAGGACCGGTGCCTCATGGTCGAGCACCGGCGCCTCGGGTGACGGCCATGGCGGGGCTCGCCGTGCGCCTCGCCCCCATCGTCCTGCCCGACGCCGATGGCCGCGCGGTGCGGCTGGGCTCGCTCTGGGCGGATGCGCCCGCCGCCCTGGTCTTCCTCCGGCACTACGGCTGAGTCTTCTGCCGGGAGCACGTCGCGCAGTTGCGCGATCACGAGGCCGCGTTCCAGGCGCGCGGGGCCAATCTCGCCGCGATCGGCCTGGGGGACGCGGCGTACGCCAAGGCGTTCCGCGAGGAGAGCCGCATCACCTTCCCGCTCCTCGTCGACGCGGACCGGGCAGCGTACCGCGCCGCAGCCCTCCGGTCGGCGTCGCTCGGTCACCTGCTCCGCCGGGACAACTTCCTCGCGCGTCGCCGCGCCCGTGCCGCCGGCCACCGTCAGGGCAAGACCGGCGCGAATCCCTTCCAGCTAGGTGGGAGCTTCGTCTTCGGGCCGGGCGACGTCGACCGCTATGCGCACGTGAGCGAGACATTCGGCGACACGGCGCCCGTCTCAGAGCTCCTGGCCGCCCTGGACCGCTGACGCCCCGCGGCCGAGGCCGGCCTCGACGCCCGCCTGGCCTGATCCGGCTCGCGACTCCCCGTCAGCCGGATTCGTCGAGGAAGCGCGCGCGGTGCCGCGGGTCGGGCACCGGGCACGTGTCGTAGCGCCCGAACAACCGGTAGCGGGTGCGCGCCACGAGGTCGTAGCCGAGGTCGCGGATCGCTCGCGGGACGATCCGGAGCGCCCCGGTGAGCCGCCAGCCGCCTCCGAGCTCGCGGAGGATCCACAGGGCAGCGTCCGACTTCCGGAGGAGCCGCTCACTCGGCCGGCCCGGGTCCAGCACCAGGTAGAGAGTGTCCAGGTCCCGGGGATCACGGCCATGACGCGCGAGGATCTCGGCCGCGACGGGACCCTGGAGCATCGCGAAGCGGAAGCGGCCCAGGGGGTCGCGCGCGAGCACGAACCGGTTCAGCCGGTTGCAGAGGCCACAGACGCCGTCGTAGAGGACGATCGGCGTGTCCGCCGTGGCCCGCGGCGCCTCACTCACGCCGCTCCTCGCGAACAGGCCGGACGTGCGGCGGAACAGTCGCGCTCGAGCACGACGGCCACTCCACCGTGAACCAGCCGCGATAGCCGAACAGGTGCCCCCAGGTCCGGTTCGTCACCACCACCTCGATCCTGAACCGGTCGGCGGCCTCGTCGAACCACTCGTGCACGTCCGCCACGCCGGAGAAGAGGAGCGGGAAGCGAAAGGCGACCGGGCCCTCGTAGAAGCGCTGCTCGCCGGAGCGAAGCCGGAGCCCGCCGCGCTCGCCGACCGAGAGATGGATGTCAACCGCCAGGTGCTGGTGGGTGCCCAGGTAGTCGACGATGCACCCCCGCCGCTCGGCGTAGATCATCGTGGCGTCGAAGCGCCGCGTGCGGCTCGGCAGCTCGAAGGTCCGCACCCACGTCACGGTCTCGCGCCCCAGCCCGTCGACGTACGCGTAGTTCTCGATGCGGAAGGGCACGTCCCGCCCCGTCGCCGGGAACATGATGTGCCGCCACGCGCCGACCGCGAGGAACGGCAGCGTGTAGCCGGGCCCGCGCCAGACCTCCTCCATCCGGCCGGTCCCGATCGAGGCGATCCCGTCGGCGCTGGCGAAGCCGAACCGCCGCTGGATCTGCGGGTGGAGGCGTCGGAACTCCGGCCCGAGCGCGCGCTCGTAGATGGAGCTCACGCGACGCCCCCGCGCGGACGGCGCAGGCAGTGCCGCGCCGAGACCACATCCGTCGAGGCCAGCCAGCCGATCAGCGCCAGCGCCGACATCGTCAGGATCAAGGTGGGCGGATTGAAGGGCGCCAGGAAGGTTGCCGGCGCGGCGAGAAGCGCGGCCACGAGGAGCCCCGGCAGCACCAGCAAGGTCGCGCCGAGCGGCCAGCGCGAGGCGGGCCGCGCGAGGATCAGGAGCCCGAGGACGATCTCCGCCGCGGCGAGCAGCTGGAGAACGGGGCCCTCGTGTCCCTCGAAGAGACCGGTCGAGCGGAGGATGGCCAGCTCGCCGCGCTCGGGCGCCAGGAGCTTCGGGACCAGCCCCTGGTAGATCCACACCAGCGCCAGGACCGCGCGCGCCACCGCGTGGACGAGCGCCTGCCGCAGCGCGGCCGCCGGCTCGACGCCCTCCTCGAGCCAGCGGCGGAGCCGGTCGAAGCTCCACGCGGTCGCCCACCCGAGCAGCGGGCGGAACAGGAGCGCATCGAGCCAGCGGCCCGGCGCGCCGAGGCGCGGCGCGTAGTCGTAGCGCGTGAGAAACCGGACCGCGCCATGGTCCGGCACGTATTTCCAGTAGCCCGACCCCTCGCGAATCAGCGATTTGGCGTCGTCCGACCAGAATCGGAGGGCCGAGCTGCGCGAGCCGTCGGCGAGGTCGCGATCGCCGACCGTCTCGCCCTCGCCGGAGATCGCGAGGCCGAAGCCGATTCGCGTCTCGTAGAGAAACCGCTGCGGCGCACCGGAGTCCGGCCTGGGCAGGTACGCGATGCGAGTGAACCGGAGATCCCAGCGCTGGTGGAGATCCGGGGACTGCGTGTGGCGCCAGAGCTCCTCCAGCGGAGCCCGCATCGCGATCTCCACGTAGATGGGCTTCGCCATCGCGCCTCAGTCTATCCCACGCCCCTCCGCGATCTTCGCGTTCCGCGGCGGACTGACCGCGGCGGAGCCCGCCTCCTCGGCGATCAACCGTCCCGCAGGCCGGGGGCCCGCGGATGCGCCTTCACCTCCGGGTTCACCAGCGCCGTTGGCCACTGCCCGCCGAGGAAGCGGATGACCTGGTCCACCGACTGCTGCCGGTTGTCGGTCATCGAGCCGTCACCGTGGCCGGCGGTGTGGGCCGTGAGGAGCACGTTCGGCAGCGTCAGGAGCGGATTGTCCGGATGCGGAGGCTCCTGCTCGACGACGTCCAGGGCCGCCCCCGCGATCCGGCCTTCGCGCAGCGCCTGGATCATCGCGGCCTCGTCGACCGTGCCTCCCCTCGAGGTGTTGACGAAGTATGCCGTGGGCTTCATGGCCTGGAACTGGGCCGCGCCGAACATGTGCCGCGACCCGGCGTTCAGGAGCGCGTGCATGGAGATGTAGTCGGACCGCTGGCACAGCTCGTCGAGGGAGACGAGCTCGACGTTCCAGGGCCGGACGGCCTCGGGCGTGAGGTACGGATCGTACGCCAGGTAATGCATCCGAAAGCCCGACAGCTTCTCCGCGGTCAGCCGCGCGATCTTCCCGAACCCGACGAATCCGAGGGTCTGGCCCTTCATGCGCTTGACCGAGCCCATCGCCTCGACCGCCGGCGGCCGGCTCCAGCCGTGGCGGCGGAAGGCGTGGACCTGGTGGGGCAGCTTCCGCGTGCAGGCGAGCAGGAGCATCGCCGCGTGGTCGGACACCTCCTCGATGCAGAAGAACGGGCTGTTGGCGATCGCCACGCCGTGCCGCGTGGCGGCCCCGACGTCGACGCGGTCGTAGCCGACGGTGCACTGCATCAGGAGCTGGAGCCGCGGGAGGCGCTCGAAGACGCGCTCGGAGAACGGAAATTGACCGAGGCCCATCACGATCTCGGCCTCGGCGCACGAGGCGATCAGCTCGTCCTCGGTGGCGCCGCGGGCCTCCACCACCGCCGCCCCGGCGGCGACGAGCCGCTCCCGCGCGGCGGGCGCGCCGTCCAGCAGCACGCCGATGTTCGCGATCAGTCGACGTCCGTCTTTCATCCGCGTGTGCCCTCCACGGTCTGGGATGGCCGAGCCGGCGCGCACGATCGCGCCGGCGAGCGGGACATTAGACGAACTCCGCCCGGCGCCGCAAGAGGCTCCCGGAAGGCATCGGGGCTCCGGACTGCTTGTCCGCGAGCCGCCGAGTGTGTCACGATCCGATCGACGGGATGGCCGGCCGCCCGGGGTCCAGCGGGCGACGGCGCCGTCACGAGGAACCGACATGGCGACCGAGCTTCGTCTCCACGCATCGCACTGGGGCGCCTTCGAGGCGGAAATCGAGGGCGGCGCCGTCGTGGGCGTCCGCCCCTACCGGGCCGATACCGACCCGTCGCCGCTCCTCGGCAACATTGCCGGGAGCCTGCGGCACCGGGCGCGCATCGACCGGCCCATGGTCCGGGCCGGATGGCTCGATCGCGGGCCGGGACCGGACCGTCGCCGGGGCGCGGAGCCGTTCGTGCCGGTGAGCTGGCCGACGGCGATCGAGCTCCTGACGCGCGAGCTCCGCCGCGTCTACGACACCCACGGCGGCGAGGCCGTCTACGGCGGCTCGTACGGCTGGTCCAGCGCGGGCCGCTTCCACCACGCCCAGAGCCAGCTCCATCGCTTCCTCAACTGCCTCGGCGGCTTCGTCCGCGGCGAGCACAGCTACAGCAACGGCGCCCTGACCGTGATCATGCCCCACGTCGTGGGCGACATGCGGAGCTTCCTGGACCGGGCCACCGCGTGGTCGCTGATCGAGCGCCACACCGAGCTGCTCGTCTGCTTCGGCGGCATCCCGCTGAAGAACACGATGGTGAGCCCCGGCGGCGCGAGCCGGCATCCCTTGCGGGACCACCTCCGGGCGGCGAAGGCGCGGGGCGCGGAGTTCGTGCTGGTGAGCCCGATCCGGGACGACATGCCCGAGTTCGTCGGCGCCGAGTGGCTGCCGGTCGTGCCGGGCACCGACGTCGCCGTCATGCTCGGCCTCGCCCACACCCTGGTCGACGAGGGGCTCTGCGACCGAGCGTTTCTCGGCCGCTACTGCGCGGGCTTCGACCGCTTCGAGGCCTATCTCCGCGGCGGCGAGGACGGCGTGCCGAAGACGCCCGAGTGGGCCGAGCGGCTCTCCGGCATCCCGGCCGCAACGATCCGCCGCCTTGCCCGGCGCATGGCGGCGAAGCGGACCCTGATCAACGCGAACTGGTCGCTCCAGCGCATCGAGCATGGCGAGCAGGCCCCGTGGATGGTGGTGACCCTCGCCGCAATGCTGGGCCAGATCGGCCTCCCTGGCGGCGGATTCGGGAGCGGGTACGGCTCGCTCGGGTACGTCGGCCGCCCGCCCCAGCGGAGCCACCCGCCGGCCCTGCCGCAGCTCGCGAATCCGGTGCGCGCCGTCATCCCCTTCGCCCGGTTCTCGGACATGCTGCTCCAGCCCGGTGAGCCCTACGACTTCGACGGCCGCCGGCTGACCTACCCGCGCGTTCGCCTCGTCTACTGGTGCGGCGGCAACCCCTTCCACCATCACCAGGACCTCGGCCGGCTGCGACGGGCGCTCGCCACCACGGACACCATCGTGGTCCACGATCCGTTCTGGACGCCGATGGCCCGCCACGCCGACGTGGTGCTTCCGGCGACCATGACGCTCGAGCGGAACGACATCGCCGGCTCGCCGAACGATCCCTGCGTGATCGCGATGCACCGGGCGATCGCGCCGTATGCCGAGGCTCGCAGCGAGTACGAGATCTTCTCGGAGCTCTCCCGGGCGCTCGGGGTCGAGGCGCGGTTCACCGAGGGTCGGGACGAGATGGCGTGGCTCCGGCACCTCTACGAGGGCTGGCGCGACAAGGTTGCCCATCGCGGCGGGCCGGCGCTGCCCGGCTTCGACGAGTTCTGGGCCGAGGGCTCGCTGGAGCTCGCCGACGCCGATACGGACGTCGTCATCCTCAAGGCGTTTCGCGACGATCCGGAGGGCGCGCGGCTCGCGACGCCGAGCGGGCGCATCGAGATCTTCTCCGAGACGATCGACGGCTTCGGCTACAAGGACTGCCCCGGCCACCCGTCGTGGATCGAGCCCACCGAGTGGCTCGGTGCCCCGCTGGCCGACCGCTACCCGCTTCACCTCGTCGCGAACAATCCCACGACGCGGCTCCACAGCCAGCTCGATGTCGGCGCGTTCAGCCAGGCGTCGAAGGTCCAGGGCCGGGAGCCGATCCGCATCCACCCGGTCGACGCGCAGCACCGCGGGATCCGGGACGGCGACGTCGTCCGCGTGTTCAACGACCGGGGCAGCTGCCTCGCCGGCGCCGTGGTCACCGACGACGTGCGTCCGCGCGTGGTCCAGCTCGCGACGGGCGCCTGGTACGACCCGCTCGACCCGGCGGACCCGGACGCGATGTGCGTCCACGGCAATCCGAACGTGCTCACGTTCGACCGCGGAACCTCGAAGCTCGCCCAGGGCTGCTCCGGCCAGCACGCCCTGGTGCAAGTGGAGCGGTGGACTGGCCCTCTGCCGCCGATCCGCGCCTACGACCCGCCACCCATGGAGTCCCGACCAGGTCTCTAGCCGGCGGCGCGACGAACCCGCGCCTGGAGCTGCGGCCCCGCGGGGGATGGATGCGGCGATCCGCGCGTAACGCCTTCAGCCCGGAGACAGGTGGGCGCGCAGCCACTCGAGCGTGTCGTCCCACGTCTCCCGGGCCAGGTCCTGCTGCTTGAAGTTGAAGACGTGGCCGGCGCCCGGCACCACGATCAGCTCGACCTCGCGCCCTCGATCCCGGAGCGCCCGTTCGAGACGCCGCGATTCCTCCACCGGCGCGGAGGTGTCGTCGGCGCCGTGGATCAGCAGGACCGGCGCGCGGATCGAGTCGACGTAGCTCATCGCCGAGCCGAGCCGCAGCATCTCCTCGAACTGCGCCTCGGTGGCCGCGCCGGACTCGCGGCGGAAGTGCCACTCGATGACGCGGAACACGACTCGATGCGCCCAGTCGCGGCCCTCGGCGTCGAACCATTCCCGGAAGTCGGTCACCGGATAGTACGCCACGACTGCCCGGACGTCCGGCGAGTACGCCGCCATCAGCAGGCTGAAGATCCCGCCCTGCGAGAAGCCGAGCGCGGCGATCCGCCCTGGGTCGACCCGCGGATCGGCGCGCACCAGCTCCAGCGCGGCGACGGGATCCGACGTCCCGCGCCACGCGAACGTGTTGGGGTGGAACGCGCCGTCGATCAGCCGTTCGTAGTCGGCCGCCACCGCCAGGTAGCCGCGCTGGGCTAGGTCGCGGATCACGCCCTTCATGTCCGCGGCGACCTTGCCGCCCTCGGGATGCACGATGACCGCGGGGAAGGGGCCGGCGCCGGGCGGCGCTGCCCATTCCAGGCGGATGCGCAGCGCCCCCTTCGTGACGTCCTCGCTCCAGGTCACGACGCCGGCGGGATCGTGGTCCGGGTAGATGAGGTAGTGATTCAAGCAGCCGCCGGGCAGGATCAGCAACGCGGCAAGCACCCCGGCGACCCGGACGCGACGGCGACATGCGGAGTGACTCGTCAATCTACGCCCTACGCCGGCTTTCTCGCCACGATGCCGAACATGAACGGAACGGCGGGAGTCCCGTCGGGGACCGTCCAGCGCTGGCCTCCGAGGTCCTTCATCGCCTTGTAGGGCCGGAAGCCGTTGCAGTAGTCGTACTCGCGGAAGCGCTCCAGCACGAGGCCGGCATCGAGCAGGGCACCGATCACTTCCGATGTCGCCCAGTGGAACTCGTGCGACGGGTGCGGGTTCTGGAAGTCCCGCACGCCGTCGACCCAGCCGGGGGGCGCGACCGCCGGGCGGGACTGGGCGATGTAGTCGCCGACACCGTCGTCCCACGTGACCGGACGGCCGTGGGTGGAATAGGGCATGGCGTGGCGGAGGTCCTCGTCGAACATCATCTCCACCGGGTGGTAGTCGACGGTCACGAACCGTCCGCCGGGCCGGAGGATCGCGGCGATCCCCCTGGCCCAAGCGGCGAGGTCGCTCAGCCAGATGATGGCGCCGTACGAGCAGAAGACGACGTCCCACCGCTCGTCACCGGTCGGCGTGGTGGCAAGCCAGTCGTAGACGTCGGCACGGACGAAGGAAGCCTCGACGCCGGACTCCGCGGAGAGCCGCCGCGCAAAGGCGATGGCCTCGTCGCTGATGTCGACGCCGAGAACGCTCGCCGCCCCGAGCCGTCGCAGCGAGAGCGTGTCCTGCCCCGAGTTGCACTGGAGGTGGACAATGGACCGCCCGCGAAGGTCGCCGAGCAGGTCGATCTCCTCCGGATAGAGCGTGTTGCCGCCCTCGCGGTAGAACCGGGCCTGGTCCGCCTTGTGGCTGTTGTGCGCACGGGTCGCGGCGTCCCACGAGAGCCGGTTCTGCTCGTGCAGCGCCCGACGGGAGTCGGGAGTGCCCGCGGCGGCGTCGAATCGAGGCTCCACCATGGCCACAATCCTAGCGGGAAACCGGACCTCGCCGCGGCGAGGTTGCCGGGCCTAGGCTTAGAGCCGGGTGATCTCCTCCGCCATCCGGATGACCTCGGCCGAGTACGACGGGTCGTGGGCGTCCGCGTTCTCCAGCACGCTGAAGAACACCACGACCACTCCGGTGTCGGGATTGGCCAGCATGTACTGGCCCCCGTAGCCACCGTGGCCCAGGCACTGCCCGTCGGTCACGGTGTGGTTGCTGTAGCGCTGCCAGTCGCGCGGGGCCGCATAGGGCACGCCCTTGCGGGTCCGTGTCGTCTCCATGAACGCGCGGCTCCCCACCTGCTGGCCGCCGACGCCGCGGCCGCCGCGGACGAAGAGGAGGGCGTAGCGGGCAAGGTCGCGGGCCGTCACGCATGCGCCGCCGTTGATGATCGGCGTGCCGGCACGGTCCGTCCCGATGTGGAACGTCCCCTCGAGGCCCGCCGCCTCGACGATGTCGATCAAGAGATCGCGGAGCGAGCGGCCGGTGACCCGTTCGGCGATCTCGCCGATGACGTCGGTGTTGGCGGACTTGTACTGCACGAGCCCGGTCCGGTTGACCAGGTCTGCGCTCTTGATGCTCCGGACGTACGCCCGGTTGGTCACCTCGGGCTCCCCGGGCTTCGGGAGTCGCCAGCCCATCGCCGCCTCGTGGAGGAACACGCTCGCCAAGGGATCGCTGTAGTCCTCGGAGTAGTCGTTGATGACGTTCATGTCCATCACGTCCTGCACGGTGACCGCCGCGTACCCCGAGCCGATGTCGGGGAGGTAGTGGCTCACGGTTTGGCCGAGATCGACCATGCCCCGCTCGACCAGCCGGCCCACCACGAGGTTCATCGTGGTCTTGGTGATCGACTGGATGCTGTGAGGCTGGCCGGGACCGAAGTCTCGCGCGTAGCTCTCGAAGAGCACGTCGCCGCCTCGGACCACCACCATGCCGGAGAAGTACGTGGTCCCGGTGAGCCGGCGCACGCTCGGCAGATCGCCAATCCGCCGGTCGACGACCTTGCCGAGCCTCAGCACCTCGGGCGCGCGAATGCCGATGCTGTAGCGGAAGACGCCGTGCATGTTATGGAAGGCGCGGCGGCGCCGGTCCGGCTGGTTCCAGCCCGGGCGGTCACGCTCGCCGACGATGAGATCGGGATTCCGCTCGGTCACGCTCGCATTCAGGGACACGGCTGGTCTCCTCGAGGTGGAATGGCCGGGAGCGGGCGGGGACCGCGCGCTGCCCCGGCGATCAGGGCTTGACCGCCCGGTAGTCCTTGATCAGTCCGTTGAACAGCTCTCTCACCTGGCACTCGCCGAATCCGGCGTCGCCGAGCGCGGACAGGATGGCCTCCGGGGGGACGCAGTGCTCCGTCGTGTCCCACCAGTAGCGCATCAGCGTGCGGAGCTCGGGGTTTCCGGTCGCCCGGGCGAAGCCGACGCCCATCACCGTCCGGATGTAGAAGCGCGAGGCGGTGAGGAGGGCGGCCGAGCGCGGGCGCGAGATCTCGAGCAGGAGCACGATGCCGCCCGGTCTCAAGACCCGTCGGTACTCGCGAAAGGCCGTCTGGAGGTCGGACACGTGCCGGAGGGCGTACCCCATGCTCACGAAGTCGAAGGCCCCGTCCGGAAACGGAAGCTCCTCCCCCACCCCCTGGACCAGGTTCCGGCACGGACCCTTCCGCGCCTCGCGGAGCATCCCGGAGCTGGGATCGAGCCCGATCACGGAGCCCGTCGAGCCCACCAGGCGCAACGCCGCCTGGGTCGTCAGGCCCGGCCCGCAGCCGACATCCAGCACGCGCATCCCCGGGCGGACTCCCGCCTGCCGGAGCGCCCAGCGCCGATACCACAGCCCCGAGCCGAAGCCGGTGACCTTGTCGATCGCGCGGTATCGGTCGGCGGTCCGGTCGAACAGGTCGTTCAGGAACCGCTGGCGCGCGGCGTCGGCCTGATAGTACTCGCGCAGCGGAGGATGGGGCGGGGCTGCCAGGACCGGCACGTCGTCTTCGCGCACTCGGGTCGCCTCCGTTGGGTCGCCCTCTCTTATCAGGAGCGACGAACGCGGGCAAGAGGGCCGGACGCGGGTGAGCCCGGTCGGAGCACCAGGCAATACTGGTACGGCAGGAACGTCGCTTCCCGGACGAGGCGGAGGCCCGCCCGGCGCGCGTGGCGCAGGAAGGTCTCCCGCGCGATGCGCCGCTCGATCGGCGGGCCGACGGGAGTCTCCCGGCGCTGAAAGTCCACGTTCACCAGTCGGCCGCCCGGCCGGAGCAGGCGGCGGAGCCGGCGGAGGTAGCGGGGGCCGCCCGGGAAGTGGTGGTAGGTGTTCACGACGAGGACCAGGTCGCACGAGCGCGCCGGCAGGAGCGGGTCGTCGTCGCGACCGAGAACCGGCGTGACGTTCGTGAGGCCGCCGCGGCGGAGACGCTCGATCAGCACGGCCAGCATCCGCGGCTCGGTGTCGACTGCGTAGACGCGGCCCCGGGGGCCCACCGCCCGCGCGAGACGCCGCACGACATAACCGGAGCCCGCACCGATCTCGACGACCGTCTGGCCGGATCGGACTCCGATCGCGCGGACGAGACGCGCGGGCCGCTGCCACCGCGCGCGCCCCGGATCCTCCAGCCGGCCCAGCATGAGCTGGAAGTCCCGCGGGTTGCCGTGGGCGCCGAAGCCGCCGGGCACGCCGTGCGGGCCGCCGTGGCCGCGCAGGCCGACCCGCCGGTGCCGACCGGAGGACGCCCGCCTCACCGTACCGCCTCCAGCGCGCGGGCCGCGATCCGACGGCCCGCGCCCGGCACGCTCACTCCGCCGACTCAGAGACGGAGCTCGCGGCGCACGCCGCGGAGGTCCATCTCGTAGGCGAGCCCCGAGATCGGCGGATGGGACAGGTACCAGTGGACGCCATGGATCGCCGCCGGGCCCATCACCGCGAGGATCTCGGTCGCGAGGAAGTCGTCGAGCGAATGCGCGGTGTAGACGCCGACCTGGGTCACGTCCGTCCAGGCGCCGCCGAGACCGGCGAGGCGCGATCGCATCACGCCCATCACGTACGTCGCCTTCTCGCGCATCGCGGGCGGCGTCGTCTCGTCGGGTCGGACGACGCTCTCCCGTGACGCCGGGCCCGGGCGCAGCTCGCCGGAGCCCGCCGCGACGAACGTCGGCCGGGCGGTGTCCCCCGCCACCGTATGGGAGAAGGCGTAGAGGGAGGGCTCGGGAGGCGGGCCGACGACCGGCGCGACGTTCGTCCGCGCCACCGGGTTGCGGCCGTCCACGAGCAGGCCCCATTCGCCCAGCACTGCGCGATAGCTCCGGTTGAAGTCCGCGAAGCCGGTGAAGGTCAGCGGGCTCGGGATGCGGAGCTCGATCGCGCAGAGGGCGGTGCGGGGGCGGCCGAGCGCCCGGAGGTGGCGCTCGATCGCCGCGAAGCCCTCGCGCCACGGCAACAGGGTCTGGAGCGTGACGTGGACGACCTCCCATCCCGGCGTCGAGACGGCGCCCGACGAGTACGGCTCGCCGCCGGGAAGGAACCGGTAGCTCGGATCGGGACCCGGAAGGAGCGCGGCGGTCATCTCAGCCCTCCGCCGCCAGGCCGAAGGCCTGCCGGAGCTGCCGGAGCCCCTCCTGCTGAGGGCTCCAGAGGCGCCCGCTGATCTGGCCGCCGTCGACGACGATGTCCTGGCCAGTCACGAACGTGGATTCGTCGCTCGCCAGGAACACCGCCATGTGCGCGATGTCGTCCACCGAGCCCGCGCGCGGAATCGGCTGCTGGGCGGCGAACCGCTCGGTCAGCTCCGCGCTGACGTCGTCCGCGCGGTCGTGCGGCAGCCCGAGGGCCTTCAGCAGGATGCCGGTGACGATGGCGCCGGGCGAGATGCAGTTCACCCGCACGCTGTGCTCCCCGAGCTCCATCGCCACGCACCGGGAGAGCTGGACCACGGCGGCCTTGGCGGCGCTGTAGATCATGGACGACGAGTAGCCGGCTCGGCTGGCGGCCACGCTCGCGTTGTTGATGATGCTGCCCGAGCGCTGCTTCACCATGATCGGCGCGGCGTGCTTCATGCCGAGAAGGACGCCGCCGAAGTTCACCGCCATGGATCGCTCGGCGCCGTCCAGGGGAATCGTCGCGATGCCGCCCCGAGGTCCGGGGCCGCCCGCGTTGTTGAACAGGCAGTCCAGACGCCCGTGGCGATCGACGGTCCCCTCCACGAGCCGGCGGACGTCGTCCTCGCGCGCGACGTCGGTCCGCACGAACCGGGCGCGCGGCCCGAGGCTCCGGGCGGCCTCCTCGCCTTCCGCTTCCCGGCGACCGGCGAGGATCACGGTGGCGCCTTCCTCGACGAACCGCTCGGCCGTGCGCTTTCCCATCCCGCTCGTCGCCCCGGTGACGATGGCGACCTTGCCCTCGAGCCTGCCCATTGCCCGTCTCCTCGACCTATCGCTGAGTCGCGTGAATGCCAGTGGAAGCCAGTGGCTGATTGCCGTGATGCTCGGCCCGGGGGACATGATACCCTCTCGCGACCCTCCCGCGGCCGCGGCCGATCGCGTATCATGCGCCGCGTGGCGCCCACGATGAAGCTCGGGTTCTCGCTGCCGGTCTCCGGAGCCTGGGCCACGTCGGTGAACCAGGTGCGCGTGGCGCAAGAGGCCGAGCGCCTCGGCTATCACTCCCTGTGGGTGCTGCAGCGTCTCCTCTATCCGGTGGCTCCGCAGAACGACTACCCGCCGATGCCCGGCCAGCCGTGGCCGTCCGCGTTCGAGTCTGTGGCCGACCCGGTGGTGTCGCTCGCGTTCGTGGCGGGCGTGACCTCGCGTATCCGACTCGGGACGAGCGTCCTGGTCATGCCCTACTACACGCCCGTCATGCTGGCCAAGCAGCTTGCGACCCTCGACCGGGTCTCGAACGGCCGCCTCGACGTCGGGCTCGGCGTCGGCTGGTCGAAGGACGAGTTCGACGCAGTCGGGGTGCCCTTCGAGAAGCGCGGGCAGCGCGCGGACGAGTTCCTCGCCTGTCTCAAGGCGATCTGGACACAGGACCCGGTCGAGTTCCAGGGCGAGTTCTACCGTGTGCCGCGCGCCTTCGTCCACCCTCGGCCCGTCCAAATGCCCCACCCACCGATCACCATCGGCGGCTACGGCATGGCCGCCGTCCGGCGCGCGGTCACCTACGGTAACGGCTTCAACGGCGGCAACGTGCCTTTCGACCGTGTTGCGCCGCTCGTCCAGGCCCTACGCGAAGCGGCGGAGCGCGCGGGGCGCGACCCGGCACAGCTCCAGATAGTCTGCCGCGGGACGTTCCACCCCTACGACGCTCCGCGGGGTCAGGTGCGGCGCCCCCTCTTCGGCTCGCTCCAGGAGATCCAGGAGGACGTGCGCCGCTACGCAGAGCTCGGGCTGACCGAGCTCTTCCTGGAGGCGAACATCGCGCTACACGACTGGCCGGTGGAGCACACGCTCGATCTCATGGCGGCGCTCGCCCCAAGTCGCAGCCTCCCCGCCTAATGAGCCCTGTCGTCTCCGGCTCGGCCGTGGTGACGGGCGGCGGGTCCGGCATCGGCCGCGCGATCGCAGAGGCGCTCGCCGCCGGCGGCGCGGCGGTGGCGCTGGTGGACGTCCTGCTGGAGGGCGGCCGGGAGACCGCCGAGCACATTCGCGCCCGCGGCGGGCGGGCGCTCCTCCTCGAGGCCGACGTGAGCCGGTGGGCCGACGTCGACCGTGCCGTCACGGAGGCGGTGCGGGCGCTCGGCCCCCTGGGCACGATGGTGAACGCGGCCGGCGTCCTCGACGGCTACACGCCCGCCGACCAGATGGCCCCGGCGCTCTGGGAGCGCGTCGTCGCGATCGATCTCACCGGGACGTTCTGGGGATGCAAGCGCGCCCTGGCCGAGCTTCTGCCCGCCGGGCGAGGCCGCATCATCAACATCGCCTCCGTCGCCGGGATCGTGGGCTCGGGCGGCGGCCCCGCCTACACGGCGGCCAAGCACGGCGTCGTCGGGCTCACCCGCCAGCTCGCCATCACCTACGCCAAGCAGGGCGTCACGATCAACGCGATCTGTCCCGGCGCGATCCAGACGAGCCTGCGGGCCAACTCGGCCCGCATCCTGGGCGCGGACGCGCCCTCGGCGATGGGCGGGGTGGGCGCGAGCGAAGAGGCAGTCCGGGCGGTCACCCCGGCCGGCCGGCGGGGCACGCTGGCGGAGGTCGCGGACGCCGCGGTCTATCTCGCCAGCGAGGGCGCGTCCTACGTCACGGGCCAGACGCTGGTGGTCGACGGAGGCTGGACCGCCGCCTGACGATCGCGGGACGATCCGCGGCGCTTGCGCGTCCGAGCGTCGCCCGGTGCGCGGAAACGTTCCGCCAGGCCCCTCGGCCCCGCTGCTAAGATGGCTCGGTAGACGGCCATGCTCGTCAACTGCGTCGCCTACCAGAACGGCAAGCGGCTCGCCGAGATCACTCCGCGCGAGATCCACGACTACGTCAACCGGCCCGATTGCTTCGTGTGGGTGGCGCTCCGGGACGCGACCGACGTCGAGCTGGCCGAGATGCAGCAGGAGTTCGACCTCCATCCCCTCGCGGTCGAGGATGCGCATCAAGGTCACCAGCGGCCGAAGGTCGAGGAGTACGGCGATTCCCTCTTCGTCGTGCTCCAGACGATCGAGCCGGACGTCGACGACCTCCGCGTGGGCGAGGTCGACATCTTCGTCGGTCCCAACTACGTGCTCTCCGTCCGGAACCGGAGCGAGCGCGGCTTCGCCGACGTCCGCGCGCGCTGCGAGAGGGAGCCCGACCTGCTGCGGCACGGCTCGGGGTACGTCCTGTACGCCCTGGTGGATGCGGTCGTCGACCGCTACTTCCCGGTGATCGACACGCTCGAGACCGAGCTGGAGCACGTCGAGGAGCGGATCTTCACCGGCGGCGCCGTCCGCGCCCAGGTCGAGTCGCTCTACGGCATCAAGCAGAAGCTGATCACGCTGAAGCACGCGGTGGATCCGCTGCTCGAGGCGTCCAGCAAGCTCCATGGCGGCCGCGTGCCCCAGATCTGCGCGGGCCTGGGCGACTACTTCCGCGACGTGTACGATCACCTCGCGCGGCTCAACCAGTCGATCGACTCGATCCGCGAGATGATCACCACGGCCCTGTCCGTGCACCTGTCGCTCAGCACGATGCAGGAGAACGAGACGACGAAGCGGCTGGCCGCGTACGCGGCGCTGTTGGCCGTGCCGACGATGATCGCGGGGCTCTACGGCATGAACTTCGAGAACATGCCCGAGCTCCGCTGGAGCCTCGGTTACCCGGTGGCTCTCGCGATCATGGTCGGGATCGACCTCTGCCTCTTCTTCCGCTTCCGCCGGATCGGCTGGCTGTAGCCCGCTCTCGGCGACCGCCTCCGGACGCGCGCCGCGGGCGCGCCTCAGGACTCGATCAGCTGGTCGGCGCGCGCCCGCAGCTCCATCGGGATCGTCAGTCCGAGCGCGCGGGCCGTTTTGAGGTTGATGACCAGCTCAAAACGCGTCGCCTGCTGGATCGGCAGATCCGCCGGCTTCGCGCCCTTGAAGATCTTGTCCACGAGCACCGCGCCCTGGCGCCAGATGTACGGGAAGTCGACGCCGTAGGCCAGCAGGCCGCCGGCCTCGCAGTACGCCCGGAACCCGATGCTCGGCAGGCGATGCTTGTTGGCCAGCCCGGCCAGCCGGTCGGCGTTCGCCTGGAACAGCCCGTCCTCGGGCACCGTCAGGGCGTCGGTCTGCTTCTTGGCCAGCTGGAACGTGCCGGTCATCTCCTCGAGACGCCGCACGCGCAGGGGATGGACGCCCACCTTCAGCGCCCGGCCCCGCTCCTCCATGGCGCGCAAGAGCTCGGCCATGGCCGGGTTGTCCGGGTTGACGAGCACGCCCGCCCGCGCAAGCCCCGGATTGAGCGTCTTCAGGAACTCCAGCCGCTTCGCGTTGAGGTCGCCCCAGAAGAACGACGACCCCGTGACGTTCCCTCCCGGCCGCGAGTAGCTGGCGACGACCCCGCTCTCGACGGGGTTGCCGACGATCGCCATCACGATGGGGATGGTCTTCGTCGCCCCCTTGGCGGCCACCGCCGCGGGTGTCCCCTGCGTGACGATGACGTCCACCTTGAGCCGGACCAGCTCGTCCGCGAGGACCGGGAGCCGATCGTAGTCGCCGTCCGCCCATCGATACTCGATCCGGACGCTGCCGCCCTCGACGTAGCCGTGATCCCGAAGCCCGAGGCGGAACGCCTCGACCAGCGGCGCGTATCCCGACGCCGTCGCGCCACCGAGAAAGCCGATCACCCTCGCCTTCCCGGGCGCCTGCGCCCGGGACACGCGGGGCGCGGCGAGAACGGCAAGACCGGCCGCCCGCAGCAACGCGCGGCGCTCGATCACCGGAACACCTCCATAGACGTCAGACGTCCTCGGATGCAGCCCGGCCTGTGGTTGACGGGGGTCACTATAGCGTGAAGCCCGGGACGGCGGTGCGATCGAGTCGGAGGCTACCGACGTCGAGGCGGCGAGGTCCCGGGGGCCAGTCCTCCTGCCCCGGGGACCCGCGCGTCAGTATCCTCGTGACGGGTCGACGATGTTGATGAGCGGCCGCCCATCAAGCAGCCGCCGGTAGTTCTCGGCAATGTGCGGGAGCGAGCCCTGCTGCCCCACGCCCGCAGCGTGCGGGGTCACGACGACCTTCGGATGCGCCCAGAGACGGCTGCCGGCCGGGAGCGGCTCGGTGCGGAAGACGTCGAGCACGGCTCCCGAGAGATGGCCGGAATCGAGCGCGGCCAGGAGGTCCTCCTCGACGACCAGGGGGCCTCGCCCGACGTTGATGAAGTAGGCGCCGGGCTTCATCAACGCCAGGGTCCGGGCGTCGATGATGTCGCGCGTCGCCCTCGTCTCGGGCAGGATGCAGACGACGTAGTCGCACGGCGCGAGACAGGCGGCCAGCTGGTCGCCGCCGTGGTAGCAGTCGACGCCCGGCAGCTGGTGCGGGCTCTGGGCCCAGCCGTTCACCCGGTAGCCGAGATCGACGAAGACCTCGGCGAACCGCTGTCCGATCGACCCGAGGCCCAGGATCGCGATCCGCACCTCGCTGGGAAAGGGCGGCGTGTCCTCCTGCCAGCGTCGCTCAGCCTGATACCGGCGATACGTGTCCGCAAGGCGGCGGTGGCTCAGGAGATACAGCAGGACGTACTCGGTCATGCAGGCGATGATGCCCGGATCCTTGAGCCGCATGACCGGCACGCCTTTCGGCAAGTCGGGCCTCAGCAGGAAGTCGCCGGCGCCATGACCGAGGTAGACGATGCAGCCGAGGTTCGGCATCGTCGTCAGCGTCCCGTCCGGCGCCTTGTAGTCGAAGGCGGCCATGCGGATCTGGGTCGGGTCGCCGAGGTTCGGCGCCACGCGGAAGTCGAGGCCCGGGATCTCGGCCGTCATCGTGCGGCGCCAGAGATCGGGGTTCTCGACCTTGCAGAACAGGGCAAGGGCCATCAGGCGGTCACCTCCGACGGCGTCCCTCGCCGTCTCGTCGATGGAACGCGGGCTCAGCCCTTGTCCGGCTTCGACTCCGGATCGAGCCTGAGCGCCGCGGAGTTGATGCAGTAGCGGAGGCCGGTCGGCTCGGGCCCGTCGTCGAAGACGTGGCCGAGATGCCCGTCGCACGCGGCGCAGAGCACCTCGGTCCGCGTCATGAAGAAGCTACCGTCGGTGCGGGTGTCGACGGCGCCCTGCTCGACCGGCTCGTAGAAGCTCGGCCATCCGGTGCCGGAGTCGAACTTCGTGTCCGAGCTGAACAGCGCGGTCCCGCAGCCCGCGCAGCGGTAGACCCCCGGCTCCTTGGAGTCGTGGTACTCGCCGGTGAAGGCGCGCTCCGTTCCGTGCTTCCGCAACACGCGGTACTGCTCGGGCGAGAGGCAGTGGCGCCACTCGTCGTCCTTCTTCGTCACCTTGTCCGCCATCGTGTCCTCCCCTGGCGCCGGCGGCGAGTCGCTCAGAGCCCCGCCAGGCGCCGATCGATCGTGAAGGTCGTGCCGAGCGGCGGGATCGGCCCCGCGGGAAGGGCGAGATCGCGATCCGGGCCGAGCTCGATCGCCACCGGCCCCTCCTCCGCGTCCGGCGCGATCTCCGCCACGAGCCGCATCGGGGACGGGAGCCACCGGAAGATCAGCTCCGCATCCGTGGCGTGGACCAGGGCACCGCCGAGCGCCCGCTCCCACTGCAGACGCGCCCGCTCCGCCGTCCACGCGCGAGTCCGCAGCCCGAGAACTCGAGCCGGAGACGGGGGCCCCGCCGGCCCCTCGGGCACCTCCCACGGCCGGCGGCCGTATCGCCCGCCCGACTGCCCGAGCTGGACCACGATCCCCTGTGCTTCCTTCGGGTGAAGATAGGCCACCAGCCAGTCCGGGTCCGACTCGTCGCGGCCGACCAGCCGGTATCCCTGGGCCTCGGCCCGCGCCGCCGCCTCAGCCAGGCTCGCCACCTTGAACGTCACATGGTGAATGCCCGGCCCGCGCGCCGCGAGGAACCGGTGGAGGAAGCCGTCGACACCCGCCGGCTCGATGACCTCGATGGACCCGCCCCCCTCGAAGCTCCAGGCCGCCCACCGGAAGCCACCACCTGGACCGCCGGAATCCGGACGGCCGCCGAGCCGGCCGACGAGGACGTCGGTGGCGTCCGCCATGCGGTCCATCCCGATGGCGATGTGGTCGAACTGCGTACCGCGTTCGCCGCTCATCGAGCGTGTAGTGTACGCCATGCGCCGTCGGCTATAGTGGTCGGCATGAGCCGCACTCCCGCCGATCTTCGTGAAACCCTCGAGCGGGCCGTGGCCGACCCCGCGGAGGCCGTCACGCGAGGGAAGCCAGCGCCGCGCGAGTCGGTCCGGCTCGTCGCGGAGCCAGTGATCCTGGTGACCGGATTCGAGCCCTTCGGATCGGCGACCATGAACCCCTCGCAGGATCTCGCGAAGGCGCTCGACGGCCGCCGCATCGGCAACTGCGCCGTCGCCGGCGCGATCCTGCCGGTTCACCATCTGGAGGCCTCGCGGCACGTGTCGGTCCTCCTCGAGGAGATGGCGCCGGCGGCGGTGGTGCACCTCGGGCTCGCCGAGGGCCGGATGCGGCTCGCGCTCGAGCGCGCGGCTCTGAACGTGATGGACTACCGCATCCCGGACAACGCGGGCTACCGGGCCGAGGGCGAGCCCTGCGTCCCCGAGGGACCCGCGGCGTACTTCGCGTCGCTCCCGTTGCCGGAGATCCTCGCCGCGCTGACGGGCGAGGGCATCCCCGCGTACGTGTCGAACACGGCGGGGACGTTCCTCTGCAACCAGACCCTCTACCGCACGCTCCACGAGATCACCGTGCGGGAGCTGACGATGCGCGCCGGGTTCATCCACCTCCCGCTCCTGCCGGCCATGGTCGCGCACGGCAAGACGGACCAGCCGAGCATGGACCTCCCGCTGATGCTCCGCGGCGTGGAGACGGCGCTCCGGGTCGTGGCGGAGACCGTCGCCCCATGACCCGTCGTCGCCCGGTCCCGCGCTGACCGGCCGGGCTGCGCGCGCGGGCGCCCGATGACCGTCGCCGCCGTCGACGTCGGCCACTACCGCATCCCGCTCCCGGTCGTCCTCTCGGACTCGACGCACGGAGACATCGCCTACTTCGACCTCGTGACCGCACGCGTCCGCGGTGAGGATGGCGCCGAAGGCCTCGGCTATACGTACACGGTCGGCGCCGGGGCCGCCGCGATCCGCGCGCTTCTCGCGGACCTGGTTCCCCTCCTCCTCGGCCAGGACGCCGAGCGGATCGAGGCGCTGTGGCAGCGGATGTGGTGGGGCTGCCACTACGTGGGCCGTGGCGGCGTCGCTGCCTTCGCGATCTCGGCGGTGGACATCGCGCTCTGGGATCTCCGGGCGCGGCGCCGCGGGCTGCCCCTCTGGAAGCTCCTCGGCGGCCATCATCCGCGCGTCAAGGCGTACGCCGGCGGCATCGATCTCCAGTTTCCGCTCGACAAGCTTCTCCGACAGACGGACGAGAACATAGGCCGGGGGTTCCGCGCGATCAAGATGAAGGTGGGCCGGCCGCGGCTCCGGGACGACGTCGAGCGCGTCGGGGCGATGCGAAGGCATCTCGGTCCCGACCTCCCCTTGATGGTCGACGCGAACATGCGCTGGACGCCTGACGAGGCGGTCCGCGCGGCCCGCGCTCTGGCCGCCCACGACGTCTTCTGGCTGGAGGAGCCGACGATCCCGGACGACGTGCCCGGTCATGCGCGCATCGTGCGCGAGGGCGGCCTTCCGGTCGCGGCCGGCGAGAACCTCCGGACGATCCACGAGTTCGAGCGCCTGATCGGCGCGGGCGGCGTCACGTTCCCCGAGCCCGACGTCTCGAACATCGGGGGCGTGACGGCGTGGCTCAAGGTGGCCCACGTTGCGGAGGCCCACAACCTCCCGGTGACGTCGCACGGCGTCCACGACCTCCACGTGCACCTCCTGGCCGCGGTGCCGAACGCGTCGTACCTCGAGGTCCACGGCTTCGGGCTCGAGCGCTTCATCGCCCATCCGCTCGAGATCTGGGACGGCGAGGCGATCGCGCCCGACCGCGCCGGCCACGGGGTCGAGTTCGACTGGAAGGGCCTCGAACCCCTGCGGGCCACCTGAGCGAGCCGCGCGGACCATGCGAGCCCCGTGCGCGGCGGTTCGGCCGGGCCGCCGGACGGCGGGGCGTCGCTCGGTTCAGCCGAGTCATTCGGTTCGTCTCCACATGAGGTTCGGGGACACCCGGTAGGACGGGACTCGAAGATGGACGCGGCGGCCGACGACGTGCCCATCATCGATGCCCACCAGCACTTCTGGGACCTGTCGCTCGGCAAGCATCCGTGGCTCCGCGACGACCCTCCTCCGCCCTTCCGCTACGGGGACAGCCGCCCGCTCCGACGGACCTACTTGCCGGCGGACTACCGGAGAGATGCAGGGGGTCACCGGATCGTGGGCACCGTTTACGTGGAAACCGAGTGGGAGCCGACCGATCCGCTCGGCGAGACACGCTGGGTGGAGCAGCTCGCGTCACGGGATGGGCTTCCGAGCGCCGTCGTCGCCCAGGCCTGGCTCGACCGTGACGACGTCGAGGACGTGCTGGCCCGCCAGGCCGCCTGTCCGATCGTCCGCGGCATCCGCCACAAGCCCGCCGCAGCCCCGTCGCCGGACGCGGTCGTCCCGGGCGCTCCGGGCTCGATGGGCGACCCGCGGTGGCGCGCCGGCTATGCGCGTCTCGCCCGCCACGGGCTGTCCTTCGACCTCCAGGCGCCGTGGTGGCATCTCGACGACGCGGCGGCGCTCGCCCGCGCGTTCCCCGATACCCTCATCGTCCTGAACCACACGGGCCTGCCGAGCGATCGCAGTCCGGCTGGCCTCCGAGGCTGGCAGCGCGCCTTGGCGACGCTCGCGCGTGAACCGAACGTCGCCGTCAAGATCTCCGGGCTCGGGGTGCCCGGTCAGCGGTGGACGGCCGAATCGAACCGCGAGGTCGTGCTGCGGACCATCGAGCTCTTCGGGGTGGATCGCGCCATGTTCGCCTCGAACTTCCCGGTCGACGGCCTCGTCACGAGCTTCGACACCATCTACCGGGGTTTCCAGACGATCGTCCAAGGCTTTCCCGCGTCGGATCGGCGGCGGCTCTTCCACGACAACGCCGTCCGGCTCTACCGCCTCCGAGCCCCGATGAACGCCCATTGACACACGACCGGCGGGCGGGAAACGATTGGACATCGATTCACGCGAGGTCGCGGGGGACCACACTTCCAGCCGAGGAGAGCTGACCATGGGAACCGAGGCATCGACTGACCAGGGCTCGGGCGCTCGAGGCACATCGCGGCGGAGCTTCCTCCGGTTGTGCGCGGCGGCATCGAGCGGCGCGCTGACGCCGGTCGTCGCCGGCGGGCTCCGGGGAGTGCCCGCGGCGGTGGCGCAGACGACGCCCAAGCGCGGCGGCACGATTCGCGTCGGCTTCTACATCGAGGCCGCCACGATGGACCCCCACCTCTCGGGCAGCAAGATCGACCGGCAGGTCTACCACAACCTCTACGACCCGCTCCTCGTGCTCGACGTCAAGCTGGGCATCCAGCCGGGGCTCGCCGAGTCCTGGACCCAGCCCGACGGCAAAACGCTCGTCATGAAGCTCCAGAAGGGTGTGAAGTTCCATGACGGGACGGACTTCAACGCCGAGGTCGCCAAGTTCAATTTCAACCGCATGAAGACCGACCCGAAGTCGGTCCGGAAGGGAGAGACCGCCAACATCGATTCGGTCGACGTGGTGGACTCCCACACGATCCGGATCAACTTGAAGCGACCCGACGCGTCGCTTCTGGCTGCCCTCACCGACCGGGCCGGCATGATGGTCTCCCCGAAGGTCGTCCAGGAGCGCGGGCCCGACCTCGAGCGAAACGCCCGGGGGGCGGGCACCGGCCCCTTCGAGTTCGTCGAGTGGGTCAAGGACGACCACATCCTCCTGAAGCGGAACGAGAACTACTGGAACAAGCAGGCCGGGCCCTACCTCGACCAGATCCGCTACCGCCCGATCCCGGATGACACCGTGAAGCTGGCGAGCCTCCAGTCCGGCGAGATCGACGTCATGGACTACGTCCAGCCGCGCGACGTCGCCACGGTCAAGGCCGACAAGAACCTGGTGGAGGTCGACGTCCCGTCTCTCGCCTCGTTCGCCTACGTGCTGAACCACACGAAGCCGCCGTTCAGCAACAAGGCCCTCCGCCAGGCGGTGATCTCGGGGCTCGACATCGAGCAGATCGTCAAGGGCGTATGGCTCGGCGTCGGGGTGCCGTCGAACGGGCCGATCCCGCCGTCCAGTTGGGCGTACGACAGCAGCATCCCTCCCGAGAAGCGCGATGTCGTGAAGGTGAAGGCGAAGCTCGCGGAGGGCGGCCAGTCGAGCGGCTTCTCGTTCACGCTGACGACCAACAACATCCCGATCAACGTCCAGGAGGCCGAGGTGATGCAGGCCCAGCTCGCCGAGGCCGGCATCACGATGAAGATCAAGCTCGTCGACGCCGCCGCGCTCCTGGCGGACGGGAACAACAAGAACTTCGACATGATCAACTACCAGTGGAGCGGGCGGCCGGACCCCGACGGAAACACGTTCCAGTTCTTCAAGACGGGTCTGCCCCTCAACTGGTCCGGCGTCTCCAATCCCAAGATCGACGCGCTGCTCGACCGGAGCCGCGAGGTGTACGACAAGGCGGAGCGGAAGAAGATCTTCAGCGACCTCACGCGGACTCTCCACGAGGAAGCGTCGATGGCATTCATCGTGCACCCCATCGAGCCGAAGGCCTTCAGCCCGCGGGTCCAGGGATACGAGCCCATCCCGGACGGGATGATGCGGTTCAAGAGCGTCTGGCTGAAGTAGACCGGGGCGCGGACCGTCGGCGGCGCCCGGTGACGCCGGGCGCCTGAGCGCCGACTCGCCTATGGGCCGGTTCGTCCTGGGCCGCCTCGTCGCCGTGGTGCCGGTCCTCGTCCTGGTCACGGCGGGCGTGTTCTTCCTGATCCACCTCACGCCCGGCGACCCGATCGACGCGATGATGGCCGAATCGGTCGACGCCGGGGTGAAGGCGGAGCTGAGCCATCAGCTCGGGCTCGACCTGCCGATCCACGTCCAGTACGTGCGCTGGATGGGCCGCCTGCTCCACGGAGATCTCGGGCGCTCCATCCGGAACAACCAGCCGGTCGTGGAGGACGTCGGTCACCGTCTCCGGCCGAGTCTCGAGCTGGCGCTCCTGGCGATGGTGATCGCCCTGGTCGTCGCGTTCCCGCTGGGGATCCTCTCGGCAGCCCGGCGGAACACTCCGGTCGACGGCGCCGGGACGACCTTCGCCCTCATCGGGATCTGCATGCCGAACTTCCTGATCGCGCTGCTCCTCATCTTCCTGTTCGGCGTCACCCTCCGCTGGCTGCCGGTGTCCGGTTACACGGACCCCCTCGAGGAGCCGGTGAACGGCCTCCGCTCGCTCGCGATGCCGGCGGTCACCCTCGGGCTCGCCCTGGCCGCGGTGATCACCCGGACCCTCCGGTCGAGCCTCATCGAGGCGCTCTCCGAGGACTACGTGCGCACCGGCCGGGCCAAGGGCCTGCCCGAGCGCACGATCATCGGCCGGCACGCGCTCAAGAACAGCCTCATTCCGGTCGTCACCGTGCTGGGACTGCAGCTCGGCGGGCTGATCGGCGGGGCCGTCATCACCGAGTACGTGTTCGCCTTGCCGGGGGTCGGCCGCCTGGTCGTCGACGCCGTGTTCGCGCGCGACTACCCGCTCGTGCAGGGGGTCGTCCTGCTGATCGCACTCGGCTACATCCTCACCAATCTCGTCGTGGACCTCGCCTATGGCTGGCTCGACCCCCGGATCCGCCATCGCTGATTCCGCGCCCGCGGGCGCGGCCTCGCTCGACTCCGCGGCCTACCGGGGCTCGCCGCGACGATGGGGCGCGCTCCGCCGGGCGGCCAGCGGGCGCCTCGCGCGGACCGGCGCGGCGGTGACCCTCCTCGCCATCGTGGTCGGCGTCGCGGCGCCGGTGCTGGCTCCCCAGAATCCCCTGAAGCAGAACCTCAGCAACGCGCTGGCAAGCCCGAGCCGGAGTCACTGGCTCGGCACCGACAACGTGGGGCGGGACGTGTTCTCGCGCGTCATCTGGGGGACCCGGATCTCGCTCGTCGCGGGGCTCGTGTCGGTCGCCATCGCGGCCATGGCAGGCGGCCTCATCGGCCTCTTTGCCGGGTACCGCGGCGGCCGGGCCGACGGGCTCGCCATGCGGCTCATGGACGCCATCCTGTCCTTCCCACCGCTCGTCCTCGCGCTGGCGCTAGGAGCGGTGCTGGGCGCCGACCTGACGGGAGTCCTGATCGCCCTCGGGGTCGTCTACACGCCCACCTTCGCGCGGCTGATGCGGGGCCAGGTGCTGAGCATCCGCACGCGCGAGTACATCGAGGCGGCCCGGGCGCTGGGCGCCTCCGGCGGGTCGATCGCCTGGCGTCACGTCCTGCCGAACGCCGCCACCCCGATCGTGGTCCAGGCATCCCTCAGCGTGGCCTTCGCGATCCTCGCCGAGGCGTCCCTGTCCTTCCTGGGGCTCGGCGTCCAGCCGCCGGCAGCGTCCTGGGGCAGCATGATCAACGCCGGACGCGGCTATCTCCGCCAGGCCCCGTGGATCGTGTTCGGCCCCGGCGCCGCGCTCTTCCTCGTCGTGCTCGGCTTCAACTTCCTGGGAGACGCGATCCGGGACGCGCTCGATCCGAAGCTCCGCGCCTGACGCCCGGGAGAGGTCGTCTCCCTCGCGCGATGGTGCGGTAGATTAGTCGAGCGGTCTCTCGAGACAGGCTGATCCCGAGCATCGGAGGAGATCCCGGTGACGACAGCGACGAAGAGCGGCGCCGCCCTCGACATGCCGGCCCGGCCGACACTGGTCGACATCTACAACCGTCGGCTGATGACCGCCATCCGTGACCTCCCCTTCCCGCCCGCCAAGCACATGATCCAGTGCGCGACGCTCGCGCTGAACGCCGGCGCGGACGAGAAAACGGTCCTGGGCTGCCTGCTTCACGACATCGGCTTCGGGCTGATGCGGCCCGACCACGGCTGGTGGGGTGCCCAGTTGGTCGAGCCGTACGTGGCGGAGGAGGTCGTCTGGGCCATTCGCTACCACCAGGCCCTCCGGTACTACGCGGACGAGTCCGTCGGCTACGCATACCCGGAGATGTACCTCAAGATCTTTGGCAAGGACTATCGCCCGCCAGCGCACATCGACGCCGCGTATCGCTACGCCCGCAACCACCGGTGGTACATGAACGCGCGTCTGATCACGCTCTACGACGACTACAGCTTCGACAAGACCTCGGAGTACTCGATCGAGCCCTTCCTGGACATCATCGGGCGGCACTTCCGCCAGCCCGAGGATGGTCTCGGCAACGACGGCTCGCCGGTCGCCCACATGTGGCGCTCGATCATCGACCCGGACAGGCCCTTCTGAGGTCGGCATGGACGCGACGAGCTTCTTCCTCGTCCAACACGCGAGCGTGCATACCTCCGAGGTCGGGGGGGCGCCGTCGTACTTCGACCGGGCTCTGGGCGGCTTGGCCGAGGCCGAAATGCGGGTGCGTCCCGCCAAGGGGCTCAACTCCATCGTGTGGCTCCTGTGGCACATGGCCCGAACCGAGGACGCCTCGGTGAATCTCGTCGTCGCGCACCGCCCGCAGGTTCTGGACAACGACTGGATCCACCGGCTCGGCGTGCCCTGGCGCCACATCGGCACGGGGATGACCGACGACGAGGTGTCGGAGCTGACCCAGCGGGCGGACGTCGCAGCGGTGCGCGCGTACCGCGACGCCGTCGGCCGGCACACGCGCGAGGTGGTGCGGGCCCTCGGCCCGGCGGTATGGGACGATCCGGTCACGGTCGCCGACACCGCCCGCGCCGCCGCGGCCGGCGCGTTCGGGCCGAGGGCCGGCTGGGTCGACGGAGCAGGCTTCCCGCCGTGGCAGGACCAATCCCGGGCGGCCCGGCTCTCCGGCGCCGCGCTCCGCCACAACGCGATGCACATGGGAGAGGCCGTCACGATCCTTGGGCTGGCCCGCCGCGGCGCCGGCAGCTAGGCGCGGCGGGCAGCGGCCCGGCAGCTCTCCGTCGGCTACCAGAGGAACAGGACCACCGACGCGGCCAGCAGCGCGCCCATCGCGCCGTTGAAGATCCGGAACGCGCGCTCCGATCTCAAGACTCGCTGCAGCACCGCCCCGAACGCCAGCCACGGGAAGCAGCTCGGGAGGCAGGCCAGCACGAACACCACTCCGAGGGCCGCCGACTGCGTCAGCGCGCTGCCACCGCTCTGATCGAGGAACGTCGCCGCGGCACTGGCGCACACGAGCCACGACTTCGGGTTACCCCACTGGAACGCGGCGGCGCCGAGGAACCCAACGGGCTTGCCGCCCGCGCCGGGGCCGCCGCGGCGGGCCGTCGCCACCTTCCAGGCCATCCAGCAGAGCACGGCGGCGCCGCACCACTTGATGCCGCGGAGGACCAGCGGATTGCCGAGAATCACGCTGCCGAGGCCGAAGGCCACGACGAACATCATGATCGCCATCCCGAGCGCCACGCCCAAGAGACACGGCAGGCCGCGCAGCACACCGACCTGGGCCCCGGTCGCCGTGAGCAGCACGTTGCTCGGCCCCGGCGTGCCGGCGGCGGCGACCGAGAACAGGAAGAACGCCAGGGCCTGATCGGGCTTCATCCCACCTCACCTCCGCCCGTCGAGTAGACTGACCGCATGGCGCCCACGGTAGGGCGGTCGGCGGGCGAGGGTCTTGTACGTTCGTGCGTCCGCGGGGACTGGGTCCGCACCTCCCGACCGGGGGACGGCATCGAGCTCATGCGCGCCTGGTTCGGGGGACGCGCCTACGAGCGGCACCGCCACGACACCTACGCCGTCAGCGTCACCGAGGCCGGCGTGCAGACCTTCGACTACCGCGGGCGGGTCGAGCGCGCCACCCCGGGCGAGGTAGTCGTCCTCCATCCGGACGAGATGCACGACGGCCGCCCCGGAACAAACGCCGGCTTCGGCTATCGCATCGTGTACATCGATCCGGCCCGGATCGCCGCTGCCGCCCGCGCGATCACGGGACGGGTGGCCCCTCTGCCCTTCGTCCGTGTGCCCGTGTCCGGCAATCAGACGCTGGCGCAGGCGGTCACCGCCGCATTTCGAGCACCTCCCGAACCGCTGGCGCTCGATGCGCTGACCCTGCGCCTCGCCGAAGGCCTGCTGGCGGGGAGCGCCGCCGGCAATGACCCGAGACCGGCGCCGCGCCTAGACCACGCCGCTCTCGCGCGAGCCCGGCAGCTCCTGGACGACCGTCACGCGGTCGTGCGCTCCGGAGAGCTCGAGGCGGTGACGGGCCTCGACCGCTACGAGCTTGCGCGCCAGTTCCGGGCGACGTACGGAACCAGCCCCTACCGCTACTCGCTGATGCGCCGGCTTGACTTCGCCCGGAGCCAGCTGGGCCGCGGCGTGCCGCTGGCCGACGTGGCGCTGGCCGCCGGGTTCGTGGACCAGGCGCACTTCACGCGCATGTTCCGATCGGCCTTCGGCCTGACGCCGGGCCGCTATGTCACGCTGCGCCGCGCGGGGGCATCGATCGCATAGTCGGGAGGGCAGCGGCAGTGCCTCCGAGCTCATCTTCGACGTGAAGCCATCCGTGAATGTCCCGCCGTGCCTTGACACCCCGGCCCGGAGGGTGCTAGCCGGGAAGGAGAAGCCTGAACGGAGGAGGTGATCTAGCCCGGTGCGCGAGCCATCCTGAAAGCGCTCAACTCCCAAGCTTTGAGGAGTATCGCGATGACCCCAGTCACCATCAACGGCAGACGATACGAGCTCGACCTCCCTGCGGACACTCCCATCCTGTGGGTCCTGCGTGACGAGGTCGGGCTCACCGGGACCAAGTTCGGGTGCGGGATGGCGCTGTGCGGCGCCTGCACCGTGCACCTCGACGGCCAAGCGGTCCGCTCCTGCCTGACCCCGCTCTCGGCGGCGGCCAACAAGAAGGTCACCACGATCGAGGCCATCGAGACCGACAAGGTCGGCAAGGCGGTCCAGTCGGCCTGGATCGAGATCAACGTGCCCCAGTGTGGCTACTGCCAGGCGGGCCAGATCATGTCGGCGACCGCGCTGCTGAAGCACACCCCGAAGCCGAGCGACGCCGACATCGACGCCGGCATGGCGGGCAACATCTGCCGGTGCGGCACCTACCCGCGGATCCGGAGCGCGATCAAGCACGCGGCGGGCCTCCAGGGAGCGAAGTCATGAGCGCGCCCCGCGGCTCGATGATCGGCTCGGCCCGGCGGGAGAACCGGCCTCTCGTGATCGCCAACGTCAGCCGCCGCGGCTTCCTCCAGGGCGTCTCCGCGCTGGGCGGCCTGGTGCTTGCGGTCGGCTATCCGCGCGTCGCGCGCGCGGACGATCCGCCCAAGTACGGCGCGGACGGCATGCCGCACGGATGGGTCGACGACCCGCTCGCGTTCATCTCGATCGCGGACGACGGCACGGTCACGATCGTCTGTCACCGCTCGGAGATGGGACAGGGCGTGCGCACCGGCATGCCCATGATCGTCGCCGAGGAGCTCGAAGCCGACTGGAAGCGCGTGCGCGTCGCGCAGGCCCCCGGCGACGAGGAGCGCTACGGCAACCAGGACACCGACGGCTCGCGCAGCACGCGCCACTTCTTCGACCCGATGCGGCGGGCCGGCGCCGCGGCGCGGGCCGTGCTGGAGGCGGCGGCCGCCGCCCAGTGGCAGGTCCCGGTGAGCGAGGTGGAGGCGAAGAACCACGAGGTCGTCCACCGGCCCAGCGGCCGGAAGCTCGGGTACGGCGCCCTCGCGAAGGCCGCGGCGAAGCAGCCCGTGCCGCCCCGCGAGACGCTGCGCCTGAAGGATCCGTCGCAGTTCCGCTACGTCGGCAAGGGGCAGCTCAAGCTCGTCGACGGTCACGACATCGCGACCGGCAAGGCGCAGTACGGCATCGACACGCGACTCGACGGGATGCTCTACGCGGTGGTGGCGAGGCCGCCGGTCTACGGGGGCAAGGTCGCCAGCGTCGATTCCGGCGAAGCGATGAAGGTGCCGGGCGTCGTGAAGGTGGTGGTGATCGAGGGCAGTCCGGCGCCTCCGGTGTTCAATCCGCTCGGCGGCGTGGCCGTCATCGCGCGCAACACCTGGGTCGCGATGCAAGGCCGCAAGGCGCTCAAGATCACGTGGGACGACGGGCCCAACGCGAGCTACGACTCGGCGGCGTTCAAGGCCGAGCTGGAGGAGAAGGCGAGGAAGTCCGGTCCCGTGGTCCGCAACGACGGCGACGTCGACGCCGCGATGGCGAACGCCACCAAGCAGCTCAGCGCCGAGTACTACATTCCCCATCTCGCTCACGCGACGATGGAGCCCCCGGCCGCCGCCGCGCGCATCGTGCAGGGGAAGTGCGAGGTGTGGGGACCCTTCCAGTCACCGCAGGCGGCGCGCGACATGGTCGCGAAGCGCCTGGACATGTCCCCGGCGGACGTCACGGTGCACGTGACACTCCTCGGCGGCGGATTCGGGCGGAAGTCGAAGCCCGACTACGGCATCGAGGCGGCGATCCTCTCCAAGGCAATGGACGGCAAGCCCGTGAAGGTCACCTGGACCCGCGACGACGACCTTCACCACACGTACTTCCACACGGTCTCCGTGGAGCACCTCGAGGCGGGCGTCGACAAGAACGGCCGGCCCGTCGCCTGGCTCCACCGGAGCGTCGCGCCGACCATCATGTCGACGTTCGACGACAAGGCCAAGCAGGAAGCGAACTGGGAGCTCGGGATGGGCGTGATCAACGTCCCGTTCGCGATTCCGAACGTGCGCATCGAGAACCCTGAGGTCGACGCCCACACGCGCATCGGCTGGTTCCGCTCGGTGTCGAACATCCCGCACGCGTTCGCCGTCCAGTCGTTCGTGGCCGAGCTCGCCGCGGCGGCCGGGCGCGATCAGAAGGAGTTCCTTCTCGACGTGATCGGGCCGGCGCGCTGGATCACCCCGGCCACTCTCAAGGACACCTGGAATCACGGGGAGAGCCCGGAACGCTATCCGGTCGACACCGGCCGGCTCCGCCGCGTCGTGGAGACCGCGGCGCACGAGGCCGGCTGGGGCAAGAAGATGGCCAAGGGGCGCGGCCTCGGCATCGCCGCCCACTACAGCTTCACGACCTACGTCGCGGCCGTCGTGGAAGTCGCGGTCGATGACAAGGGGAACCTGACCATCCCGCGGGTGGACATCGCGGTCGACTGCGGCGCGAGCGTCAACCCGGACCGCGTGCGCGCCCAGATGCAGGGCGCGTGCATCATGGGGCTCGGCGTCGCAACCTCCAGTGAGATCACCTTCAAGGAGGGCCGGGCCCAGCAGGACAACTTCAACACCTACGAGGTGACCCGGATCACGGGCACCCCGCGCGAGATCGCCGTGCACATCCTGCCCGGCGACTTCAACCTGCCGCTGGGCGGCGTGGGCGAGCCGGGCGTGCCGCCGGTGCCCCCGGCGCTCTGCAACGCGATCTTCGCCGCAACGGGCAAGCGCATCCGGCGCCTGCCCATCCGGGATCAGCTGACGGTGTAGCAGGCAGCTTCGCTGCGCCGTCCGAGTGACGGCAGGACCCCGGCGGCCGGCTCGCTCGGCCGCCGGGGCTATCTCGACTGGGTCTTCCGCGGGCGCTTCAGGGCGCGCGATCGCCTCGATTTCACGCCGGCGCCCCGCAACGCCGACCGGTCGGATACACTGGGGCGGTCGTTCGGAATCGCCCAGGCTCTCGTCTCCCTCACCGGAGGACTGACGCATGTCCGACCCCGCCCTCGCGTTCGACTCCATCACCGGCCTCGCCGCGAAGATCCGCGCCGGCCAGCTCAGCCCGGTCGCGCTGACCGAGGCGCTGCTCGACCGGATCGCCGCGCTCGACGGCCGCCTCCACGCCTTCATCGCGATCACCCGCGAGCGGGCGCTGGCCGAGGCGCGCGCCGCGGAGCTCGCCATCCGCGGGGGACAGGATCTGGGCCCGCTCCACGGCATCCCCTATGCCGCGAAGGATCTGATCGACGTGCGGGACGTGCCGACCACCGCGGGCACGCGGCTCCTCGCCGGCAACGTCGCGAAGGGCGATGCCGCCGTCGTCCGCCGGCTCGCCGGGTCCGGCATGGTGCTCGTCGGGAAGACCTACACGGTCCAGTTCGCCTTCGGCGGAGTCGGGGCGAACCACGACCAGGGCACCCCGCACAATCCCTGGCACGCGACGCATCACGTCCCGGGCGGCTCGTCGAGCGGCTCCGCCGTCGCCGTCGCGGCCGGACTCGTCCCGATGGCGCTCGGGAGCGACACCGGGGGCTCGGTGCGTCTGCCGGCATCCCTCTGCGGCACCGTCGGCCTCAAGACGACGGTCGGGCGGGTCAGCCGCGCGGGCGTCTACCCGCTCTCCTTCACCCTCGACTCGATCGGCCCCCTCGCCCGAACCGTGGAGGATGCCGCCCTCGTCTACCAGGCGCTCCAGGGCGAGGACGCGCGGGACGAGACCACCGAGGGCGTGCGCCCGCACGATGCGCTCGCGCGCCTGAAGGATGGCGTCAAGGGACTGCGCCTGGCCTTCGCGGAGACGCTCTTCTTCGACGAGGTCGATCCCGAGGTCGAGCGCGCCGTGCGGGAGACCGCGACGGTGTTCCGCTCGCTCGGCGCGCACGTCGACAGCCTCAAGGCGCCGGAGGTCGCGGCGGCGATGTCGGAGCAGAAGCGGGCGCTCGCCATCGCGGCCGAGGCGTGCGTCTACAACGCCCGGTTCCTCGACGAGCACTTCGACGAGCTCGATCCCGTCGTGGCCCACCGGATGATCGGCGGTCGCCAGCTCTCCGCTCCGGACTACTTCGCGCTCCACCGACAGTGGGCGGATCTCCGGCGGCGCCTCGTGGTCCGGCTCGCCGACGTCGACGCGCTCCTGGTGCCGACCACCCCCCTGCCCTCGAGGCCCCTCGCGGAGGTCGATCGCACGCCGGAGTCGTACGCTCAGTTCAACGGCCGCTACCTGCGCAACACCGCGGTCGGGAACATCCTCAACCTCTGCGGGGTGTCGCTGCCCTGCGGCTTCACGCGCGACGGGCTCCCGATCGGGCTCATGGTCTACGGGAAGCCCTTCCAGGAGGACGTCGTCCTTCGGGTGGCGCACGCCTACGAGCGCGCGACGGACTGGCACGGGCGCCACCCCGACCTTGGCTGGGCCGCGAGCGCGGTGCGCCGGTAATCGGACCGGACGCGGAGAGGACAGCGAGGTGACCATGCGACTCGAGGGAAAGGTGGCGCTCATCAGCGGCGGCGCGCGGGGCATGGGCGCCAGCGAAGCGCGACTGTTCGTCCGGGAAGGCGCCCGCGTCGTCATGGGGGACATCCTCGACGCCGAGGGCCAGGCGGTCGCCGCCGAGATCTCGGCGCGCGGCGGGGAGGCGCTCTACGTCCGTCTCGATGTCACGGACGAAGCCGACTGGGAGCGGGCCGTCAGCCGGACGGTCGACCGCTTCGGCAAGCTCGACATCCTGGTCAACAACGCCGGTGTGGGCGGTGGCAGCCGCATCGAGGACACGACGGTCAAGGAGTGGGACCACGTCATGGACGTGAACGCCAAGGGCGTGTTCCTCGGGACCCGGGCGGTCATCCCCGTCATGCGCCGGGGCGGCGGCGGCTCGATCGTCAACATCTCCTCCCAGCTCGGCCTGGTCGGCACCGACATCAGCAGCCCGCAGTACCAGGCGTCGAAGGGAGCGGTGCGCCTCCTGACGAAGACGACGGCCATGCAGTACGCGCGGGACCGCATCCGCGCCAACTCGGTCCACCCCGGGCCCATCGTGACCGCGATGACCGAGAAGCGCCGCAACGACCCGGAGCATTACAGGCTGATGCTGTCGCGCATCCCGCTCGGGCGGTTCGGCGAGCCCGACGAGGTCGCCTACGGGGTGCTCTACCTCGCCTCGGACGAATCCACGTTCGTGACCGGCAGCGAGCTGGTCATCGACGGAGGGTGGACCGCGCAGTAGCTCCGGACGGCGTCGACGGCGAGACGCTCCATCAAGGGAGCGGCCCGGCGCCACCCTTCATGCGGTCGTCACGGCGGTGTGGTCCATCGCCCGTCGTCAGCCCGTCCTCGGACCGAGCGCGCGCAGCGCCGTGGCGAGCCGGCCGCACGCGTCGTCGATCTCCCGGGGCGTGTAGGCCGCATAGCCGAGCACGAGCCCGCCCCGTTCCCCGCGCCGCGCGGGTCGCATCCGGAAGCTCGCGAGGGGCGGCGTGTCCACGTCGCGCGCCAGCGCCGCCCGCGCGGCGGCCCGATCATCGACGCCGGCGGGAAGCCAACCCATGAGGTGCATGCCGGCCTCCGCGGGCGTGACCTCGAGGAGCCCGCCCAGGCTTCGCCGGGCGGCCCGCACCAGCACGGCCTGGCGCTCGGCGTAGAGCGCGCGCGTCCGGCGCACGTGACGCGCGAAGTGACCGCCGTCGATGAAGTCGGCGAGCGCCGCCTGTGTCACCGACGGCGAGTGGCGGTCCGTCAAGGCGCGCGCGGCGACGAAGGCGTCGACGAGCTCCGGCGGCACGACCAGGTAGCCGAGCCGGAGCGCCGGGAAGAGCACCTTGCTGAACGTCCCCGCGTAGATGACGCGTCCCGTCGCGTCGAGGCCCTGGAGCGCCGCGAGGGGACGCCCCGCGTAGCGGTACTCGCTGTCGTAGTCGTCCTCGAGGATCCACGCCCCGCTGGCGTTCGCCCACTCGAGGAGCGCGAGCCGCCGCTGGAGGCTCATCGTCACGCCGAGCGGGTACTGGTGGGACGGCGTGACGTAGACGAGCCTGGCGCCGGGGGCGAGACGAGCGCCGCGACGAACGTCGAGCCCCTCCCCGTCGACGGAAACGGGCGCGAGACGGATCCCCGCGGCCACCAGCGCGCCGCGTGCCCCCTGGTAGCCCGGGTCCTCGACCCACGCGGTGTCGCCAGGATCGAGGAGGACCCGCGCGGCGAGGTCGACCGCCTGCTGCGCGCCGGTGACCACGATCACCTGCGACGCCTGGCAGCTCACCGCCCGCGCCTCGCCGAGGTACGCGGCGATCGCCTCCCGGAGCGGCGCGTAGCCGGCCGGCTCGCCGTAGTCGAGGAGCTGCCGCGGGACCCGCCGCCACCGTCGGGCGAGGAGCCGCGTCCACAGGTCGAACGGAAAGGCATCCAGCCCGGGAAGCCCCGGCCGGAACGGATGCGCGGTGGCGGCGCCCCGCGAGAGCGCGGCGCGCGCGCTCACGAGGAGCGCGCCCCGCCGCGACAGCCGGGGCCGGCGGCCCGGCCGGTGCGTTCCCGCCGCCTCCGGGCGCGCCCGGAGGAGCGTCTCCGGGAGCGTTCCGGCAACCGTCGTGCCCGCGCCCACCCGGCCCTCGAGATAGCCTTCCGCGAGGAGCTGGTCGAACGCGGCCAGCACCGTGTTCCGCGAGGTCGCGAGATCCTCCGCGAGCACGCGCGTCGACGGCAGCCGCGCCCCCGGCCGGAGCCGTCCCGACAGGATCGCCTCGCGCACGCCGTCGTAGATCTGGCGGTAGAGCGGCACGCTCGAGGCGCGCTCCAGCCCGAGGGTGCCGATCGTCACGATCGCGCGGCGCTTGGCCATCCGTCCTCCGGGAGAGTGGCGCTCAAATAATGGCCCCATCGTAGTCGTCGAGATGACCCGCTCGTCAAGGCCAATCGGACCCGCGCCCCGCGTCGGCCACCCAGCCAAGTCGTCGGCCCGGCCCGCGACGCGGACGGACGGCCGGTCCGCCAGTGTAAGATGACCGCCGTGAGCGCCGCCTTCGCCTGCGAGACCGCGCGCAGCCAGCGAGTCGACGTCGGCGGCCTCGAGCTTCACTGCCTCGAATGGGGCGCGCCGGGCGCGTCCGGCGTCCTGCTCCTCCACGGCGGTGCGGCGCACGCGCACTGGTTCGACGCGGTCGCGACCCGGCTCGCCGACGGCCGCCACGTCGTCGCGCTCGACCAGCGCGGTCACGGGGAGAGCGCGTGGGCGCGCCCGCCGGCCTACGCGACCGAGGACTTCGCCCGGGATATCGTGGCCGTCGTCGAGCGATTCGGGTGGCGATCGGTCGTGCTGGTCGGGCACTCGATGGGCGGCCACAACGCGATCGCCTGCGCCGCGTGGCATCCGGATCGGATCCGCGGGCTGGCGATCGTCGATTCGCGTCCCGCGATCCCGGCCGAGCGGCTCGCCCAGATGAAGGAGCGCGGGGCGCGCCCGCTCCGCCGCCATCCGACGCTCGAGGCGGCGGTCGCCGCGTTCCGGCTCCTCCCGCCGGAGACGGCCGCGGATCCCGCGCTCCTCGCCCACCTGGCGCGAGCGGGCGTCGCGTGGCGGGACGGCGCCGTCAGCACGCGCTTCGATCCCGCGTGCTACGCGGCGCGCGTCCCCGTGGACGGCTGGCCGCTCCTCGCCCGGATCGCCGCGCCGACCCTGGTCGTCCGCGGGGAGCGAAGCCCGATCCTCCCCCGCCCGATGGCCGAGCGGCTCGTCGCGGAGCTGCGCGCGGGTCGGCTGGTCGAGATCCCGGGCGCGTACCACCATCTCGTGCTGGATCAGCCCGAGGCCTTCGCCGCCGAGCTCGGTCGATTCCTCGACGGTCTCGGCGCCGGGACGGGCGTCGCGGGAGCCTCCGCGGCCTGCCGGCCGGGCGCGGCGTGACGGTCCGGCGCTCGTGAGGTCCGGCAGCCGGCCCCGGAAGGTCTACGTCGTCACCGCGCCCGCGGCGATCCGCGGCATCTACGACACCTGGGACGCGTGCCGCGCGGCCGTCTCCGGCATTGCCGGCGCTCGATACCAGGGCGTGTCGAGCCGGGCCATCGCGGAGGCCATGCTCAGCGGCGAAGGCCTCACGCTCGATCCGGGGGCGTACGCCTTCGTCGACGGGAACGCGATGGGCGGCATCGGCGTGGTCCTCGTCGAGCAGGGGGACGCGGGGCCCGTCTCGGTCCGCGACCGCGCCACCACCGTCTACGAGGTCTTTGCGCACGCCCGGATCCCGGGCCTCGACACGCGCGCGAAGATCACCGCCGCCACGAACAGCCTCCAGAACATCCTCGCCGAGCTCGGCGCGCTCTACGCCGCGCTGGAGGACAGCGCTCCGGGCTCCTCGCTCACCGTGGTCCACGACTACGAGGGCGTGGGCGCGTGGCTCGAGGCCCGGTGGAAGGCGAAGAATCCGCTGGTGGTCGAGGTCGTGACGGCCTGCCGTGGGCTCATCGACAGCCGCGGCCTGCGGGTGCGGTTCCGCCACCAGCGCGGCCACGAGTCGACCTTCGCCGGACGGAACGACTTCGCCGCCTACAACGCCCGCGCCGACCGGCTGGCGACCGAGGCCGCCCTCCGCGTGATCTGACCGAACGCCCGCCCCCCAGGGGGGTTCGACCGTGACGTCCCGAATGTCCTCGCGCCTCCGCCGCGCTCGTCCGGAGATCGCCGTCGAGCTCTGACCCCATTGACGCTCCGGCGGCCGCGGTGATACGAGGAAGCTCGCGCGAGGGTCGCGCCCAAGGAGGCTTCCATGTGCTTCGATCACGATTCGAGACCCCCCATCACCCCGATCGCCGGCGGCGCAACCGACGCGCGTGATCTCACCCTGACGTCGGCGGACGGGACGCACTTCCGCGCGTACGCGGCGCGCGCGACACGACCGACCGGTGCGGGGATGGTCGTCATCCCCGACGTGCGCGGCCTCCATACGTACTACAAGGAGCTCGCTCTCCGGTTCGCCGAGGTCGGTGTCGACGCCGTCGCCATCGATTTCTTCGGGCGCACCGAGAAGACCGGCGACCGGAGCGACGCCTTCGAGTACCTGCCGCACGTCGGCCAGACGAAGCCCGAGACGCTCCAGGCCGACGTCGCCGCCGCGGTCGCGCACCTGCGCTCGAAGGAGGGCGGGCAGGTGCGGGCGCTCTTCTCCGTCGGCTTCTGCTTCGGCGGGGCGCTGTCCTTCCTGCAGGCCGCCAGCGGGCTCGGCTACGCCGGCGTCATCGGCTTCTACGGGTGGCCGCTCGGGCTCACGCGCTGGCCCGAGCGCCCCAAGCCGATCGACGCGGTCTCGCGGTATCGGGCCCCCGTGCTGGCGATCTACGGCGGCGCCGATCCCGGCATTCCGCCGACCGCCATCGCGGACTTCGATCAGGCCCTCGACCGGGCGCACGTCCACCACGAAACGGTGACCTACGACGGCGCGCCCCACAGCTTCTTCGACCGGAAGCAGACCGAGTTCGCCAAGGACTCCGCCGACGCCTGGCATCGGGTCCAGGGATTCGTCCGGCACCACACGCCGGCGCACTAGCAAGGCGACGCGCGCCGTCCGTCCGGGTCGGCCCGGGCCGGCGGCGCGCGATCGAATCGGAGGCGGGCCGGCGCGCTAGAGCCGGGGCACGACCTCGGCAGCCAGCGTCTCGAGCTGCTCGACCTCGTCGAAGACGGGGTTCAGCATGACGAGCCGCGCGCCGGCGGCGATGACGTCGCGCACGCCCGCGACGCACTGGTCGACCGATCCCCACACCGACACCTCGGCCGCGAGCTGAGCCCGGCCGTAGAACGCGGCGAAGTACTCGCCGAGCCGGCGCCCGGCGCGGTCCCGGTCACGGTCCACCGCGACGTACACGCGCTTTCCCACGTCCATCGTCGCGGGGTCGCGCCCGGCCTCCCGGAGAAAGCCGTGCAGAAGCTCGACCTCGTGGGCGAACGCCGCGGTCGTCGCGGACCCGGCGCCCATGAAGCCATGCGCCCAGTCGGTGGCGCGACGGAGCGCGTCCGGATGGTGCGCGCCGACCCAGAGCGGGGGGTGCGGGCGCTGGCGGGGCTTCGGCTCCATCGCCGCGTTCTCCAGCTGCCAGAAGTCCCCGGCGAAGCTCACGCGCGGCTCGGTCCAGAGCGCGCGCATGAGCCGGAGCCCCTCGTTGAAGCGCGCCACCCGTCGCGCGGCGGTGATGCCGTAGGCGGGATACGTCTTCGGGCCGCCGCCGAGCCCGATCCCGACGTCGAGGCGCCCGTCCGAGAGCTGGTCGACGGTCGCGAGGCTCTTCGCGAGGTGCACGGGGCTGCGGAGCGGCGTCAGCAGGACGGCGGTCCCCAGCCGGATCCGCTCGGTCACCGCGGCGGCCCACGCGAGAAGCTCCACCGGCTCGAGACTCGGGACGGCGCCCAGCACCTGCTCCACGACCCAGGCGCCCTCGCAGCCGAGCGCCTCCGCGCGCTGGAGGTACCGTCGGATCCGCGATCGATCGAGATCGCCGGCCGTCCACGCCTGAGGAATGCCCGCCGCCCATCGCACGCGTGGCGTCATGTCTCTCCCTTCGTCAAACTCCGGGGTCAGGCCTTAACTTTGACGTTCCCCGGCAACACTTCGCGATGCCCGACATCAGCTCTCGGGGCATCAAACTCGGGACCTGACCCCCGGCTTTGACTTCGACTCGCTCGGCCCCGGTCACCGCTGCTCCCCGATCCGGGCGAGAGCCAGCCGCAGCGCCAGCGCCGAGCTGACGTCGGTGACGTAGCGCGGCGTCGCGGCGCCGAGATCGTCCCCGATCGCGTCGAGCGGCACCGGCACCACCTCGATCTCCTCGAACTCGTCGGGCTCCGGCGCCCCGACGAGCCGGACGTCCCGCGCGAGGAAGAAGTATCCGCGCGCGCCGGACAGGCTCGGGAAGACGAAGTACTCCCCGAGCGGCTCGAACGCATCGCCGTCGTAGCCCGTCTCCTCGCGAAGCTCCCGCCGCGCCGCGGCCGCCGCGGCCTCGCCGGTCTCGATGAACCCGGCCGGCAGCGTGTAGGCGACGTCGCCCGTCCCGTGCTTGTACTCGCGCGAGAGCAGGACGGCCCCGTTCATCGTGACCGCGACGGTCATCGCGAAGCTCCGGAGCTCCATGAAGTACATGTCGGGCGAGAGCCGGCCGTCGGGCAGCCGGCAGCGATCGCGCCGTATGGAAAGGAAGCTCGACCGGAACGCCCACGTCGACTCGACCGGCCGCCACGGTCCGACGCGGTCGGCGCTCATCAGCGTGTGACACCTGATGCGATGAACGCCTCGGCCGCCACGCTCAGCACCGAGCGCGACAGGTCCACGGCGAGAACCCGGCCCTCGACGCCGACGCGCGAGACGAGCCCGACACAGGCCTCACCGGTGGTGCCCGCGGCCACATCCCGCACCGAGTGGCCGGGCGCCACACCGGCGGCGGAGAGCAAGCTCGGGACGTAGAGGCGTGACCATCGGCCGGTGAACCGGTCGGAGGCGGAGGCGCCGGCGTCGTACGTGCGTTCCGCACCCGACGTCATGCGCCGAGCCCACCGGATCCCGCGCATCCACCCATGGCGGGGCCATTGTATGGCGCTTTCCCTGAGCAGGGCAGCCGCCTTGACCCGTGGAAAGCCCTCTGCGATAGTCCCCGACGGAGCTCCATGAAGATCACATCCGTCGACAGCGTGGTCCTCGCCGTTCCGACTCCCCGTCCCATGTCGCTCGAGTTCCGCGAGCACCGCCTGGTGGTCGCGCACGTCCACACCGACGAAGGCGTATCCGGCCTCGGTTACAGCCTCGCGTTCGGCGGGGGCGGCGCGGAGTCGATCCAGGTGTACCTGGAAACGCGCCTCGCGCCGCTCCTCCGCGGCGAGGATCCGCGGCTCGTCGAGCGGTTGTGGGAACGCATGTATCGCGCCGACCGCGGCATCCGGCGGCTGGGCATCGCCGCGTACGCCCTGTCCGCCCTCGACATCGCGCTCTGGGACCTCGCGGGCAAGGTGGCCGGTCAGCCGCTCTACCGGCTCTGGGGCGGCGTGACCGACCGGATCGCGGCCTACGGGAGCGGCGGCTGGCCGGCGTACCGGGTCGAGGACATGGTGGAGGAGGCGCAGCGCTACGCCGCCGCGGGCCTTCGCTATTACAAGCTCAAGGTCCATCACCCCGATCCGCGCGAGAATCGGCGCCGGGTCGAGACGGTGCGTCGGGCGCTGGGAGACGGCGTCGGCCTCATGGTCGACGTGAATCAGAAGCTCGACGTCCTCGGCAACATCCGCCTGGCGGCCGCGCTCGAGGATCTGGATCTCACCTGGTACGAGGAGCCCGTGCTGGCCGATGACATCGCCGCCTGCGCCGAAGTCGCCCGCGCGATCCGGATCCCGGTGGCCACTGGCGAGAACCACTACACGCGCTTCGAGTTCCGTGAGCTGTGCGAGCGGCGAGCCGCGCGCTACCTCATGCCCGACGTCTGCCGCGCCAACGGCTTCAGCGAGACGCTGAAGATCGCCCACCTGGCGGCGGCGCACCAGATCCTGGTCTCACCCCACGTCGTCCACGAGCTGTCGGTCCACGTCTCGGGCGCGCTGTCGAACGGCTTCCTGGTCGAGTTCATGGACTGGATGCCGCCCGACCTCTTCGTGGACGTGCCCCGGCCCGATCCGACCGATGGTCTGATCCGGATCCCCGACCGGCCGGGCCACGGCATGGTCCTCGCGCCCGACGCCGAGCGGAAGTACCGTCTCCGCTGAGCGGAGCCGTGGCGGAACGCCGCGAGGACGAGCGCCGGCGGACCGTTCACTGGGACGATCCGGCCGGTAGCATCGACGCGATCGGCCGGCTGGCTGGGCTTCCCTTCCTCGAGGCGATCCGCGACGGGCGCCTTCCCGCGCCGCCGGTGAGCCGCCTCCTCGGGTTCACGCTCGTCGAGGTCGAGGCCGGCCGCGCGGCGTTCGAGTGCGATCCCGTCGAAGCGCACTACAACCCGGCCGGAACGGTCCACGGCGGGGTGATCTCCACGCTCCTCGACTCGGCGCTCTCCTGCGCGGTGCACGCCACGCTGCCCGCGGGCAGCGGCTCCACGACCGCCGAGCTGAAGGTGAACTTCGTCCGGCCCGTCGTCGTCGAGACCGGACGGCTCCGCGCGGAGGGCCGGATCATCCATGCCGGCAGCCGTCTCGCGACCGCCGAAGCACGGCTCACGGACATGGCCGGCAAGCTCTACGCGCACGCCGTCGGCACCTGTCTCGTCTTCACCGCGCCGTGACCGAGTCCCGCTCCGGACGACGGGCCGCGCTGGCGACCGGCTTCGCCGTCCTGTTCGTCGGGACCGGCAGCAACTTCACCTTCGGCGTTCTCTTCCGGCCGATCCTCGACGAGCTCGGCGGCGATCGCTCGACACTGGCCCTCGCTGCGACCCTGAGCCTCCTGGTGAACGCGGTGAGCCAGCCGGCGCTGGGCGGGCTCGTCGACCGGTTCGGGCCGCGGCGCGTGATCCTCTGGGCGATGGCGTTGATGGCGGTGGGGACCGCGATGGCCAGCCGGGTGGGCGGGCCCTGGCAGTTCATCGCGCTCTACGGCGTCGTCATCGCCGTGGGCTACACGGGCTGCGGGATCCTGCCCGTCTCCGTCCACGTGAGCCGCTGGTTCCCGGGAGAGCGCGGCTTCGTCTCGGCGGTGGCCGCCACCGGGTTCTCGCTCGGGCAAGTCACGCTCACGCAGGTCGCGGCGCGCGCGGCCGCCGCGGTGGGCTGGCGTGACACTTACGTGCTGCTGGCCGTCCTGCTGGGCGCGGCCGTCGCGGTCTTCTACTTCACGCTCCGCGACGCGCCCGCCTCTGTGGCTCCATCGGTCGCTCCCGCGCGCCTAGGCGACGACACCGGTCGTCCTGCGGAAGCGGCGGCGGGAGGCCGGTCCGTCGATCGGCGGACCGCGCTCGGGACCCTCGCGTTCTGGGGCCTGACCGTCGGGCTCATGGGCTGCGGGTTCACCGATTTCCTCATGACGACCCATCTGGCGGCCTACGCGACCGACCTCGGCATGGCGCCGACCGTCGCCGCGAACGCACTCTCGCTCCTGGGAGCGGCCAACGTCCTCGGCATCCTCATCGCAGGCTCGGTGGCCACCCGCATCGGGCCCCGGCTCGCGCTGGTCCTCACCTACACGCTCCGGGCGGGCGCCCTCTTCTATCTGCCGCTGGTCCGCGAGCCGTGGCAGCTCTATCTGTTCGCCGGCATGTTCGGGGCGACGTTCTTCACCACGGCGCCGCTGTCCTCGACGCTGGTCGGCCAGCTCTTCGGGCCCGTCCATCACGGCGCCATCTTCGGCGCGGCGAACCTCTTCCACCACAGCGCGGGCGCCCTCGGCTCGTATGCCGGCGGGCTCGTGTTCGACGTGACCGGCAGCTACCGGCCGATCTTCCTCCTGGCCGCGCTCGTGGTCGTGGGCTCGGCCGCCGTCACGTCCCTGGCCCGCCCCGCGGTCGAGCCGGCGCGAGGCCGTTGACGATCCAGCCGCCCGCCGATGCCGCCGCGTTCGAGGCCGGACTGATGCGGCTCCTGGCGAATCCGGCCGAGGCGCGAGCGCTGGGCGAGGCGGGGCGGCGGCACGTCGCCGAGCACTACGGGATCTCGACGATGATCCGGGCCCACGAGGCGGTGTACGCGCGGGTCCTCGCCGGCCCGAAGCGACGGAGCGCCTAGACGCCTCGACCGGCCTCTCGCCGAGGCCGCCGGCCGGTCACTTGAGCAGCTGCCGGATGTGATCCTCCCAGTCCAAGAAGCAGGCCGCTCGCCGGAGCGAGTGATCACGAGGACGCGGCAGCGTCACCGCGACGACGTCCCGGATCCGGGCGGGCCGCGCGGTCAGGACCACGACCCGATCGGCGAGGTACAGGGCCTCGCCGATGTCGTGGGTCACGAACACGACCGTCTTGGGCGCCCGCGCCCAGACACGCAGCAGCTCGGACTGCATCGTCTCCCGCATCTGCGCGTCGAGCGCGGCGAACGGCTCGTCCATGAGCAGGATCTGGGGGTCGACGGCCAGCGCTCGCGCGAGGTTCACGCGCTGCTGCATGCCGCCCGAGATCTCGTGTGGGTAGTGGTGATCGAACCCCTGGAGCCCGACCAGATCGAGCCAGGGCCGGGCCACGTCGAGCGCCTGCCTGGGAGGAACCCGGATGCATTCGACCCCGTACGCCATGTTGCCCAGCACGGTCCGCCACGGCAGGAGCGCGGGATCCTGGAAGACCATCGCCCGATCACGCCCGGGGCCGACGACGGGGCGCCCGTCGACGAGAACCTGCCCGCGCGAGGGTGGGATGAGGCCCGCCGCGATCCGCAGGAGGGTCGTCTTGCCGCAGCCGCTGGGCCCGACGATGGCGACGAACTCCCGCTCGGCGACGGCGAGATCGATCTCGTCGAGGACGGGCGTCGACCGCTCCAGGCGATCCTGGTAGAAGGCCTTGCTCAGCCCGACGATGGCCAGCTTCGGATCGCCCACGGTCGCCGCGGTCACGCCCTACAGCGCGGCGCCGACCGGTGGCCGCCAGCGCTCGACCCGGCGCTCGGCGCGACGGAGGATCTCGTTGAAGAGGAGTCCGAACCCGGCCAGGAGCGCGATGCCCACGAAGACCGTGTCGGTCTGGAACATCGAGCCCGCGAGGTTGATCAGGAACCCGATTCCCGCCGACGCGCCGTAGAGCTCGGCCACAATGACGCCGACGAGCCCCCGTCCGACGCCGACCCGGAGCCCGGCGAGGATGAACGGCAGGCAGCTGGGGAACACGATCGTGCGGAAGATGTGCGCATCGCCGGCGCCGAAGCTTCGCGCCACTTCCAGGTGAGCCGCGCTGACCGTCCGGACGCCGCCGATCGTCGTCATGCAGATGGGGAAGAACGCGCTCAGGAACACCACGAGCACCTTGGCCCAGAGCCCGAGCCCGGCCCACAGGATGATCAGCGGCAGCAAGGCGATGCGCGGGGTCGCGTTGAACGCGGCCAGGAAGGGGTCCAGCACGTAGTTGAGGCGGCGATACCAGCCGGCGGCCAGCCCGAGAGGCACGCCGAGGGCGGCGGCGAGCAGGCACCCCAGGAGGAACTCGGCCCCGCTGGCGGCGACGTGACGCGCGAGCTCGCCGGAGACCCAGAGGCGTCGCGCGGCCGCCGCGACCGCAGTCGGCGAGCTGATGAAGAGCGGATGGATCGCGCCGGTGCGGGCGACGATCTCCCACCCCGCCAGGAAGAGGCCGACCGAGAGGGCGCCGAGGATCAATCGCTCCCGGCCGGCCCGGGCCGATCGCCCGCGCGCGGCGTCGTCCGCGATCGGGGCCGATGTCATCCCCTGCCCGCGCGGCATCCCGTCACCGGTACAAGCGGTCGATGAAGCCACTGTCGTCGATCTCCTTGAGCGGCCGCGAGTCCACGAAGTCCTCGGGCTTGGCCGCGCGTGCCTGAGGGTTCCGGAGGGCCACCTCGTCCAGGATCAATCGCACGCCCTCGAGGGGAATGTACGGCTTGGGCTCGGCGAGCCGCGAGTAGTAGCCGTAGACGGTGGCCAGCACCTCGGGGTCCTCGACCTTGAGATAGGTGCGAATGCACTGGCGCGCGGCGTCGGGGCGGGTCCGGAAGGCGTGAATGCCGAGCACGAGGCCGCGGAGGAACCGGCGCACGGTCTCCGGGTGCTCCCGCGCGAACGCTCGCGAGACGGCAACCGCCTCCAGGGGATAGCGGATATCGAGGCGCGAGAAATCGACCAGCTCGGTGAACCCCAGCCGCCGGGACGCGGCCAGCGACCCGGGCTCGAGAACGGCGCCCTGGATGCTGCGCGCCTGCATCGCGGCGAGGCGAGCCGCCGAGGCGCCGAGCTGGAGTAGCGTCACGTCGCGGTCCGGTTGGAGTCCGAGGCGGGTCAGCGCGAGCCGGGCCGCGAAATCGTTCGAGGAGCCGAAGCGGTTGACGCCGATCGCCTTGCCCTTGAGATCCGCGGGCGTCGCGATGCCGGGGGCCACCACCAACGAATAGGTCAGCGCATTCACGAAGCCGGCGATCAGCACGGCATCGGCGCCGGCGAGCCCGGCGTTGACCACCGCGCTCGCGCCGACGGCGTGGATCGGGATCCGCCCGCCGACCAGCGCCTGGATGCTCTCGGTGCCGCTGTCGAAGAAGACGAGATCGACGTCGAGGTCCTGGGTCCGGAACAGGCCGAGGTCTCTGGCCATCATGAGGGCGCACTGTCCGGGGGACGGGGCAGCGGCGGCGACGACGAGGGTCTCGGCGGCGGCCGGCCAGGCCGTGCCGTGCATCAGCAGCGCCAGCGCGAGCCAGAGTCGCGTCCGGATTCTCGCTTGTCGGGTCATCGCTCTCGAGTCTCCCGCCGGTCGCCCACAGGCACGCTGACCGCCCCAGCGACGGCCGGCAGGTCGCGCCGCCCGCGGGGGTCCGCACCCACGATCGGCGCGTTCATGGCCCATCCTCGCGCGCTCTCGTCACCGGTAAAGCCGGTCGATGAACCCGCTGGCGTCGATCTCTTTGAGGAGCCCCATGTCGACGAAGTCCTCGGGCCTGGCCGCCCGGGCCTGGGGGTTCCGGCTGGCGAGCTCGTCCAGGACCGTTTGTACCCCCTCGAGGGGAACGAATGGCCTCGGCTCGACGAGGGGCGCGTAAGACGCGTACACGGTGGCCATCACGTCGGGGTCCTCGACCTTGAGATAGGTGCGGATGCACTGGCGCGCGTCGTCGGGCCGGGTCCGGAATGCGTGGATTCCGAGCAGGAGGCCGCGAAAGAATCGGCGCAGGGTCTCGGGATGACTCCGCGCGAACGCTCGCGGAACGGCGACCGCCTCCAGAGGGTAGCGCACACCGAGCCGCGCCACGTCGGCCAACTCGGTGAACCCGAGCCGCCGGGCGACCGCCAGCGACGCCGGCTCCAGAACGGCGCCCTGGATGCTTCGCGCCCGCATCGCCGCGACGCGAGCCGACGACGCGCCGAGCTGGAGCAGCGTCACGTCGCGGTCAGGCTGGAGTCCGAGACGGGTCAGCACGAGCCGGGTTGCGAAGTCCTGGGAGGAACCGAACCGGTTGACACCGAGCGCCTTCCCCTTGAGGTCGGCCGGTGTCTTGATCTCGGGCACCACCACCAACGAATAGGCGAACCCATTGACAAAACCCGCGATCAGCACCACGTCGGCGCCGGCCAGGGCCGCGTTGACCACCGCGCTTGCGCCGCCGACGTTGATCGGCACCCGCCCGCTGACCAGCGCCTGCATGCTCTCGGTACCGCTGTCGAAGAACACGAGGTCGACATCAAGATCCTGCGTCTTGAAGAAGCCGAGGTCTCTGGCCATCATGAGCGCGCACTGACCAGCGGATGGAGCAGCCGATCCGACGATGAGCGTCTCGGCGGCCGGCGACCAGGGCGCGCTCTGAAGCACCAGCACCAGCGCAC
>CAYXBJ010000087.1:0-62375 GCA_964463175.1 uncultured bacterium
GCGAGCGCGGCGGCGGCCGTCACGCCCGGAGCCCGATGCGCCCGCGGATCGCGCCGACGATCCCGCCGGGGGCGAACAGGACGAACAGGACGAAGATCGCGCCGAGGATCAGCATCCAGCGCTCGGTGTAGGTCGAGACGAGGCTCTGGAGGAGGATGAACGCGGCGGCGCCGAGCACCGCCCCGCCGAGCGTTCCGGTCCCGCCGAGGATGACCATCAGCAGACCCTCGCCGGACGTCTTCCAGAACAGCGCGTCGGGCGTCATCGATCCGCTGAACTGGGCGTAGAGAGAACCGGCCAGCCCCGCGAGCGTGCCGCCCAGCACGAAGGCCAGGAGCTTGTGGCGCCGGACCGGATAGCCGACCGCCTCCATGCGCGCCTCGTTCTCGTGGATGCCGGCCAGCACGTGGCCGAACGGCGAGCGCACCACGCGCCAGAGGAAGAGCGCGGCGCCGGCGGCGATGGCCACCACGTAGACGTGGAACGCGTAGCCGTCCCCCAGCGGGGTTCCGAGGAGCGCCGGGCGCGGCACGCCGTTGATGCCGTCCTCGGCGCCGAGCCACGACGTCTGGAACGCGTAGGCATAGAGCATCTGGGAGAACGCCAGGGTCAGCATGATGAAGTAGACGCCTCGCACGCGGGTCGCGAAGAACCCGATGACGAGCGCGGCGAGCGCGGCCGCGGCGGCCGGCAGGAGCAGCGCGCCGACGGAGCCGCCGGCGCCGCCGCCCGAGCCTGTGAGCGCCAGCGCGGCCACGTAGCCGCCCACTCCGAAGAAGGCGGAGTGGCCGAACGACACCATCCCCGCGTACCCCATCAGGAGGTCCAGGCTCATCGCGTAGATCCCCCAGATCAGGATCTCCTGGAGAAGCTTCACCGGGTACCGGCCGAACGCGGCCGGGAACGCGAGGAGGGCGATGAGGAGCACGGCGAACCCCAGGACGCGGGCCCGGGTCATTCCCAGGTGTCCGAGGCCGGCCGCGCGAGCCGCGTCACCGCAGCGGCCGCCCGAAGAGACCCTGCGGGCGCACCAGGACGACGATCGCCATCACGGCGTAGATCATCAGCATCGAGACGCCGGGGAGCCACGCCTTCCCGAAGGTCTCGGCCTGCCCGATGATGAGGCTTCCCACCAGCGAGCCCTTGAGCGATCCCAGTCCGCCGATCACCACCACGACCAGGGCGGGGATGAGCACGCTCACCCCCATTGACGGGTACGCCGACTGGATCGGTCCGGCGATGACGCCGGACAGTCCGCCGAGCGCCGCGCCGACGGCGAACACGAGGGTGAACACGCGCCCGACGTCGATCCCGAGCCCGGCGGTCATCTCCGCGTCGAAGACCCCGGCCCGGATGACGGCGCCCAGGCGCGTGCGCTCGATCAAGAGCCAGAGCAGGACGGCCACCAGGAGCCCGAAGGCGATGACGAAGAGCCGGTAGGTCGGGAAGGTGAGCCCGCCGAACTGGACCCGCCCGGAGAAGATCGGGGGCGGCGAGATGGACCGGATGCGTCCGCCCCAGCCCCACTTGATCAGGTCCTCGAAGAGGTAGATCAGGCCGAAGGTCAGCAGCACCTGGTCGAGGGGGGAGCGGCGGTAGAGCGGCCGCAGCAGCCCGCGCTCGACGAGGGCCCCGATCAGGCCGACCGCGACCGGTGCGGTCAGCGCCGCCAGCCAGAAGTTCCCGGTCGCCGCGAGCGTGGCGAGGCCCGCGTACGCGCCCAGCATGTAGAAGGAGCCGTGGGCGAGGTTGACGATGTCGAGCATCCCGAAGATGAGCGTCAGCCCGACGGACAGCAGGAACAGCAGCGCGCCGTACGCCAGGCCGTTCATGGCCTGGCCGAGGAGATCCGGGAGGAAGGACACGGGGCGGGATCGGAGGCCGGGGCGATCAGCCCCGGCCTCCGCTCGGCCTGTTCAGGCCGGGAGCGTGCAGCCGGTGCCGGGGTCTCGGACGTCGGCGACCTTGTCGATCGGCACGTTGGTCAGGCCGACGCCAGGGACCTCCCGAACCTCCCGGATGTAGATGAAGGGCTGGATCACGTTGTGCGTCTTCTGGTCGAAGCGGAAGCGCCCGCGCGGGCTGTCGAACTCGACTGCGGCGATGGCGGCGACCAGCTTGTCCTTGTCCTGAGTGTTCCCGTTTACCGCCTTGAGGGCCCGGAGGATCACCTCGGCGGTGTCGTAGCCCTGGCAGGCGAAGCCGTCCGGCATCTTGCCCTTGTACTTGTCCACGAAATCCTTGACGAAGCGCTGGTTCACCGGGTTGTCGAGCTGCGGCGTGTAGAAGTGCCCGGTGATGATGCCGAGTGCGGTCTTGCCCTGCGCGGGCAGCACGTCGGGCTCCGTCAGGAAGCCCGGGGCGGTGAGCTTGATGCCCGCCGCCTTGAGCCCGAACTCGTCGTACTGCTTCACGAAGTTCACGGCGTCGGTGCCGGAGAAGAACGCGAACACCGCCTTGGCGCCGGACTGCTTGATCTTGGTCAGATACGGGGCGTAATCGGTCTCGCCGAGCTTCGGGTACTCCTCGCCCAGCACCTTGCCGCCGGCGGGGTGGAACGTCTCCCGGAACGCTTCCATGTCGTCCTTGCCCGCCTGGTAGTTCGGGGCGATCTGGAACACGTCCTTGGTCAGATTCTTGGCGACCCAGCTGCCCATGGGCTGGCAGGGCTGCCAGTTGGAGAAGGACGTGCGGAAGATCCACTTGGAGCAGCGAGCCCGGCTGATCGCGTCCGCACCCGCGTTCGAAACGATCAGGATCGTCTTCGAGTTGTGCACCTTGTCGCGCATCGCCATGAGGATGCCGCTGTGGACCGGGCCGGTGAGGATGTCGACCTTGTCGGAGTCGATGAGCTTCTCGGTCTTCCGCACGCCGGTCGGCACCGCCATCTCGTCGTCTTCCTTGACGAGCTCGATCTTCCGTCCCGCGACCGTCCAGTTCTCCCGGGCGAAGACGAGCTCCATCGCCTGGGTGATGCTGTTGCCGAGCTCCGCGTAGACCCCCGAGTAGGGCAGGACGACGCCGATCTTGATCGGACCGCCCTGGGCCAGGGCCCGGAGCACCCAGGGACCGGAGGCCACTCCCGCCGCGGCGCCGCCGCCGATGACGGTGGCCTTGAGGAACGCCCGACGCGTCTGCTTGACCATTGACTGCCCTCCTTGGAGCCGTTGAGTTCCCGCGAAGCCGGACGCGCCCCGGGCAGGCCCCCGGCGCCGTGACGGTGCGAAAGATGCCTAGAGCCTACAACGAATAGTCTGATTCGGGGAACCCCGCCGGGTCGCGGCAACCGGCGAGACGGCGCTGGAAGGGGACGGCGGCGCCGGTCCGCGACACGCGCCCGTCGCGCCGGAGCCCGGAGTCGAGGCCCGCCCGGCTGGTGACACCGGGCCGGGCCGCTCCGTCGAGCGATGCGCCGCACGAGCCCCCTGCGCCGGTCGGACCGACGCGGAGGGCTCGCTCGGCTACTTCTTCTTCCGCTTCAGGACGCCCTCGAGCTTCTTCGTCTGCTCCATCTCGGTCTTGAGGGACTCCTGCGCGGTCTTGAGCTGGGCCTCGGCGTCCTGGATCTTTGTCGCGAGCTGACCCTCGCGCTCGGCCGACTTCCGCGCCTCCTCGAGCTGCGCCTTGGCCGAGGCCACGTCCTTTTGAGCCTGTGATGCCTGGGAGCCCCAGGTCATGTAGCCGACTCCCAGCCCGATGATGGCGGCGATGATTCCGATCACGACCGCTTGCATGGCACCTCCCGTTCGTGCCCGAGCGTTCCCGCCTACTTCTTGCCCTTGGCCATCTGCGCCTGCATCTGCTCCCGCTTCGCCTTCTCCTTGGCGAGGTCGTCCATCACCTGCTTGAGCTGAGCCTCCATCGCGGTGAGCTTCTCGGACAGCTCCTTCTCGTGCGAGGCGGCCTTCTGCGCCTCGGTCAGCCGCGCCTTCAGCTGATCGAGCTCACCCTGGAGCGACTTCGCCTGGCTGCCCCACATGAGGTAGCCGACGAGGAGCCCGATGAGGATCGCCACGATGGCGACGATCGTCACCTTCTTGCCGTCCATCACGCCTCCTTCCCGGGCCGTGAGGGCCCGCTGCCTGGAGAGTTTGCCGATGAGGCGCGGAGCCGAGCCCGCGCCCGGTGAACGATGTGGTCAGGGACGCGCGGCGCGCCCTGCCTCCTGCTGCCGGAGCTCCACCCGGCGGAGCTTGCCCGTCTCCGTGTGCGGCAGCGCGGAGACGAACTCGACCAGACGGGGATACTTGTAGGGAGCGAGCTCCTTCTTGACGTGATCCTGCAGCGTCTTCGCCAGCTCGTCGGTGGCGGTGAAGCCCGGCCGGAGGACCACGAACGCCTTCGGCACGAAGCCGCGCATCGAATCCGGCGCCGCGACCACCGCCGACTCCGCGACGGCCGGATGCTCGTCCAGCACGTGCTCGACCTCCGGTCCCGGGATCTTGTAGCCGCCGGTGACGATCATGTCATCGGAGCGGCACTGGTACGTGAAGTAGCCGTCGTCGTCGTGGACGTAGACGTCGCCGGTCACGTTCCAGCCCCCGAATCGCACGTACTCGGCCTGCCGCTCCGCCTTCCGCCAGTACTTGCAGCCGGTCGGGCCCTTGATCGCGATGAGTCCCGGCGTGCCGCGGGGGACCTCCCGACCATCCTCGTCGACGACGCGGCAGTCGTAGCCGGGCACCGGCACGCCCGTCGCGCCCGGCCGCACGCGTCCAGGCTCCGACGAGACGAAGATGTGGAACATCTCGGTCGAGCCGATGCCGTCGAGACACTCGCGCCCGGTGGTCGTGACCCACGACTCGTACGTCGCGGCGGGCAAGGGCTCGGCCGCCGAGACGCACAGGCGCAGGCTCCCGAGATCGAACCGCCGGTGCATGTCGTGCACGCCCAGCATGAGCCGGTACGACGTGGACGCGCAGAACGCGACGGTCACCCGCTGCCGCTCGAAGGTCTCGAGCATGCGCTCCGGGTCGAACGGGCCCGAGAGGACGGTCGAGGCGCCGAACCGGAAGGGGAACACCAGGAGACCGCCGGTCCCGAACGTGAAGGCGAGGGTCGGGTGCCCGCCGAAGCGGTCCTCCTCGGTGGGGCGAAGGACGTACCGGGCGTAGGAGTCGGCCGAGGCCAGGATGTCGGCGTGCTGGTGGACGCACCCCTTCGGTATCCCCGTCGAGCCCGACGTGTAGGCAATCAGCGCCACGTCGTCGGCCCGCGTATCCGTGGCCGGGAAGCGCTCGGATTGCCCGCTGAGGAGCGTCTCCCAGGGCGTGTCGCCGGGGCCCGCCTGGCCCACCACGACGAGCTGCTCGAGGGTGGGCGCGGCTGGCCGGGCGCGCTCGAGCTCGTCGCGGAGCCCGCTCGACACCACGGCGACGCGCGTCCCTGCGTCCTCGGCGATGTACGCGAGCTCGCGGGCGCGGAGCAGCGGCATGGTCGACACGGTGACGATGCCGAGCTTCTGGCACGCGAGCCAGGTGATGATGAACTCCGGACCGTTGGGCATGCGGAGCATCACGCGGTCGCCCCGATCGATGCCGGTTGCCCGAAGCCCGTTCGCCAGCTGGTTCACCCGCTTCTGGATCTCGCCGTAGGTGAGGACCTGATCCCGGTAGTGGATCGCCGGCCGGCCCGCGCGCCCGCCGTCGGCGTTGGCGTCGAGGAGCGCCTCGGCGACGTTGAGCCGGACCGGGTAACGCGTTTCGGGAAGGGTGTAGACCCGCTCGGGCCAGAGCGCCTTCGGCGGGAGGGCTTCCTCGATCGCGACCGCCACTCAGGGCCTCCTGTGTCAGGAGCCAGACAACCGCGCGGCGCAATGGTAGCCAACTTCTCCGCGGGGAACAACCACTACGCGTGGGCTCGGCGCGGGGATGCGCGGCCCCGCGCGGGTGCTCGGCTGGGATACCATGAGGCTCGCTCCGGCAGGGCCGGCCCCGGCGCACGACCGCGGGGCTGGGCCGCCCGGCTGCAGGAGGGGGTCCGATGGCCACGAAGTTCGGCGCGCGCGAGGTCGAGCGGCTGGAGTCCGTCTATGGCTCGCCCGCGATCGCGGCCCAGCGGGCGCGGACCCGTGCCGTGCTCGCCGCGCGGCCCGGCGAGCGTGGCCTCGACGTCGGATGCGGGCCGGCGTTCCTCGCGGTGGAGCTCGGCCGCGAGGTCGGGCCCGGCGGCCACATCGTCGGCATCGACGAGAGCGCGGAGATGCTGGAGGCCGCCCGGATCCGCATCGCGCGAGACGGGCTCTCGGACCGCGTCGAGGTGCGGCCCGGCGACGCGGGCCGCCTCGACTTCCCGCCCGCGACCTTCGACTTCGTCACGGCGGCGCAGGTCTACCTGTATGTCCACGATGTGGCGGGCGCGGTCCGGGAAGCCGCGCGCGTGCTTCGACCCGGCGGCCGCCTGGCGGTCGTCGATACCGACTGGGACTCCTGCGTGTGGCTCACGTCCGACCGGGCCCGGCATCGCCGGGTGATGGACGCGCGCGGACAGTATTTCGTCCAGCAGCATCTCCCGACGCGCCTGCCGGGACTCCTCGCCCGCGCCGGCCTCGTCCTCGCGCATGCCGAGGCGATCCCGCTGCTCGAGCTCACCGGGGGCGCCGAGACCTTCGGCGGCGGGCTGATCGGGTCGATCGCCGACGTCGCGGCGCGCCACGGCGTGCCGCGCGACGAGGCGGACGCCTGGAAGGCCGATCTCGAGGCGCGGGCGAGCGGGGGCGAGTACTTCTTCAGCCTGAGCCGCTACCTCTTCGTCGCGACCCGCCCGGGCGGCTGACGGGTCAGCTCAGGGGCGGGGGGCGGCGGCGATCGCGCCGGCCGCCGCGAGGCGGGAGACCTCCGCCGCGGAGAGCCCGAGGATCTCGGTCAGGACCTCGGCGGTGTGCTCGCCGAGCAGCGGCGCGGGCCGCCGGATCGCGGCCGCGGTCGCCGACGCGCGGAAGGGGAAGCCGAGCATCCGCGCCCGTCCGTCGTGCGCTTCGTAGGTCGGCTGCGTCACCTCAACGAGGAGCCCGAGGTGCTGGACCTGTGGGTCCCCGAAGACCTCGTCCAGCTCGTAGATCGGCCCGGCCGCGATCGACGCCGCCTCGAAGCGCGTCACCCACTCGGCCGTCGTGCCTGCGCCGAGCGCCGTCTCGACGCGCGCCTTCATCTCCGGGTGGTTCTGGAGCCGAGCGAGGTTCGTCGCGAAGCGGGCCTCGGTCCGGAGGACCTCGTCGTCGAGGACACGGCAGAAGCGGTCCCACTGGTCGGCATTCATGAGGACGACGTTGACCCAGCCGTCCTGCGTCCGGAACGCCTCGGCGGGGGTCAGGGTCGGGTTCCGGTTGCCCACGCGCGCCGGCCGCTTGCCGGAGTCGAAGAAGTGGGCGACCGGGTCCGGCAGGAGCCCGAGGGTCGCGGCGAGCAGGTTCACGTCGAGGTGCTGGCCCCGCCCGGACCGGAGACGATGGACCAGCGCCACGCCGATCGCGCCGAACGCCAGGTACGCCGCCGCGACGTCGGCGATGGAGCCGCCGGCTCGCGTCGGCGGGTCCCCGGGCATGCCGGTGATGCCCATCAGCCCGCCCATCCCCTGGGCGATCGTGTTGTAGCCGGGACGCTGCGCGTACGGACCGGTCTGCCCGAAGCCGCTCACCGACACGTAGACGATGCCCGGGTTGAGCGCGCTCACCGCCGGGTAGCCGATGCCGAGGCGGTCGGCGACGCCCGGCACGAAGTTCTCGACCAGGACGTCGGCCTGGGCGGCCAGCTCGCGGAGGAGGCGCGCTCCCTCCGGCTTCTGCAGATCGAGCGCGATGCCCCGCTTGTTCCGGTTGACGGCGGCGAAGACGGCGCTCATCCCCGCGCGCCCGGTTCGGGCGCGCCACTCGCGGAGGTCGTCGCCCCGATCCGGCCTCTCGACCTTGATCACGTCCGCGCCGAGATCGGCGAGGAGCATCGTGCAGTACGGGCCGGCGATGACCCGGGAGAGATCGAGCACCCGGATGCCCGTCAGCATCGCGGTCGACCCGTCCCCTCCGGAACCGGGCTTCGCGGGATCAGTCACGCGAGAGGAAACCCTCGGTCATCGCGTTCACCTCGGGCATGCCCGTCCGGGCGATGGCGTTGATCCGGGCCTTGATCTGCGCCATGGGCGCGAACGGCTTGGCGGCGAGCCGCGCCGCGTACTCGTGCACCGCCGCGTGGAGCTGGTCCGCCGGCACCACGCGATGGACGAGCCCCATCGCGTGCGCCTCGGTCGCCGCGTACCGGCGTCCCTCCATGATGATCTCCTTGGCGCGCGCCGGGCCGACCAGGCGGACGAACCGCGTCGTCGAGGCCACGCCGAGGGGGACGCCGAGGTCGACCTCCGGGATCCAGAGCGCGGCGTCCGCCGACGCGAAGCGGAAGTCGCACGCGAGCGTCAGCCCGAAGCCGCCGCCGATCGCGTGACCGTTGACCATCGCGATCGTCGCCTGCTCGAGGTTCTCGAGCAGCGTGGTGACGCGCTCGAACAGCCGCCGGAACTGGTTTGGCGTCGAGCGGAAGACCTGCCGGCGCTCCTCGTCCGACATCCCGCTCCGGGCCGGAAAATGGGCGCCGGCCGAGAAGACCGGCGGGGCGCCGGTGACGATCACCACCCGTGACGCGGCATCGTCGCGGAGCGTCCCGAACGTCTCGATCAGCTCCCCCAGCATCTCGTCGCTGAGGGAGTTCCGGCGGTCCGGCCGGTTCAGCGTCACCGTCGCGATGAGCCCGTTGCGCGAGAGATCGACGTTCCGTCCCATGCTATGCGCCCTCGACCAGGATGGCGTGGCCCCGGGAGCAGCGCTGGCGGATCGCGCGGGGCTCACGGTACTCGGACGAGTCGTACCAGCGGCGCGCCTCGGCGAGGCTGGGGAACTCGAGGACGACGAGCCGCCGCGGCTGCCAGTCCCCCTCGAGCGTCTCCACGGCACCGCCGCGCACGACGTAGTGTCCTCCGTACTGGGCCACGGTGGCCGGGACCCGCCGCCGGTACTCGTCGTACCCGGCGGGATCGGTGATCTCGATGTCGGCGATCACGTAGGCGGCCATGGATCCTCCTCGATGTGAGCCGGGCTCGACGCGTCCGCGCGACAGAGCGCGGCCTCGGCCCGGTCGGACCGACCGGATGGTAGCCCAGGCCGCGTGCCCGGTGCCAGAGACTCCGCGAGCGGGCTCGGGGGTGTCCGCTCGATGATCGGCGCGAGGGTCTCGCGCGACCGCGAGAGGCGACGACCGCGGTCGAGCGCGCGGTCGGCTAAACGGCCCCGGCGCTCCGTCGCCGCGCCAGCACCATCCACTCGCGGCCCTGGCGGTTCTCCGGAGACGCCGTGGGGACATAATCCTCGACCAGCTCGAAGTGGGGCGCGAGGAGCGCGCGCACCTCCGCCTCGCTCACCGCGAACGGCGGGCCACCGGCCTTGTCGCCCATCGGGAAGAAGCAGGCGAGGAGCCAGCCGCCCGGCCGGAGAATCTGGGCCAGCACGTCGACGTACTCGGCGCGCCGCCGCGGGTCGATCGCGCAATAGCACGTGTACTCCCAAATCCCATCGAAGGCGGCGGGATAGACGGCGGCGAGCCCGAATACGTCGCGCTCCTCGAAGCGCACGTCGACCCCGTCACGCTCGGCGAGCTCGCGCGCGATCCGGAGAGTCTCCGCGACGAAGTCGAATCCGAGGACCCGATGGCCGCGCCGCGCCAGGAGCCGCGCGTCGTGGCCACGGCCGCACCCCGGGACGGCCACGACGCCCGGAGGGAACGGCGCGCGGGCGAGTTGAGCGTCGAGCGAGGGACTGGGGCGGCCCAGCTCCCAGCGGTCGCCACCCTGGGCATAGAGGCTCTGCCAGAAGGTCGGGTCGTTGACCGTGGGCTCGGCCGTCATCGACGGGAGCGCCCGGCCATTCCACCGCGACCGGCCCGGGCGCTGCGCGACGCCGGGATGCGGCGGGGGCCGCGGTCGCGGCGCGCGGCGGCGGGGTTTTCCCGGCAGCGCGGGTGGCCGTCTGGACACTCCGATTGTTTGACATTTCCCGACGCGTCGGCGGACGATAGCGTCCGAGAGGAGGCCGGGATGGCTCTACTCCTGACGGTGGTCGTTGTCGTCTGCTTCGTCGCCTCTCTCCTGCCGTTCCTGGCGCCGGGGGCCGTGGTCGGCCTCCTGGGCAAGGTTCTAAACGACGCCCTCGGCGATCCGGTGTGGGCCATGCTGCCCGCCGCGCGCGGCACCCTGGTGACGAGCGGGGCCGAAGGGCCCGTGCTCACGCTGAAGGGCGTGCTGGCGCTCTACATACCCGTGCTGCTGATCCTGCTCTGGTACCAGCGCCGGCGCTGATGCCTCAGGATCCCGCGGGCCGGGGGGCGAGCCGGCTCCCGATCACGAGCAGCAGCACGCCGGCCACGAAGAAGCCGACGGTCAAGTAGGCGACTTGGGGGACGGCGCGGTCGAGATAGAGCTCGATCGCCGGGCGGACCTCCTCGAACGTCGGGACCGTCGTCGCGAACCGGTTCAAGAGCCAGTCCCGCCCGAACAGCCAGACGAGGATGCCCACGAAGCCGGGCAGGAAGGTCAAGAAGCCCAGCCCCTTCAGGGTGTCGCTCAGCGAGCCGGTCGCCCAGAGCCGCACGATGAACGCCACGACCAGGAGTCCGATCGCGACCCACAGCAGCATCGGCGACGTCCCGACCGGCACGAGCTTGAGGTCCTCCGGCTGGAGGCGCAGCACGACGAAGGGAATCAGGAGCGTCAGGCCCGTCGTGTAGGCGGTGCTGACGAAGACCCGCCACGCGATCGCCCCGGCAACCCGCTTGACCAGGGGCGCCGAGCCGCCGCTGTCGCTCATTGCCCCCGGTGGCTCACGCCCGAACCGGTCATCGACTCGGCGGGGCTTGCTGCTGGACCCTGGTAGAGCTCCACGGTGAAGCCGTCCGGGTCGCGCAGGTAGACTCCGAGGCCGCCGCGGTGCGCGCCCGCGGTGATCTCCGCCGGGTCGGAGATGAGCGTCACCCCGTGGCGTCGCAGCTCCGCGCAGGCCGCCCGGATATCGTCCACCTTGAAGCAGAGGTGCCCGTTGCCGGGGCGATTCGTGGCGCGATCGGTGGCCGTGGCCGGATGAGAGACGTACTGGAGGAGCTCCAGCATGCTGCCACCCTCCGCGGGCTGGAGGAGCGCCGTCTCGAGCCGCACGCCCTCGAAGCCCGTGACGGTCGCGAGGTACTGCGCGGTGCCCGTCTGACGCTTCACGAGCTTGAGACCGAGGACGTCCCGGTAGAAGACGATCGAGCGCTCGATGTCGCTCACGGTGAACCCGGTGTGGTACACGGTTCCGACCTGCATTTTGCGCCTCCTACCCGAGGACCGCGATCGCGTCGATCTCGATCAGGGCGTCGTCGTCCCAGAGGCCGCGCACTTCCACGAGGGTGGTGGGCGGCCAGTGCCCCTCCATCATCTCACGGTAGACCCGGCCGATCTCGCGCGCCTTCGCGCGATAGTCGCGCTTGTCGACGACGTAGAACGTGACCTTCACCAGGTCGCGAAGCGTCCCGCCGCGCGCCCCGACGACGGCGCCCACGTTGGCCAGCGCGTGACGGAACTGCCCCACGAGATCGCCGACCGGCGCGATCCGGCCCTCGGCATCCTGCGCCGTCTGGCCGGCGATGAAGAGCGTGCGACCCTGCGCTTCGATCCCGTGGGAGAAACCCGAGGGCTTGGGCAGCCAGGCAGGATTCACGATCACCTTCGGCACGGCTCCTCCTTCTCGCGCGGTCTCGCCGGTCGGCGCGCCCCGCTGGGTCCCCGGCGGTCTCAGCGCCCGGTGAAGCGGGGCGGCCGCTTCTCGGTGAATGCGCGATAGAACTCCTTGTGGTCCTCGGCCATGAGCAGGAGCGCCTGGGCCTGGGCCTCGGCCTCGATGGCCGAGCCGAGGTCCATGTTCCACTCGTTGTTGAGCATGCGCTTCGTCATGCCGAGCGCTTGCGTCGGGCCGTCGGCGAGGCGCCGCGCGAGCGCGCGCGTCTCCTCGGCGAGGCGGTCGGCCGGCACCACGCGGTGGGCGAGCCCGTACCGCTCCGCGGTCGTCGCGTCGATCGTGTCCCCGAGCATGAGGAGCTCCGTTGCCCGGGCGAGACCCACCACCTTCGGCAGGAGGAACGCGGCGCCCATGTCGGCACCGGTGAGCCCGACCCTCGTGAAGAGGAAGGCGATGCGGGCGGTGTCCGCGAGGACGCGGAAGTCCGAGGCGAGCGCCAGGACGGCGCCGGCGCCGGCGGCGATCCCGTTGATCGAGGCGATGACCGGCTTGTCGAGCAGGCGAAGGTTGCGCACGACGGCGCCCGTCATCCGGGTGAACTGGAGCATGCCCTTGACGTCCCGCTGGAAGAGCTCGCCGATGATCTCGCGCACGTCGCCGCCCGAGCAGAACCCCTTGCCGGCGCCGGTGAGGACGAGGACGCGCACCGACTCGTCGGACTGGCAGTCGAGCGCCAGGCGCTCCAGCTCCGCGTACACCTCGAAGGTGAGGGAGTTGAGGACGTCGGGCCGGGTGAAGGTGACGGTCCCGATCCCGTCCTCGATCCGGTAGTCGAACCCGCGATAGGCTGCCATCGACGCCCTCAGGCCTGGACGGTCCCGCCGTCGACGTTCCAGGCCTGGGCGGTCACGCCCCGTCCCTCGTCGCTGGCGAGGAGCACGGCCGTCGCGGCCACCTCCTCCGGCTCGATCAGGCGCTTCTGCGGGGAGTGCGCGGCGAGCGCCCGGACCGCCTCCTCGTAGGAGCGCCCGGTGCGCTCCTGGATGTTTCGCGCGCCCTCCCACGTGAGGTCGGTCGCCACGTAGCCGGGGCAGATCGCGTTCACGGTGATGCCGGCCGTCACGACCTCCTGCGCGAGCGCGCGGGTGAGACCCAGGAGGCCGTGCTTGGACGCCGCGTAGGCCGCAATGTACGGATAGCCCTGCCGGCCGGCGATCGAGGCGATGTTGATGATCCGGCCCCAGCGCGCGGCCAGCATCCCGGGCAGCACCGCGCGGCTCATGAGGAACGCGCCGGTCAGATTCACGCGGAGGTGGCGCTCCCAGATGTCGTCGGTGGTGTCGAGAACCTTTGACGACACCGCGATCCCCGCATTGTTGACCAGGATCGCCACCGGGCCGAGGCCGTCGACGACCCGCCGCACCGCCTCCCGGACCTGGGCGGCGTCGCCGACGTCACAGGGCACGGCGAGCGCCTTCCGTCCGAGCGCGCGGACCTCGGCGGCGACGGAATCGATCTCCGAGCCGGTGCGCGCGGTGACCGCGACGTGCGCGCCCTCGCGAGCGAACGCCAGCGCGATCGCCCGTCCGATGCCCCGGCCGCCGCCGGTGACGAGCGCGATCCGGTCGGAAAGCTTCACGGCGCGCAGTATAGACGCCGCTCGGAATTCGGGTCAACGCGCGCCGCCGGCGAGCGCGGGCCCGGCAGTCACGCGACGCGCTCGGGCGCGCGCGCCGCGGTGCTACACTAGCGCGCGACACGTCCCCGGCTCGCGTCGGTCCGGGGTCGCCAGCGGTCTCCAGGGTCGCCAGGGTCGCAGGAGGCGCGGCGGGTGAGGATCGTCTGCATCGGCGGGGGCCCGGCCGGGCTCTACTTCGCGGCCCTCATGAAGAAGGCCGATCCCGCGCACGATGTCACGGTCGTCGAGCGCAACCGTGCCGACGACACCTTCGGATTCGGCGTCGTCTTCTCCGATGCGACCCTCGAGCACTTCGCGCGGGCGGATCGCGAGACCCACGACGAGATCGTTCGCGCCTTCGCCCACTGGGACGACATCGACATCCACGTCCACGGCAGTGTCGTGACCTCGACGGGCCACGGCTTCGCCGGCATGTCCCGCCAGCAGCTCCTCGACATCCTGCAGCGCCGCTGCCGGGACCTCGGCGTCCAGCTCGAGTTCGAGACCGAGGTGCGGGACCTCGCGCCGTACCGCGGGGCCGACCTGATCCTTGCCGCCGACGGAGTCAACAGCGCCATCCGGGCCCGCCACGCCGAGCGCTTCGGCCGGCAGATCGAGTGGCGCCCCAACCGGTTCGTCTGGCTCGGGACGACCTGCCCGTTCCCGGCCTTCACCTTCATCTTCAAGGAGGACGTGCACGGCCTCTGGCGGGTGCACGCGTACCGCTACGACGCCCAGCACTCGACCTTCATCCTGGAGACGACCGACGCCACCTGGCGCCGGGCCGGTCTCGACGAGGCGTCCGAGGACGACACGGTGGCGTTCACCGAGTCCCTGTTCGCCGACGAGCTCAAGGGCCACCCGATCCTCAAGAACCGGTCGCTCTGGCGGAACTTCCCGGTGGTCCGGAACGGTCACTGGTCGCACCGAAACGTCGTGCTGGTCGGGGACGCGGCCCACACCGCCCACTTCTCGGTGGGGTCCGGAACCAAGCTCGCCATGGAGGACGCCATCGCCCTCAGCCGGGCGCTCGCGCGCCACGGGTCCGTCCCGGCGGCGCTCGAGGCCTACGAGACCGAGCGGCGGCCCGAGGTCGAGAGTCTCCAGCGCGCGGCCCAGGTGAGCCTCGAGTGGTTCGAGACGACCGAGCGGTACCACCGTCTCGAGCCGATCCAGTTCGCGATGAGCGTGCTCACGCGGAGCCTCCGCGTCACGCACGACAACCTGAAGGTGCGCGATCCCCGGTTCGTCGCGACGGTGGATCGCTGGTTCGCGGAGGGCGCCGCGCGGCAGAGCGGCATCCCGCTCTCGACGGCCCCCGCGCCGCCTCCGCCGCCCATGTTCACGCCCTTCCGGCTCCGGGACCTCGTGCTGTCGAACCGCATCGTGGTGTCGCCGATGTGCCAGTACTCGGCCGAGGACGGCACGCCCAACGACTGGCACCTCGTCCACCTCGGCAGCCGCGCGACGGGCGGCGCCGCGCTCGTCGTCGCCGAGATGACCGACGTGAGCCGCGAGGGGCGGATCAGCCCCGGCTGCACGGGGATGTACAAGCCCGAGCACGTCGACGCGTGGAAGCGCATCGTCGACTTCGTCCACCGGCACACGCCGGCGCGCATCGCCCTCCAGCTGGCCCACGCCGGGCGCAAGGGCTCGACGCGACGGATGTGGGACGGGATCGACGAGCCGCTCCATGAGGGCAACTGGCCCCTCATCTCGGCGTCGCCGCTCCCGTACTTCCCGTACAGCCAGGTCCCGCGCGAGATGGCCCGGGCCGACATGACCCGCGTGCGCGACCAGTTCGCCGAAGCCGCCCGGATGGCTGACGCCGCCGGCTTCGACATGCTCGAGCTCCACATGGCCCACGGCTACCTCCTCGCGAGCTTCATCTCGCCATTGACCAACCTGCGCACGGACGCCTACGGGGGGCCGCTCGAGCTCCGGCTCCGGTTTCCGCTCGAGGTCCTCGACGCGGTGCGGGCCGCGTGGCCGGCCGGCAAGCCGATCTCCGTGAAGATCTCGGCGACCGACTGGGCGCCGGGCGGCACGACCCCCGATGACGCGGTCCGGATCGCGGCGCGGCTCCGGGCTCACGGCTGCGACGCGGTCACCGTGTCCACCGGCCAGACGGTGCCGCACCAGAAGCCCGTCTACGGCCGGCTCTACCAGACGCCGTTCAGCGACCGGATCCGACACGAGGCCGGCATCGCGACGATGACGGTCGGCAACCTCTCCACCTACGCGGACGCCAACTCTATCCTCGCCGCCGGCCGCGCCGACCTGTGCGTCCTGGCCCGCGGCCACCTCTACGACCCCTACTGGACGCGCCACGCCGCCCGCGATCAGAACGTCGACCTCCGGTGGCCCGACCAGTACCTGTCCGTCAAGAGCTACAGCCCACGGCCGCGCTAGACTCCGAGCCGCCCGCCGCGCCCTCGGCTCGACCACGCTGGCTCGTCGCCGCGCTGCTTCTCCTGGCCGCGCTGGTGCGGGTGTCGGCGATGTTCTACCAGAACATCTCCGGCGACGACGCCACGGTGGCCCTGATGGCCAAGCACATGCTCCACGGGGAGAACTGGCCGGTCTTCTTCTACCGACAGGCCTTCATGGGGTCGCTGAACGGCGCCCACCTGGTTCCGGCCTTGTTCGTGTTCGGACCGTCGGTGCTGCTCGTGCGCCTCCACGCCGTCGCGTGGTCGCTCCTGTTCCCGCTCGGTCTCTACGTGCTGGCACGCCGGCTGTACGGAGAGATGGCGGCGCGGCTGACGCTCCTGCTGGCGGCGGTGCCGCCGTTTCTCCTGACGTACTACAGCACGGTGGCGGAGCCGCACTTCGAGACGAACACCTTCGGGGTGGTGCTGCTGCTGCTGGCGCTCGTGGTCCTCGAGTCGCCGGCGGGAGGGCGGCGGGCACGGGCGGCGGCGTGCCTCGGCTTCGTGGCGGGGCTGGCCTGCTGGACCAACATGAAGACGGTGGTCGTGCTGGGGCCGATCGGATTGGTGTGGCTCTGGCGGGATCCCCGGTGGCCGATCCGGCGAGAGGGGGGCCTGTTCGCCGCGGGGTTCCTGGTGGGGAATCTGCCCGCCTGGCTCTTCTACCTCACGCACCCCGACCCCGGGAATCTCGGCTCCGCCCACCGCTTTCTCCGCGCCGACCTCGACCTCTCGTGGGCCCGCATGTCGGAGTTCCTGGCCAACGCGGTGCCGCTCGTCGTGGGCACGTACTACTGGGAGCCGAACACGCCGCTTCGCCAGCTGGCCCTCGGACTCTGCGGCATCGCGTACCTGACGGCGGTCGGGTGGGCGGGGGTCGAGGCGCTCCGGGCAGCGCGGCGCGGTCGGCTGACGCGACGTGGTCTCGGCGCCTGGCTGCTCTTGCTGACGCTCCTCGCCACCTACGCCGCGCTCTATGCGTCCACGTTCAATCTGCTGCAGCAGATGTCCCGAGGGCGCTACCTTCTGCCCGCGTACATCCCGCTGCTGATCTTCCTGGGGGCGGGGATCGCCGGCCTCGCGCGACGGTCCCGCTGGGCGGCGGCCATCGTGCTGGGGCTCGTCCTCGCGTTCAACCTCTGGACCAACTTCGTCTACTTCTGGCCGTTGCGCGCGGAGGAGCGGGCGCGCCGCGCCGCCGAGATGACGGCCCAGAGGGCCCTCGGGCGCCATCTCGAGGCCCGGAGCGCCGAGGCCCTCCTGGTGGACGATCCCATGGAGAGCCTCCGCTGGCAGTTTCTCCTCAGCCGGCCGCGCATCTCGGCCCTCGAGACCGAGGTCTACTATCCCGCGGCGGCCCCCGCCGACGCGGCGGAGCGCGTGTCGCTCCTCGCGTCCCACCGCGGCGCGCGGATTCCATCGAACCTCCAGATGCTCGGCGCCACCGCGACCGTCACGCAGTTCGGCGAGGAGTCGCTCTACGAGGACGTGCGCGTGCCCGAGCGCGCCTATCGGCTCCTGTCACGGGCGAGCTGGCGCGCCGTCGGCGAGGGCGACGGGCCCCCGGCTGCGGCGGACGGCGATCTCGGCACCGTGTGGCCGCCGCGGCGGCTCGACGAGGCCGAGGCGGGTCAGCTCGTCCTGGATCTCGGCGCGCCCCGCCCGGTGGCTCGCCTTGTCGTCTGGCCCACCGCGTCCGTCGACGTGCTCGTGCCGCTCGAGGTCGCGGGCTCGCTCGACGGGGTCGCCTGGCAGCGGCTCGGTATCACCCCGACCGAGGTCGGAGAGCTCGGGTACGTCATGGGGCCGCGACCGGTGTTCCGCCCCCGCAACGGCTGGCTCGAGCTGGCGTTGGCGTCCCGGCCCGTGCGGTACCTCCGGGTCCGCCCGCTCGAGCCGGGCTCGGTCGGGGTGGGGATGGTGGGCGAGCTTTACGCCTACGAGGCCGCCGCTCCGCCCCCCGGGACGGATCTCGATCTCGATGCGCTCCTCCGCGCGCTGCGCGGCCGCGGCGTGACGCGCCTCCTCGCCGACCCCGTGGTGTCCGCGCGGATCGCGATGGCGACGCGCGGCGCGATCGAGACGCTCCCGTCGAACGGCGTCCTGAACAGCCATGGCTTCGCTCCGCCGATGCAGCTCTATGCGCGCATCCGGCTCCGGGACACGGATGCGGCGATGGTGCCGGCCGAGGACGCGGCGGACGCCGAGGCCCGGCTCTCGGCCGCGGGCGTGCGCGTGACGTCAGAGGCGCTCGGGTCCTATCGGTTGATCCAGCCGATCGGGCCGCTGGTGTCGGCGGGGCGTTGCCGTCCGGCGGACTGGCGCGTGACCGCCGAGACCGCCGACGCGGACGGGAGGGGCGCGCGCTACGTCGTGGAGGGTCGGTGGTCCACTGCGATACGGGTCGGGACGATGCGGCTCGAGCATCCACGGGTGTCGACCCGCGACGCCGAAATCCTGGGGATCGGGCTGACCGAAGATGGCAGCGCCTGGCGGCCGGTGACCGAAGCGCGGCCGGTGCCCGAGTGGGCGTGGGCGGGACGGACCTTGTTCACGTTCTCCGCCGGCGCGACGGAGCTGGCGCTGGGGGGCCGAGCCGGCCGCGCGGTGCGGGTCGAGGTCCATCTGCCCTACCGGGGCGCGGGCGCGATCACCTCGCTCTGCGTGCGGGAGCAGGGGTAAGCGGCCCGGTCGTCACGATGCCGTCCGGCTGGATCGAGACTGGCCGGTGCGCATTGAGGAAGCCGGCGGCGGCGCGGGCCGCGGGCTGAGTCCGGTCCGACTCCGGGATTCGAGCGGTCAGGCCGCCGGGCGGCGGCGGTGGAGCCAGTAGTGGTCGGGGCGACGGGCGACACGCTCGGCGAGCAGCCGCGTGGCTCGGTCCCCGTCGCCGGCGCGGAAGCACGCCTCGAGCAAGGTGTCGTGGAAGACGTCGCGCTGGGCGCGGCTGCCGCCGAGCTCGACGATTCGCGGCCGCAACGGCTCGATCCGGTCGATGGCCGTCCGGTACTCCTGGCGCGCGAACGCCTGGAGCCCCTCGACGAGCGGGATCAGCACGTCGCCCACGAGTCCCGTCGAGTCCTTGGCGACACGCTGCCGCAGCATCCCGATTTGGGTCTCGGAGGTCGCCCAGTCCCCGGCGCCGGCGAGCGCCATTCCCAGGTGGGCGGCGTGGAACAGGAGGCCCTGCCGGTCGAGCCGCTCGCGCGCGATCGCGGCGAACGGCCGCCACCGCGCCCCGACGGGCAGCCCGATGAGATCCTGTCGCCAGAGGAGCGCGATGGAGTCGTGGAGGTCCCCCGCGATCGCCGACGGGGCGCGCTCGAAGGCCGCGCGCGACATACCGACAGCGCGCGCGTAATCGCCGCGCGAGAGGTGCATCAGCGCCAGGTGCCAGACGAGGTGGTTCCGGAACCAGTTGAGCCGCTGGCAGGGATGGATGGCAGGCGGCAGCCGGCCGACGCCCTCGTCGAACGCGGCCAGCTCGTAGAGCGCGTGCGCGAGCGCATGGACCGCCCAGGCGTCCTCCGGGTTCCGGGCGATCGCGGTCTCCGCCGCGCCCACGGCCTCGCGGCAGCGGTCGGCCTGCTCGAGGGCGAACGCGTGGAGCCCCAGGACGAACGAATCGTCGCCGTAAGCCGGGAGGACGCGAGAGGTCAGTTCGAGCATCTCCGGGAAGCGGCCCTGCCAGAACCAGATGAAGTAGAGGCGCTGGAGGACGACCACGTCGCGCGGCCACGCGTCGAGGTGCTCTCGCATCTGGCGCTCTGCCTGGGCCGGGCGCCCCCCGACCAGGAGGGCGACCGCCTCGACGTGGCTCCGCTCCCGGGGCGTCTGGGTCGACGCCGCGCTGCGGGCAGCGTCGGCCGACTCGCGGGCCGGCGCGAAGCGCTCCTCGAGGAAGAGGCACACGGCCGCGCCGGCGTGAGCCAGCGCGAGACCCGGATCGCGCGCTGACGCGTCGCGAAACGACTCGAGCGCGCTCCGGCCCCAGCCGAGGAGCGCGCGCACGCCCTCGTCGTAACGGGCGAGCGCCGGCGCCATCGCGGTCGTGGCCGGCAGCCCGTACGCGTCGGTTCGCACGGGGAGGATCAGAGGCCCGGCTCGCCCGCGCGACCGAGCCAGGCGCCGGCGACCACGTTTCGCATCATCTGGACCGTCCCGCCACCGATCGTGAACATGCGGGCGTCCCGCACCATCCGCTCGAGCGGGAGATCGCGGGAGTAGCCGCTCGCGCCGAAGATCTGGAGCGCGTCGTTGGTGACGCGCATCGCCGTCTCGCTGGCCAGGATCTTGGCCATGGCCGCCTCGGTCATGTCGGGCAGCCCGTGCCCGGCATTGGCCGCCGCGCGGTAAATGAGCTGCCGGGCCGCCTCCACCTGGAGCGCCATGTCGGCGACCATCCAGCGGAGCCCCTGGAAGTGGCCGATCGGCTGGCCGAACTGCTCGCGCGCGCCCGCGTGCTGGACGGCTGCCTCGAGCGCTCCCTGCGCCAGCCCGAGCGCGACCGTCGCGGCGCCGAGCCGCTGGCCGTTGTAGGCGGACATGAGTCGCTTGAACCCGCCGGCGGGCAGGAGCAGATTGTCGCCGGGAATCCGGCAGCGATCGAACACCACCTCGCCCTCCGGAATCCCGCGCATTCCCATCGCGCGCTCCCGTCGCGTGACGGTCAGGCCCGGCGTGTCGGCCTCGACGATCAGGGCGCCGATCCCGTCCGGTCCCGGGCGGCCGTCGAAGCGGCAGAAGACCACGTAGGTCTGCGAGACGCCCGCGCCGGTGATCCAGCGCTTCACGCCGTTCACGATCCACGCGTCGCCGTCGCGCTCGGCGCGCGTCGCGAGGTCGGAGGCGGCCGAGCCGGCCTCGGGCTCGGTGATGGCGATGGCCGGCTTGTCTCCGCGGACCACGCGGGGCAGGTACTTCCGCTTCTGGGCCTCGGTGCCGTAGTGGACGATCGCGCCGACGGGCCCGAGGTTCGAGTCCACCAGGATCCGCCCGGTCACGCCGCAGACGCGCGCGACCTGCTCGATCGCGAGGATCACGTCGTGGATCGCACGGCCCTGGCCGCCGTAGGCGGGGGGGACCGTCATCCCCATCAGGCCCGCCTCGACCAGCTGCTTCACGTTCTCCCAGGGGTACTCCTCGCGCTCGTCCCAGCGCGCGGCGCGCTCCCGGAACTCCTGGTCGGCGAGCGCGCGCGCCCGAGTCTGGATGGCCTCCTGCTCGGCGGTCAGCGGGAACCGCATTCAGGCCCTCCTGGAGATGTCCGACGTTGCAATGGTGTGACAGGCGCGACTGTAGGCCTGGCCGCGGGGGCGGGTCAAGGCAGAGGCGCCAGCATGAGGACGGGGAACGTGCCGGGGAGCTCCCGCGTTACATTGGCGAAGATACCGTGCGCCACCATGCGCCCGTGAGGCTGGAGGACAGACCATGAACGGACGACGGTCGGCCTGGGTAGCGTTCGTGCTGCGGGCCCTTGGCGTGGGGCTCGTGACGCTCGTACTGATGACCTGCCCCTCCGGAGTACGCGCCGACTCCGGCGGCGGGGGCGGGGGTGGCGGTGGCGGCGGCGCGGGGGAGAAGCCCGAGAAGCCGGCCGATCCCGACTACGCGGCCGGCATGAAGGCGGTCGACGGCAAGCAGTACGCTACGGCGATCCCGCTGTTCGAGAAGGCGATCGCCCGGGACGGCACGAATGCCGACGCTTACAACATGCTGGCCTACGCCACTCGCAAGAACGGCGATCCGGCGAAGGCGATCCCGATCTACGAGAAGGCGCTCACCATCGATCCCAAGCACCGCGGCGCCCACGAGTACATCGGGGAGGCGTATCTCCAGCTCGACAACCTCCCCAAGGCCAAGGAGCATCTCGCGCGTCTCGACAAGCTCTGCTTCTTCCCGTGCGAGCAGTACAGCGATCTGAAGAAGGCCGTCGAGGCATACGAGAAGAGCGGAGGCAAGATCAAGCCCGTCGCGTCCCAGTAGCGGATCACACGGCCCCGAGTTCCCGGACCCCGCGGCGGGGTCCGGGGACCGGCCGCACCGCTGGATCCTCCCTGCGGTCGGCGACCCCTCGGAGCGTCCGGATCGTCCCTCGCTCCTACGCGAGACGGGGCGCCGCATCCCCGCGCCGACGCCGCGATGGTAGACTGCCGTCCGTCGCCTCGCGCGAGACCTCGAGCCAAACCGCCAAGAGGACGCCGATGACCCAGCCGGCCCGCCGCCCCATGGTTCCCGAGGACCTCTTTCGGATCCGCTTCGTCAGCGATCCCCACTTCCATCCCGACGGCCGGCGCATCGCCTTCGTCGCGACCACGCTGTCCGAGGCGCGGGACGAGTACCTCTCGAACATCTGGATCGTGGACATCGATGGCGGAGAGCCCCGCCAGTTCACGCGCGGCTCCCGGCGCGACACCGCGCCCCGGTGGTCCCCCGACGGGCGGTGGCTCGCGTTCGTCTCCGAGCGCGAGAAGAAGGAGAAGGGCCAGCTCCACGTGATGCCGGCCGACGGCGGCGAGCCGATGCGGCTCACCAACCTCAAGCCGGGGGTGACGAGCCCGGTCTGGTCTCCGGACGGACGCTGGCTCGCCTTCGTGTCACGGGTCGGAGGATGGGAGGAGCCGGCGGACGAGGAGGAGCGCGAGCGGTCGAAGCCGCCGCGGACCATCGACATCCTGAAGTACAAGTCGAACGGCGTGGGCTTCGTCTACGACCGGCCGCAGCAGGTCTTCGTGGTCGCGCGTGACGGCGGCCCCGCCCGGCAGCTCACCACCGGGCCGTTCGAGAATCATCACCCGGCGTGGGCGCCGGACGGCCGGCACCTGGCCTTCGTGTCCGCCAGACACGCGGACCGCGACGAGGACAACGCGACCGACGTGTTCCTCGTGTCGCTCGACGGCGGCGAGCCCCGCCAGATCACCCGGACCGAAGGGCCGGCCTCATTCCCGGCGTTCTCGCCCGACGGCCGGACGATCGCCTACCTCGGCCACGCCGATCCCCGCGGCGTCTCGCGTCACTCCCGGGTGTACACGGTGACCGTCGACGGCGGGGCGTCGGTGTGCCGCACCGCGGCCTTCGACCGGAACTGCGAGTCGATGATGGACGCCCTCGGGCCCCAGTGGATCGGGCGGACCGGCGCGCTCCTCTTCCAGGCGGACGACGAGGGCGACGTGCCCGTCTATCGGCTCACGGCGACGCGGGACGGCGCCCCGGAGCGCCTCATCGGCGGGACCCGCCAAGTCACCGGCTTCTCTCCCTCGGCCGACGGCGCGCTGATCGCGTTCACCGCCACCGACGACACCGCGCCGGCAGAGGTCTTCGTCTGCCGCGCCGACGGGACCGGCGAGCGTCGGCTCACCGATCTCAACCGGGACTGGCGGGCGGAGGTGGCGCTCTCAAGGCCGGAGCGCTTCCGGTTCGAGCGCGCGGGCTTCTCCGTCGACGGCTGGGTGATGCCGCCGTTCGAGCGGAAGGCGGGGCGTCGCTACCCGGTGCTCCTCAACGTCCACGGCGGGCCCGCGAGCCACTACGGTCATCGCTTCTTCGACGAGTTCCAGGTGTACGCGGGGGCGGGCTATGCCGTCGTGTACGTGAACCCGCGCGGCAGTCGCGGCTACGGCGAGGCGTTCGCGCGAGCGGTCGTGGGCGACTGGGGCGGGGGAGACTACCAGGACGTCATGGGCGGCCTCGACGAGGCGCTCCGGCGCTTCGACTTCCTCGACCCCGACCGGCTCGGGGTCATGGGCGGGAGCTACGGCGGCTTCATGACGAGCTGGATCGTCGGCCACACGGGTCGCTTTCGCGCCGCGTGCTCCGAGCGCGCGGTCAACGCCATGTGGAGCATGTACGGGACCAGCGACATCGGCTTCTGGTTCCAGGAGGCCCACGGCCTCGGCCGGCCACCGTGGGAAGATCTCAAGTGGTACGTCGAGCGCTCGCCGCTGTCCTACGCGCGCGACATCCACACGCCGCTCCTGATCCTCCACTCCGAGAGCGACCTCCGCTGCCCGATGGAGCAGGCCGAGCAGCTCTACGTCGCGCTGAAGAAGCTCAAGCGCCCGGTCCGCTTCGTGCGGTTCCCCGACGAGAATCACGAGCTCTCGCGCTCCGGCCGGCCTCGGCACCGGCTCGCGCGGTTCCGGATCCTGCTCGAGTGGTTCGCCGAGCATCTGCCGCCCGGGGCGTCCTGAGGGGCGAGTCCGTCCCGCGCACGGCCTGGCGCGCCCGCGCCCGGCGCCCTCTTGCGCGACCCGGGCCGGCCGCCCTACGGTGTATGAGCGATTTCCGATCGTCCCTCCAGGAGAGAAGACGGCGGGCCATGGGTCGTCGAGCGCTGTTCTGGTCCGGTGCGGTGCTGATCGCGCTGATCATTCAGCAGAGCGCGGTCGCGTGGTTCGGGCCCGGTGCCAATCGGTGGCTCGGTGCGGCTCTGGTGGTGGTCATCGTGCTCTCGGTGCCGGCGCTCCTCCTGGGCAGTCGAGTCGAGGGCGCGGGCCGGTGGCGCCGGTGGCGCGACGCGCGTCGGCGGGCGTCGCACCACCACCGGAACTGATCGGCCGCCCCCGCTCTTCTCGCGCTCGCCGGGGCCCCGGCCGTCCTCACCGGGCTGGGCGCTGACTCCCGGACGGTGTGGCGAGTCCGCCCTCTCCGCCGACGGCCGGAGGGCTCCACGACGGCGCGGCGAGTCGACGCCGCCCGTCGGCGGCAAGCCTGACGTTGTCTTCGCCGTCGGGGAAGCTGCGATCCCAGAGCTTGCACGTCACCTGCTTGTGTCGCTGGTCCAGGCCCTCGCAGTAGTTGGTGAACTCGCAGCGACGGACGAGATGGCCGTGGCCGAGGCGCATCTTGCGGAACCAGTCCGGGTCGGCGAGCGTCTGCCGGGCGGCCGCGACGATGTCGGCCTCGCCGCGCGCCAGGATGGCCTCCGCCTGGTCGAAGGTCGAGATGCCGCCGCTGGTCACGACGGGAGTCCCGTGGCCCGCCGTCCGGAGCGCCGTCCGGATCGCCGCCGCCAGCGGCACGTTCCGGCCGAACGGACCGCGCGAGTCCGAGATCACCGTCGGCATGCACTCGTAGCCGGACTCGCCGGTGTAGGGATAGACGGCCTCCCCGACCTTGGGCTGACGGGCGTCCTCGAAGCGACCGCCCTTCGACACCGACAGGTAGTCGGCGCGGCCCTCGGCGAAGCGGAGGCCGAACCAGACCGCGTCGTCCACGTCGTTGCCGCCCGCGACCACGTCGTGACCGAGGTAGCGGATGCCGACCACGTAGTCGGCGCCCACCCGGCTCCGGACGGCGTGCAGCACCTCGAGCGGGAGCCGCGCGCGCGCCGGTCGGGCGCCGCCATATCCGTCGGTCCGATCGTTGAGCCGCGAGATGAAGGACGCCATCGTGTAGGCGTGCGCGTAGTGGAGCTCGACGCCGTCGAATCCGGCCTCGAGAGCTCGCCGCGCCGCATCGGCGAAGAGATCCGGCAAGACCCGGGGCAGGTCGCGGATGTGAGGCAGATGAAGATCCCCGATCCGCTCGCGGTAGCCGTAGTCGAGCGCTTCCAGCTCGCGCGTGGCAAGCACCGTCTCGACGACCGGCCGCTCTGCTCCGGCCAGGCAGGCGCGTACCTCGTGGTCCGGCGTGACGGCCGGGTCCCGCCAGCGATCGTCACCGGTCATCCGGGCCAGCCGGCGGCGGAGGTCGACCCCGATCTCGAGATAGCGCGTGAAATACGTCGCCGGCTCCGGGCGCCGCCGGACCGCGACGAAGTCGATGACCTGGATGAAGAGCCGCGTGCGGCCTTCGCTGCGCTCACGCACCACCTCGACCAGGCGGCGCAGCCCCGGGACGAAGCGATCGCTGCCGATGCGGAGGAGCGGGCCACTCGGGACGTCGCGGATGCCGGTGGCCTCGACGACCAGCACACCGGGCTGACCCTCGGCGAATCGGCCGTACCACTCGAGCACCTCGGCGGTGACGTGACCGTCCTCGGTCGCCCGCCACGGGACCATCGCGGGAACCCACGTGCGGTCGGCGGCCACGCAGCCCGGGCCCAGGCGCACGGGGGTGAACCAGCGGGCGCGGGCGGCCTCCTCCCGCGTCGGCCAGCGCGCCGCGGGGAGCGGGTGTCGGACGCGGAGACGAGACGGCGTCGCGCCGGCCACGGAGTCAGCTTACCGCGGCGCCGCCGCGGGCGGCCAGGCGGAGACCTTCGGGGCCAGATGGCCGCCGGCGCGGCGCGCTGCGCTGCGGTCCGAGACACGTCGATCGAGGGCCGATTGGTTGACCCCGAAACGGCCGCGGTGCTACGGTTCCAACCGTGCGCGTGACATCGAGTCGAGCGGGGCGACGGTCGGCACGACGTGCGCATGGCCCGCGCGCGTCTGGCCGCTGGCCGAGCTCCGCCGTCCTGGTCCTGGCAGTCCTGACGGTGGGCCTGGCTGGGGGCTGCGGTCTCTTCGGCGGCTCGCGGTCCGCCGGTGACAAGGCGGCGGCCGAGAAGGCGCTGCCCCCCGAGTCGCCCGCCGCGCTTCGCCAGGACGTGGACCGGCTGCGCGCCGACATCACCGATCTCCGCGCGCGCCTGGACGCGGCCCAACGGGCCGACACGGAGCACGCCGACCGCGTCGCGCAGGAGACCCGGGCGGAGTTCGACGCCGTGCAGAAGGCGATCGAGGCGTCGGCCCGCAACGACATGCAGCGCCAGGTCGAGGTGCTGGACGCCCAGGCGCGGCGCATCGACCTCCTGGAGAAGCGCGCGACCGAGCTGGGGCAGTCGCTCCGCCGCATCGAGCTGAGCCTCGGCGGACTGGAGAGCCAGCTGTCCCGGATCCTCGACGGCGCGCCGCCGGCGGCCGGGGCGAAGGGCGGCGCGGCGGGGCGCGCGCCCGCGGCGGCGGCGCCGGCGCGTCCGGCCGACGAGTCGTGGTCGACCGCGTCCTCGCCGGACAGCAGCCGGTCCGCGGCCGCGGCGGGGGCCGGCCTCACACCGCCCGCGATGCTCGGTCCCGCGCGGGCGACGCCGACGGAGCGCGCACCGACGGACGGCGCGGCCACGACCCCCAAGCGGACGGATGCGGCGCGCGTCCAGTCTTCGCCGAAGACGGCCGCCGACGATGCCACGCGCGTGGCGAAGGCCGCGCCACCCAGCGCCGACCCCAAGGCGTCTGCGCCGCCTCGCACCGCGAAGAGCAGCGCACCGGCGAGCTCGGCCCCCGCTGGCTCGCTCGGAGCTCGCGCCCTGTTCGATCGCGGGATGGACAACTGGAACAAGGGCGAGCAGGGTCAGGCGGTGCTGGACTTCGAGGAGCTGGTCCAGACGTATCCCGCGGATCCACTCGTGGCGTCTGCGCAGTTCCGGATCGGCGAGGCGTACTACGCGGCGCGTGACTTCGAGCGGGCGTCGCTCGAGTATCGGAAGGCGGTCGATCTCGCCCCGAAGGGCAAGGACACGCCCCAGGCTCTCCTCCGCCTCGGCCTGGCCTATCGCGCCCAGAAGCGAGAGGCCGACGCGCGGCAGGCCTGGAATCAGCTCGTTCGCGATTTCCCGGACAGCGACGCCACCGAAGAGGCACGCCGGGCCCTGAAAGGCCGCTGACCGGCGGACGCCATTCCGGCCGAGTCGCTGTCCCGCGAGCTCTGCCAATCCTGAAGGAGGTTCCCGTGGCCCAGACCAAGTTCGTGCTCGACGAGAAGGACCTACCGAGCCGCTGGTACAACATCCAGGCGGACCTGCCGGCGCCGCTCCCGCCGGTCATCCATCCCGGGACGCTCCAGCCGATCGGGCCCCAGGATCTGGCGCCCCTCTTCCCGATGGAGATCATCAAGCAGGAGGTGAGCCAGGAGCGCTGGATCGACATTCCCGAGCCCGTCCGCGACGTCTACCGTCTGTGGCGGCCGACGCCGCTCTACCGCGCGCACCGTCTGGAGAAGGCGCTCGGGACGCCCGCGCGCATCTACTACAAGTGGGAAGGCGTCTCGCCCGCCGGCAGCCACAAGCCGAACACCGCGGTCGCGCAGGCCTACTACAACCACCAAGAAGGCGTCCGGCGCATCACCACCGAGACCGGCGCGGGGCAGTGGGGATCGGCGCTCTCCTTCGCGTGCCAGCTCTTCGGGATCGAGTGCAAGGTGTACATGGTCCGCGTCTCCTACGACCAGAAGCCGTACCGGCGGATCATGATGGAGACCTGGGGCGGCAAGGTCGTCGCGAGCCCGTCGATGGAGACGGCCGCCGGCCGCGCGGTGCTCGCCAAGGATCCGCAGTCGCCGGGAAGCCTCGGCATCGCGATCTCGGAGGCGGTCGAGGAGGCCGCCCAGCGCGAGGACACCAAGTACTCACTGGGCTCGGTGCTGAACCACGTGCTCACCCACCAGACGGTGATCGGCCTCGAGGCGCAGCGTCAGCTCGAGATGGCGGGCGATCGTCCGGACATCCTGGTGGGCTGCATCGGCGGCGGCTCGAACTTCGGTGGCTTCACGTTCCCGTTCCTCCAGGACAAGCTCACCGGGAAGCGGAAGGACCTGCGGGTGATCGCCGTCGAGCCGCACGCGGCCCCGAGCCTCACCAAGGGCGAGTACGTCTACGACTTCGGCGACACCGGCCAGATGACGCCGCTGGTCAAGATGTACACGCTCGGCCACTCGTTCATCCCGGCGCCCATCCACGCCGGCGGGCTCCGCTATCACGGGATGGCGCCGCTCGTCTGCGCGCTCTACGACCACAAGGTGATCGAGGCGGTGGCCGTGCACCAGAACCCGACCTTCGAGGCCGCACTGACGTTCGCGCGGGCCGAGGGGTTCCTGCCGGCTCCCGAGGCGGCGCACGCGATCCGCGTCGTCATCGACGAGGCGCTCCGCTGCAAGGCCGCCGGGGACCGGAAGGTCATCGCCTTCAACTTCTGCGGCCATGGCCACTTCGACCTCTCGGCGTACGAGCGCTACATGACGGGCAAGCTCGAGGACTTCGAGTATCCGGCGGAACAGGTGAAGGCGGCGTTGACGGGGCTTCCGAAGATCAAGGTCTGAGTCGGCGTCCGCCGCAGGGTCGCGCGTCGGGGCAGGACCTGATGCCCCGGACTGACTCGAGCGGCCCGAGGCTCACCGGGCGACGGCTGAGGACGAATCCCCCGAGCGGCCAGTGAGTTGGATTGGCCCTCAAGGCGCGGCTTCGGCTTCCTCCTTCGCGACAACGCCGGCCGCGGGCTCCTCCTCGCGCCGGGCCTGGACCGACAGCAGCCCGTTCGGGCGGAAGATCATGAGGACCATCAGCAGAAGGCCGAAGACGAGCATCCGGTAGACCTGGAAGTCCCGGAAGATCTCCGGAAACGCGACGAGCAGCACCGCGCCCAGGACGACCCCGGTCAGGTTTCCCATGCCCCCGAGGATCACCATCGCCAGGATGTTCACCGACTCGGTGAACAGGAAGTTGTCGGGGAACACCGATCGCTGCCACGAGGCGAGGAAGGCGCCGCCGATCCCGGCGAAGGCGGCGCCGATCGCGAACGCCTGGAGCTTGGCCACCGTCGTGTTGATCCCCATGGCTCGGGCGGCGAGCTCGTCCTCGCGGATCGCCTGCCACGCCCAGCCGATCCGGGAGTCGCGCAACCGAGCCGAGGCGGCCAGGACGAGGAGGAGGGCGACGAGGAACAGGTAGTAGTACTCGATGTTCCGCGAGAAGACGAACCCCGCGAATGACGGCGCATCGATGGCGATGATGCCGTTCGGGCCGCCGGTGATGTTCAACGGGGGCCGGTCGAGGTTGATGAGCAGGAGGTAGGTGATCTCCCCGAAACCGAGCGTGACGATGGCCAGATAGTCGCCTCTGAGACGGAGCGTCGGCGCCCCGATCAGGATTCCGGAGAGCGCGGTTGCAGCGACGATGATCGGCAGGGCCAGGACGAACGGGAGATGGATCCCGAAGTGCGGGGAGGCGAGGAAGGCGAAGAGATAGGAGCCGATTCCGAAGAACGCCACGTAGCCGAGGTCGAGCAATCCGGCGAACCCCACGACGATGTTGAGACCGAGGGCCAGCGTGGCATAGAGGCAGATGCGCGTCAGGATCCCGGTGACGTAGTCATTCGGCGAGACGAGCGGCGCGACGAGGGCGACGGCGAGGAGTCCCAGGCCGAGCGCGAGCCGCCTCGAGGCCCCCCCCATCGCTATACCTTCTCCCAGTCGGGCAGGGACTCGCCGAGAAGCCCGGTGGGCCGGAACACGAGGGTGGAGATCAGGACGAGGAAGGCGATGACGTCCTTGAATGCCGGGTTGACGAACGTCACGGCGAGGCTCTCGATGACGCCGAGCACCAGGCCCCCGAGCATGGCGCCCCGGATGTTGCCGATTCCTCCGAGCACGGCCGCCGTAAACGCCTTCAGGCCCGCCGAGTAGCCCATGTAGAAGTCGATCTGCGTGTAGTAGAGCCCGACCAGCACGCCGCCGCCCCCGCCGAGCGCCGAGCCGAGGAAGAAGGTGAGCGCGATCACGCGACGGACGTTGACTCCCATGATCGCCGCCATCTCGCGATCCTCGGCCACGGCCCGCATCGAGCGGCCGAGGGTCGTGCGCTGGACGACCAGGTGGAGCCCCCACATCATCAGAAAGGCCACGCCCATCATGACCAGGAGGAGCACCGAGATGTTCACGCCCGCAACCTGGATCCGCCACGTGCGCGGGAACAGCAGGAACGTCGGGTAGACTTTCATGCGCGCGCCCATGCCTAGCATCACCGCGTTCTGGAGGAACAAGGAGGCCCCCACCGCACTGATCAGAGGCCCGAGCCGGGTGGCGCCGCGGGCATACAGCGGCCGGTAGGCGAAGCGCTCGATTCCCGCCCCGAGGAGCCCGGTGCCCACCATCGCGATCAGGAGCATGAGTGGCACCACCCAGAGGGGGTGAAGCCCGCTGATCTTCGCGTTGATGACCGCCATCAGGACGCCCCAGCCGAGATAGGACCCGATCATGAAGACGTCGCCGTGGGCGAAGTTGATCATGAAGAGGATCCCGTAGACCATCGTGTAGCCGAGGGCGATCAGGCCGTAGACGGTACCGAGCGCGAGGCCGAAGACGAGCTGTTGAGGCAGGATGTGAAGGACGTCCACCGTCAGTTCTCCCCCAGGTAAGCCCGGCGGATGTGGTCCGCTCGGAGCAAGGTCTCCGCGGAGTCATGGACCACGATCCGGCCGTTCTGGAGCACATACCCGCGACTGGCAATGCCGAGGGCGACCGCGGCGTTCTGCTCGACCACCAGGATCGTCGTGCCTTGCCGGTTGATCGTCTGGATGATGTCGAAGACCTGGTCGACGAGCGCCGGGGCCAGTCCCATCGACGGCTCGTCCATCAGAAGGAGCCTCGGGCGCGCCATGAGTGCCCGCCCGATCGCCAGCATCTGCTGCTCGCCGCCCGACAGGGTCCCCCCCAGCTGCTTCGCGCGCTCCCGGAGTCGGGGAAAGAGCGTGTAGACACGCTCGAGGTCCTCGTTCGCCTCGGCCGCCGGCGCGCCGCGCCGGACGAGGGCCCCCATGGCCAGGTTCTCCCAGATGGTCATGCGCCCGAAGATCCGGCGAGCCTCCGGCACGAGCGAGATGCCCCGCCGCACGACCAGTTCCGTGGGGAGCTGATCGATGCGCTGTCCCTCGAACTCCACGCGGCCGGCGCTCGGACGCACCATCCCGAGGATCGTCTTCATCGTCGTGGACTTCCCGGAAGCGTTCCCGCCGAGCAGGCACACGATCTCGCCCTGGCGTACCTCGAGCGTCACGCCCTTGAGCGCCTGGAGGGCGCCGTAGTACGTCACGACGTCGCTCAGCTTAAGCATGGGCGGCTCGCCGGCCGAGGTATGCCTCGAGAAGCGCGGGGTTGCTCCGCACCTCCTCGAAGCTGCCCTCCACGATCTTCAGGCCGTGGTCCAGCGCCACGACCCGCTCGCAGATGCCGCGCACGACGCGCATGTCGTGCTCGATGAGCAGGATGGCGGTGCCCCGGTCGCGGATGCGCTGGATGTCTCCCATCAGCTGCTGGGTCTCGGTTGGGTTCATGCCCGCCGCGGGCTCGTCCAGGAGCAGGAGGCGGGGCGCGGCGCCGAGCGCCCTGGCGATCTCCAGGCGGCGCCGGTTTGCGTACGACAGGGTCCAGGCCTGGTGCTCGGCTCGCGGCAGGAGGCGCTCGCCGAACAGGGCAAGCAGCTCCATGCCGCGCTCCCGAGCCTGACGCTTCTCGGCCCGCGTGCCCGGGGTGCCGAGCAGGATTCCCGCGATCCCGGCATGCGTCCGGCAATGCATGGCGACCAGCACGTTCTCCAGGACGGTCATCCGCCCGAAGAGGCGCTGATTCTGGAAGGTGCGCGCGATGCCGACGGCCGTGATGGCGTGAGACGGCAGGGCTGTGAGGTCCTTCTTGCCGTGATCGAAGGTGAATCGGCCCTCGGTCGCGCGGTGAATCCCCGTGATCACATTGAACACGGTGGTCTTGCCCGAGCCGTTCGGGCCGATCAGCCCGACGATCTCCCCTTCCTCCACGCGGAGGTCGAGGCCGTCGAGTGCTCGGAGTCCCCCGAAGTACTTGGTCAGCCCTACCGTCTCGAAGAGCGCCATCCCGGTTCTGGAGGACCTACTTCACGACGACGGGCTTCATGTACTCGAAGCCCTTGCCCTTGACCTGGTACACGTAGACCGACACCCCGGCCACGTCCCCCTTGCCGTCGAACGTGATGTTCTGGCCGAGGATCCCGCGGTAGTCCTTCGTGGCGCGCACCGCGTCGCGGACCGCCGCGCGATCGGCCTTCCCGACCTTCTGGACCGCGGTGAGGATGATGTTGGCCGCCTCGTAGGCCAGCGGCCCGTACGAGGAGAGGGATCCGTACTTGGCCTCATAGGCCTTCACGAACTCGACCGCCGCCGGGACCTTCTTCATGTCCGGAACGAAGAAGGTGACGTAGTTCCCCTCGGCGGCACCGCCGGACGCCTCGATGTAATCGACCGGCTCGAACTGGCCGTCGGGGCCGATCATCTTGACGTTCAGACCCACGTCCGGGAGCTGCTTGGCGATGAGCGCGGCGTCGGGCGCCCAGATCACCGGCACGATGATGTCCACGTCCTTGGGGATCGTGCCGAGAACGGCGCGAAAGTCCTTGTCCCCGGACCGGATCACGTAGCGATAGGTCGTGGCGCCCATCGCTTTCGCCTTCTTCTCCACCTCGTCCGCGCCACCGCGCGGCCCGGTCGTCCCGTCGTCGAAGATCGCGATCTTCTTCGCCTTGAGCTCGTCGATGGCGAAGATCGCCAGGGCCGGTCCCTGGAGGTCATCGCGCGCGCAGACCCGGTTGGTCACCTTCAGCCCCCGGTCGGTCACCTTCGGGTTGCTGCATCCGGGGCTGATCATCGCGAGATTCGCGCGCTCGAACACTTCCGACGCCGGGATGCAGATGGCGCTCGCGACCCCGATCACCACGCCCATCACCGCGGGATCGGCGACCGCCTTCTCCGCCGCCGACACGCCCGCCTGCGGGTTGTTCTGGTCGTCGAGCTCGACGACCTCGATCTTCTTGCCGAGCACGCCGCCCTTCTTGTTCCACTCGTCGGCGGCCAGCCTGACGGCGTTGGAGAGCTCCTGGCCCATCTTGGCCAGGGGCCCGGTGATTGGCCCTTCGACGCCGATCTTCACCACGTTCTGGGCCTGCGCCGCTCCCGGGCCGGCGAGCGACCCCAGCATCAGCGCGACCAACCCGAGTGCCAGCACCACGCGTTTCCCGTAGCGCATCACTAGTCCTCCCTTGTTGTCATGCGTCCGACCGCACTGCTCGCATGCACTGCCACGCCCTCGGCTCCGCCCGATCTCGCCTCCTCTCGTTCGCGCCCGCGTCGTGCGGGCCGTCACTGTCTCGGCGTCAGCGCGCCTTCCCGCGTCACCCGATGGAGCGCCCGCGCGAAGCGGCCGACGGCGTCGTCAATGTCGGACTCGGTCATCACGGCGGACGTCCAGGCGTGGCTGCCGCCCAGGACGTCGAGGCCTTCCAGGAGCATGGCGCCATGGAGCGCCTGGAGCGCCGGCGGCCGGATGCTCTGGATGAGCCGCGCGGGCGGGACCGCCTGGACGAACTCGGCTGGATCGTGGATGAGTGGCAGGTCGTCGCCCACGATGATCCGCAGGATCGATCGGCACCCGTATGCGCTGCCGGCCACGTGGGCGTCGGTCAGCGCCTGGTTCATGCCGGCCCGGAGGCGATCGGCGAGCACGGCCGCCCGATCCTGGAGTGTCCCATCGGCCAGGAGCTCGAGTGCCGTGACACCGGCGGCAGCCGCGAGCGGGTACGCGCTGAAGGTTCCCATGTGGCGGACCCGCTGCCGGCGGTTCCACTCGGGATCGTCGCGGAAGGCGATGTCGCTCAGGATCTCGGCGCGCCCCGCCACCGCCCCCGAGGGCATGCCGCCCGCCACGATCTTGGCGAACGTCGCCAGGTCCGGCACGACGCCGAAGTACTGCTGGGCGCCGCCCGGCGCCAGGCGGAAGCCGGTGACCACCTCGTCGAAGATGAGAAGCGTGCGGTAACGCGTGGTGAGCTCGCGCACGGCCGCCAGGTACCCCGGCGGGACGGGGACCGTCCCGGCCAGAGGCCCGTCGGCCTCCAGGATCACCGCGGCGACGTCACCGGGACGAAGCGCTGCTTCCATCGCTTCGAGATCGTGGAGCGGGACTGGGCGCATGGTCCGCGCGATGACTCCGGGCACCCCGTTCGACGAGGGCACGTCGAACGGCGGCATGTAGCCGATCATCGCGTAGTCGTGCCAGCCGTGGAAGTGCCCCTGCACCTTGACCACCACATCCCGGCCGGTGTGACCCCGGGCGAGGCGCATCGCCAGCATGGTCGCCTCGGTCCCGGAGAGCAGGAAGCGGACCATCTCGGCACACGGCACGATGCGGGTGACCAGCTCGGCCCAGCGGACCTCGTGCGGCGTTGGCGCTGACGGGTGAGTGAAGCGCGCCGCCTGCTCCTGGATCGCCTTCACGATCGCCGGATGACTGTGGCCCAGGATGAGGGCGCCGTGGCCCGTGCAAAGGTCGATGAACTCGTTGCCGTCCACGTCCCACTTCCGGCAGCCCTGGGCACGGTCCATGTAGAGCGGGAACGGCACCACGCGCCGGACGTCGTGATTGATCCCCGACGGGATGTGCCGGCGGGCGCGCTCCCACAGCCCCATCGAGCCGGGGAACCGCGCCGCGTAATCGGTCGCGATCGTCGGCGTGGTCAGGAGCGTCGTCATCGTCGCGCCTCCCGCGTTGGTTGCTGGTCGATCGCTGCTCGGTCCCGCCAGGCGCGCCGGCCGAGCGTCAGTGGTGTTCGGTGGCCGCCTGCGCCTCGAGGCGGTCGTAGTCGATCGCGGGGCCTCGGACCGTCTGCGCGCGGTGCTTCTCGACGCCCTTGAGCAGGAGGCTGAGGGCATCGTTGTAGGGCGTCGGGATCCCCAGCTGCCGCGCCTCGCGCACGAGTGCCCCGTTGAGCGCGTCGATTTCCGTTCGCTTGCCCTGCTCGACGTGCTGAAGGGTGGATGGCTTGTTGTACTTCTTCCAGCAGTGCTCCTTGATCGTCCGCATCGGGTCGGGGTCGGTCAGGGCGACGCCCTTGGCTCGGACGACTGCCAGGACTTCGTCGATCACGCGCGTCTGGAGCTCGTCCACCGGCGGCGTGCGGACCAGCTCGCCCAGCCGGAGGCCCGTCACGGCGCTGATCGCGTTGATGCCGCAGTTGAGGACGAACTTGTTCCAGATGTGGGCGAGCACGTTGTCGACCACCACCGGGGTGAAGCCGGCCTTCGACAGCGCCTGCTCGGTCTCGCCGAGACGGGGAGTCGACCGGCCGTCCAGCTCGCCGATCCACGTCGGCGCCGCATGAGTGTGCGTGACGTGCCCCGGCCCCTGGACCGCGGCGCTGTGGTTGGACGTGCCGCCCACCACGCGGGCGCGCCCGAGCACCTCGCTGAGGGCCTCGACGTTCCCGATGCCGTTCTGCAGGGTGAGGGCGAACCCCGTGGGCCTCAGCACGCGCCGCGCCGTCTGCGCCGCGTCTGCCGTCGAGTTGGCGTCGGTGAGGATGATCGCGCAGTCGGCGGGCGGCACGTCATCGGGGCGGCCCGTCGCCCGCACCGGGATCCGGAGATCGCCGGTGATGCCGTCCAGGCGCAGGCCGTTCCGTTGGATGGCCGCGACGTGCTCCTCCCAGACGTCGAAGAGCGTCACGTCGAAGCCAGCCCGCGCGAGGAGGCCACCATAAAGCGAGCCCATGCTGCCGGCGCCGATCACGCAGAACCGCATCACGCGAGGGTCACGGAGCCTTTGGATCCGAGCCGAGAGGCCGCACGGTCCCTCCTTGGATGGCCCACTATGGTATGCGAGTTTTGCGCCCGTCAAGGCGCACCCGGATCGACGGCCGATCCCCACGACCTTGACGAGCGTCGCACGGTGCCATATCTACGGGGGATGGACTTCCGGCTGACCCCGGAGCAGGAGGAGTTCCGCCGGGGGGTCGCGCGCTTCGTCGACGCCGAGGTCGCACCGGTGGCCCACGACATCGACGAGGCGGGAGAGTTCCCCCGGGCGCTCTTTCGGCGGCTCGGCGAGCAGGGCTATCTCGCGCTCCGGTATCCCGAGGCCTATGGCGGGGCCGACGCGGACTTCGTGACCTACTGCCTGTTTGCCGAGGAGCTCGCGCGGGGGTCGATGTCGGTGGCCGCCCTGGCGGCCATGCAGAGCCTCATGGGGACGCACTTCGTCTGGAAGTACGGGAGCGACGCCCTCCGCGAGCGCTATCTCGCCCCCGCACTCCGCGGCGAGAGGATCGCGACGTTCGCCCTGACCGAGCCGAACGCGGGCTCGGACATCGGCAACCTCGCCACGACGGCCCACCGCGCCGATGGCGGCTGGCGCCTCCGGGGTACCAAGACCTGGGTCACCAACGCTCCCGTCGCCGACATGCTGACGGTGGCCGCCAAGACATCGCCCGAGCGCGGCATGAAGAACATCGCGCTCTTCCTGGTCGATCGGCAGTTCCCCGGCGTCACGCTCGGCAAGAAGATCGACAAGCTGGGCGTCCGGGCGTCGGCCACCGGCGAGATCATCCTCGACGACGTGCTCGTTCCCGACGAGCATCTCCTCGGCGGCGAGACCGGCGGGGTCGAGAAGGTGGGGGGCATCCTGTCGGAGATCCGGGTCATGACCGGGGCGCTGTCGGTCGGCCTCGGCCGCGCCGCGTACGACGCGGCCCTCCGCTACTCGAAGGAGCGCGTCACGTTCGGCAAGCCGATCGGCGAGCACCAGGCGGTGACCTTCCGGCTCGTCGACATGCTCACCCAGCTACACGCGGCGAGCCTGCTCGTGTATCACGCGGCGTGGTGCATCGACCAGGGGCGCCCGGTCACGCGGGAGGCTGCCATGACGAAGCTCTTCGCGTCGGAGGCGGCCAACCGGATCTGTGACGAGGCTTCACGGATCTTCGCGTCGTACTCGTTCGCGACCGAGTACCCCGTCGAGCGGTACTTCCGGGACGCGCGCTTCCTGCTGTGGGGCGGGGGCACGTCGGAGATCCTCCGGGTCATCATCGGTCGGGACCTCGACCGCCCGCCGAGTCTCGGATGAGCTACGTCCCGCGTGGCCGGCACTTCGAGGACTTCAGCGTGGGCGATGCCTTCACCACGGCCGCCCGAACGGTCACCGAGGGCGCGGTGGACCTCTTCGCCGGCCTCTCCGGCGATTTCAATCCGCTGCACACCGACGAGGAGTCCGCGCGGCAGGGTCCCGCGAAGGGCCGGATCGCTCACGGCATGCTCGTCCTGGCCATCGCGACCGGGCAGGTGAACCAGCTCGGGCTCTTCGAGGGGACGGCGCTCGCCCTCCTCGGGATGGACCGGATCCGATGGACGGCGCCGGTGAAGCTCGGCGACACGATCCACACGACACTCACGGTGAAGGAGACGCGGGAATCGTCGAAGCCGGACCGTGGGATCGTCACGATGGCGGTCGCCGTGCTGAATCAGCGGGGGGAGCCGGTCTGCCAGGCCGAGTGGGCGACCCTCATGGCGCGGCGGCGATGAGCGCTCCGACCGGGCCGGTCCGGTCGTGACGTCACCCGAGCGGACGCGCGTCTTGCTCCGATGAGCGAGTGGTTCGAGGACGACTCACTCTGGCGCGACTTCTCCGCCTTCATGTTCAGCGAGGAGCGCCTGGGCCAGGGAGCCAGCGAGGCCGCCCAGGCGCTCACGCTCGCGGGGCTCGCGGCGCCGGCGGGGAAGGCCGCGCTGGACCTCTGCTGCGGGCCCGGACGTCACGCCGTCGCGCTCGCCCAGCTCGGCCTGCGAGTGACCGGCGTGGACCGGACCGCCCTGCTCCTCGATCGAGCGCGCGAGCGGGCGCGCCTCGCGGCGGCGGACGTCGAGTGGGTCCAGGCGGACATGCGGGAGTTCCGTCGGCCGGCTGCCTACGACCTGGCGCTGTCCCTTTTCACGTCGTTCGGGTACTTCGCGGCGCCGGAGGATGACTTCCGCGTGCTGCGGAACCTGCGGGCGAGTCTCCGCCCGGGGGGCGTGCTCGTGATGGACATGGTCGGCAAGGAATGTCTGGCGAGGAACTTCCAGCGCACGCGGTCGCGCACGCTGTCGGATGGCGCCGTGCTGATCGAGCGCTGCGACGTGGCGGACGACTGGACGGCGATCGACAACGAATGGCTGCTGCTCCGGGGCGATCGCGTGCGCGCGCTCCGGTTTCGCCTGAGGATGTACTCGGGCGCGGAGCTCCGGGACCGGCTTCGCGAGGCGGGGTTCCTCCAGATCGCGCTGTACGGCGGCCTGGATGGCGCGCCGTACGGCCTCGATGCCGCGCGGCTGGTGGCCGTGGCGCGCGTGGGCGGCTGAGATCGGCAGAGGTCAGGGAGGCTCGATGCGACTCGAAGGGCGGGTGGCGCTGGTGACGGGGGCGGGGAGCGGCATCGGGGAAGCGACCGCGCGGCGGTTCGCGCGGGAGGGCGCCACCGTCGTGGTCAACGACGTCGACGTCGAGATGGCGCGGCCCGTCGTCGCGGAGCTGCAAAAGGCCGGCGCGCGGGCGCTGGCGGTGGCGGCCGACGTGACGAAGCGGTCCGATGTCGAGGCGATGATGCACCACGTCGTCGGAGAGTTCGGGCGGATCGACGTCCTCGTCAACAACGCCGGAATCAACCGCGACGCAATGAGCCACAAGATGACCGAGGAGCAGTGGGATCAGGTCCTCACGGTCAACCTGAAGGGCACGTTTCTGTGCGCCCAGGCCGCGCTCGTGCGCATGCGCGAGCATGGCTGGGGGCGGATCATCAACACGTCGTCGGTCGGGTCGCTCGGCAACATCGGCCAGGCCAACTACGCGGCCTCCAAGGCGGGCGTCATCGGCCTCACACGCACCCTCGCGCTCGAGGGCGCAAAGTTCGGCGTCACCGTGAACTGCGTGGCGCCCGGCCCGGTCATGACGCGGATGCTGGCGAGCGTGCCCGAGGCGATCCGCGAAAAGATCGTCGCGCGGGTTCCGGTCGGCCGCATCGCCCGGCCCGAGGAGATCGCCGGGGTCCATGCGTTCCTCGCGTCGGAGGACGCCGCCTTCATCACCGGCCAGGTCCTGTTCGTGGACGGCGGGATGTCGGTCGGCGTCTGAGCGGGTCGCGGCGGGCGCGCGCCCGGTCTCAGCCGATGAAGTGGCCGGTCACGAACGCGAACAGGACGGCGACGAGAAATCCGAGCGAGCAGAGCCGGAGGGTCTCGCCCAGCATGCCGCGTGGCCCGACCAGGCCGAGCGCCGCGAACGCCGGGACGGCGGCCAGGAACTCGCGGCCCACGCTCTCCGGGGCGAAGCACACCGCGACCCCGACGGCCAGGGCGGCGTAGATCCCCGGCACCGCACCCAGGCGGCGGAACACCTGCACGGTGAGCGCGACGAACACGACGGGCAGGAGGACACGTGTGATGTTGAGGAGATCCACGTACCCGTGCATCCGCGTGGGTCGCACCAGGATCTGGAGCGTGTCCCGCCAGTACTTCGCCTCGGTCCACTGGAACTGCACGTGCCACCCGACCACGTGCGCCCTCAAGAAGGCGAGGGGATCGCCGAATGCGAGCCAGAGGTAGGCCATGTAGGCCCCCAGGCTCGCGACGGGCAGGAGGACCGCGATGACGTCATGCGGGCGGGGACGCCGGCCGGCTCTCCAGTCCTGCCAGAGCCCCCAGGCGAGGGCTGGCGCGAGCAGGACGCCCATCGGGCGGGTGACCGCGGCGAGCCCGGCCCAGATCCCGGCCGCCAGTCGCTGCCCGCGCGCGCTCGCGTCGAGCGCCAGAGTCGCCAGCAGGAAGAACAGCGACTCGGCGTAGATCGAGTGGAAGTAGAACGAGAACGGGTAGACGAGCAGCCACAGCGCCGCTCGCTCCGCCGCGGCCGGCCCGGCCTCGGCCCGCACCCATCGCCACAGGGCGAGCACCGCGCCGAGGGCCGCCAGGTTGGTGATGAGGAGCCCCGCCGCGGCGTAGTTGCCGGTCACGGCGCCGAGGCCCTTCATCAGGAGGGGAAGCAGGGGGAAGAAGGCGACGCTCGAGGCACCCTCCGGGTTGAACCAGTAGCCACGCTCGGCGATCGAGAGATACCAGCCGGCGTCCCACCGCGCCCAGGCCGCGAGCGAGAGGTTCTTGCCGAGATAGGCTTCGGGGCCCGGCCCGGCGTGGGGCGGCAGCAGGCGAATGGCGATGGCCGCTGTCACATAGAGAGCCAGCCGCGTGAGGAGAAAGGCGGTCACGACCCGGCTGAGCGCCCGTCGGCTTCCCGAGGAGAGGCTCCACTCTCCAGCCCGGGACGCGGCTCGCCGCACGGGATCGAGGGCCGGGACGGTTCCGGAGACGGGTGACCTCGCCTCGAGGGTCATTGGGCGCCGGATACTAGCACGCGCATTCGGCCCCTCCTAGTCGGGGCTGACCCCGACGCTCGCCGCCGGCGCGGTCACCTGGTGTCGGCCGGATCTCGCCGGCACCCGGGCCCTGGGGTAAGGTGAGGGTCGGGCGCTGGGGACGGCGTCCGGGAGGAGCGCTCGACATGCGGAAGGTGGCCCTGGTCGGAGCCGGCATGACCCGCTTTGGCGTCCGCAAGGCGACCTACCGCGACCTCATCTGGGAGGCGGGCAAGGCGTGCTTCGACTCCGTGCCCGGTCTCCGGCCCGCCGATCTGGAGGGCATCGTGGTGGGCTCGGTCATGCCGGAGCGCACCGCGTTCCAGAGTCACATCTCCTCGCTGGCCGCCGAAGCGCTCGGCATCAAGCCGAGCCGGCTGTCGGCCCGGACCGAGCACATGTGCGCGTCAGGGACCGTCGGTCTGCGGTACGCGTATGCCTTCATCGCGGCCGGCCTGGCGGATCTCGTGATGGTCCTCGGCGTCGAGAAGCTGAACGTCCCGACGCCCGACGAGGCCATCCTGAACATGGGCACTGGGGTCGACCGCGAGTGGGAGGCGGCGCACGGGCTCACCGCGCCCCCGTGCTTCGCCCTCGCCGCCCAGGCGCACATGGCGAGGTACGGCACGACCGAGGAGCAGATGGCGCTGGTCAGCGTGAAGAACCACAACCACGCGGCCAAGAATCCCTATGCGCACTTCCAGAAGGGCGCGACGGTCGACCAGGTGCTCTGCTCCCGGATGATCGCGACCCCGTTCCGCCTCTTCATGTGCTCGCCGATCACCGACGGCGCCGCCGCGGTGATCGTGGCCAGCGAGGAGCGGGCGCGCGACCTGACGGACCGGCCGGTGTGGATCCGGGGCACGGGCCAGGCGCTCGACGGGTTCACGCTGTCGTCGCTTCCCGCCGACTACGCGAGCTGGCCGTCCCTGCGACGGGCGGGGGAGGAGGCGTATCGGATGGCCGGCGTCGGCCCCGACGACGTCGACCTTGCCGAGGTGCACGACTGCTTCGCGATCGCCGAGATCATCGCGTACGAGGAGCTCGGGTTCTGCCCGAAGGGCGAGGGCGGTCGATTCGTCGAGAAGGGGCTGTCCGACTACGGCGGGAAGGTCGTGGTGAACCCGCGGGGCGGGCTCATCGGCTGCGGCCACCCGCTCGGCTCCACCGGCATCGCCCAGGCGAGCGAGGCCTTCTGGCAGCTTCGCGGCGCGGCCGGCCCGCGCCAGGTGCCCGACGCCCGGATCGCGCTCACCCACAACAACTCGGGGATGGGGGAGCACGTGGTCATGCTGTACGGTCGCGACGCCGCCTGAGAAGGTGTGCCCGGCCACGCGCCGGGCCACGACCGCCGCCGGTCGCTCGAGGTCTTCCTCGTGGATCCGATCCGTCTACAGCTTCACGTGCACCCGTCAGGCCTCGGGCGCGATCAAGCCCTTGAGAGGAGTCGTCCGGGCTCGGCTGCCCGGCGGAGGCGAGGGCGCGTCAGGCGGGCGGTGAGCCCGGGGCCGGCTGGCGCGGTCCGCCACGCCAGCGGCGGCGTCGACGGCGGCGCCCGCGGTTGGGCTGAGCCGCGGCGGTGGGAACGGGGTCGACCCGGTTGCCGTCGATCTCCGGCGGCTCGGGCTCGGGCCGGCTGAGGAAGTCCGGCTGGCGGTCGTCATCGTCGAACTCTTCCACCGGCGCGGTCGCGGCTGGCGTTCCGTTGTCGGCGGAGGGCTCGCTCTCGAACCGCTGGTCGCTGGCCGAAGGGGCGGCGGCGCCGTCATCGGCCAGGGCGATCGTGCCGGACGGGCTCACCACGAGCTCGCGGATGCGGCGAAGCCGCGTGACGAGCCGGGGCGACCCCGGCGGCCGCTGGAACCCGCGCGCCTTCAGCGCGTTGGCCACCGCGTCGATGCTGACGCTCCGCTTGGGCGACGCCTCGACGAGACCGCGCACGACGGAGACCAGCTCATCGTGCGGCGCGGTCGTGTGCCCGGCCTCCGGCTGCGGCCGGGGCACGTGGGAAGGGGCCTGCCGGCGACGCCCACCGGGCTGGGGCGCAGGTCCAACATGGACACCGCTCCGCGCCTCGGCGGGCCGACGATCGCCTCCCTGGGCTGGCGGCCGGACGTCGTGTCCGCGCCCCCGGCGTCGCCGGCGCCGGCGCGACCCCGAACCCGAGGGGCTCGTCTCGAGCGGCTGGTCCTCGGGCTCCGCCACCACGGGCTGCCCCGCAGCTTCGCGTAGACGTCGATAGGAGAGGCGTCGGAACTCGATGCCCAGGCTGGCCGAGACGTCGCCGACGGCGTCGAAGGCGCGGTCGTCGGAGACGATCTCGATGAGGTCGCCGGGCCGCGCGGCCGCGAGCCAGATCCCGGCCGCCACCGCGATGCGCAGGTCGCTCCAGTCCCGCACCCCCGTCGAGGGGGCGCTGTGCACCAGGTGTGCGCCCCGGGCGGCGAGCAGTCGCGCGGCCTCGTGACCGACGACCCGCCAGTTCGCGACGGCCACGAGCTCGGTCCGGCGATCCCACGGATCGACCCCCAGGTGGTCGATCACGTGCGCCAGGTGCTGAGCGCGGCTCGTGTTCTCGACGTCGAGGAAGATCGCGCGCCGCCCGGGAGGCCGGGGCCGCTCGGGCTCCGGTGGCGGGACGCGCGCCGCGAACGTACGCTCGACCGCCGAGACCGGAACCAGGAGGGGCTCGGATTCGTCGATGACCTCGACGACGGGCGGAAGGGCGACCGGCTCCGGCGGCGGCTCCTCGACGGGCAGCCGCCGCGGCCGCGCGGCGGGCTTGCGGGAGCGTGCGCTCGACGACTGGCGGGAGGCGCTGCCACGCGCCTTCTTCCGGCTACCGTCTCGATTCGAACTGGTCGTCACGGTCGGCCACAGTGTAACGCATGACGGCCGGTTCCGTGTGCCCGACTCCCGGACCCGCCCGGATCGGCCGGACCCCCGTGACGCCAGCCCTCGCGCCGGGCGCCGCGGACGCGGCTGATATACTCCCGCAGGTGAGCGGCGTCGTCACGCCTCCGATCGGCCAGCCCGTCCAGCTCGTGCACCCCATCCTCCCGGCCCGGGCGCGACTCTGGGGCGCCGGACGGCCGAGCTATCCCGACGAGCCGCCGAAGGTCGATGCGGTCGAGGCGGGAGTGCGGGCCTGGCGTGAGTCCGGCGTCGGACTCGTCCTGAGCCTCATCGAGGACTGGGAGGTGCCGAGGCGGGCGCCCGGCCTCTACGAGGCGCTGGCTCGCGACCGGATCGACCTGCGACGCTACCCGATCGCGGACTTCGGCGCGCCGCGCGAGACGCCCGGGTTCATCCGGCTCCTTCGCGAGATCGGCGAGCGCCTGGCGGCGGGGGACGGCATTCTCGTCCACTGCAATGCCGGCCTGGGGCGGACGGCGGTGGTCCTCGCCTCCATCCTGAAGACGCACGGGCTCGCGGTGGACCCGGTGACCGAGCTGCGGCGGATCTACCGGGCCAAGGCCATGGAGGAGCCTGTCCAGGAAGCGTTCGTCCGCAACCTCGCCGCGGGCTGATTCGCGGCCTCCCGTTCCGCCGGTCGCGCCGGCAGCACCCGCGCCATCCGCGAGTGATAGACTGCCGCGTGGGAGAGCCGATCCCATGACGGAGCCCGCCGCCGCGCCGGGCACTTCACTCCGGGCGCCGTACGCCCGGGTGATGGACCCGCTGCCGCTCGAGTCCGCGGAGCACAACAAGCTGCATCCTTTCTATGCGCACCTGGCGGAGGGGCGGCTGACCACGACCCGTTGTCGGGGCTGCGGCCGGATCGACTGGCCTCCGCGGGGATTCTGCCCCGCGTGCACCTCCGATGCCTTCGACTGGGTGGACCTGCCGTCCGTCGGCCGGATCCACGGTTTCACCGTCCAGGAGACCGGCGTGCCGGCCGGATTCCGGAGGCCGCTCGTCCTCGCGATGATCGCGGTCGCCGGCCTCCGCGTGTTCGCCCCGCTCGTCGACGTCGCCGATCCGGCCGCCCTCGCGGTGGGCGCGCACGTGCGGCTCGCGCCGGTCCGCGTTGCCGACGACCCGCAGGGGCAATCGCGCTACCTGCCGGCCTTCACGCCGGCCCCAGCGGCCGCATGACGAGGCGATGACGGCCCGACCGCTCAAGGTGCTCATCGCGAAGCCCGGCCTCGACGGGCACGATCGCGGCGCCAAGGTCGTGGCGCACGCGCTCCGCGACGCCGGGATCGAGGTCGTCTACTCGGGGCTCAAGCGCACCCCGGACGAGCTCGTGGCGGAGGCCGTCCAGGAGGATGTCGATGTCATCGGACTGTCGGTGCTCTCGGGCGCCCATCTGACCCTGTCGGCGCGCCTGATCGATCGCCTGCGGGCGGCCGACGCGGGCGACGTGGCGGTGGTGGTCGGCGGCACCATTCCGGCGCGCGACGCCACCGCGCTCCGGGCGATGGGCGTGGAGGCCGTGTTCCCGATGGGGACGCCCTTGCCGGAGATCGTGTCCTACTTCCGGTCGTTCCGGCGGGCTGACGCGTAGGAGGACGGGGTCGATGGCCGAGCCGCGGGGGGACAAGAAGCTCCGAGACGCGACGTATCTCGACGGGATCGAGGTCAAGCCCGTCTACGGGCCCGCCGACGTGGCCGGACTCGACTACCGGCGCGATCTCGGCGATCCGGGCGAGTACCCGTTCACGCGGGGGATCCATCCCCACATGTACCGCTCGCGCGTGTGGACGATGCGGCAGTACATCGGCTTCGGGACGCCCGCCGAGACGAACGCGCGCTTCAAGTACCTCATGGCCCACGGCCAGGACGCGCTGAACGTCGCCTTCGACCTGCCGACGCAGCTCGGGCTCGACTCCGACGATCCCCGCGCGGAGGGCGAGGTCGGGCGGGTGGGGATGGCCATCGACTCGCTCCTTGACATGGAGGAGGCGTTCGACGGCATCGCCGCCGACCGCGTGTCGATCTCGTTCACCATCAACTCGATGGCCGCGTTCATCCAGGCGATGTTCCTGGTGGTCGCGGAGAAGCAGGGCGTCGCGTGGGACAAGGTCGTCACCACGCCGCAGAACGACATCCTGAAGGAGTTCGTCGCGCGCGGGACCTGGGTGTACCCGGTGGACCCCTCGCTCCGGCTGGTCTGCGACATCGCCGAGTTCTGCGCCCGCCATGCGCCGAAGGTCAACCCGATCTCGGTGTGCGGTTATCACATCCGCGAGGCGGGCTGCACGCCCGCCCAGGAGATGGCGTACGGGCTGCTCATCGTCGCCGCGTACACCGACCTCCTGGTGAAGCGCGGGCTCCCCGTGGACGACTTCGCGCCCCGCCTGTCGTTCAACTTCACGGCCTGGGGCCGCCTGTTCGAGGAGGTCGCGAAGTTCCGAGCCGGCCGCCGGCTGTACGCGCGGCTCATGAAGGAGCGCTTCGGCGCGCAGAACCCGCGGTCGATGATGTTCCGCTCGCTGATCGGCGGCGGCGGATCGGGCTTCACGGTGCAGGAGCCCGAGAACAACATCGTGCGGGGCGCGTACTACAGCCTCGCGGCGGCCCTGTCGGGTTGCCAGACCAGCGCGCTGCCCACCTACGACGAGGCCTACACGATCCCGTCGCCCAAGGCTCAGCTCATCGCGCTCCGCACGATGCAGATCTGCGCGGAGGAGACCGGCGTCGCGGACACCGTCGACCCCCTGGCGGGGTCCTACTTCGTCGAGGCGCTCACGAACGAGATGGAAGCGCGCATCGTGGCCGAGATGGAGCGGGTCGAGCGCATGGGCGGCATCGTCGAGGGAATCCGGTCGGGCGCGATCCAGGCGGAGGTCGCGCGCCAGGCGTACCGTTTCGAGCAGATGATGCTCTCCGGCGAGTACCCGAAGGTGGGCGTGAACCGCCACGTCGCCCCCGACGCCGCCCGGGAGTCCGGGGATGCGATCGAGCTCTACGCGTTCGACCCGGACGTGGCCAAGACGCAGATCGCCCGGCTCGAGCGACTGCGGCGCGAGCGAGACCAGGCGGCCGTCGAGCGGACGCTCGGGCGTCTCCGCGACGCCGCCCGCGGGCGCGACAATCTCATGCCGCCCATCCTCGACGCGGTGCGAGCCTACGCCACGCTCGGGGAGATGGCCGGCGCGCTCCGCGACGTGTGGGGCGAGCACAAGGAGCCGACGGCCTTCTGACGAACCTGGTGGGGACGGTCGAGGCCGCCTGGCTCGGCTACAAGCCGCGGAGCTTCGAGCTCCTCCTCCTGGCCGGGGGCGACCACGTGCTCGACGTCGGCTGCGGCACCGGCGAGGACGCGCGGGCCATTGCGAGCCGGACGCCGGACGTGTCCGTGACCGGGGTCGACGCGAGCGAGGAGAAGATCCGGGAGGCGCGCGCCCGGACCCTCGGGCTGCCCCGACCCGTGGATTTCCGGGTGGCCGACGCCTATGGGCTCCCCTTCGACGCGGAGACGTTCGACGGCTGCCGCGCCGACCGCGTCTTCCACCATCTGCTGGATCCGGAGAAGGCCCTCGCCGAGATGGTGCGCGTGATGCGGCCGGGAGGCCGGGTGGTGGTGAGCGACACCGACTACGACACCCTGGTCGTGGAAGCTCCCGACGTCGACCTCACCCGCCGCATCCTCGCGCACCACACCGAGAGGATGGAGCGTGGGCGAGTGGGACGCCAGTTGCCCGGGCTGTTTCTGGACGCGGGTCTGACCTCGATCGACGTCTCGCCGTACGCCGCGGTGGCGACCGGGTACGACGAGGACGTGCTGAAGCTCCGCGACAAGGCGGACCGCGCCGCGGCCGCCGGCGTGATCGACCCCGCAGCCGCTGCCCGGTGGATCGAGAGCCTGGTGGACGCCGACCGGGCGGGTCGCTTCGTCTGCGCTCAGATCGTCCTCACCGTGTCCGGTCGCCGCGCGTGACGCTCACGTCCTCACCGCCGGCGCCGACCTTGCCGCTCCCGGAGCGGCCGTACGCGACCCTCGCTCCCTACTTCGCCCAGCTGTTCGAGCCCCGGGGGATCCGGCGGTGGTTCGTCGGCGCGTCCGGGCTGGTCGCGGCGGCCGGGCTCCACACCGGCCGGCATCTCGACGTGGGGGCGGGCACGTGCCGGTACAGTCGCTACTGGGCGCGCGCCGGGTTCCGGTCGGTGTGCCTCGACCTCCTCCACCAGATGCTGGTGCGGGCCCGGCTGGGCGGCACGGAAGGCCGGCTCGCCCGGGTGTGCGGCGCGCTCGATTGCCTCCGTCCCGCTCCGACGTTCGACCTCGCGACGGCGATCGACGACGTCGTCGCGTACGTGGGCGCGCAGGAGGGCGGCCTCGACGGGTTCCTCGGGGCGCTCCGGGACCGGCTCCGGCCGGGCGGTCTCTTCCTCTTCGACTTCATCACGCCGGCCGGGTGCGGACGCTACACCTTCCGCAACTGGCGGACGATTCCGAGCGGGCGCATCGTGGCCGACAGTCGCGGACGCTTCGACGAGGCGGCGCGGACGCTCTCGGTCGATCTCACGCTCGAGACGCCAGAGCACGTGGCCCGCGAGCGTCACGTGATGCGGCTCCACACCGTGGAGGAAGTCGAGGGGGCGCTTCGGCGTCACGGCTTCGACGTGGTCGTCGTGACCGACCTCTACGACGGCGCGGGTGTCTCGTTCCAGGCGGGCCAACCTTCCTACGACGTCCTGGCCCGGCGCCGGTGAAGGGCGGCGCGCGATGAGGCTCCTCGACGGCATCCGGGTGCTCGACCTCTCGCGGATGCTCGCCGGCCCGTACGGGTCGATGCTGCTGGCCGATCTGGGCGCCGAGGTCATCAAGATCGAGGAGCCGGACGGGGGCGACCCGATGCGCGCCATGGGACCGCCGTTCCTCGAGCCCGGCCGCGAGAGCGCGTACTTCCTCTCGATCAACCGGAACAAGAAGAGCGTGGCGCTCGACCTCGAGCGGCCCGAGGGCCAAGCCGTCCTGCACGACCTCTGCCGCGTGGCCGACGTCGTCTGGGAGAACTTCCGGCCGGGCATCATGGCGCGCCTTGGCTCTGCGCCGGAGACGCTCCGCGCCATCAACCCCCGCCTCATCGTGTGCTCGATCTCGGCGTTCGGGCAGGATGGGCCGTACCGGGAGTGGCCTGCCTTCGATCTCGCGCTTCAGGCGATGGGCGGCGGGATGAGCCTCACCGGGGAGGCTGGCCGCGCCCCCGCGCGGATGGGTCTGCCGATGGGCGATCTCGCGGGCGGGATGTTCGGCGCGCTCGCCGTCACGAGCGCGCTGTTCCGGCGCGAGCGGACGGGCGAGGGCGCGTACTTCGACCTGTCGCTTCTGGACGGCCAGGTCTCGCTGCTCACGTACATCGCCCAGTACTTCTGGGCGGACGGACGGGTGCCGGGCCGCGTCGGCTCGGGGCACGCGTCGGTCGTGCCCTACCAGGCCTTTCCGACGCGGGACGGTCACGTGGTGGTGGCGGTCTTCGCGGAGAAGTTCTGGGCGGGCTTCTGCCATGCGATCGAGCGGCCGGACCTCGCGGCCGATCCGCGGTTCGACTCGAATCCGAAGCGGGTCGAGCGTCGAGGAGAGCTGGTCCCGGTTCTGGAGGCCGTCTTCCGGGCGCGGACGACCGCGGACTGGCTCGCGCGGCTCCAGCGGGAGGGCGTACCCGTCGCGCCGATCAACAGCGTGGATCAGGTCGTGAACGATCCCCAGGTGCTGCTCCGCCGGATGGTGGTCGATCTCGAGCACCCGACGCTCGGCACCGTCCGCACCCTCGGGACGCCCATCGCGGTCGCCGGCGGACCGCCCTTTCAGCCGCTTCCGCCGCCCGGCCTCGGCGAGCACACGGAGCCGATCCTCCGGCAGGTACTGGGCTACTCGCGCGAGCGGATCGATGCGCTGCGGCAGGGGCGCATCATCGCCTGACATGGGCGTCTCGGTTTTCGGCCGTGTCCAGGACGTTTCGGCGGACGTCGGCTGGCGTGATGTTCTCGTGATTGCGCCGCAATGGCTCGTGTGCCGTCGATACCTCGGTTTCGTGGCCGATCTGCACGGGCTCGACCTCGAGTGTCCGCGGCCGCCCGACATCCGTGTTACCCCTCTCGACGCTCGCGACGTGCCCGCGCTGAGCGCGGTCGATCGGACGCTGACCCGCGAGGAGGTGGCCCGGCGTCTGGACGCCGGGCAGGAGTGCACCCTGGGATGGTGCGGGCGCGAGCTCGCCCACGCCCGGTGGGACAGCACCGTCCCGGTTTACCTGCCGTATCTCGGGCGCGTCCTCCGGCCCGGCCCCGACGAGCAGATCGTCGTGGGAATCTACACGGCGCCCGCCTTCCGTGGTCGCGGAATCGCGAGGATGGTCATGATGGACACGGCCACCCGCGCCCGTGCGGTCGGCGTCTCGCGCTGGGTGTGGCTGGCTGCCTGGTGGAACGCGCGATCGCTCAGGCTGGCTCGCCAGTTCGAGTCCCGCGTTGCGGGCACCGTCGGATGCTGGATACTGGGTCCATACCGCCGATACTTCGCCACGGGGCACATCAGACTCGAGCCGGATGGCTCCGTCAGCATGGACACGGCGGGGCTGCGCGCGTCGTGCTGACCGATGGGGCGCGTCGTTCGCTTCCGAGCGAAAGGGCAGTGCTAGACTGCCGACGGATCGCGGAGGAGGACGCCTGAGACCCTCATTCGCCTACTATCGGCCCGCGACGCTCGACGACGCGTGCCGGCTCCTCGCCGCCGAGCCGCGCGCGGCCATCCTGGCGGGAGGGACCGACCTGATGGTGCACTTGCGCCAGCCCCAGCGCGGAAAGCAGCCACCCGCGGTGATCAGCGTCCGACACATCCCGGACCTGGACCGGATCGACGCGGGCGCGAGCGCGATCCGCATCGGCGCGCTCACCACACTGACCGCGCTCATCGAGCACCCGGTGATCCAGGCCGAGTACCCGGTGCTTCCGTTCACCGCCCGCTACATGGGCTCGCCCGCGATCCGTCATCTCGCCACGGTCGGCGGGAATCTGTGCAACGCCTCGCCGGCGGCGGACCTGTCGCCGGTGCTGCTCGTGCTCGACGCCGAGGTCGCGATCGCGGGGCCTGCCGGGCCGCGTCGGCTGCCGCTCGCCGCCTTCTTCCGGGGGCCCGGGCAGACTGTGCTCGCTCCGGGCGAGATCCTCGTGTCAGTGGAGGTCCCGCGGAAGCATGCCGGGTGGATCGTGCGCTACGAGCGGCTCGACGTCCGCCGCGCGATGGACATCGCCATTGCCGGAGTGGCGATCGCGCTCCATCGCGAGGGTGCGCGCGTGGCCCAGGCGCGCGTCGCGCTCGGCGCGGTGGCGCCGACGCCGCTCCGCGTGCCGGAGGCGGAGTCCGCGCTAATCGACGGCGGCCTCGCCCCCGCGGCCATCGAGCGAGCGGCCGAGCTCGGGATGGCGGCCGCGCGGCCGATCGACGACGTGCGGGCGACGGCGGAGTATCGCCGCGAGATGATCGGCGTCCTGGTCCGGCGAGCGCTGGCCGGTGGCTGACGCGCCGACCGTGGACCGCTATCCGCTCGAGCTGACGGTCAACGGACGCCGCGCGCGGCGTGACGTGCCGGGCTCTCGCACGCTGCTCGAGCTGCTCAGGGGAGAGCTTCGACTCACCGGGACGAACCTCTCGTGCGATACCGGGGACTGCGGCGCCTGCACGGTCCTGCTCGACGGTCGGCCCGTGACCGCGTGCCTGATCCTGGCGCTCGACGCCGAGGGCGCCGAGGTGACCACCATCGAGGGCCTGGCCGCCCGCTGGCACGCGCGCTCGGGCGCGCGGCCACCCGCGCTCCATCCGGTCCAGCAGGGGTTCCTCGAGGAGGGCGGTGCCCAGTGTGGCTTCTGCACCGCGGGGATGGTCATGGCCGCCGCGGGGCTCCTCGAGGCGACGCCCGAGCCGAGCGAGGCCGAGATCCGCGCGGGGCTCGAGGGCAACCTCTGCCGGTGCACGGGCTACGTGAAGATCATCCGCGCCGTGGAGCTTGCCGCCCGCCGCATGCGCGCGGCTCGTGAGGGCCCGGCATGAGCGATCCGCGGCCCCGACCGGGATCGCGCGAGATCCTCGCCGTGACCGAGGCCGCGTCGGCGGCCCCGACGCCGGCGCGGCCGTTCCGCGTCATCGGCACGCGGGTTGCCAAGCTCGACGCGGTCGAAAAGGTCACCGGCGCGGTCCAGTACCTGCCGGACCTCGAGCTCCCGGGCATGGTGTGGGGCAAGATTCTCCGGACACGCGTCCCGCACGCCCGCATCCTGCGGATCGACGCGAGTCGCGCCGAGGCCCTGCCCGGGGTCCTGGGTGTCGTCACGGGGCGGAACGTCGAGCAGCGGCCCTTCGGCTACGCGAAGGATCACCTCGCCCTCAAGCCCGACGTGGTCCGATGCATCCGCGACGAGGTGGCCGCGGTGGCCGCCGAGACCGAGGAGATCGCGGCCGAGGCGTGCCAGCTCATCGAGGTGGAGTACGAGGAGCTGCCAGCGGTGTTCGATCCCGAGGCGGCGCTCCGGCCGGAGGCGCCGCGGATCCATGCGCAGTTCCCGGGCAACCTGGTGAACTTCGCCTACAAGTTCACGGCCGGCGACGTGGACCGGGCGTTCCGCGAGGCGGACGCGGTGGTCGAGGGAACCTACCGGCTGAACTACGTCACCACCGCGTGCCTCGGCACGATGGCGGCGATCGCGCAGTGGGATCCGCGCGGTCACCTCACGATGTGGTCCACGACGCAGATCCCGTTCCTCTACCAGCGCGATCTCGCGGAGGCGCTCGGCATCTCCGGGGACCGCATCCGGGTGATCCAGCCCCCGGTGGGCGGCAACTTCGGCCGCGGCCTCGACCTCTACCCGATCGACATCATCGCCGCGCTCCTGGCCCGGCACGTCCACCGGCCCGTGAAGATCGTGTTCGACCGGGAGGAGGAGTTCCTCGCGAGCCCGACGCGCGAGCCGTGCGTCTTCACCCTGCGCACCGCGGCCCGGGCGGACGGGACGCTCCTCGCCCGGGACGCGCGGGTCCTGATCGACAACGGCGCGTACGTGTCCTGGGGATCGACGACGCCGTACGTCATGATGACGACGCTCGCCGGGTTCTACCGCTGCCCGAGCATCCGCTTCGACACCGCGATCGTGTACACGAACAACGTCTACTCCGGCTCGATGCGCGGCTACGGCAACCTGGAGTCCACCTTCGCGGTCGAGGCGCAGATGGACGACCTCGCCGAGCGGCTCGGGCTGGACCGCCTCGAGATCCGCCGGCGCAACGCGAACCGCTCGGGCGACGTGACGCCGCAGGGCCTCCGGATCACGAGCTGCGCCTTCACGGAGTGCCTCGACGCGGTCGCGCGGGATGTCCTCCGGCCCGTCGACCGGGCACTCCGGCCCGGCTGGACGCGCGGCGTCGGCTACGCCGGCATGTTCCATGTGGGCGGCGGCGCGCGCGTGTACCGCTCGGACGGCTGCGGCGCGATCGTGAAGCTCGACGACTTCGGCAAGGTCACGCTGATCACCGGCGCCAGCGAGATCGGGCAGGGGTCGGAGACCGTGCTGGCGATGATCGTGGCGGAGGAGCTCGGGATCCCGTTCGGTCGGGTCGAGGTCGTCAACAACGACACGGCGGTCAAGCCGTGGGACGTCGGGGTCCACGCGAGCCGCACCACGTTCATCGCGGGGAACGCCGCGCTCCTGGCGGCGCGCGACGTGAAGCATCAACTGCTCGCGCTCGCCGCATCGCAGCTCGACGAGCCGGCGGAGGCGCTGGACGTCGACGACGGGTACGTCCACGTCGTGGCGTTGCCCCAGCGCCGGATCGGCTACGAGCGGGTCGTGCGGGCGGGGCACTTCCGGGAGGGCGGGCGCATTCTCATCGGCCAGGCCTTCTACGATCCCCCGACCCAGATGCTCGACAAGGACTTCCGGGGAAACGTCTCGGTGACCTACGGTTTCGCCGCGCAGGCGGCGCTCGTCGAGGTGGAGGAGGCGACCGGCAAGATCGAGGTCGTGCGGGTCGCGTCCGCGCACGACGTCGGCCGGGCGCTCAATCCGGTGGGGTGCGAGGGTCAGATCGAGGGTGGCATCCACATGGGCCTCGGCTACTGCCTGACCGAGGAGCTGCGGCTCCGGGACGGCCGCGTGCTGAACCCGGGCTTCCTCGATTACAAGCTGCTCACGGCCCCGGACATGCCGGAGGTCCTGATCACGCTGATCGAGACCATCGACGAGGCCGGGCCTTTCGGCGCCAAGGGACTCGGCGAGGCCGGCACGATTCCCATCTCCGCCGCGGTGGCGAATGCCGTGAAGGACGCGATCGGCGTGCGCGTCACCGAGCTTCCCATGACGCCCGAGCGCGTGTACCGCGCGCTGCGGGCGGCCCGATCCCCGGCGGGCTCGACCTGACGCCCGCCCGGCACCCGAGGTGCCGCGTGCTGCCGGCATGCTCACGGTCCTCGCCTCGCGCGGGTCGCGACGCATCGGATAGACTGGTTCCCGCGAAGACCGGCCGATGGGAGCCGATCGTGACCGGCGCGGTGACAGATGGGGCGGACGGCCCCGGGAGGAGATCGATCATGCGAGTGAGCCGCCGAGCATTCCTCAGGACGACCGGAACCGCCGCGGCGAGTCTGGCGGCGATCGGCGGTGCGCGTCCGCTGTGGGCCCAGAAGAAGCAGGTGGTGACGATCGCCTTCCCCGAGACAGTGACCTCGATGGATCCGCATCCGGCGCCGCGCAACAGCCCGCGAGAGTCGATGTACGAGGCGGTCTTCGACCGCTTTCTCCAGCAGGACCGGCAGGGCAAGTACGGACCGCACATCATCGAGAGCTGGCAGTGGACCGACAACAAGATGGGGATGGCCGTCAAGGTCCGGCAGGGCGTGAAATTCCACGACGGCTCGGACCTCACCGCCGAGGACGTGGCCTTCAGCATGAACCGGCTGAAGGAGATCTCCATCTACAAGGCGACCTACGCGCGGGTGAAGGAGTACCAGGTCAAGGACAAGGCCACCCTCCAGCTCGTCTTCGAACGGTTCGATCCGTCGTTCCCGCGCTGGCTCGGCTTCCTCGCCGGCTTCGTCGTGCCCCAGGCCTACTTCCAGTCGCTCGGGCCGGACGACAAGGCGCGCGGCGAGGAGTTCGCCCGGAAGCCGGTGGGCTCGGGACCGTACCGCGTCGTCGCCTTCACGCCGGGCAGCACCCTGGTCCTCGAGGCGTTCGATCGCTACTGGAAGGGCGCGCCTCCGATCAAGCGGGCGGTGTTCAAGATGGTGACCGATCCGACGGCGCGGGTGGCGGAGATCGTGTCCGGCAACGCCGACATCACCTCCGAGATCCCGGTCGAGGAGTACGGGCGCCTCTCGACCCAGCCGACGCTCAAGGGCGTGAAGCAGCCGGTCGCGGACATGGCGCAGATCTTCCTCAATCCGCGGTTCGAGCCGTTCAAGAAGGAAGAGGTGCGCCTGGCCGTCCACTACGCGATCGACAAGAAGGCGATTGTGGACAAGGTGCTGCTGGGCTTCGGGATGCCGCTGTCGCTCACCGAGGCGCCGCTCTACGACGCCTGGGACCCGTCCTTCACCTTTCCGTACGATCCGGCCAAGGCCCGGCAGCTCCTCCAGACCGCCGGCTACTCGCCGTCCAACCCGCTCAAGCTCAAGGCCATGACGACCCGGGGCGTCCGCGCGAAGGACTTCGAGTTCATGTCGGCGATCACGCAGATGTGGAAGGACGTCGGGATCGAGGCGGAGCTCGAGGTCATCACGATCCCGCAGTGGTTTCAGTTCCGCACCGCGCGAGGGCAGGGAGGACAGGACCTCGCCCCCCTCTCCCTCTACTTCTGGTCCAACCCCACCGGCGACCCGATCAACTCGATCGGCTTCCAGAACAACGTCAAGGGGCCGTTCCGGGTGTGGGAGTCGGAGGATCTCCAGCCGCTCATCGACCCGATCTTCGACGAGCGCGACGAGGCCAAGCGCATCCAGGCGGCGAAGAAGGCGGCGCGCTACGTGGTGGAGAAGGGCTACATCATCCCGCTCTTCCAGGTGGTCCAGCCGGTGGTGATGAAGAAGGACCTCAACTACCAGCCGTTCCCGACCGGCGTGCTGATCCCGCAGGAGATGAGCTGGCAGTAGGCGGAGCCGCGAGGGTCGAACGCCGCCCGTCGGACGCATCGCGTCGCCCGCGCCGGCGCGGGCGAGGTCCGACCCCGCTCAGAAGAAGAGCCAGGTGACGAGGAGGAAGACCGGGAGGAGGACGCCCCCACTGTACAGCATGTAGGCGAAGAAGGACGGCATGCGCACCCGGCTCGCCTCCGCGATCGCCTTGACCATGAAGTTGGGCGCGTTGCCGATGTAGGTGTTGGCGCCCATGAACACCGCGCCGACGCTGATCGCCGCCAGGATCGCGTGCGGCACGCCGACGACCTCGTCGCGGAGCTGGAGTCCCTGGCCGAGGGCGAGGAAGGCGAGGTAGGTCGGCGCGTTGTCGAGGAACGAGGACAGCCCGCCGGTCGCCCAGAAGAACTGCCAGGGCTCGCGGACCCCGAGCTCGCCGCCCCGGGCACGCAGGAGCTCGAGCGCGGGGATCATCGTGAGGAAGATCCCGAAGAAGAGCACGGCGACCTCGACCATCGGGCGGTGGCTGAAGTCGTTCGCGCGGTGGATCTCCCGCGAGGTCAGCCATAGAGAGAGACCGGTCAGCAGGAGGATCACCGCCTCGCGCCACGGGGCGTGAAGGACCGCGACCGCTAGCAAAACGCCGGCCAGCCAGGCGAAGTTGAGCGTGCCCTCGAGACGGAGCGGCCGTCGCTCCGTCTCGTCGCGCGCCACGACCCGCGCCGGCTCCCACCCGTACTGGACGGAGTCCCAGATGAAGTGCAGGAGTAGCAGGGCCGCGACAGTGAACCCCCAGTGCGGCAGGAGCCGGAGAGTCCACGAGAAGGGCACGCCGCGGAGATACCCGAGGAGGAGCGGCGGATCCCCGAGTGGTGTCAGGAGCCCGCCGATGTTGGCAACCAGGAAGATGAAGAAGATCACGGTGTGCGTGACGCGCGTCCGCTGGCGGTTGGTCTCCAGCACCGGCCGGATGAGCAGCATCGCCGCGCCGGTCGTGCCAAGGAACGAGGCGAGGAGGCTGCCGGTGGCCAGGAAGGTCGTGTTGACGAGGGGGGTCGCTTCCAGGTCGCCACTCAGGCGGATCCCGCCCGCGATCACGTAGAGCGCGGTGAGGAGCAGCATGAACGACAGGTACTCCTGGGCGGTGTGGAGCAGGGCGAGGGGCTCGCGCCCGGCGTACAGCGCGACGACGGGGAGGCCGAGCGCGCACGCCACGATCAGCTTGTTCCGGTTCGAATCCCACCAGTGCGGCATCCAGAGGGGGCACACGGCAATGGCGAGGACCATCGCGACGAAGGGCAGGACCGCGTAGACGGAGAGCGGGCCGTTCGGCACTGGTCCTCACGGTATGCTCGCCCGCGTCGTCTTGGCAACCCGTCCACCCCGTGCAGGACCCGCGCCGGGACGCGGTCGTTCGCCTCACCGCAGGGCTCGCCACCTTGCGGCTCGCCGTGACCTGCGCTAGAGTCCGGCCAGTCGTTGACATGCCGGTGGCGCGTTCGGGAACCGAGCCCTCGCCATGCCCCTCCGCTTCCTGTTGAGCCGTCTCCTCCTGGCGGTGCTCTCGCTCTGGGGGGTGAGCGTGCTCGTCTTCGCCATCCTGCGCATCCTGCCCGGCGATCCGGCCATCCTCATGGCGCCCGTCGGCTCCACCGCGCAGGACATCGAGCGCGTCCGGCAGGAGTTCGGTCTGACCGGATCCTGGTGGGCGCAGTACATGGCCTTCTTCCTGAGTCTCTGCCGCGGGAACTTCGGCCGCTCGCTCTGGCTTCAGCAGGACGCCCTCCGCGTGATCCTGGAGCGGCTGCCGGCCACGCTCGAGCTGTCGCTGACCGCGCTCGTCCTCGCCACCGGGGGTGGCATCCTTCTCGGCGCGTGCTCCGTGTGGCGGCGCCGCGGCTGGCTCGAGTCCGTGGCGGTGTGGCTGGGGACGCTCGGGATCGCGGTGCCGAACTTCGTGTGGGGCCTCCTGCTCATCGTCGTGTTCGGGGCGATCCTCCAGATCCTTCCGGTCTCCGGCCGCATCGCGCCGGATTACGAGGCCGCGGAGGTGACCGGCTCGGCGGTCGTCGACGTCCTCCTCCGGCGCGATCCCGCCGCGCTCGGCTCCGTGCTCGCGCACCTCCTCCTGCCGGCGAGCGCCCTCGCCCTGCCGCTCCTGGCCGGCGTGTTCCGAACCGTCCGCTCGGATCTCCTGGGCGCGCTCAGCGAGGAGTACGTCGTCACCGAGCGCATGAAGGGGCTCGGGGAGGCGCGGATCCTGTTCTGGCGCGCGCTCCGGAACGCGCTCATTCCGACCGCGACGCTGGTCGGTGTGCAGTTCGGCTTCCTGATCGGCGGGACGGTGCTGATCGAAACCATCTTTGCGTGGCCGGGCATCGGACAGCTCACCTTGCAGGCGTTCCAGTACCGCGACTTCCCGCTGATCCAGGGGATCGTCCTCGTCTACGCGGTGATGGTGATCCTCTCGAACCTGACGGTCGACATGGCCTACACGTTCCTCAACCCGCGCGTGCGCCTCGCCGGGTGACCCTCCGAGCATGAACGGGAAGCTCTGGGCCGGCGGCGCTATCGCGCTCGTGATGCTCGTCCTCGCGCTGTTCGGCCCCGCGCTTGCCCCGCACGATCCGAACCGTCAGGACCTGGCCTCGGTCCGCCAGCCGCCGGTCTGGGCGGGCGGCGCGTGGCGTCATCCGCTCGGCACGGACAGCCTCGGACGGGACATCCTCTCTCGCCTCCTGTGGGGTGCGCGGGTGGCGCTGGTCGTGGCCGTGGCGGGCGCGGCGATCTCCGCGCTGGTCGGGGTGCCGGTGGCGCTCGTCGCCGGCTATGCCCGGGGACGCGTGGACACGGTGCTGATGCGGGTGGTCGACGTCTGGATGTCGATCCCCGCCGTGCTGCTGGCGATCGCCCTCATGGGTGTCCTCGGGCTCGGCCTCTGGAAGGTGGTGCTGGCGATCGTGATCGTCGACTGGACCCGGTTCGCCCGGGTGGTCCGCGGCGAGGTCCTGGCGCTCCGCGAGCGCGAGTTCGTCGAGGCGGCGCGCGCGATCGGGCTCCGGCCGCTCCGGGTGATGGCGGAAGAGCTCCTGCCGAATCTGGCGCCCCTGATCATCGTGCTGGCGTCGCTGGAGATGGCCATCGCCGTCGGCGTCGAGGCGCTGCTGTCGTTCGTGGGACTCGGGGTCCAGGCGGCGACGCCGTCCTGGGGCGCGATGATTGCCGAGGGTCGCGGCTACCTCATGGTGAGCTGGTGGGGCATGGGCGTTCCGATGCTGGCGCTCGTCGTGGCCGTCGTCGGGTTCAACCTCCTCGGCGAGGGCCTGCGCGAGCGTCTCGACCCGCGACTCCGGGCGGTCGCCTGAGCTCCGCCGCATGAGCCCGCCGGTGCTGGACATCCAGGGATTGACGGTGCGCTACGGCGCCCGCGTCGCGACGTGGAAGGTGGATCTCGCGCTCGCCGCCGGCGAGGTGCTGGGGCTCGTGGGTGAGTCGGGCGCGGGGAAGTCGACCGTCGGGCGCGCCATCGTGCGGCTCCTGCCGGAGCCGGGACGGGTCGAGTCCGGCGCGATCCGCCTGCGGGGCACGGATCTCCTCGGGCTCGGCGAGCGCGACCTGCGGCGGCTCCGCGGCGCCGACGTCGCGCTCATCCCGCAGGATCCGCTCTCGGCCTTGAACCCGGTCTTCCGGATCGGCCTCCAGGCGACGGACGCGCTCCGGATCCACCGGAGCCTCTCGCGCGAGGCGGCCCGGGCGGAGATGATCCGGCTCCTGGGCCACCTCGGCATCCCCGAGCCGGCCGAGGTGCTGGAGCGCTATCCGCACGAGCTGTCGGGAGGCATGCGCCAGCGCGTCTTGATCGCGATGGCGTTCTCGTGCGAGCCGAGCCTGGTGATCGCCGACGAGCCGACGACGGCGCTCGACGTGACCACGCAGGCCCAGATCTTGCGGCTCCTCGAGACCCTCCAGGCCGAGCGGCGCGTGGCGACGCTCTTCGTCACGCACGATCTCGGCGTCGTCGCCCACCTAGCCCACCGGGTCGCAGTGATGTACGCGGGCTGCCTCGTCGAGTCGGCGCCCACCGGCGAGCTGTTCCGGGCGCCCGCGCATCCATACACGCAGGGGCTCCTGGCCCAGGTGCTGCGGGCCGACGTCCGTGCCGAGGCGAGCGCCGCGCTCGACGGACTCATGCCGGTCCTGACCGGCCCGCCGGCGGCCTGCCCGTTCCGCCAGCGGTGCCCCCAGCGGATGGCGGTGTGCGACGAGACGATGCCCGCCCTCCGCGAGATCGGCGCCGGGCACGCGGCCGCCTGCCACGTGTACGCGCGCGCGTGATGGACATGCCGGACGCCGGCCCTCTGCTCGAGACCCGCGACCTCCGGACCCACTTCCGCCGGGGCGGCTGGCTCAGGCCAACGCGCTGGCTCCGCGCCGTCGACGGCGTGAGCCTCTCCGTCGCGCGCCAGGAGACGCTTGGCCTCGTCGGCGAGTCGGGCTCCGGGAAGACCACGCTCGGCCGGACGATCCTCCGCCTCGTCGAGCCGACGGGGGGTGAAGTCCATCTCGGCGGACAGGAGATCACGCGGCTCTCCCAGGCGGCGCTCCGCCCGGTCCGCCGGCGGATGCAGATCGTCTTCCAGAATCCGTACGCCTCGCTGAACCCCCGGCGCCGGGTCGCCGCGATCGTCGGACAGCCGCTCGCCGTTCACCGCGTCCCGGGCGATCATGTCCGCATGGTCGGAGACCTGCTCGAGCGCGTGGGGCTGCCTCCCGGCGCAGCGCGCCGATATCCGCACGAGTTCTCGGGCGGCCAGCGGCAGCGCATCGCGATCGCCCGCGCGCTCGCGCTCCGGCCGGACCTGGTCGTCGCCGACGAGATCACCTCGGGGCTCGACGTGACGGTGAAGCTCCGCGTGCTCGCTCTCCTGCGGGAGCTCCAGGTCGAGTTCCACGTCGCCTACCTCTTCATCTCGCACGACCTCGGCGTGGTGCGCCAGGTCGCCGATCGGGTGGCCGTGATGTACCTGGGACAGATCGTCGAGGAGGCGCCGACCGAGGCGCTCTTCCAGCGGCCGCTCCATCCGTACACGCAGGTGCTGCAGGCGTCCGTGCCGCCGCCGGATCCGACGGCACCGTGGCGGCCACCGGTCCTGTCCGGCGACCCGCCGAGCCCGCTGTCGATTCCCCCGGGATGCCGCTTCCATCCACGCTGCCCCATCGCGGAGGCTCGCTGCCGCGTGGAGCCTCCCGCGCTGCGCGCGCTCGGGCCGGCCCGCCGCGTCGCATGTCACCTGGCGACGTGACCGAGGACGACGCGCGCCGCCGGGCGGCCGAGCTCTGGCAGCAGGGCTGCCGCCTCCAGATGGCCGGCAAGCTCGATGAAGCGGTCGCCGCCTACACGCGCTCCATCGAGGTCCACCCGACCGCCGAGGCGCACACGTACCGCGGGTGGACCTACAGCTTCCAGGGGAAGCTCGAGGAGGCGATGGCCGAGTGCCGGCGGGCGATCGAGATCGACCCCGAGTTCGGCAACCCCTACAACGACATCGGCGTCTACCTGATGCAGGGCGACCGGTTGGACGAGGCGATCCCGTGGTTCGAGCGGGCCAAGCTGGCCAAGCGCTACGAGCCGCGGCAGTTCCCGTACATGAACCTGGGGCGGATTCACCTCCGGCGGGGCCGGTGGTGGGACGCGCTCCGCGAGTTCGAGGGCGCGGTGCGGGCCGCTCCGACCGACGCCGAGGCGCGGAAGGCGCTCCACACGCTCCGCGGCCGCCTGAACTGATGCCGGAGCGGGTGGCCCTGGTCACGGGCGCGACGCGTGGCATCGCTCGCGGCATCGCGCTCGATCTCGCGCGCCAGGGGTGGGCGGTGGCCGTCTCGTTCAAGACGAGCGCGCGCGCGGCGGAGGAGACCCGACAGGCGATCGAGGCGGCGGGGGCGCGATCCCTCGCGCTTCAGGCAGACCTCGGCGAGGCGGCGGAGGCGAGGGCGCTCGTCACCCGCGTGGAAGGCGTCTGGGGACGCCTGGACGCCGTCGTCCACGGCGCGGGGCCGTACCACGACGGGCCGCTCCTCGAAGAGACGCCGGAGCGATGGCGGGAGACCTTCCGCCAGAACCTCGATCCGTTCCTGTTCCTCGCGCAAGCCGCGGCCCCGGGGATGCAGGCTCGCCGCTGGGGCCGCATCCTCGGGCTTGGCCTTGCGACAGCCGACCGGCTCGCCGCGCAGCCCAACGTCACCGCCTACTACCTCGCCAAGATGAGCCTGCTCGGGCTCGTGCGATCGCTGGCCAAGGTCCTGGGCCCGCACGGCATCACGGTGAATGCGGTGTCCCCGGGGATCCTCGAGACGGAAGGCTATCCGCGTCCGGACCTGGAGGCGCTGCTGCAGCGGATCCCGGCGGGGCACCTCGGGGAGGTCGATGACGTGGTCGGGGCGGCGCGCTTTCTCCTGTCGGAAGAGGCCGGCTACGTCACCGGCGCGAACATCCACGTGAGCGGCGGGTGGGGCA
>CAYXBJ010000088.1:0-2215 GCA_964463175.1 uncultured bacterium
CTCCCGCCACCTCGCCCAGTCCCGCGTCACGCCGGGCACGCGCCTGACCCTCATCGACCCTCACGGGCTCGTCATCGCGCACCCCGATCCGGCGCGGCTCGTGCGCCGGGGCCCCACCGGAGATCCCGGGCTGACTCGACTGGCCGATCTCGACGAGCCGGTCCTCGAGCGGCTCCTCGCCGCGCCGGCGGGCCCGCCGGGAGGACACGCCAGCGTGCGGCTCGACGGCCGGGAGTGGGTGGGGACCAAGCGCCCGATCGAGATGGCGGTCGGCGAGCCCCTCACGCTCCTCCTGGCGGCGCCGCGCGGAGAGCTGGTGGCCGACGCGCGGGGGCTCGCGCAACGGCAGCTCCTGATCGGTCTGGTCATTTTGGGGCTGACCATCGCCGTGGTGTGGCTCGCCGCCCGGCGCATCTCGCGGCCGCTCGAGACGCTCACCCGGTCGGTCGAGCATCTGGGCGGGGGCGATCTCGACACGCGGCTCCCGGAGATCGGGAACCCCCTGGAAGTCAGCGCGCTGCGCGACGTCATCGACCACATGCGCCGGATGCTCCGGCGGCACATCGAGGCCCGCGCGGCCCGGCTCGCCGAGGAGCAGCGGCGCGCCCGCGAGCTCGAGATCGCGCGCCAGATCCAGCAGTCGATGCTTCCGGCGCCAACGCAGGAGTCGCTCGACGGCCGGTATCTGATCGCCGCGACGCTTCAGCCGGCCCGAGAGGTCGGCGGGGACCTCTACGACTTCTTCCTGCTGGATGGACAGCGGCTCGTCTTCGCGATCGCCGACGTCGCCGACAAGGGGATGCCCGCGGCGCTGCTGATGGCGCGCGTGACCGGGCTCCTGCGCGCGATCAGTCGCGGCGAGACCGGCCCCGCCGAGATCCTGGGAGAGCTCGACGCCCGGCTGTCCCAGGGCAACGACATGTGCATGTTCGTCACCATGGCCTGCGCCGTCCTCGACGGCGAGAGCGGCGAGCTTCGCTTCGCGAGCGCGGGGCACGAGCGGCCGCTGCTCCGGCGCGCCGGCGGGGCGACCTCGGTGCTGGTCCTCGACGGCGGCCCCGCCCTCGGGCTCGGCGGCGGCGACGGCTTCCCGGTGTGGGTCGCCAACCTCGCGCCCGGCGACGCGCTGGTCCTCTGCACCGACGGCGTGACCGAAGCATTCGACGCCCAGGGCACCGCCTTCGGGCTCGAGCGATTCCGGCAGATCGTGGCCGAGACGCCCGCCGATGCGCTGGTCGGGCTCCCTCGCCGTCTCGTGGAGGCGGTCGAGCGCTTCTCGACCGGCGGCGCGCCGCGCGACGACCTGGCGCTGCTGGCGCTCCAGTACCGCCCCGCCGGCGTGACGGTGGACGCGCAGGGCGGAGAGTCGTGGCGGTTCTCGGTCGCGAGCGAGCCCGAGGCACTGGCGCCCGTGCTCCGCGCCATCGAGGGGATCCTCCGATCCCGAGACGTGCCGGCCGACACGATCCACGACTGCGTGCTCGTGCTGGAGGAGCTGCTGGCCAACGTGCTGATGCACGCCTACGGTGGCCAGCGCGGCCGCGTCGCCTACGTGGAGGTCCGGCTGCCTCCGGAGGCGATCCAGATCCGGATCGAGGACACCGGTCCCACGTTCAATCCCCTGGCGGCACCGGAGCCGGACCTGGAGGCGGCCGTCGCCGACCGGCCGGTCGGGAAGCTCGGCCTCGTCCTGGTCCGGCGTCTCGTCGACCGCTGGGAATACATGCGGGACGGCGCCACGAACGTGCTCACACTCTATCGGAGTCGGCCGACCGAGGCTTCGGTCGGCGTCTCCCCGGACACCGCATTGCCCGAACAAGGAGGCGTCATGACGCTGGACATCGATGTGACCAGCTCGGGACCCACGGACCGCCAAGTGACGCTGCGCGGCCGTCTCGACAGCCTGACCGCGCCCAAGCTCGACACCGAGCTCGCGCCGCTGCTCGACGCGCCGGAGATCAAGTCGCTCGTGTTCCAGCTGGACCGCCTCGAGTACATCAGCAGCGCGGGCATCCGCTGCGTCATGCGGGCGCGCAAGGCGCTCGAGGCGCGGGGCGGCCGGGTGGCCATCGTCAACGCGCAACCCGCCGTGCTCAAGGTGTTCGAGATCGTCAAGGCCCTGCCGGCCGACCAGGTCTTCGCGACCCAGGCCGAGCTCGACGCCTATCTCGACGCCATGCAGCGCCGGGCGCGCGGCTCGCGCTGAGCGCCGATC
>CAYXBJ010000089.1:0-10670 GCA_964463175.1 uncultured bacterium
CAAAGTCCAATGGTCAGAGCCAGACCGGCGATTCTCGGCCACGTGAGGAACGGGTATCGGGCCGGGATGCCCGCCATCACGAAGAGCGCGCCGGTCGTCAGGGTCGCGAACGGCACGTCCTTCGGATTGTTCATGGCATGGCCCAGGTAGCGAGGCAGCAGGACGAGCAGGAACATCGACAAGAGACCCACGCCGGGTCCGCCTATCCGCGATGCCAGCGCGCCGCAGAACACGATACCGAGCCAGCCCACCATTGCGTTCAAACCGTGCCGCACGACAAACGCATCGAGCGGCAGCACCCGCTGCAGCACCACCGCGAGGATATCGAAGAGCCCCCCGTAAAGGCGCGATGCGTCGGTCTGGAACGACGAGTGCGTGACCTCGCCGGCGTAGAACCGCCAGATGCGCTCGCCATGGTCCTGGCGCTGCTGCTCATCGAACGTGACGCCGAAGTCCGTCGACACCCAAAGCATGAACGGCAACAGCAGCGTGGCAAGGACAACCGGCGCCCAGCGCGAGGCCAGTAACCCGCTCATGATGCGACGCCGCCAGCCCCACGGGGGAGGCGATGGACACGAGCCAGGGCCTCGCGGATCACCGCATCGACCAGCGGGGCGCGATGCCGGTGCGTGTGCTGGGCGAGACATCGTTGCTGGCCGGCGCGGGCAATGGTCTCACGCTCCGGCTCATGAGCCAGGAGCCACCGCACCTTCTCGACGCATTCGCCGGCCGTCCGGTAGGCGACGACCTCCCGGTCGGGCTCGAAGAGGTCCGGCAGGTTGTCCCTCCAGTCCGTCAGCAGACAGGATCCGACCCCCGTGACCTCGTAGAGCCGCTGGTTCGAGGCGTGCGACGGAGAGGCGTCCGCGTGCACGTTCACAGAGATCCGGGCTCGGCGGAAGGTCCCGTACATGCCGAGCCCGTAGACGGCGGGGCGCAACTGTGACTCGATCGCAGGATTGAGTCGCAGGTCCAGGAGGCTCCGGACCTTCGGGATACGGCGCACGACGGACTCCGGCAGGCCGCGCGCGACGGCGAGCTGCACTGACCTCGCGAGACTGCGCCAGAGCCATTCGGGACAGAGACGACCTCTGGCTCCGGGATCGAAGGCCAACGTGAAGATCTCGATCGGGCACTCGACGGCGAGGCGGGAGAGCAGCGCCTGGCGTCCCTCGTGGAAGCGCTCCCCCGCCACGAGTTGGCCGGCGAACACGAGATCGTGAACCGGCGGGCCGCCGGGCGGGAGCCGGCGGAGAATCCGCTCGTCGAACGCGTGATGGATGTGGTGAGCGGGCACACCTCGCTTGTGGAGCGCGGCGACGAGTTCGGGCGCGCAGGAGATCACGAAATCGAGATCGCCAAACGGATATGACAGGTCCAGGGCGCCCCCGACCGCCTGGAAGATGAGGCGCAGCCCCGGCACCTGGTGGCGGAGTCGGCGCGCCAGATCGTGATCATGGGTGTTGAGCCACATGACCTCCGGGCGGAACGTGCGAGCCTGGGCGAGCAGGATGTCGCGGGACCAGGGGCCTTCGGCGACATCGACCCCGTGCTCGCGGGCCCATGCCTTCTGGAGGAGCTCGTAGTTGGCGACCACCGCGAAGGTCTCGTACCCGAGAGGTTCGAGGGCGGCGGTCCAGGCATCCGAAGTTCCGAAGGCGTCTCCATAGTACAGGTCACGCAGGCGATCGAACTCGAGCGCGGCCGCTTCGGGGTGTTGCTGGGAGAAGTGGCGGAGGTAGCCCTCGTACGCGTGGCCGACGCGCATCAAGCGCACGGCACGCCACGCGACCGGTTCAGAGCCGACCGAGTATCGCCATCTGCATGCAGGCCGGCGGGCCGGTGAAGACACCGCGGCGGACCGGCTTCGCCGGGCGGCGCACCGGCAAGACGAAGCGCCGGTCCGAACGCTCGCCGCCGGGGCCGGATCACAGCGCGACGACGTGGAGCATGCCGTCTCAGACGGCCGCGGCCCCCGCCATGGCGCACTGGTGATCCTGCTCGCCGCTGCCGCCCCCGCAGCCGATCGCGCCGATGACGCGCCCCCCGACGGTGATCGGGGCGCCGCCCGTGCTGGGCATGATCTCGCCCGGGACGAGGCTCGAGAGCGAGTGCCAGAACAGCGCGTGCTCCTGCGCCGTCTGGGCCCACTCCTTCGTCGGACGGCGGAACGCCGCGGCGGCCACCGCCTTGCCGCGTGAGGTGTCCGGCGTGAGGAAGTGGGTGCCGTCCCCGCGCGCGCACAGCACGAGCCGCCCGGCCTCGTCGACGACGGAGACGGTGATGGGCGTGCCGAGCTCGCGGGCGCGCGCCTGCGCCGCCCGGGCCGCCCGCTCGGCGATCTCGAGCGTCATGTCGATCACAGGATCCTCCCTGAGGGAACCGTCAGCGGGCGCCGAGCAGGAGGAACGGCGCCCAGTAGTAGGGGTGCATCGTGGCCGGGACGCGCAACAGCGTGATCTCGGCCTGCTGGACTGCGCCCACCCGCCCCTCGGACGGCAGCGCCCGGTGGAACGCGACCATGAAATCGCGCGTGGCCACGTCGCTCACCTTCCAGAGCGAGGCGACGATCGACTGCGAGCCGGCCTGGCTGAACGCGGCGGCCAGCGTGACGAGCGCCGCGCCGGGCACCTGCTCCCCCAGCGCGGTCTCGCATCCGGAGAGGACGGCCAGCGAGTTCGGGGACAGAGACAGCCCGGCGATCTCCCCGATCGTCAGGTGCTGGCTTGCCGCGTCGTCGCCCGCCAGGAGCAGGTAGGAATGATCGGGCTGCTCCGGATCCAGCACGCCATGGGTCGCGAGGTGGAGCTCCGGGTACTTGCCAGCGAGCTCGAAGAAGCGCGGCTTGGTCGCCTCCGCACCGTCGAGTGCCGTCACCCCCGCCCGAACGCGGGCAAGCTCCCGAACCTCCCGGCTCGCTGCCGGCAGCGTTCCATCCGGATTGGAGAGCGCGAGCAGCGGCGAGTCGGCTGCCATCTTCAGCGGGCTCAGGAGGTCCACCAGCTCGAGCTGCGTGACATAGCTCACGCGGTGCGTCTCGGCGAGGAAGTGCTCGGTGCCGTCCGGCAGCTTCCGCGTGAGCGCGTGGATCGGCAGGTAGAGGAGAAGGTCGTTCGGGAACAGGATCAGGTCCTTGTGCGTGGCGAGCTCCGGCTCGATGGGGCCGAGGAGGTGCGCTGACAGCTTCGTGGTCACGTCCTTGAGCGGCGCGACGTCCCGCCGGAACGCCTCCGACCCGTCGTCCGTCCACGGCAGCCGCTGCGTCGACGCCCGCTCGATCTGGGCGCGATAGGCGCGGACGAGGTCGTAGAGATCCTTCTGCGAGACGGCCTGGGTGCGGACCTGGAACTTGCCCCCCGCGGCGACGACGAAGATGTAGAGCGCGTCCGGCGCGGCGAAGTACTGCACCGCGAGGGTCCCCGCCGGTAGCCGCTCCGCGAACTTCGCGATCGCCTTCGGGTCGACGGTCTGCTGCTCGACGAACTGCGTCCGGAAGCGCGGGTAGCGCACCAGGAAGGCCTGGACCTGCGCCAGGTACTCGCTCTTGGTCTGGGCGAGCTCTCGCGTCAGCTGCTGGATCCGGTCCGGCCGCTGCTCGCCGGGATCCTTCCCCTGCTCGGCCTCGAGCGCTCGCTCGAGACGAGTCGTCTGGGTCTTCTTCTCCCCCACATCCTGGGCGATGCGGCGAGCCTCGGGATCCTGGAGCGTCGGGCGGGCCGACGCCATGGTCGTGGCGACCAGGAGGCTCTTCTTGGCTTCGATCGCCGCGATGGCTTCCAGCTCGTAGCCCTTCGAGCCGTCCTTCTCGTGAAGCCGGAGGAGGACGCGAGCGAGCGAGTCGAAGACGGCCAGGCGGTTCGCGGAGTCGAGGTACTGGCCCCGGGTCTGCTGGCCGCCGATATTTGCGGCCAGCCCCCGGATCACGATGGTCGCCTCCTGGTACGCGGCGGCCGCCTCGACGCGCTTGCCGTTCCGCTCGTAGAGCCGCCCGAGGAGGTTCGCCGTGCGCCAGTGGACTTCCGGGAGACCGCCCTTCCGCAGGATCTGGAGCGAGCGATCGAGGGTCACCTGCGCCCGGGCAACGTCACGCGTCTCCCAGAACACCAACCCGAGGTTGTTGAGAAGCAAGCCCATCCGCGGATGGTTCGGCCCGAGTACCGGCTCGGAGATCGCGATCGCGCGATCGAGGTCGTTCCGCGCGACGACGTAGTTCCGGAGACCCTGGGCGATGCGCGCCCGGTTCCGGAGCGTCTCGGCGAGCGCAGGATGATTCGGGCCCAAGGCCTGCTCCTGGATCTTCAGGGCACGCTCGATCAGCGACAGCGCCGCCGCGTTGTCGCCGCTGATTCGCAGGACGTTCGCGAGCTGGATCAGATTGAAGGCGACTGCCGGGTGGTTGGGCCCGAGCGCCTTCTCGCGGATGGCGAGGGCCCGCTCGAGGAGCGGCCGGGCTTTCGCGTAGTCGTCCAGCCGCTCGTAGAAGGCGCCGTATTGCGCCAAGACGTAGCCGAGGTCCGGATGCTCGGGACCGAGGACCCGCTCCTCGATGCGAATCGACCGCTCGAAGGCGGTGCGCGCGAGATCGTACTCGCCGAGGTCCCGGTACGCCCGGCCCAGGTGCGCCAGGGTCTGCGCTGTCCGGATGTGGTTCGGGCCGAACGTCTTCTCCCGGATCTTGAGCGCGCGCTCGAGGCTTACCCGCCCCCCCTGCAGGTCACCCTGGTCGAGCTGCACCCAGCCCAGGTTGTTCAGCGCCCCGGACACCTCGGGGGCCTCCGGCCCGAGGGCGTCCTCCCGGATGCGGAGGGCACGCTCGTAGAGCGGGCGCGCGCCGGTGAGGTTGCCCTGCTGCTGGAGAGTCATCGCCAGGACCTCGACGGTGTCGGCGACGTCAGCGGCATTGGGGCCGAGCGTGGCCTCCTTGATCGCGAGGGCGCGCTCGAGGACCTTCTGCCCCTCGGCGTACTCACCGCTCCGCTCGAGAAGGCGGCCGAGGATGTCCAGGGCCTCGGCAACCTCCGGGTTGCTCGGTCCGAGCGCGCCCTCCCGGAGCGTCACCGCCTCGCGCGCCTTGACGGCGCCGTCCCGGTACCGTCCTTCCTGGAGATCCTTGAAGGCCTCGGCCTTCAGATCCCACGCCCGGCGGAGCGTCGCGTCCCCGGGCGCGGCCGACGTCGCGGGCGGCGACTGTGCGAGGGCCGAGCCCGGGGCGAGGAGCGCGAGTGTGGCCGCGATCGCCAACCAGGTCGCCATTCTGAGCAGCATGCTGAACCTCTTCGGCGGCCCGCGGGGCCGCCCCCTCGCACGATCTTCAGGGTTTCCGCGTCGTGAGGAAGTCGGCCTCCTCGAACTCCTGGGCCGCGAGATCGATGAGCCCGACGCGATCGTAGACGTAGCCGAGCAGCTGACGGAGGGTCGGCTCGTCCGGGTCCCGGGCGATCGCCACCGTCAGCTCCCGCCGGGCCTCGGAGTAGAGTCCTTCCTGGAGAAAGAGCCCTGCCCGCAGGATGGCGAGCGAGCTCCCGCTCTCGCCGCCGGGCGCGGCCGGCCCGAGGTCGGCCAGCTCCGCGCGGATCCGGGCGGCGTCCCCATCGGGGACGACGTCGAACTCGGCCCGCTGGGAGACCTGGCCCGGAATGTCGAGCGTCCAGCTGTAGTGGCCCCCCGCCGCCAGCGGCGGGGCCGTGGACGGATACGGCAGCGGGCGACGCGGGATGCCGCTCTGCTCCCACACGACGCCCTGCGGGCCCGCGAGGTGCACGGCGTAATCCGGGCGCGGAGGGCCGGCCCACTCGAACGTGAACGGGCCAGGCAAGAGGCGCGTGTCGCGCGGCGCGAGGATCCGGGGCGGCGGTGCGCCGGCCCGGACGGACAGCGCCTGGTACGTGGGCGGCTTCGGCTGGCCCAGCAGGAACTGGGTCACCCCGGCCACCAGACCCTTCGCGCGGTCGGTGCCGGTCTCGCCACGGACGGCCTGGACCGTGAACGGCGAGTTGGCCGCGGTCACCGACTGGGCTGCCCCGCCCGTGAACGCGAGCATCGCTCGCCCGTCGCCGGTCACGCGCACCTGGTCCCCCGGACGCAGAGCCTGGAGCGCCCGCGGCGCGGTCCAGTCCGGATCCTCGGTCCGCTTGACGCGCACCTCGCCCGCGCCCGGACGGATCTCGGTGAGGACCGCCACGGGGTCGGCGCCGACGGCCAGCGTGGACCAGAGGACCGTCAGGGCTGGAATGAGGATGCCGAGGAAGCGGCCCGCGCGGCCGGTGCCACCGCGGCGGCCCTCCGTCCGGGCCATCGCACGAGGCCGAGTCTCACGACTGTCGCCCATCGACCTGTCCTCCCCCCATCGCCGCCGGGACCTCCGGCGCCGACCCATTCGGGTGGACCGCCAGGAGCTCGTACACCCGGAGCGCCTCCGCCCGGCCCTTGACCGGAACCTCCCCACGATACCGCGTGTCCACCCGGCCCCCGATGGCCTCCCGGGTCTCGGCCGTGATGAGCGTGGTGGTCCCGAGCTCCTTGTTCACCCCTTCGAGGCGCGCGGTCACGTTCACCGTGTCCCCGACCACCGTGTACTTGATCCGGCCCGGCCCGCCGACGTTCCCCGCGAAGACGACACCGGTGTGGATCCCGATGCCCATGCGAAGCGTGGGCACGCCGCGACGAGCCCACTCCTCGTTCAGGCGCTCGAGCGCGGCCTGCATCCCCATCGCCGCCCGCGCCGCCCGCCAGGCGTGGTCGGCGTCCGGGAGCGGCGCCCCGAAAACCGCCAGGATGCCGTCGCCGATGAAGTCGTTGATCATGCCGCGCTCGGCGAAGATGGCCTCGATCATCGCCGGAAAGTACTCGTTCAGATGGGCGGCGACCTGCTCGGCCGGCATCGTCTCGGACAGCGTGGTGAACCCGCGGAGGTCCGATACCAGCACGGACACCTCGCGGCGAGCGCCCTGGAGAGTCGGATTCTCGGCGAGCACCTGGTCCATCACGTCGCGCCCCACGTAGCGACCGAAGGAATCACGGAACCGCCTCCGCGCGAGTCCCTCGGCGCCGATTCCGGTGAGGCACGTCACCAGGATGGGCAGCAGGAAGTCGACCGCATACCCGCCCCCGTGGAACGCGAGATAGCTCGCCGGCACGCCGACGACCAGGGTCAGCGCCAGAGCCGCCAGGGTCCCGGCGAGCGGCCGGAGCCACGTCAGGAGCAGGCCGGTGAGGACGACCACGAGCAGCTGGATCGAGAGACTGATGAGCCAGCCCGCGGGGCGAATCAGCGATCGGGTCGCGAGCATGTGCACGACGTTGGCGTGCACCTCGACGCCCGCCAGGCGCCCGAGCGGAGTCTGGAAGAAGTCGCGGCTGTCCCCGAACGTGGCGCCTACCAGCACGATGCGGTCGCGGAGGGGATTGTCGTAGGCGACCGGCGGCGCGCCCGGCGCGCCCAGCTCGGCCACCGCGTCGCTGGGGACCGCCAGGAAGCTACCGCTCGGCCCCACGAAGTTGATCCGCCAGAGCTCGTCAGAACGGAGCGGAGTCGGCGGGCCGCCGCCCGGCGCCCACCCACCGCTCTGCCAGTACGGGTAGCGGGCGAGGTCCCCGGGAGGCGCGGGTGACGCCGCGGCGACGCCCGGATCGTCGGCCAGGAGATCCGCGAGCACCGCGAGCGCGAATGCCGGCCGCGCGGCGCCGTCCAGTCTCGATATGAACGGCGCGAACCGGCGGATCGTTCCGTCGTCGTCGATCGGCATCTGGTCCGATCCCCGGGGAACCGTCTCCAGAAGCGCTGGATCGGCCAGCGGGCCCGACTCGGGAGTCCGCGCGTCGACCAGAACCAGTCGCGGGCCGCTCGCCCGTCCGGCCGCGCCGAGCTCCCCTATCGCCCGGGCGAGGGCTCCGTCCTCGGGCGCCGTCGTCGGCACCGCGAGCGAGATGTCGAGCCCGATCACGGCCGCCCCGCTCCGGTCGAGGCCGCGAAGGACGCTCGCCAGGTATGCGCGGGGAATCGGCTGGCGCGCCCCCAGCTTCTCGAATGCCGCGTCGTCGATGGCGACGATCACGATCTCCGGCGGGAACCGCTGGCCGCCGAGACGCTGGAGGAGATCGACGGTGCGGACCTGGATGGGCTCGAGCCAGCCGAGCGCCGAGGCCACGGTCACGGCGACGGCCGCCACCGCGCCGGTGAGCCAGAGCTGGCAGAGCCGACGGAGTCGTCCGGGGCCCCGGCGGGGCGCCGGGATGGACCGAGGTGGCGCCGGCGAATCGCTCATGACACGGGAGCCGCTAGGCCCCCGGATACTCCTCGAATGCGGCGAGGCGCCGGACGAGGGCGAGGTACTCCGCCCGCGAGAGCTTTGGCCCCGCTTCCGCTTTGACTCGGCGGGCCTCGCGGGCGCCGTCGTGGAGGAGGTCGACGACGGTCATCGCCATCGCCTTCGCCGGATTGACCGCGGCGAGCGCGTGATCGACCACCATGTAGTCCGCGCCGTGAATGATCCCGCGCACGCCGCCGGCCCGCGGATGCACCTCCGGCATGATGAAGCCCAGGTCGCCGACGTCGGTCGAGCCCGTCGAGTGGCGGGGCTTCCCCATGTTGGCCTCGCCGACCACCGCGGCGCAGTTGGCGCGGGCCAGGGCCACGAGGTTCTGGTCCATCTGCTGGGGGAGATAGCCCGGGACCGTGGTGATCTGCACCCTCGCGCCCATCGCCTGGGCCCCCGCGCGGAGACTCCGGTCGACTTTCTTCGCGGCGTCGACGATCGCCTCCACCGTCTTGCCTCGCACGAACGTCTCGAGGCGCACGTCCGCCGGCACCGCGCTCACCGCCTCGCCCCCGCGCGTGATGATGGGGTGGACGCGGATCGTGTCGTCGTCCCGGAACGTCTCGCGGTTGGCGTCGATCGCGTGGAGCGCGATCTGGGCCGCCTTCAACGCGTTGATCCCGAGATGGGGCGCGCTCCCGGCGTGGGCGCCCTTGCCGAGGAACCGCATGAACTTCACGACGCACCCGTTGTGGGTGTCGCCGACGCTCGCCAGACCGTCCTCGGGACGCGCGTTCGTGTGGGTGATGATGGCCATGTCCACGTCGTCGAACTCGCCGAGCCGGATCAGCTCTGCCTTGCCCACCAGGAACTCGACCTTCCCCTGCTCGCGGAGGCCAAGGCGCCACTCCACCTCGATGTACTCCTCGGCCGGCACGGCGAAGAGCACCACATCGCCGTCGAGCGCGTCCATCACCGCCTGGAGACCCATGCCGGCGCCGATCATCGACGCCACCTGGGCGTTGTGCCCGCAGGCGTGCGCCGCGTGGGTCTTCGGATCGGCGAGGGGATGCTCCCCGACGATGAGGGAGTCGAGCTCTCCGAGCACCGCGACGGTCGGGCCCGTGGCACGGCCGCGAAGCCGCGTCTTCACGCCGGTGAGCGCCAGACCCTCCCGGCACTCGAGCCCCAGCCGGCGGAACCATCCCGAGACGAACTCGGCGGTGCGCGCCTCGCGGTAGCCCGGCTCGGGATGCTTCATGATGTGCTCGCTGATCGCCACGATCTCGCCCTGACGGCGGTCGATCTCGGCGCACACCCGCGCCTTCAGGTCCGCGACGGTCCGCATCTCGCCTCCTTGTGGGCGTCCCGGCGGCGCCCGGACGCGGAGCGACGGTACACCTCAGCCGTCGGGGTGGACAAGCGCGGTCCTCCTGACAGATCCCGGGAAGGGCCCCGCGGCGGAGCGAGGGTCGGAGTACACTCGGCAGCGTCGTGATCCGGCGTGCGAGGAGAGCCATGCCCCAGCGAGGATTCCCGGTGCTCGTGGCGACCGACGGCAGCGCTCCGGCGCGCGCCGCCGTCGAGACTGCAGTCGTCTTTCCCTGGCCCGACGGCAGCTCGGCCCAGGGCGTCGTCTCCCGCAGCCTGCCCATCCTGACCGACGCGACCCCCGCCGTGTGGAACGCGCTCCAGGCGGCGGCGCATGACCACGCTCGTCAGGCGGAGCGCCTGCTCCGTCGCCGGTGGCCGGGCGCCCAGGTCGTCGTGACCGACGCGCCGCCCGTTCCGGGCATCATCGCAGAGGCGCGACGGCGCCGCGCCCGGGTGATCGTGCTCGGCTCACGGGGCCTCGGGGCGGTCGGCCGGCTCTTTCTCGGCAGCGTCAGCGGGAGCATCGTGCAGCGGGCGCCGACGAGTGTGCTGGTCGTGCGCGGGCAGGCCCGGGGCCCCCGGCGCTTCGTGGTCGGCATCGACGGCTCCCGCCATGCTCGCGCGGCCGTCGCCCTCGTCGCCCGGTTGACGGTGCCCCGGGGCGGCGTCGCGACCCTCCTTCGCGTCGTCGATCCCGTCCGCTTCCCGACCACGGGGCTCTTGCCGGCTCGCGCGCGGGCCCTCGTGGCCAGTGAATCGGCGAGCCTCGAGCGCCACCAGGTCGCCGTCGCCAACCAGCAGCTCGAGGCCGCCCGCGCGCGCCTGGCCGCGGCGGGATGGCGCGTCAGGACCGAGGTGCGGGTGGGCCGCCCGCTCGACGAGATCCTGTCGGTGTCGAGAAGCGCCGACATCCTCGTCATCGGCGCACGGGGCGTCGGAGCGGTCGAGCGCCTCCTCCTCGGCAGCGTGGCCGGCGGCGCCGTCGCCCGCGCGCCGGTTCCCGTGCTGGTGGTTCGCTAGCCGTCTGCCGACCGTCGCGCC
>CAYXBJ010000090.1:0-23173 GCA_964463175.1 uncultured bacterium
TCGAGCGCGGCGCGCCGGTCAGTTGTCGGTGAAGGTCTCCGGCCGGTCTGTTGCACCTTCATCTGGCCCGATTGCCCGACGGATCGCGCCGAGCAACGCTTGCTCATCGACGGGCTTCCACAGATGCGCGGCCGCCCGGGACCTTTCGATGCGCGCGCGGGTCGGCGCGTCGTCATGGGCGCTGATGAAGATGACAGGAACGTCCACGTCATCGGTCGCCAAGCGTTCCAGAAGATCGAATCCGCTCATCCCGTTCAGGTGGATGTCGAGGACGAGACAGGCCGCTCGACGCCCAGGCAGCGAGTCGAGAAACTCGTGGGCCGATGCGAAGGCCTCGACGGCATAGCCGGCCGATCGGACTAGACGCACGAGCGCGCGACGGACCGAGGGGTCGTCATCGACGATGGCAATGACCGGCATGTTGATCACCGACTGCATTTCCAAGATGACTGCGGGCGACGGCCTGCACGCATGATATTGGACCTTGGTCAACTCACCCGGTGTCATCGCCCGGTGGCGTCCTGTCGACGGGCCTCTTCGGAGTGGACTACCGAAGCAGAGCTGCGCGGCAGAGGGGGCGCGTCTCGGCCTCGCAATTTGCCGCCTCCTTGGCGGTGCCGGGTGCTTAGTCGACCCCACCCGGCACCCATACTGTAGGCGACGGCCCGCGGGCACACTATTGGACCTTGGTCGTATCCCTTTGGGCGAACACGTCCCCAAGGAGGCGAGGCTGCTGGATCAGCGACTGACTCAGCTTGTGGGCCAGTGATGCGGTGAGCTCGCCCGGGGTGGAACCGGCCGACGTGCGGCCGTCTCCCCGGGGGCTGTGGCCTCGGTTGAATTACTTTTTGGGCCCTTGCCCCTCACCGTTACCCTGCGGCCCGTGCTGCTGATAGTGCGCCTGCACCACGGGGTCCTGCGGCTGATAGGGGTACTTCTGGCTGCGCAGGATCTGCTGTTGCTCCACGACGGGATACCGCTTCCCTGAATACTGCCGCTGGTAAACAGGTAGCGGTGCGGGTCGTTGAGCAGAACGGTGGTCCCACTGGTCCCATCCGCTGCGACGCTCATTCCATTCATGGCCCCAGTGCTCGCCCCAACGCGGCGGCGCATCGCGCCGCCACCCGGCCCAAGAGGCCGGCGGATGCCGATAGTAGCGCACCGGTATCCGCAAGACGAACGCCGGCACGATCTCTGGGGCCACCAACCGCCAGGGTCCGTTGTACCAGGTGCTCGCGTACCAGTTGTCCTGCTGGTAGACCCAGTACACCCCATCGTAGAAGAACAGATTCGCATCCACTCTGGGAGCGTAATAGACCGGGTAGCTCGGCACCAGGACAAGCGCGGGGAACGACGCGATGTTGATCCCGATGCTCACGCTGGGAAGCCCGATGCCAACGCTCACCTGAGCGATGGCCGAACTCACCGAGCACAGGAGCACCAGCAGCACGATGAGTGTGTAGCGCATGGTCTCTCCTTTGCCGCAGTCGACGCTGTCGTGGCGTTCGTGCTCTGCCACACCCGTCTCGGTCACCCCGCACTAGCTGGCGGTGAGAGGGTGACTGCCGCTCGACCAGTGTCGTTCCGGAGAGCACGACTGACCATTGGACCTTAGCCCTACGCCTCTAGCGAACTGTCTATTGCCGAGGGCCAGCCGCACCAAAAGCATCACGGCAATCGTTCCGAATAGGCAGGCCGAATACCGTTCACTAGGTTCTTGAGGTGGCCGAAGGCGGTTTGCCCCTCCCGGGCTGAGAGGCCGGGGGAAAACATCGCAGGCACCCACGTTGGGTGTTAGCACCGAGAGGGTGAAGGAGGGTTTCCAGCGGTTTTGAACTTTCATTGTTTCCGGAGGGTGAACGTTTGGGCCGTCCGTTTGCTGGCGGCCGGCGTCGTTGCCTCGAGGCGCTCGTTGTGACCGCTGAGGCGCGAGAGGAAACCCACCATGGAGGAAGGTTCAACGTCACGGAGGTCAGGGGAGAAGGCGCGTTGGAGTTCGGGCGCCCGGCTATGCTCCGTGCATTGCAGCTCCTGCAGAACATCGTGGAGCCGCGCCAGACGTTGCCGATCCCGATTGGCCGCGATGTCACGCGTTTGAATCCGGCCAGCCCGTCGAGCACGACTCCCCGAGGGCCGTGTCCACGGACTTCCGGTATTCAAGCTCAGCCCTCTTGGACCCGGGGCATGAGCTCCCCAGTCAACTCATCAATGTGTGTGCTCTCCCCCGCAGGGGCTTCGGTGCCGTCGGGCTGATGACCTCGAGCTACCGGTAAAAGAGGCCGATCGCTCCGACCACGATCAAGTACCCGGCCACGACGTAGCTCAGCAACCTGGGGACAACCAACATCAGAATGCCGGCGATCAGGGAGATCCACGGCTGGAGTGGGGGTCCCAACATCATTTCAGGCCTCCATGTGGTGAGCCGATCGCTCTTCCAGGAAGCGAGCAGCAGGACGAAGTGTCTCATCTCGCTCGCAGGTACCGAGCGTCCCCAGGGAGCTCGCAAGATCCTATCTACGGTGGTCCCATCCGTCCCGGTCGTCCCAGCGATTCCGGTCATTTCCCTCGTACTCCCGGTGCGACCCCCCGTAGTAGTCCCGGCCCCCGTGGTCAGCGGGGACCCAGATGCAGCCGGAGAGTAGAACCGCAACCAACATCACCAGGCTCGCCAAACCAAGAATCTGTCGCATGATGCGCCGTCCTCCTCGATGCTCTCGGCCCCGTGTTCGCCGCGCGGTCAGCGCCCCCGCGGGCGTGCATGACCGGCTGCGTTGGTGGCCCACGCTCGTGATCTTCGTTCGACATCGCGCTCCTGACAGCACGCGCGTGATGTCTGGCGTGGATCCCGTGAGCAGGCATCAATCGCCGTTGCGCCACTCAACACAAGACTGTAGGCGACGGCTTACAGGTGAGCTATTGGGCCTTAGTCGTATGCCCTCGAGGGAGGCGCGAGAGCGGGACGGGCCAGCAGTCAGGAGTTCGGCACGATCACGCCCACTCGGTCAGCCAGCCGAACCAGCTCGGCCACCGAGCTGGCCCGCATCTTCTCCATGACCCGGGCGCGGTGCACCTTGACCGTTTTCTCGCTGATGCTGAGCTCGAACGCGATCTGCTTGTTCAGCATTCCGGACACGACGAGGGCGAATACCTCGGTCTCGCGCGGGGTCAGGGTCTTGACGCGCTCCTGGATGCTCGAGAGGCGGGCCTCCGCGGCGCGATCCTGCAGGTCCTTCGCGAGGGCCCGCTCGACAGCGGCCAAGAGATCCTGGCCATCGACAGGCTTGGTGAGCAGATCGATCGCCCCGTGTTTCATGGCCCTGATGCTCCCGGGGACGTCGACGTGACCCGTGACGAAGACGATCGACATCCGGCGTCCCGCGCACGCGAGTGCCTCTTGCAGATCGAGCCCGGTCAGGCCGGGCATCCGGACGTCCAGCATCAAGCAGCAGGGGCCGCCATATCGCTCGCGCGCCAAGAACGCTCCCGCCGACGCGAAGGCTTCGACGGTGTACCCGGCCGACTCGATCAATCGAGTCAGGCTCTTTCGCACGGAGGGGTCGTCGTCCACGACGAAAACTGTCGGCGCGGCCGCGCTCACGACTTGTCCTCGATGCTCAGTGGCAGCGTGAAATGGAATGTCGCCCCCCCCCCCGCGCGTTGTTGGCGGCTCCCAGTCGGCCGCTATGCGCGTCGACGATCGTGCGCGCGATGGTCAGGCCCATCCCCAATCCCTCCGCCTTCGTCGTATAGAGCGCGTGGAACAGACGGTCCACGTCCTTCTCGTCGACGCCAACCCCTGAGTCTTGCACCTCGACCCGGACGGTAGCCGCATCCTCGCGGGCCGTCCGGATAACGAGGGTCCGCTCCGTCAGGCCGGGCTCCCCCATGGCCTCGAAGCCGTTGAGCACCAGGTTCAGCACCACCTGCTGGAGCTGCACCCGGTCGCCGCGCACCCTCGGGAGGTCCGGGGCGAGCTCGAGGCTCATCGTCACATTGCGGAGGACCGCATCGTTCCTCACCAACCGCGCCACTTCGCCGACGACTTCGTTGAGGGCGAGAGACGCGTATTCGGGGTCACTCTTCTTGAAAAGAACACGCAGCCGACGGATCACGTCACCGGCCCGCTTGTCGTCCGCGACGATGTCGCTCAGGATTTCCCGAATTTGCGCGAGATCCACGACGTCCACCGCGAGGAAGCGCTGGGCGGCTTGGGCGTTGCTGAGGATTGCGGTGAGTGGCTGGTTCAGCTCATGGGCCAGGGACGCGGCGAGCTCGCCCATGGCCGAGACGCGGCCGATGTGCGTCAGTTCCTGCCGGAGCCGCTGGGTTTCGAGCTCCCCCTGCTTGCGCGCCAACGCATTGGCAAAAACGTCCCCGAGGAGCTGGAGCCACTGAATCAGCTCGGCGAACCTCGCGGGCTCGGCGTCGATCGTGCTGAAGACCAGCCCCCCCACGACGATGCCCCCCACCAGCAGCGGCACCGCGACCTGGGGCTTGACGCGATGCGTGAGATAGCTCTGCCGATCCACGGCTGCCTCGTCCGGAAGCTCCGCGAGCTGCGACACGCTGACGACGTCTCCCTGTTGCAGACGGGCCGTCATCCACGGGAACTCGCCGACATCCATCCACTCCTCGATCGCCCACGACCGGGCGGTCCTCCCATCCCGGGTGAACTCGATCAGACTGCCGCGATCCACCCCGAGGAAGTCGACGACCTGGCGAAGCCCGCGCTGGACCTCTCGATCGAAGTCGGGGGCCGACACATGGCTGAGGGCGGCCGACAGGGAGGACCGGAGCTTCTCGAAGCGCAGGTGCTCAGCGAGCGAGAGCTCCGTTCGCCGTCGCTCCAACGCGCTGGCGAAAGCCTCGCTCAGGAGGCGGAGCCGATCGACCACATCGTCGGGCCACTCGCGTTCCCGACGAACCGCGGCGAGGGAGAGAACGCCCAGGATGGGTCCGCCGGCATGCAGTGGGAGCGACACCTTCGAGCGCGTGCCGACGCGCTCGAAGGTGGCCCGATCGATCGCCGCCTCCTCCGGAAGCTCATCCGTCCGGGAGAATCGGACGATCTCACCGCGTCCCAGCCTCTCGGCGGTCCATGGGAACTGGCCGGCGTCCAGGACCTGCGCCGCCTCCTCCATGCCCGCCGGCACGCACGAAAATCGGACCCCTGGCGTGCCGACAGCGTAGGCGTCGAGATAGCCTCGATCCGCGCCCAGGAACTCGACGACCTGCCGGAGGCCGCGCTCGAGCGCCACATCGATATCGCTGGCCGAGACGTGAATCAATCCGGCCGAGAGCTCTGACAGGAGCGTCTCGAACCGCAGACGCTCCTCCAGCGCAATCCTCGCCCGTCTGCGCGCCGCGCGACGGAACAGGAGCCAGAGGATCAGCAATGTCTGGGACACGATCATCGTCACCGCGGCGACGGCGACCACGGATTTAGCGCCTAGATCCAAAGGGGCTCGGCTCCTTCAGCGCCAGGATTGTCCACGATCCCGACCAAGACGGTGTCGTCACCCGTCGCTCGACCCAACCTGCCCAAGGAGTCGAGCGAGATCCTCATAGCTGACCGGCTTCACGAGATGGGCGTCGAATCCCGCCTCACTCGATCGCTGACGGTCGTGCTCTTGGCCGTAGGCCGTCACCGCCACCAGAAGCACCCGGACCCCGAGCGCAGCTCGGATACGCCGGGCGGCCTCGTAGCCGTCGATTCCGGGGAGCCCGATGTCGATGAACGCGACCTCCGGAACGGTCGCCAGCGCGAGTTCCACGCCCCCGGGGCCGTCGCGAGCCACCTCGACCCGGTGGCCGTCGACTGTCAGGATCCTCTGCAGAGCCTCCCGAACGCTGTCGTCGTCCTCTACGAGGAGGATGTGCCTGGGCTGGACCGCAACTGGTCGGTTCCCGTGGCGCTCCTCCGGCCCAGCCGGCACGCCGACGGGGAGGCGCACGATGAACTCGCTCCCCCGGCCCGGCCCCTCGCTCTGGACGATGGCCTCTCCGCCGTGGAGCTGGATCAGAGTGCGGGCCAGCGTCAGGCCCACGCCGAGGCCCCCTTCGGAGCCGGCCGGGGACTGATCGGCCCGGGCGAACAAATCGAAAACCCGTGGCAACATCTCGGGCGCGATGCCGATCCCGGTATCGCGCACGCGCAGCACGACTTCTCCGCGCTCGCCATATCCCGTCACCGAGATCTCGCCGCCCCGGGGCATGTACTTCGCCGCGTTGTTCAGAAGGTTGGCCACGGCCTGGGCGATCCGCATGGGATCGGCCTCAAGCCAGAGCGGGTCCGCCGGCAGTGACACCGACACGCCGTGCCTCCGGGCGTCGATGAAGCCTCGCGTGGTGGCGAGCGCCTCGGCAACGATCGCCTGGAGCGTGACCGTCTCTTTGCGTAGCTCGATCTTGCCGCGCGTCAGGCGTGAGACGTCCAGCAGGTCGTCGAGCAGGCGCGCCAGCTGCTGGACCTGACGCGTCACGACATCCGTCTCGCGCGGGACGGCAGGGTCGCCCTCGGCCTCGCCCCGGAGCGCTTGCATGGCGGTCCCGATCGCCATGAGCGGGTTGCGCAGCTCGTGGGCCAGCATCGCCAGGAACTCGTCCTTGGCACGGCTCTCCACCTCGGCCGCCACCCGGGCTGCCTCGTGCTCGCGCACGATCTGCGCCTCCTGCTGGCGCAGCTGACAGGCGGTGAGATATGCCGCGATCTGGCTGGCGACGACCGACAGGAATCGCAGATGGTCGTCCGTGTACGTGTTGTCCTCTCCGTAGCGGACAAAGAGCACGCCCAGAACCTGATCGAGCCCGACGATGGGGACCGCCAGGTGCGCAGGCGAGGCAAAGTGCGCGAAGTGTGCGACATTCGAATCAGCGCCCCGCTTCGCCTCGTCTGTGAGGACGGCCAAGAAGCGCGTCAGCACCCGGTTCAGAGATTCCCGTTCCTCTGGGGCGTCGGGCTCGACCACGAGCCGTGCCGGGCCGCCCGCCGGCACCTCGAGGAGCGCGCAACGGTCGTAGGGTACGATGCGGCGGAACAGCCTGAGCGCGTGCCGGAGGCGGGACTCGGAGTCCACGGGGGAGTCGAAGCCCTGCGCGATGTCGTAAAGCGTGCGGGCAACCCCGACCGGGTTCGAGCCGCCCGGCCGGAGTGGCGTCACCGCCCGCGACTCTTCGTCCCGGGCGAGCGCCGCGGGACGGGACGCCCGACGGTGCGCTCAGGCTGCGGGATCCCTGTCAAGACGCCGCGCAGATCCTGGAACCGCTCTCCGACGCGCGCCCCGCAGCCATCGATCTGGAAGCGGCGCAGCTCCGTGGCGTGGCCGGTCCCGCGCGCCTTGAGTACGGACACGGCGCGCTCCAGACGTCCATCCACCTCGACGTAACGCAGCAAGATCAGGTTGTCGGCGGTGGAAGAGACGCCGTGGCCGGTGAGCTGCGCGGTGCCGAGCAGCTCCGCGACCTCCATGGTCATCACCGGTGTGACACCGGCGGCCCGGAGGTGCTTGGTCAGGGCGTAGACCAGCTCGCGGAAGCGGCGCTCCGAGGGCACGCCGAGCGACATGCTGGTGAGGCCGTCGAGCACTGCGCGGCGCGCACCGACCCTTTCGATCTGCCGCCGCACCACGTCGAGGAAGCGGTCGGTCAAGAGCTCCACCGGCGAGGTATAGCTGATGAGGAGCCGGCCCTGAGCCTCCAGCGGAGCGAGCTCCCAGCCGAAGTTCTTCGCGACCGCTCGGATCTGTGCGGGCGTCTCCTCCAGCGTGAAGAGAATCCCCGCCTCCCCCTGGCGCGCGCCTTCGAGGAGAAAGTGAAGACCCAAGAGCGTCTTGCCTGTCCCGGTGCCGCCCTCGACAATCGTGGCGCTCCCCCGCGGCAGGCCACCGCGCAGCAGCGCGTCGAGTCCGGCCACGCCGGTGGCGACCCGATCCCCGAGGTCGACCGGCGGCTCGCCGGTCAGCTCCGGTGCCCGCACGCGCGGGTAGAAGGTGAGCCCGTCGGCGCCCATCTCGAAGAAGTGGCGCCCGGTGACGTAGTTCGCGCCGCGCAACTTCAGAACCTCGAACTGCCGCGTCGTCGTCAGCTCCTGGCGCTCCGTGGTGAGACGCACGATGCCGTCGGCGATGGCGAATTCTGGAGCGACGCCGACGTCCTGCGGCGTGTATTCGCCTACCAACAGCGTTGTGGCCCCCCACGCCGCCATGCTGACGGCGAGGTCGTAGACGAACGCCCGGCCCTGCGCGGCGCTGGGCAGGAGGTCGTGGACGGCCTTGAAGCTATCGATGGCCACGAGGTCCGGCTCCTCGCTCTCGACGCGCTGGATCATCAGCGCCAGCGCATGCTCGACGCCACCGCTACGGAGGGTCGAGCCGAGATCGGCGAAGGTGACACGCGCCTCGATCAGGCGAGCGTCGAAGAACGAGAACAGCTGCATGTAGCGGATGACCTTTATCGCCGGCTCAGAGAGCGTGGTGAAGTAGACGCATTTCTTCCCCTGCCGCGCGTGGTGGAAGAGGGTTTGGAGCGTGAAGACGGTCTTCCCCGAGCCCGGCTCGCCGGCAACGACCATCACCGACCCGGCGGGAATCCCACCGCCCAGAATCATGTCCAGCGCGGTGGATCCGGTGCTGAGCGGTTCGATGGTTGAGGCGTGATCCGTCATTTCCGAACCTCGTCGCTGAAGTCGATTCCTCGCTCGCGAAAGGGAGCCAGACGTGCGAGGCGTCCGATGACGACCGGTCCGGTCAGCTCGACGAGGAGCACGCGTAGCTCGATCGCCACGACCCGAAGCGCGCCGACGGCCTCCTCGTTGCGTGGCTCCTCCCATGTCTCGGGGAGACGGTATTCGTAGCCCAGGCCGTTCTTGGTCACGATGACCGGCTCGGACCACGAAGTGTGCGACGCGGCCCGCTTGATCGCGCGACGCAGGAGGGTGGCGGTGGCGGCGGTTCCCAGAACATCGGCGAGGGTTTCCCACAGGAGATCGAACAACTGTGCCGGGGACGTCGCGTCCTGATCGTCAAGCCTCACGGAACCATTCACGCGACCTTCCATCGGGCCCTGCTAGCGGGCGGTTGGAGCCGGTGGGCCGAGGATAGTAGCGGGGAGCAAGGTAGTCAAATAGCGCCCTTTGCTCGTGGCTGTGCCTTCAGCTTCCACGCCCGAGAATGGAGCCTAGGGTCATCCGTCCAAACAAGGCAAAGGGAGCGACAAATGCGCACAGGTGTCATTAGACGAAGGATCTTGTCCTCTGTGGTGCTCGTAGGCCTTTTGGCCGTGGGACTCTCGGGCTGCATTGTCGTACCGGCACCGGGGTACGCGACTCAGGGCCCGGGCTACGGGGCACCTCCAGCAGCGTACGGCGCGGGCTACGGGGCACCCCCTGTAGCGTACGGCTCGGGGTACGGGGCATCTCCAGCAGCGTACGGCCCTTCCGTGTATGTGGCCCCGCCCCCGGTCTACGTCTGGGGCCCCTGGTGGGGGTATCGCCGCTGGCGGTAGCGGCGTCGCGCGACGGCGTACCCTCGTCGACCACGTTCGGTCACCCTCCCCACCGTACTCGGCTGATCTCTAGCTCTTACCGCGCAAGCGCGGACGCCACGACGCGCTGAGGCGGATCAAGCGCGGCCCCAGTTCGCGCAATGGTCGCGAGCTTGGGCCGTAGGTCGTGCGGCGTCCATTGGACCAAGGTCCAATAGGTGGGCGGGAGCGTGTCACCTAGAGTCAGACTATGAAGTCTGGACGCGTCTCCCCACGCGCGCTGGCGAGCCCGTGCGCGGGTAGTCGAATCGGGCAACTTGACTGGCTGAGTGGCTTCGTCGGCGGCGACCTGCAAGCCTACCTTGTGCCGTCGGACTCCTGTTCAGTGTCCACGCTGGCCGGCGAGCCGGCTGTTAGACCCGTCCCGGGAGAATGCGCGATCTCGCAGGTCCGTGCGAATCGGGACGCCGCCAGAACTTTACGGAGGGGAAGCTCATGATTGCAACGATTCTCATCGTCGTCCTGCTCCTTGCGCTGTTCGGGGCGTTGCCGACCTGGGGGCACAGCCGGAATTGGGGCTATGGCCCGAGTGGCGGTGTCGGCCTCCTGTTGTTGATTCTGGTCATCCTGTTCTTGACCGGCCACATTTGAGCTACCGCGAGTCACGGGCTGTCACAGGCCGGTTCCGATCGGCCGGCCACCGGCGGAACGGTTCGACCATCGTCGGGGGGTGGCGACGTCCTCCCGTCCTGGATCCGGGAGCTGGTCGGTTTCTTCAACGTTGATCCCAATGCGGTCGCGCGAGTCATCGGGGGATCCTGGCAGAGCGGAAACGGTCACGGAGGGCAGCACATGTCCACGGGGATGATCTCGCACGCGTTCGTCCGACGTCTCCTGACGTCGGCGGTCGCCGCGCTGGCGCTCGGGCTCGTTCTGTCGCCGCTGGCAGCGGCCGATCCGCCCGGCCGCGTGGCGCGGCTCAACTACGTCCAGGGATCCGTCTCATTCCGGCCCGGTGGGGTAGAGGAGTGGGAGCCCGCGGCGGTGAACTATCCGCTGACGATTGGGGGTGACCTCTGGGTCGATCAGGGCGCGCGGGCTGAGCTCCACATCGGAAGCACCACCATCCGACTGACACCCCAGACGAGCTTCTCGTTCCTCAACCTCGACGACCGCACGGTCCAGATACGTCTCTCGCAAGGCTCACTTACCGTCCGGATCCTGCGGATCGCGGCGGGCGAGGTCTTCGAGATCGACACGCCCAACGGGGCGGTCACGCTGGCCCGGCCGGGCAATTACCGGATCGACCTCGATGCGGACCAGGCGACCGCGACGGTCACCGTCCGGGGCGGCGAAGCTGAGATCACGTCGGCAGGAGCCATCCTCACGGTTCGGCCTGGCGAGGCCGTTTTCCTCGTCGGCGGGGACGCCCCCACGTACGACGTTCGGCAAGCCACTCTCCCTGACGAGTGGGAGGCCTGGGGCACCGCACGCGACGCCCGCGAAGATCAGGTCCCATCGCTGCGGTACGTGAGCCGCGAGGTCACCGGCTACGAGGATCTCGATGCCAACGGCACCTGGCGCGTCGATGCCACGTACGGCCCGGTCTGGACCCCGACGGCCGTCGCCGTCGGCTGGGCTCCGTACCGCACCGGCCATTGGGCGTGGGTCGATCCGTGGGGATGGACCTGGATCGACGACGCCCCGTGGGGCTTCGCGCCCTTCCACTATGGTCGCTGGGCCTCCACCTCGGGAGGCTGGGGATGGGTCCCGGGCACAATCGTGGTGCAACCGGTCTATGCTCCCGCGCTCGTCGCCTTCGTCGGGGGAGCGAGCTTCGGCGCCTCCGTGTCCTTCGGCGGCATCGCCGGTATCGGGTGGTTTCCGCTCGCGCCCCGCGAAGTCTACGTGCCGCCCTACCAGTACTCGCCGAGGTACATCCGAAACGTCAACGTCACCAACGTGAACATCACCAACGTGAACGTGACCAACGTCAACGTGACGAAGGTCAACTACCGAAACCGGCGCGTCCCGGGTGCGGTCACCGCCGTCTCGCAGGACGTCTTCGTGACCGCCCGCCCGGTGGCCACCGTTGCGGTGGTGGTCTCGTCGCAGGCGGCGACGACGGCCCAGGTGGTTGGGATGACTGCCCCGCTCGCGCCGCGACACGAGAGTGTCGTTGGCCGAGAAGCGATCTCGGGGGACTCCCGCGCGGCCCCACGGCCCCCGGACCGCGTCCTAGCGCGGCCGGTGGTGGCGCGCGTCGCGCCCCCCCCCCGCGCCCGTGCCGTTCGAGGCGCGCCAGAAGGCGCTGGAAGCCCAGCCGGGTCGGCCGCTCGATTCCCAGGCCATAGAGAGGCTGAGAGGGAGTCAGTCTTCGAAGGCAGTGCCGATCCCTGCTGTTCGCCCCGCCACGCCTTTCCGTGACACTCCCGAGGCCAAGCAGGCGCTGAAACCGGCGCGAGAGGGACTGCCCGCTCCGAAGCCGGTCGCAGTGGGAGGGTTCGTGCCGGCCCCCGCGGCGCCGGGCCAGCCCGCGGGCCGGGGTGCGGAGACGCGGCCGGCTGTCGCTCCGGTGCCGGTGGCGCCCGCGGGCCGGGGTCCGGAGACACGGCCGGCTGTCGCTCTGCCGCCGGTAGCGCCGGAGGCGCCGGGCAAGCCGGGGAAGGCGCCGCAGCCGGGAGTCGCCCGCGAGGTGGTTCCAGTGCCAGTGGCGCCCGCGGGCCGGGGTGCGGAAACGCGGCCGGCTGTCGCTCCAGTGCCGGTAGCACCGGAGGCGCCGGGCAAGCCGGGGAAGCCGCCGCAGCCGGGAGTCGCCCGTGAGGTGGTTCCAGTGCCAGTGGCGCCGGGCCAGCCCGCGGGCCGGGGTGCGGAAACGCGGCCGGCTGTCGCTCCGGTGCCGGTAGCACCGGAGGCGCCGGGCAAGCCGGGGAAGGCGCCGCAGCCGAGCGTGTCACGTGTGGTGGTCCCGGCAAAGCCACCGAAGGCGGGCGAAGTGTCGGGTGAGGAAGCTGCCCCGGACTCTACAGATACGGCGCAGCCCGAGGGGCCCGGGAAGAGCAAGCCGAAGCCGTAGCGGCGCCAGAAATCGAAAAGCGCCGAGGAGGGCCGTTCTTCGACCGAGGTAGCAATACCTACTGGTCGACCCGGTTCGATGACCGAGGGCGAGGAGAGTCCGCTCGTGGGGCAGGAACCGAAGATGCCGATGACTCTCCTCGCCGAAGCCGACGCGGCTCCCACGGCCCGCGCTGAACCCGCGGGCCCAGCCGACGTGGCTCGCTCGCGCCTCCGGGCCGTCATCACCCGGCTGGGAGCGCCCGGTCCTCCGCGGCTGCATGGCTCCGTGTCGCCCTGGACCTCATGGCGGTGAAACTGACATGGGCCTGGTGGCGTCGTGCGGCCTGCTTCACGGTGCCACCCCTGGCCCTAGTCCTCCTGCCCCTGATGGGCCTCGCCTACCACGTCTTCTTCGACCGTAGCGGGCTGCCAGACCTCGAGCCCTTCATCCGCTTCACTCCCCCGGCGATCGGCGAGGTCTACGATGCCCGAGGGACGGTGCTGATCCGGCTGGCACGGGAATACCGGCGCGTCGTCTCCTACGACGAGGTCCCACCCGTCCTCCGGCACGCGATCCTCTCTGCGGAGGACAAACACTTCTTCACCCACTCCGGCGTCGACTACCGCGCCCTACCCCGCGTGCTGCAGAAGACCGTGGCACGCTCCCTGGCCGGATGGGGAACCGGCGACACGAGGCTCCGCATGCTGCTCGGCCAAGGGGGATCGACGCTCACGCAGCAACTCGTCCGCGGCTACTTCCTCCAGCACTTGACGAGTCGTGAGGACACCGACGTGCTGGTCCGCGGCGGCCTGACACCGCAACTCCTCTCAACCGTCCTTGGCGTCTCCACCACGAACAAGCTCCTGCGGAAGCTGGAGGAGGTCCGCCTCGCTCTCTGGCTCGAGGTGGCAATGCGGCAACACTATGGCTCGCGGGAGCGCGCCAAGCGCGAGATCTTTGCGCGCTACGCGAGCTTCATCTACCTGGGCCACGGCCGCTACGGGTTCGCCGCGGGCAGCGAGTACTACTTCGGCAAGCCGCTGGCGAGCTACGGGCTTGAGGACGCGGGGACGGCGGCGGTGCTGGCCGGGATTATGAAGTCGCCCCGAGACTATGCTCCCGTTCCCGGAGACCCGAGACCGCTGCGCCGCCGCAACCAGATCCTGGCCCTGATGGCACGCAATGGCTACATCCCCGAGGACCTCGCGACGCGTGGCCAGGCGGAGTCGATCCGAGTCGTGGCCCGTAGTCCGGTGAAGACCCCCGCTCCCGCGGCGATCGAGCACGTCTTCGAGGAGCTGAAGCGCGTTGGCGGCGAGCGCTTCGGCGCCGAGGACTTGGTGCAGGGGCGGATTTCGATCCAGTCCACGGTGGACGAGCGGGTCCAGACGATCGTCAACGAGGCGTTGGAGACCGGTCTCGCCCTTTATGAGCGGCGCCACCCGAGCGCGAAGGGACTGATCCAGGGCTCGGCGGTGGTGTTGCGCAACGGGGATGGCGCGATTCTGGCCGAGGCGGGCGGCCGGCAGGTCTACCAGGATCGCGACACCCGCTACTCTGACTACAACCGCGTCACCGGTTCGCGGCGCCAGCCAGGATCGGCGTTCAAGCCACTGCTCTATCTGGCGGCGTTCCACCAAGGCCTCGACCTCGACAGCACGGTGCCCGACGCCCCCATCGGTGTGCCCCTGGGCGCCAACGGCGAGATGAAGTGGATCACGAACTACGACAATCGGTTCAAAGGTCCGATCCCCCTCCGCCAGGCCCTGGCCGAGTCGCGCAACGCGGCAGCGGTCTGGCTCGCCCGGGAGATCGGCACGAACGGGATGATCCGGACCGCCCGCGAGCTGGGGATCCACACACCGCTCAAGCCCTACGTCAGCACGGCGCTCGGGGCGTCCGAGGTGGCGCTCCTCGAGCTGGCCAGTGTCTACCGGGCCATCGCGTCGGAGGTCCTGGCCGAGCCCCACGTCATCGCGCGCGTGCACGACGCCTCCGGTCGCGTTCTCTACGAGGCCCCCCGACGCGTCGGGGAGATTGGGTCCACGGACCTGCGCCTGATCCAGGAGGGGCTGCGGGGTGTGATCCGACTTCCGAGCGGCACTGCCCACGCCCTCGACGGGCGCGACTTTCCGATCCCGGTGATGGGGAAGACCGGCACCACCAGCGACTTCCGGGACGCGCTCTTTGTGGGCTCGACCTACGGCCAGCCGGGGATCACCGTGGCGGTGAGGATCGGCTTCGACGACAACCGGGCGTTAGGCGACCAGGAGACCGGTGGGCGCGCCGCGCTCCCGATCTTCCGCGAGATCATGCTCCGGGTCTACCGAGACGAGCTGGTGGGGTCGGTGCCGGAGTTCCCGCCGGCGATCGAGAGAGGGATCGACGAGTATCTCGCTCGCCGGGCCGCGCGGGAGACGGGCCACGAGGCGCCTCCGCGGCCCATTTTCAGCGAGGGGCTCAGTGCGCAGCCTCGCGTCGCCGCCCCGCCGGTGACGTTCTCCGACAGTGTCTCGGGCGGCTCCCGTTGACGAGACGACAAGATCCACCGCTTATTGCTTACATCCACCGGCGCGATCGTGCTCCGGTTCGGTCCACTCACGATCCGGTATTACGGCGTGCTCATCGCCGTCACGACCCTCGTTGCGTGGCAGGTAACCAATCGCGAGGCCCGCCGTTCAGGAGTTGTCGCTAGCCAAGATTCTCCACGCCGGCGCGGTCGATCGTCGCCGAGCTGGACGGAGCGCGGATCTACGATGTAATTTTCAGCTGAGACTACTGCGGCCGCTACCTGTCGAAGATTTGTGCGATATGGAGGGCGACCTCGCCATCCACGGTGGGCGCATCGTCGACATCAGAGGCGTCGTCCTCGCCCGCCGCCTCCGGCTCTCCTCCGCGCGTCGATCGACGTACTCTCGCCCGGCATCGCCTTCGGACGGGCGATTGGCCGCCAGGGCAACTTCTTCAACCAGGAAGCGTTTGGGGCGGCGGACCGACCTGTCGTGGAAGCGGCGCGGGCCAGAGAGCTCCGCGGACCGACGCGCTCAGAAGCTAGCCGCGGCTCTCAGAGTGCCTGGAACCTGCACATCGCGGTCGTCCTCCCTCGGAAGGTACCGTGCGCGAATAGACGCCAGGCCCGCGGCCATCGCCCCGTCTTCGCTGGCGGCGAGCGCGCTGCGTCGACTCCGATCCATGTGGCCATCGACACGCTCGAGGCCGTCCTGGCAGCGGACGCAGGTCTGCACCTCGGGCATGGCGTGCAGTCGCGCCGCCGAGATCACTTCGCCACACTCAACGCAGCTGCCGTACGCACCCTCGCTCATCCGGTCGAGCGCCGCCGACAGACGATTTACGCGCTCCATCAGCAGCTCGCGCGTGGCCCAGCCGATCTCCCGGCTTTCGTTGGCCTGGATTCCGTCGACCTCGTCCGCAAAGGAGCAACTGTCCCGGATCGCCCAGGGCCGCTCCTCAATCAGTGCCACCGTTCCAGCCTGGTGGCGAAGTCGCGATACTGCCGTCTGCAGGTCCTGATCGAGGCGATTCCTCACGTCATCCATGGTCGTCCTCCCCAGACCCTCCGAAGGGATCGAGAGTGCGATTGACGCCGCGTGGAGCGGCGAGGCGCCCTCAGCGCATCCGCATGTTGTCTTTCACGCTCTGCACGCCAGCCACACCGCGAGTCACTTCGACCGCATGGGCCATCATGACTTCGGAGTCGACGAAGCCGGAAAGCTGCACCACACCCTTGAACGTCTCGACGTTGATCTGCATCACCTTCAGGTCGGGGTCGTTCAGGATGGCGGTCTTCACTTTGGTCGTGACCACCGAGTCGTCGAAATACTCGCCCGTGCCCTCCTGTTTCGGAGTGGACGCGCAGCCCGTGACGACGGCGAAGGACAGCACAACAGTGGCGAGCAGCCAGCGTTTCGGAAGTCTGGTCATTCTGGATCTCCTGTCAGTGGAGGTGAAGTCAGACATAGTGGGCGCCGTTCTATCTGGTGTCCGTCACTCGCGTCATGCCACGAATCTCAGTGAATCGGCGCATGCTGGAACACGCGTGCGGGTTCCATGGGCTCGACTCTAGCGGACGCGATCGCGCCGCGGGTATTGGACCTTGGTCCCACTCGAAGCCACCGGCCCGCGCCGCGGCCGGGGTTCCGACCTGACGCTGAATCCGGCGGCGTCATCCGGCCGTGCTTCCGACCGGCACGACGCGGCTTCCTTCGAGCCGTCGGTAATCGCCTATTGGACCAAAGCCCAATAGGCGCTCCGGGAGGCCGCCCACTACATTGGGGCAGGGAAGGATGTGCGATTTAGAGGAGATGTTCACTAACCGGCGCCTCCGAGCTCGGAGCGGCGGGTGTCGTGCCCGTTCAGGAGCGGAGTCGGGGTCGTGTGCGGTGTCCGGAAGGCGGAAGCGCCAGACTGCAGCCGCACCATGCAGTTCACGACCTAAAAATGGAGGCCGACGTGCGGCTGGAGTATCTCGGTTGCCACGGACGACTTCAAGGGGAGCGTGCCATGCTGTGGACGATTGCCGTGATTCTACTGGTGTTGTGGGCACTCGGCATGGTCAGTTCGTATACGGCCGGCGGGTTTGTCCATCTGCTGCTGGTGATCGCCGTCATTGTCATCGTGTTTCAGTTCGTGAGCGGGCGCCGATCCATCTGACGGGCGCGATGAGGTGTGCGGTGGGCTGGCGCCCCAACGAGGTCGCGCTCGTGACCGGCCAGACGCCCTGAAGGCCGGCCAACTCCTCCTGGAGGGCGTTGCGGGGGGGACCTCGAGCTGCGCCCAGTCGGCCCGGCCCGACCGGCCTGGATGTTAATACCCACGCGTACGCTTGGGCCTGGTCGTCGTGGTTGGGTTCAGCGACTACGAGGCGGAGGCAGGGCGCGCAGCCGCCTGAGTCGACGAAGATGCCGTATTTCGGCCGGGGAAGCAGATGCCGCTACAAATGAACCGGCTCGAGGGCGGCGAGTGGTTGCGTCCGCCGCGGGTCATGCCGCTCGGGCCGTCCGAGCGGACCGTGGTCAGGGCGTCGGCTGGGTTCAGGGTTGCTTTGGTCTCTCCTCGCCCGTGTCGAGATGGAAATGCTGGAGCACGTGGTGCATGACCGGCGCCAGCATTACTCCGGCCAGCACGAGAAACACCCCGCCGGCCAACAGCGCGTAGCATCCGGCCAACCACTTGCCTGCGGTCGTGCGCAACGGATCGACTGGCCCCATCCCACCCAATAGCATCGACGCATTCAAGAACGCATCCGCCCAGCCCAATCCTTCGATCCAGTGATAGATCGCCATCCCGAGCGCCAGGGTACCGGCTGCCAGCGGCAGCAAGACAACAGCCCGGGAGACCATGTGGCCAGCGAGATGCCAGGGCCGTGGTCCAAGGCGGGAATCACGCGGATTCACGGCGCCTCCTGCTTGAGAGCCACTCCGGCGGCCCTGCGAGCCTGCCCTGCGGCTCCTCGGCCTTCTTCATGGCGGCCGGGTGCTTCCGCCCGCTGATCGAGCTCCGGATTCGACAGCGGCCGGCTCCACGGGAATGTCTCGACCCATGCTCCTTCGACCACCCGCTCCATCCGCTCGCCGCCTCTGATTCCCATGCGCACCCCTCCACTGTCTCCGGATTGGTCAGATCTAGGCGCAGGAAACCCGCGAGACGTGGTGACGCTGGTGGATCGTATCGATGGTGACGACGGGCACGTGCACCCGCCGGTATCGGTCCAGGAAGAGGCGGATTGGAATTGGCCCGTGCCGGCGTTTCTGGCGGACCCGGAGCACCAGGGCCGGGATGGGGGGCAGGTGGCGAAGGGCTGCCTGGCGGGCGCCGCTGACGGAGAAGCCTAACAACGAGAACCGGCTCCCGGCTGCCCGAGGCAGGCCGGGGGCCGGCTGGCAGGGACGGGGCAGCAGATTCCTAACGCCAACGCGAGTAACCCCAGCCTCCACCACTGAGTAGGACCACCACCAGCAGGATGATCACCCAAGTTTCCATGTGCGCCACCTCCCTCTCCAGCTACCGTATGTTTGGTCTCAAGCCCGATGCGTCGTGGCGGAGACCGGCTCCGTGAGAGTCCCTTCTTGCACTCTAAGACCGGGTCAGAGTGTCGCCTATTGGACCTTCGTCCAATGTCGGGGGGCCCGTGCTCTGGGCTGCGCGACCGTGACCGCCCCAGATTCCTCTGTATGGAACCAACCGCACTGGCTTGAGTATGGAGTGCTGACCGGCAGCTCCTGCTGAGACGGCACGCGGGGCCCAGAGCGGTTGACTCGATGCCTCTGACCTGTCCCGCTGCCCCCCGAGGGGTTACCGGCGATGCGCACAGATGTTCTTGAGCGTGTCCATAACCTCCGTGCCCAGTAGGGAACCCCCTCCGTTCTTGGCGTCGGCGAGGAGGATGAGGTCGTTGATCGAGACGATCCCCTCAAGCTTCCCGTCTGAGTCGACCACCGGCACGCGACGCACCTGTGCCGTGCGCATGACTTGCAGGGCCTCCCGGGCGTCGTTGTCGGCACGGACTGCGTAGAGCGGTCCGCTCACGACGTCGCTCACGTGGATCTCGGCGGCGGGCCGATGCTGGGTCGCCGCAGCCATGCAGATGTCGCGGTCCGTGATCATGCCGTGAACCGTTCCCGACATGGGATCCACCACGGGGATCGCGCCGCAGTCATATCGCCACATGAGCGTTCCCACCGCGGCGAGGTCGCTGGACGGGCTGCAGATCTGGGCCTTAGGCGTCATGACGTCGCGAATCTTCATGGTGGTCCTCCTTGTGAGCTGACAAGTTGCCGTATCCGGACTTAAAGTGGCGCACATCAGCGCCACCTCGTCTTTGCCTCGAGGAGCGGCCTACGACGATCGTGTTCTAGCCATCACTTCGCGTCTATGTGCCAGACCCTGCGACTCGTCTCCTATGGCGCGGCTCCAGCCGAGCAACACGCGCGGCACTGGGCCGGGGCAGCTCTCCCAGTGCCGAGGGAACCCGAAGTTCGCCCAGGGAGGCGAACGCGGACGCCGTCGCGGCAGACGAACACGATGAGCGCGATTCCGACCGATGTAAGAGTACGGCGCCGCTCGATCTGTGCCTGGCGTCTCACACTCTAGGCGCGCGTGCCGCGCTTACCTATGAGACCTAGGTCCAATAGGCGCTCTCGGGCGGGGCGCTTACCCTGGTTGCCAGAAGTGGTGCTGGGTGTCCTACAACTGACGCGGTGGTGGTGACGACGTACTACGGGCGGCCTGGCCACTGGTTTGGTCTCGATACTGACCGCGCCCGGCGATAGGAGGCAACGGTCGCCACCTCGCCTGATTGACGACCATCGTGACTGCGAAGGGCCGACCGGCGAGTTCGAAACGAAGGCAGCAGACAAGGAGAACGGCATGCGAGCCAGTGAAGCTTTCGTCCTGGGAACGATGGCGGGCGCCGCCGTCGCATGGTTCTGGGGAAGAGGGATTGCGGACTACCTGGGCGAACAGACGCTCGGCGTGCGCGCCGGGGCAGCGGACGGCCTGCGGGCGGCCGACGAGAAGGCCGGACAGGTTCTGGACCGCACCGGGCACACCCTGCGTCGCGCTGAAGAATTCCTGCAGGACACCAAGGAGCACGTCAGCGACGCGCTCCGCGCGGGGCAGGAGGCGATTCGCCCGGTTCCAAGAACCCGAGAGGCGTGACGCGGCATCCGTAGTAGGAGCACGCGTCTCGGACACGCCAGCAGGCGGTCAATCAGCTGCTGGGGGACACGATCTCGACCACAACGGCCGGGCAAGGGGAGACGACGATATGGGGAGCTTGCTTCGATTCCTGCCATTCCTCGGGATGGCGTTGCTCGTGATGGCGTCACAACTGGCCCGCGCCGCGGACCCGGGGATGGTCAAGCTCCGGCCGCAGAACAGCTCGGGGGGAGTCCGGCGCCGCCACTCTCACTGACGAGGGTGGGAAGACCAAAGTCGTGGTGACGGTCACCGGACGGCCGGCGAGTGGGCCGGGGGGGAAGCGATCGTTGTCATCGAAGCTGCTGGCGCTCGCCCTGATCGTGACGGCGGCCATCGTCCCGGCGGTGACCGCGGCTCCGGTTGCCGTTCGGTCAGCGGAGGCCGGCGCGCGGGGGTTCCTGATCCTGCGTGAAGCCGGCTCGGGCAAGATTGTAGCGAAGGGTGAGCTCATCCAGGTCATCCGGGGCGACGGGGTCGAGAGTCGACTGACGTTTCGCTTTGTCGACGGGTCGCTGAGCGACGAGACTGTCGTATTCTCGCAGCGCTCGGTATTCCGACTGTTGAGCTATCGGCTGGTTCAACGCGGCCCGTCGTTCCCCGAATCGCTCGAGGTGTCCATGACGCGCGACCCTCCCAGCTACTCGGCGCGTACACGGTCCCGCGAGGGCAAAGAGGCGAGTAGCCAGGGCGCGTTTGACGCGCCGGCCGACCTCGCCAACGGAATGCTGGGACTCTTCCTGCGCAACCTGCCGACTGGTCGTTCGGAGAGCGTACAGATTGTCGCCTTTACTCCGGAGCCGCGCTTCCTCGACGTCCTACTTGGCCCAGCGACAGAGGTGCCTGTCCTCACTGGAGGTATTCAGCGCTCGGCCAGCCTGTTCGTGTTGAAGCCGACGCTCCGAGGCATCGCCCGCCTAGTCGCACCGCTGATCGGCAAGGCGCCGCCGACCTTGCGGTACTGGATCCTCGGAGGCGAGGCTCCGGCCTTCCTCCGGTTCGAGGGGCCCATGTTCGTGAACGGCCCCTCGTGGAGGGTTGATCTCGCGGGCCCCGAGTGGCCTGGCGAGGTCGCCGCCCATGCCCCGTGAGGCGCTCGCGGTGCTCCCGGGGCGCCATGCTCGATGCGGTGCGAGCAGAGATCCAGCGTGCCGGCGCCATCGAGCTGGCCACGCTCCTCCATTGAACGCCGGCCCTGACGGGCCTCCGGACCCCGGCTGACCGCCGTCCCGATTCCGAGGAGGCGCTGCTCGACGCGACGATCACGGCCAAGGGCCGGGTGGTGGTGGAGGGCGGCCGCCTGCTCGCGGACTCCTCGTAGAGTTCGAGTCCCGCTCGGTCGGGTTCGCTCGACCTGACGTCAGTGGGAGCGATCGGACCGACGGCGCTCAGTAGCCACGCGTGCTGTCAAAGACGTTGCAGAGGACCTCGCCGGCGAGATAGCGGCGCAGATTGTCGCAGAAGAGGTCGACCAGGCGGGCGTTCTCGTCGAGCGCGGTGCTCATGCTGTGTGGCGTGACGAGGACGTTCGGCAGGTCCCAGAGGGGGCTCGACGCGGGGAGGGGCTCCTGCGCGAAGACGTCGAGGGCCGCGCCCGCGAGGTGGCCGGACTGGAGCGCCTCGACAAGGGCGGCCTCGTCGACGAGCTGTCCGCGGCCCACGTTGATCAGGACGGCGCCGGGCTTCATGAGAGCGAGCTGGGCCTTGCCGAGAAGGCCCGCCGTCTCGGGAGTCAGCGGGACGATCAGCGCCACGTAGTCGCTCTTTCCCAGGACCGTCCCGAGGCCGGACGGCGGGTAGACGAGGTCGGCATCGGGCGACGGGGACGGATCGCCGGCGGGACTGGCGACCGTCCGACGAACGGCCAGGATGTGGAGCCCCGCGGGGCGGGCGAGCTTCGCGATCGCGCGCCCCACCTGGCCGAAGCCCACGATGCCGAGCGTCTTGCCAGGCAGCGTGTCGAGGGCGAACCGCTCCCAGTGATGGCGCCGCTGGTCAACGAGGACCCGCGGCATCCGCTTCGCGAAGTAGAGCATCGCGAACAGGACGAACTCGGCGAGTGGCGTCGCGTGGAGCCCCGCCGCGTTCGTCACGACCACCGGCCGGTCACCGAGCCCCATGCGCGACACGATCTGTCCCACGCCGGAGCTGGAGAGCTGGATCCATTGGAGCCGCGGGGCCTGGTGAGCGAGGTCGCGGTCGGTCACGCGATCGACGTCGAGCATGACCTCGGCCTCGGCGACCAGCGCGGACCACTCGGCGGCCTGGGCGGGCGTCCGGGTCGCGGGAGCCGTGTGATCGCCCGGATAGCGTGGCCGCCCGACGAGGTCGGCCCGGTAGACGACGTCGAGCCGCGGGTCGACGGCCCGGATGCGGTCGACCTGGAATGGCTCGAGGGGCGAGGCGATGAGGACGCGTACCCGTGGCGCCGTCTTCGTCACGTGGCCGCGCTCGCGCCTACCCGAGGCCACCCATCGTCGAGATCAGGCGCCACTCCGCGTCGGTCACCGGCTGGACCGACAGGCGCGAGATCCTGACCAGGACCATGTCGGCGAGGCGCTTGTCGGCCTTGATCCCGGCCAGGCTCACCGGTGTTGGCAGCGCCTGGACCGCGGCGACGTCGACCGCGCCCCAGGCGGCATCGGTGGAATCCGGGTGCGCCTCCGCGATCACCTTGACGATGCCGACGACCGCCTTCTCCTTGCCGGTGTGGTAGAAGAACGCGAGCTCGCCCTTCTTCATGGCGCGCAGGTGGCGCTGGGCCGTGTGGTTGCGGATGCCGGTCCATTCCGCGCCTTCCTTGCCCTTGGCGACCTGCTGGGCCCACGACCAGTCGTCGGGCTCGGACTTCACTAGCCAGTACGCCATGGCGACCGTCCTCCTTCGCGGGGATCACGTCCCACGATAGCCGACCTCGCC
>CAYXBJ010000091.1:0-69045 GCA_964463175.1 uncultured bacterium
AGCCGCCGCCCCCGTCGTCCCCCCCGCCGCCCTTGCCGCCGCCTCCCTTCCCCGAGCCGCCCTTGCCCCCGCCGCCACCCCCGCCGTCGTCGCTGCCGCCACCCTTGCCGGAGCCGCCCTTGCCCCCGCCGCCGCCACCACCGTCGTCGCTGCCGCCACCCTTGCCCGAGCCACCCTTGCCGGAGCCGCCGCCCCCGTCGTCGCCGCCGCCACTCGCGAACGCGCTCCCGACGGGAGACCGCTCCACTCGGAGGCTCGTCAGGCCCACGACGACAAGCGTCACGAGACAGACAGCCAGGACCCGGAACAGCGGGCGCTTCATGCAAATCCCCCTCGGGGCCCACGGTGATCGTTCAGTGGGCCGTTTGAGACAAAGCAACTGCCGTGCCCGGATGGCCGCGCCTTCGCACGGCGTGAGGCCGCGTCCCGAGCGGCGACGAGCGCCCCTACTCGGGCAACGCGCGGCGGGGCGGTGGGGATTCGCCCCCGGGCGGGGAAATGCCCGCTACTCGGGGGCGCGCTCCGGTGCCAGCCGGAACTTCTCGATCCGATACCGAAGGGTCTCGCGGCTCAGGCCCAGGAGCTCGGCCGCGCGCGCCCGATTCCAGCCGGCGTGCCGGAGCGCTTGCTCGATGAGGCTCCGCTCCACCGCCTCGAGCTCGATCGGCCCGCGGCTCCAGTCGACTCCCACGGTTCCCGGGGCGACTGCCACGGCCGACTCCGTCGCGAGGCCGAGACCAAGGACGTCCGCGCCGAGGGCCTGGCCCGGATGGAGCAGCGCGGCCCGCTCGACGACGTGGTTGAGCTCGCGGACGTTGCCGGGCCAGGGGTACGCCACCAGCGCGTCGCGCGCCGACGGTCCCCAGGCCGTTTCCGCGAGTCCGTATCGCTCGCGCACGCGGTCGAGGGCGTGCTGGGCCAGGAGCCAGATGTCGTCCGCGCGACCACGGAGCGGCGGCATGTCCACGGTGAGGACGCGAAGCCGGTACAGCAGGTCCGCGCGGAACGAACCCTCGCGCACCGCCGGCTCGAGGTCCCGGTTGGTCGCGGCGAGGATGCGCACGTCGACGCGACGAGTGGCGAGCGCGCCCAGCCGGCGCACCGCCCGATCCTCGATGATCTTGAGGAGCTTGGCCTGGAGCGCCACGTCGAGCAGACCGATCTCGTCGAGGAGCAGCGTGCCGCCGTCGGCGGCCTCGAAGAGGCCCGGCTTGCTCGCCCGGGCGTCGGTGTACGCGCCCTTCTCGAATCCGAACAGCTCGCCCTCGAGGAGCGCGGCCGGGATCGCCGCGCAGTTGATCTCGACGAACGGGCCGGAGCCGCGCGGTCCCGCGGCGTGGATGGCCCGGGCGGCGAGCTCCTTGCCGGTTCCGGTCTCGCCGGTGATGAGCACCGTGGGCCCGGCGTCGCCGAGCCGGTCGGCCGCGGCGACCTGCCGGATTCGCTGGCGGGCCTCTTCCATGCCCGGCGAGACGCCGAGCAGGCTCGTCACCGGCGCGCTGTGCCCGGCCCGCTGGCGGAGGTATGCGAGCTCGCCGCGAGCGCGCTCGGCCTCCCATGCCCGCCGGACCACGAGCCACAGCTCGTCGAGGTCGAGCGGCTTGGCGACGTAGTCGAAGGCGCCCTGCTTCATGGCGGCCACCGCGGTCTCGACGCTGGTGTGCGCCGTCATCACGATCACGACGGTCTCCGGCCGCTCCCGCTGGATGGCCGCGAGCGCCGCGAGCCCGTCCATCCCGGGCAGCTGGAGGTCGACGAGGGCGACGTCCGGAGCGAGCTCGGCGAGTGCGGCGAGGCCCGTTTCCGCGGTCCCGAAGGACCGGGCGTCGACGCCCTGGCGCCGGAGGAACGTCTCGATCGCGGCCGCCAGCCCGGCTTCGTCGTCGATGACCATCACGCTGCGGACCACGCTCACCCCCGTCAGGCGTCCGCGCGGGGGAGCGTGATGCTCGCGCGGGTCCCCGCGCTCCCGCTCTCGAGGCCGAGCCGCGCTCCCGTGCTTTCGAGAAGCTTCCGGGCCAGCGCGAGGCCCAGCCCGGTGCCGCCGGGCTTCGTGGTGAAGAACGGCTCGTAGGCTCGCGCGAGCGCGGCGGGGGCCATGCCCGGTCCCGTGTCCTCCACCTGGAGCGTGACCTCGCCTCCCGCGGACGCGGCGGCGAGGCGGAGCGTGCCGCCGGCCGGCATCGCGTCGAGGGCGTTGCCGATCAGGCAGAGGAGCGCCTCCTCGAACCGGGCCGGATCGAGCCGGACCTTCGGGAGATCGGCGGGGAGCTCGACCGCGATGCTCACGCCCTGCGCGGCGCTCCGGGTGCGGACGGGTCCGAGCGCCGACTGGACGGCCGCGTCGAGGGCCGTGAGGACTGACCGAGACTCCACCGGCCGGCCGAGATCGAGGAGGCCCCGCATCCGCTGTCGTAGCCGGTCGGTGTCGGCGACGATCTGGACGAGCTGCTCGCGCACGGGCCCCTCCGCGTCGAGGAGGGCGACCTGGGCCGAGGCGCGGATGGCGGCGAGGGGATTGCCGAGGCCGTGAGCGACGGCCGCGGTGACCTCGCCGAACGCCGCGAGCCGCTCCGCCGCGACGAGCTGATCCTGGAGCGCGCGGAGCTCGGCATTCGCGCGCCCGAGCTCCTCGGCCCGCCGGACCAGCGCGGCGTGCTGGGCCCTGAGCGTTCGCGACGCCCGCCACACGATCCCGTACAGCGCGAGGTAGAGGACGGCGCCTGACGCGACCGCCAGGCCCCACAGGATCGCGCGGGCCCGGCGAACGCTCGCGCTCACCCGGCTGGCGTCGATGTAGGCCTCGATGGCTCCCGCGACCCGGCCCTCGCCGGGAAAGGTCACCGGCACGTAGAGCGCGACCCGCTCCTGGCCCGACGGCGTTCCGGGCTCGAGCGCCGCGTCGGTCCGACCGGCGAGCGTGGCGCGTACGGCGGCGTCGGAGCGGCGAGGCTGGAAGGCGTGCTCCGCATCGGTCCAGAGGGGCTCTCCGTCCGGGCCGTAGACCACGAGCCGCAGAACCTCGGGGAGCCGGCGCACCTGGCGGGTGAATTCTTCCAGGCGATCCTGCGACTCGGGCGTGATGGACGCGGCGTGCTCCGCCGCGAAATCCGTCGGGCGGAGGTGATCGTGAGCCGCCGCCCGGAGGAACGTGCTCGTCGACGACCACTCGCGCTCGAGGATCGCCTGCTCGACGAAGTACGCGAGCGCCAGACCGACGACCAGCGTGCTGCCGCCGATCGTGAGGAGGCTCAGCACGGCGAATTGCCGGGTCGGGCTCGGAGAGCCGCCGGAGTCGCCCATGTCAGTCATCGTAACGCTCGGCAGGCCGTAGCTGTTCCATGATTGGCGGAGGCCGCTTGCCCTCGATTCGGCCGCGTGCTATCACCGCGCGCGTGGCGGGCTGGCGGCCGCGCATCGGGGAGGCGCACGAGGCCTGGCCCGGCATCACGATCGCAGGCATCGTGATCGTGGCGGCGGCGGTGCTCGCCGACGCACTCGGCGATCCGCCGCGGGGCGGCCCGCGGTTCTACATCGGCCTCGGACTCGGCTTGATGGCGCTCGTCGTGGGCTACGCGTTGCGCTACCTGGAGCGCCGAAACAGGGGAGACGGGGATGCGCCATGACCTCTTGCTGACCGGTGGCCACGTGATCGATCCCGCCTCGGGGGTCGAGGGCCGGCGCGACGTCGCGTTCGCGTCCGGGCGGGTGGCGGCGGTCGACACCGCGATCCCGCGGGAGAGCGCGCGCGAGGTCGTGGACGTGTCAGGCGCGTACGTGGCGCCGGGCCTCGTGGACCTCCACGCGCACGCGTTCATCGCCGGCCACGACCTGGGGATCGAGACCGACCCGGTGTGTGCGTCGACCGGGGTGACGACGCTGTGCGACGCGGGCAGCACGGGCGGCGCGAACTTCGCGGGCCTCCGCGAGTACGTGATGGCGCGAGCCGAGACGCGCGTCCTCGGGTTCGTCCACATCGCGGCCATCGGTCTGACCCACCTCTCGATCGGGGAGCACTGCTACCTCGACTACTCGGATCCGGAGCTCGCCGCCGGCGTGGCCCGCGAGCACCGGGACGTCGTGGTCGGCGTGAAGGTGCGGATCCAGAAGGAGGTCGTCGCCCAGCACGGGCTCGAGCCCCTGCGCCGCGGCCTCCGGGCGGCGGAGGCCGCCGGCGTGCCGGTGATCGTCCACGTCAACAATCCGCCGGTGGAGTACGGCGAGGTGCTCGCGCTCCTGCGCCCGGGCGACATCGTCAGCCACTTCCTCCACGGCCGCGGCTCCGGGATCCTCGACGGGCAGGGGCGGGTCAAGGACGCGGTGCTGGCCGCTCGCCGCCGCGGCATCGTGTTCGACGTGGCGCACGGGCGGAGCCACGTGAACTTTCCGATCGCCCGTCAGGCGTTCGCGCAGAGCTTCTACCCCGACACGATCTCTTCGGATCTCACGCGTCCGGGCCGGGCAGGGATCGTGCGGGACCTCCCGACCACGCTCTCCAAGTTCCTCTGCCTCGGCATGGGCCTGCCCGACGTGGTGCGCGCTGCGACCGCGTCGCCCGCGCGGGCCATCGGCCGGGACGGGGACCTCGGGTCACTGGCGCCGGGCGCGGCGGGCGACGCCGCGGTGTTCCAGGTCGAGAGCGGGCGGTTCCCGTACCAGGACGCCGACGGTCACACGCTCGAGGGAGAGAAGCGCTGGGCTCCCCGGCTCACGGTCCGGGCGGGCCGGGTCTGGTCGCGGCGCTGGCCGCAGGGCTGACCGGCTGGACGGCCAGCCTCAGCCGCGGCTGATCCAGAGGATGACGAGGCCCAGCGCGATCCGGTAGACGACGAAGACGAGCAGCGTCCGTCGCTGGAGATAGCTCACCAGGAACCAGATGGCCGCGAGCCCCGCCGCGAACGACGTGACGACGCCGATGGCGAGCGCGTCGGGCCCGATTCCGGTGATCCCGTGGCGGAGTAGATGGACGCACTCGAGTAGACCCGCAGCCATCGTGATGGGGAGTCCCAGGAGAAACGCGAAGCGGGCCGCGGTCGAACGATCGAGCCCGCTGAACAGCCCGGCCGTCAGGGTGATCCCCGAGCGCGACGTCCCCGGAATGAGGGCCAGCGGCTGGGCCAGGCCGACCACCAGGGCGCGGCCGATCCCGATCTCCCGAAGCGCGTGTACCGTGTTTCGCGCCGCGCGCCGGTCGGCCCACCAGAGGAAGAGGGCGCCCACGATCGTCGCGATCGCGACGATGGTCACGGATCGGAGCTTCGTCTCGGCCGCGTGCTGGAGCGCGAGCCCCGCGATCCCTGCCGGAATGCTTCCGAGCACGACCGCCGCGGCCAGGCGGCGATCAGCCGGCCGGCCGGCCAGGATTCCCGTCGCGAGACGCCACAGCTCCCCCGTGAAGTAGACGAGGAGAGCGAGGGCCGTGCCGAGGTGGATCGAGGCGTCGAAGGCAAGGCCCTGATCCGGCCAGCCGAAAAGCCAGGGCACCAGGATCAGATGCCCCGACGAGGACACCGGCAGGAACTCGGTTGCGCCCTGGACGAGCCCCAGCACGACCGCGTGGAGTGAGGTCATCTCGCGTCCGGGCGATTGCGCCGGCTACCCGACGACGTCCTCTCCGCCATCGACCCCGAGGGTGTTGCCGGTCATCCAGTAGGTCGAGGAGTGGGAGAAGGCCACGATCGCCCGGGACACGTCCTCGGTCGTGGTGAGACGGCCGAAGGGGTTGCGGGCCAGGGCCCCCGCCTTGATCCGGTCGGAGCCCGGGATCTTCTGGAGTGCGGGGGTGTCGGTCACGCCGGCCCGGACGGCATTGACCGTGATGTGGCGGGGCGCGACCTCCATGGCGAGCTGACGGACGTGGGACTCGAGCGCGGCCTTGGCTCCCGACACCGGTCCGTAGTTCGGGAGCACCCGGGTGCCGCCGCCGCTCGTCATCGCGAAGATGCGCCCGCCGGCCCCCATGAGGCCCCTCGCCACCACGTCCTGCGTCCAGTAGATGAGGCTGTGCGCCATGACGTCGAGGGTCATCTCCATCTGATCCTTGGACACGGCCTCCTTCGGATTGTCGGCCACGAGGGGCCGGAGCGTGCCGAAGGCGAGGGAGTGGAGCAGGACCCGCAGCTGTCCCCGCTCGCCGCGAGCGCCGAGCTCCTGCTCGACGGCGTCCAGCACTTCCGCGCGCCGCGTCGCATCCGCCGCGTTGACGTTGAAGAACAGCGCCCGGTGCCCGAGCCGCTCCACCTCGGCGGCGATCCGCTCGGCGTTCGGGAGCGTAGCCTTGCGATCGAGATGGACGCCGACGATCGACATCCCGGCGCGGGCGAGCGCGAGCGCGGTCGCCTCGCCGAACCCGGACGACGCGCCGAGGATCAGCGCCCAGCCGGACAGCCGGATCGGGGAATCCTCGGGGCCGTGGGTCATCAGCGCGCCTCCGCGTCGCTCGAGTCTGGATGCTACTGCGCGGCTATTCTAGCGTACGCCGCGGTCCGCCGACAGGCGTCGGGCGGCCGTGGGGCCGCGCCGCGTTGAGCCGCTCTCGCGCCCGTGTTACGCTCCGCTCGGGCCGCGCGACTCGCTCGGCCGTCCTTCGCCACACGATCGAGGAGGTCCCGTGAGCTCCGTCAAGACCGACATCCAGCGCGCCGCCGACGGCCTCGCCGGCGAGCTCGAGACGATGTCCCGGAACATCCACGATCATCCGGAGCTGGGCTACCAGGAAGTTCGGGCCTGCGGCTGGCTCACGGAGTTCCTCGAGGGCAAGGGGTTCCACGTCGAGCGCGGGGTCGGCGAGGTGCCGACGGCCTTCCGCGCGACGATCGGGACGTCCGGCAGCGGCCCCACGATCGCCATCATGTGCGAGTACGATGCCCTGCCCACGATCGGGCACGCGTGCGGCCACAACATCATCGCGACGTCGGGCGCGGGGGCCGGCGCCGCGTTGGCGGCGGTGCGCGCCAAGCTGCCCACGGGGCGCGTGCAGGTCATCGGCACGCCTGCCGAGGAGGGTGGCGGCGGCAAGGTGAAGCTGATCCGGGCCGGCGTGTTCGAGGGCGTGGACTGCGCGATGATGATCCACGGCTTCGACCGGACGATTCTCCACCAGGACCTGCTGGGGATCGTGCGGACGGACTTCGAGTACGCCGGGAAGGCGGCGCATGCCGCCGCCGACCCGTGGGCGGGGGTCAACGCGCTCGACGCCTGCATCCAGACGTTCAATGCGGTGAGCATGCTGCGGCAGCAGGTGCGGCCCGAATGCCGGATCCACGGCATCATCGTGAACGGCGGCGCAGCCGCGAACATCATCCCGGAGTACGCGAAGGCGACCTTCTACGTCCGGGCGCCCCGGATCGACACGATGTGGGAGCTCCACCGCCGCGTGGTGGCCTGCGCCGAGGGCGCCGCGCGCGCGGCCGGCGCGGCCTTGACCGTGACCCAGCACGACATGGTCTACGAGCCGCTCAAGCGGAACCAGACGCTCCTGGACCTCTTCGCGGGAAACATGCGCGGGGCCGGGCTCGTGGAGGGCGAGCCGGTGCCGGATCGGCTGGGCTCCTCCGACGTCGGCAACGTGAGCCAGGTCCTGCCGACGATCCAGCCGATGGTGGCCATCGCGCCCGCCGGGATGGCGATTCACTCGCGCGAGTTCGTCGACGCGGCAGTCCAGCCGCTGGCGCACGCCGCCATGGTCGCGGCCGCGAAGACGATGGCGCTGACGACCTACGATCTCCTGGCGGACCCGGCGAAGATCCGCGCGGCCAAGGAGGAGTTCGCCCGCGGCTGAGGCGCGAGGCGTCGCGGACCGGCAATGGCGAAGACGGCCGGGATCATCCTCATCGGCAACGAGATCCTGTCGGGGAAGGTGGCCGACCAGAACGCGCTCTACCTCTGCCGCGAGTTCCGCCAGCTGGGCGTCGACGTCCGCAAGGTCTCGGTCGTTCCCGACGAGGTCGATCTGATCGCCCGGGAGGTCGCCGAGTTCTCCCGGGCCTACGACTGGGTGTTCACCTCCGGCGGGGTGGGGCCGACCCACGACGACGTCACGATCGAGGGCGTGGCGCGGGCCTTCGGCCGGCGCGTGGTGCGCGAGCCGAGCCTCGTGGCCGCCCTCGAGCAGATCTACCAGTCGCGGATCAACGACGCGAGACTGAAGATGTCTGAGGTGCCCGAAGGGGCGCAGCTCCTGGCTTCGGACCACCTCATCGTGCCGGTCGTGGTCGTGGACAACGTCTACGTGTTCCCGGGCGTGCCGGAGATCTTCCGCCGGAAGTTCGATGCCATCAAGGAGCAGTTCCGCGAGCGGCCGTACCTCATGCGGGTGGTCTTCTTCGCCGTGGGCGAGGGGATCCTGGCGGAGCATCTGAACGCCATGCTGCGGGGGTTCCCCGAGCTCCTGTGCGGCTCGTACCCGGAGTTCACCAATCCGGAATACAAGGTCCGGGTGACCCTCGAGTCGAAGGAGCGGGACTACCTGGAAGCCGCGCTCCAGGATCTCCTCGGCCGCTTGCCGGCCGACGCCGTCGTCCGGATCCAATAGGCCAAACTCCGGGGTCAGGCCTTAACTTTGGCGTTGGACCGCCTTCTTTGGAGTAGCAACGGCTGAGCCTGACCCCGGCGCTTGCTCGGGTTACGGGGCGCCTTCGGAGCGGGAGTATCAAAGTTAAGGCCTGACCCCGAAGTTTGGAATTCAGTTGCGATCGGGGGCCGGGTCCGCCGGCGGCGCCAGGATGTGGGACGCGTGGTGGTGGACGAGTCGCCAGCGCGCTCCCTGGCGCTCGAAGACGTTGGTCGCGAGGATGGCGGTGATCGAGAGGCTCCCGCGCGTCTCCGACAGGATGTTCTCCGTGCAGTGGACCCACCCGAGATCGCCCCGCGCTTCCGCCCGGACGTCGGTGATCGTGAATCGCATCTCGGTCGCGCTCTGGAAGATCGCGGCCCAGGACCGCCGGACCGCATCCCACCCGTGGAGACGGCTCCAGCCCGGATGGACGCACGCGACATGGGGGCCGTGCGCCCAGATCTCCTCCATCTCGGCGAGATCGAGGCTCTCGAAGGCGCGATAGAAGCGCTCGTTCGCGTCCTGGACGGCCTGACGTGGGTCGTCCGTCACCACGCGCTCTCGCTCAGGGGTCGGCGGAGTCCGCCAGGTCCTCGGGGCGCGCGCTCACGACGACGCGGTTGCCCTCGAGCCTGACGACGAGCGGCCAGAGGGAGCCGCCGCTGCACGGACCGCCGGCGCAGCGCCCGCTGTCCGGCTCGTAGAGCGCCCCGTGCGAGGCGCAGACGAGCATCCGGCCGTCGTCGGTGAAGAACTCGTTCGGCCACCAGTCGAGCGGCGTGCCGGCGTGCGCGCACCGGTTGACGTAGGCGTGGTACCGGCCGTCGAAGTTGACCACGAATCCCTCGGTCTTCGCGCCCCGCCAGCTCAGGGGGAACTTCGCGGAGACTCCGGGCGGGAGATCGGCGGCGGCGACGGACCACTCCTCCCGGTCGCTCACGGCCGGTATGATACAGTGAATTGTGTGACGACGACCGAAGCGGCGGTCGAAGTCCGCGATCTCAGCAAGACGTTTCGCACCGGGTGGCCCTGGCCTCGGCTACAGCCCGCGCTCCGAGGCGTCTCGTTCGCCGTCCCGCGCGGCGCGATCTTCGGGGTCCTGGGGCCGAACGGCGCCGGAAAGACCACCCTCCTCTCGATCCTGGCGACGCTGCTCCTGCCCGATCGAGGCGAGGCGCGGGTCCTCGGGCTCGACGTGACGCGTGACGCGCACCGCCTGCGGCAGCGCATCAACCTGTCCTCCGGCAGCGCCTCGTTCCTGTGGAGTCTGACCGCGCACGAGATCCTGGACGTCGCCGCCCGGAGCTACGGGCTCCCCGCCCACGTCCGCCGCCCGCGGGTCGCCGCGCTGCTCGAGCAGTTCGAGCTGACCGCGCACGCGAGGGTACCCTACAACGAGCTGTCCACGGGGCTGAAGCAGCGGCTCGCCCTGGCCAAGGCGTTCATCAACGACCCCGAGCTGCTGATCCTGGACGAGCCGACCGTCGGGCTCGATCCCGACATCTCGGTCCGCATCCGCGAGCAGATCACCGAGCTGCGGCGGTCGCGCCGGATGACCATCTTGCTGTCCACGCACTACATGCGCGAGGCCGAGCAGCTCTGCGACGAGGTCGTGTTCCTGCGCAAGGGCCGGATCCTCGCGAGCGGCGATCCGGACACGCTGAAGCGCGAGGTGCTGCTCGGCGACCGCGTGGAGCTGGCCGTGGAGGGCGAGGACTGGCGCGGCCTGGCGGGTCTTCCGGGGGTCCTGGCCTGCACCAGCGTCGGGGGCCGCGTCCGGGTGGTCGTCGACGACGCGCGGAAGCGCGTGCCGGAGATCTTCCGCCATCTCGACGAGCGCGGCGTGCCGGTGACCGACGTGACGGTGACCGAGCCCACCCTCGAGTCGGTCTTCATCGAGCTGGCGCGGTGAGCGATCTGGCCGGGCGGTCGGCCCCGATGGAGTCGCCCGGCCGGGACTGGCTGCGGAGCGAGCTCGTCAAGGTGTCCGCCTTCTTCCTGCGCAGCTGGCGGATGACCCACCGCAACGCGTTCACGCTGTTCGAGATCGTCTTCTGGCCGATCGTGAACCTCCTGTCGGTGGGCCTCCTGATCAAGTTCCTCCGGGCCGAGCCGAGCACCGTCGTGTTCGTGCTGGTCGGGACCTTCGCGCTCTCCACCGTGCAGGTCTGTCAGCTCGACGTCGCCTATGCCGCGCTCTTCGACATGTGGAGCAAGAGCGTGAAGCACCAGCTGGTCGCGCCGATCCGGCCCTGGCACCTCGTGCTGGGCGCGTGGCTGATGGGGCTGGTCCGGGGGACGGCGGTGTTCACGCTTCAGGCGGCGGTGACCTACTGGGTGTTCGGCGTGAGCGTGCTCGCGCACGGCCTCGGGCCCGCGGTGGCGTTGCTGATCGGGCTCCTCCTCTCGGCGGCGGGGGTTGGGCTTCTCGTGTGCTCGCTCCTCATGGTCTTCGGTCTCCGGGCGGAGGTCTCCGCGTGGTCGGGGGTGAGCCTGGTGCTGCTCCTGTGCGGTGTCTACTATCCGGTCTCGATCCTGCCGTGGCCGCTCCAGGTGGTGGCCGCGGGCGTGCCGCTGACCCACTTCCTCGAGGCGTTCCGCGCGACCCTCGGCTACGCCCCGGTCTTCACCACGCCGCTCGCCCGCGGCTACGGGCTCGCGGTGCTCTACGTGGCGGGCGGCTACGCGCTGTTCGCGTGGGCGATCCAGCGGGCCCGGCAGACCGGGATGCTGCTGAAGCTGTCCGACTGATGCAGCACGGAGCGCGGCTTGGCGTCACGGTGGCGGCCATCGTGCTGCTCGCGACGCTCCTGGCCCTCGCTCCGGCTCCGCCGGCCGCCGCCGAGAGCTTCATTCGGTACTCGGGCCACGTGGTGGAAGTCGACCTCCACCGCGGCGTGATCGTGGTCGAGGAGCTCGGCCGGCGGGGCACCTCCGTGCGCCACGAGGTGCGGGTCGAGGCGGACACGCCGATGGTCACCGCGAGCCGCCTCCAGGGCCGCGGCACCGCGTTCGGCGAGATGGCGGTATCGCTGGTCGACATCCTGGTCGGGGACTTCGTGGTCGTGGAGGGCGAGGACCAGGACGGCCAGACCGTGGCCCACCGGGTCACGATCGTGGAAACCGGCCGGAAGCCCTAGCCCGGATCCGGCGATGATCGCGCCGATCTATCGCGGGTGGCAGCTCGGCAACGAGCGCCTCGTCGCGAGGCTCCGGGACCTCACGCCCGAGCAGCTCTCTCTGCCCGTCGGCTCGCCCGCGTGGCCGATCTGGGCGAGCGCGTCGCACATCGCCGGCACGCGCGTGTACTGGCTCTGCTACGTCTTCAAGGAGCCCGGGGCGGAGACGACGCCGTTTCTGGGCCTGGATCTGGGCCGCGTCGGCTGGGAGGACGACCTCGAGCACCCGCGCGGGGCGGGCGAGCTCGTCCTCGCCCTCGAGTCGTCGTGGAAGATCGTCGAGCATTGCCTGGCGACGTGGACACTCGACACACTCCAGGAGGAGGCGCCCCGCGCGCGCGGCGACGAGGTCCAGATGCACACGCGGCAATCCGTGCTCCTGCGCCTGATCACGCACGACGCGTATCACTGCGGCGAGATCTCGCTCGTGCTCGGCTCGCACGGTCTGGGCGCGATCGACCTGTGGAGCGGCCTCGCGCGCGTCGCCCGGTGAGCCACCGACACCCATGCGCGATCCTCCGTCACCGGATGGTGACGGAGCCTGACTAGAGCGTCTCCACGAAGCTGGCGATCTCGTCGACCTGGAGGCCGCCGACGGCGATCGACGGCGCGTAGACGACCTCGTCACCGCCCCAGACCGTCGTGCCCTTCAGCTCGGCGGTCACGCCGACGATGTCGTCCAGCACGCTGGCGATGTTGTCGCTGATCCGCACCGCATTGGCCCGGAGAGGCACCGCGATGCGGCCGTCCCGGATCAGGTAGGAATCTCCGACCACCGTGCAGGTGAAGTCCCCCGCCTGGAGCCCGTTGATCGGGTACGTGTACCAGATGCGCCCCACGTAGAGGCCGTCCCCGACCCGCCGGCACAGCTCGTCGAGCGACACGCCGTCGTCGCCCTCCACGAACACGTTGGTCGCCGCGGTGCCCGGCGGGGACGTGAAGCTCCGGCCGCCGCCAGCGGCGAAGCGGAAGCCGTTTCGCGCGGTGAGCCCGCCGGCGGCCTCCGCCGGATCGACCCCGAGCTTCGTCCGGGCCTGCGGATCCCGCAGGAGGCGCTGCGCCTCGTACCAGTTGGTGAGGAGCCCGGTGAGGATGCCGCGGCTGATCAGATCCGTCCGGCCGGTCGGGAGACCCTCGCACGTGATGCCCTTGGAGCCCATGAAGCCGGGCCGGGCGCCGTGGTCGTAGACCGAGAGGCCCGGGGCCGTGACGCGCTTGCCGAAGCGCCCGAGGAACGGCGTCGTCGACGCGTAGAAGCTCGACGCGTGGAGCGCGGGGAGAACCAGGTTGTTGAGGAGGTCGGTGACCGGCTGCGGCCCGAGTATCACCCGGTAGCGGCCCGAGGGGATGCGCTCGCCGCCCAGCGCGCGGATGGCCGCGTGCGCCGCCTCGACGCCCGCCTCGTCCGTGAACTCGTCCAGACGCGTGCCGGTCGACCACCCCGAGCCCTTTGCGTCCATGGCCTCGACCATGCCGGTCGTCGAGGCCGTGATCAGCGTCGACTCGTCCGTCTGGACCTCGGGGAGATGCGTCGAGGCGATGGCGGCGCGCTCCTGGACGATGGTGACGTCGCCGCCGAGGAGGAGACCCAGGCGTCTCAGCTCGTCGTCGCTGCCGGCGAGCTCGGCGAGACGCCGGGACGCGGTGAAGGTCCGGAGGGCCCCGGTCACGACCCGCCAGCCGGCGTCGACGAGGTCGGCGTCGTCGAGATCGAGGAGCCGCGGGTCATGGTAGGTGCCGAGTGTCCGCCGGTCGGACCCCGCGCGCGGCAGAGAGACGAAGGCCGGATCGTGCACCGCGCCGGCGCGCGCCTTCGCCAGCGCGCGCCGCACCCCGTCCGGCGACAGGTCCGACGGCTCCGATCCGAAGCCCAGCCGTGGGCCGCTCGCGCCTCGGAAGACGACCTGGAGACCGATCCCGTGGGATTCGGTGGACTTCGGCTCCTCGACCCCGTTGGAGGGGATGTGCGACGCGTAGGACAGGCGGGCCAGGAGCTGCCCGTTCGTCGCGACGAAGGCCTCGGCCTCGAGGACGTCCGGCTCGGCGTGGAGCAGCGCGAGCGCCTCGCGGGCGGCGCGCGCGAGGTCGGCGGTCGTGGGTCCGATACGCACCGGCGTCAATCTTCCTGCAGGGGAGCGGCGTCGCTCCGTCCGGTACGCTCGATCCATGGCTGCTCATCTGACGGTCGTGGACCGGTGGCGACCGGCGGCGGCCCGTGGCCCCAGGCCCCTCCACCGCATTGATCTGGGGCTCTGCGCGGAAAAGTCGCGTGGAGCGCCATCAGCTGCCGCCGGTGAGGCGCGCGCGGCTCCGCATGGTCGGACCGCCGTTGCCGAGGCGCTTGGACTGCATGGGCTGTCCCTTGCCACAGTTCGGGATCGGATGGAGCCGGAAGTCGGTGCCGACGGCGTCGATGTTCATCAGGTAGTCGCGGCTATCCGCGGTGATCCCGCCGTCCCGGTAGAGCTGGCCCAGCTCGCCGTTCCGGATCTCGTAGACCCGGCGGGCGGAGATCCGGAAGTTCTCGCGGCTCTCGGCGATCGAGGGGATCCGGTGCGCCGCCAGGTAGTACCCGTGCTCCACGTCCCGCAGGATGCGGCGCGGATCGTCGGTGCCTGCCGCGAACACGGTGTTGGACATGCGGATCAGCGGGACCAGCGACGCGTCCGACGCCTTGTAGTGCCCGTTCGGTTCGGCGCCGAAGATCGCGGCGGTCTGCCGGCTGTTCATGAACCCCTGGAACACGCCGCGGTCGATGTGGTCCACCCGGCGGGCGGGGGTCCCGTCATGGTCGTAGGCGTAGTGGCCGTATCCGGGAAGCCCGGGGTCCGAGAATGCGGACACGAGCGGCGAGGCGACCGCGTGCCCCACCTGGGTGTTCCCGAGACCGCCGAGCAGCCAGGACCGCCCGGCATAGGCCATCTCCATCTTGAGCCCGCGGTCGAGCTCGCTCGGGTGGCCGACGATCTCGTGGGCGATCAGGGCGTTGTAGTGGGGATCGGTCACGACCACGACGTCCCGGTCGGTCGAGGGCAGCGGCGGCGCGGCCGCGAGCTCGACGGCCTCGCGGGCCAGGCCGATGGCGAACGTCCGGAAATCCGGGAGCTCCATGAGCGGCTCGTGGACACCGTCGGTCAGGATCTCCCAGCCACGCTGGTGCCCGACCACGTCGTAGAGCTCCTGGCTCGTTTCCGCCGTCGTTCCGACCACGTACGCCATCCCCTGGGTGAGCGCGAAGGTCTGGTCGATCAGCGCGCCCTCCGAGGAGCAGAAGAGCTCCCGTGAGAGCTCGCTCAGCGTCCCGAGATGGCTGTAGGTCAGTCGCGGATCGAGCGCGCCGATCTCCCGCCCCAGATCCGTCGTCAACCGCAGCATGTCCGCGAGGGCCAGCGTGCGCGGGTCCACGCGGAACACCGCGGGAACGACGTCCCGCGCCACGCGCACCGGCGCGAGACGGGTGTCGGCGAGGCTCGCCCCCAGGCCCGGGACCTTCTCGCGGGCATCCGCCTTGGCCTCGCCGCTGGTCGCGGCCCGCCGGTGTGCCCGCGCGAGGGCGTCCTGCAGGATCGCGCGGAGATGCGGCAGGTCGGCCGCGCCGAGCGTGCGGCCGAGGTAGCCGGCGCCGACCATGCGTCGCCCCGCCAGCACCCGGACCGCGAAGGCGCACGCGTAGTCGTCGCTGGCGAACTTGGGCTCGCCGTTCTCGACGCTCGCGACCTTGCTCTCGGTGACCTCGAGTCGGATGTCGGCGTGGACGAGCTCGGAGAGCCCGCGCGCCCAGTCGGTGCACAGGTCGGCGACCATCTCCTTGACGGCGTCGATCAGATCGATGGTGATCCCGTGGATCATGGGTCGAGCCGGATCACCACGGACGCGCGGCTAGATGGGCTCGACGAGGACTCGCTCACCGACGCCGACGTCGCCGCGGTCCTCCTCGAGGATGATCAGGCAATTGGCGACGACCATCGAGGAGAGGATGCCGGAGCCCTGGGGTCCGGTGGTCGAGACCTCGTAGCCGCGGTCGGTGAACCGGAGGACGCCGCGCTTGAACTCGCGGCGGCCCGACTTCTTCCGCATCGCCTCGGCGGCGGTGGCGGTGACGCACTCTGCGTCGAGCCGGGTCCGGCCGCCGAGCTTCCACAGGGCCGGGCGGACGAAGAGGTGGAAGCACAGCACCGACGCGACGGGATTGCCGGGGAGACCGAAGAACGGCGTGCTGGCGATCCGTCCCACCGCGAACGGGCGTCCCGGCTGCATCGCGACCTGCCAGAAGTCGATGCTGCCGATCTCGCTCAGCACGCCCTTGACGTGATCGTAGTCGCCGACCGAGACGCCGCCCGACGTGAGCACGACGTTCGCCGCGCCGGCGGCCTCGAGGAGGCGCTCGCGGAGCCGGTCGCGAACGTCGGGCACGATGCCGAGATCGAGGGGATCGGCGCCGGCGGCCTGGATCATGCCGCCGAGCGAGAAGCGGTTCGCGTCGTAGATCTGTCCCGGCCGCCGGGGCTGGCCCGGCTCCACGACCTCGTCGCCCGTGGAGAGGAGCGCGACGCGCGGCCGGCGGTGAACCCGCACCTCGCCGTAGCCGAGCGACGCGACGAGGCCCAGGTCCTGCGGGCGAAGCACGGCGCCCGCGCGGAGCACGACCGCCCCGGAGCGGACGTCCTCGCCGCGCGCCCGCACGTTCGCGCCGGACTCGACGGCCCGGAGCTCGACCCACTCTCCCGCGCTCTCCGCGAGCTCCTGCGGCACGACGGTGTCCGCGCCGCGCGGCATCGGCGCTCCGGTCATGATGCGAAGCGCCTCGCGCGATCCGATGGCGTGCGCGTAGACCGCGCCGGCCGGGAGGTCCGCCACCACGCGGAGCCGCGCGCGGCCGCTCGCGGCCAGATCCGCGGCGCGGACGGCGTAGCCGTCAACGGCGGAATTGTCGGCGAGCGGGACGTCGAACGGGGCGACGACGTCCTTCGCGAGGACACGCCCGAGGCCGCGCGAGACCGAAAGCGTCTCCTCCGGCGGCGCGCTCGCCATGTCGGCAAGGATGCGGGCTCTGGCTTCTGCGACCGGAATCATGGCGGTGACCGGTATTATACCGGGCGGTCTGCTATAGTGGCGGGCACCGATGGACGACGCGCGCGAATGGACTGCGACATCGCCGCGAACCGCCTCGGGCGCGCCCGGCGTGGTGCAGCCCGGCGACCCCTGGGGCGCGCCAGCATGGGGCGGCGACTCGCGCCTCACCAGCGTCCCTGACGTCACCACCGGAGCGCCGGCGGGAATCCAGCGACGCGCCGTCGCGCTGTTCGTGGACCTGTTGCTCGTCGTGATCCTGTGGACGATCGGGACCCAGCTCGCGGTCGGATTCGCGCGACGCGCTCCACGCTTTGACCTGGTGGCGCAGGCCTTCGGCCGCGCGTGGCAGCTCGTCGTGCCCGCGGCGTACTTCGTGCTGTGCCACGGCACCGCGGGGCAGACTCTGGGCAAGCGCCTGCTCGGCGTCCGCGTCCTCGCCGAGAGCGGCGAGCCCATCGGGTATCTGCGGGCGCTCGGACGCTACCTGGCGGGGATCGTGGCGACCTTGCCGTTCGGCATCGGACTCGTGATGGCGGGATTCCGGCGTGACCGCCGCGGGCTGCACGATCTGCTCGCGGGGACGCGCGTGGTGCGCACGCGCTGAGACCCGCCCGGATCCAGGCTCGCCGCGATGACCCTCGACGTCCTGCGTGAAGCGGTCCGGCTGACCGAGACGGGCGAGCCGGTGGGGCTCGCCACCGTCGTGGCGACTCGTGGCTCGACGCCCCAGAAGGTCGGCGCGCGGCTCCTCGCGCGCGCGGGCCACCGGCTCGCCGGGACCCTCGGCGGCGGCGCGGTGGAGGCGGAGGGGCTCCGGGAGGCGACGCTCGCCGCCGTGAGCGGAGCGGCCGCCGTTCGCGAGTACACGCTGTCGGCGGGTGTCGACGACTGGGGGCTCGCGTGCGCCGGGACGATGGTGGTCTTCGCGGAGCGGATCGGTCCCGGCGATCGCGGATGGCTGACGCGCGCGATCGAGGCCTCGGAGGGCCGCGACCCGGTTGCCGCCGTGACGGCGCTCGACGGCGCGGGCGCGGGCGCGCGTCTTCTCGTGTCGGCGGATGAGGTCGTCGGCGCCCTCGCCGATCCTGCGCTGACGGGGGCGGCGGTGGAGCTGGCGCGACGGACGCTCGAGTCGGAGACGCCCGCGCTTGCCGACTCCGGCGGGGTGCGACTCTATGCCGAGCCGTTCGGCCCGCCGCCGGCGCTGATCGTCGTGGGCGCGGGGCACGTGGGGAAGGCGCTCTCCCGCCTGGCCCATGGTCTGGGCGTCGCGGTGACCGTGGTGGACGACCGCGCGGAGTATGCGACCCGCGAGCGCTTCCCGGAGGCTGACCGCGTGATCGCCGGCCCCGTCGGCGAGGCGCTCGGATGGCTTCCGGTCGGCACCCGGACCGCGATCGTGGTCGCGATGCGGAGCCATGACCTCGACTACGAGGCGACGGCCAGCGCCCTCCGCACACCGGCGCGCTACGTCGGGCTGCTGGGCGCGCGCCGGAAGGCCATCCTGATCACCGAGCGCCTCGTGGCGGCCGGATTTCCCGTCGAGCGCATCCGCGACCTCCGGGCGCCGATCGGACTCGACATCGGGGCCCGCGCGCCGGCGGAGATCGCCGTCTCGATTCTCGCCGAGTGGTTGATGGTCCGGCAGGGCGGCTCCGGCAGCGCCCTGCGCCTCGACGAGCAGCTCTTCGAGAAGGCCGCCGGCCGCGGCGGCTCCACCTAGATCCGACCGGGCCCAGGGTGTCCCTCCGCTCCGCTGGTGGCGCCGCTCCCGCTTCCGCTCCGCAACCGACTCGCCGAACTGATCCTCGATGCTTTCGAGCCGGGCGAGGCGCGGGCGACCGTCCTCGCTCTCGCGCGCGCGTCCGGAATCGAGGGATGCGCGGTCGAGGCGGCCGACGCGGAGCGCCTTGGCGCACTCGGCTGGTTCGAGCCGGTGGCGTCCGGCCGGATCCGACTTCGCGGCGCGCATCGCGCTCACGGGCCGGATCTTGCCGAGCGCGCCTCGCGGGCGGCGTCGGTCGTCCGCCACTGGCGGGACCGCCACGGCGAGGGCCTGTTGATGCTCCTCGACCGGACCGCGGCGCTGGCGAACCACGGTCTCTACTTCGAGGTTCACGAGCTGCTGGAGCCGGTCTGGTTCCGAGCGGCGGAGCCGGAGCGCACGGCGCTCCAGGGCTTGATCCAAGTCGCGGTCGCGTTCCATCACTTGGAGAACGGAAACCGCGACGGGGCGCGCTCGCTCCTCGCCCTCGGCGTGGCGAAGCTGGCCGAGGCCGGCTCGGCGCTCCCGGTGCCGACGCGCGGGTGGCTCGACGAGCTCCGGCCCGTCCTGGCCGCGCTCTCGCGGGGAGAGGGGCCGCCGCCGGCGCCGCGCTGGCCCGCGATCACGGAGTCGACGTCATGAACCCCGAGGAGGGCGGATGGCGCTGCTGCTGAACGAGGCCGAGGTGACGATGCTGCTGCCCATGTCGCTCGCCCTCGAGGCGGTCGAGGAGGCGTTTCGCTGGCAGGGGGAGGGAAAGCTGACCAACAAGCCCCGGGTGCGCCTCCCTGTCCACGGCGGGATGCTCCACGTGATGCCCGCGGCCCTCCCGGAGGCGCGGGTCATGGGCCTCAAGAGCTACGCGACCGTGCGGGGCGGCGTGAAGTTCGTCGTGCTCCTGTTCTCGGTGGAGAGCGGCGCGCTGCTCGCCGTCATCGAGGCCGACAAGCTAGGCCAGATGCGCACGGGCGCGGCCTCGGGCGTCGCGACGAAGTATCTGGCCCGGCCGGACGCCGACCGCGTGGGTTGCTACGGGACGGGCTGGCAGGCCCGCTCGCAGCTCGAGGCGGTGTGCGCGGTGCGCCGGGTTCGCGAGGTGCGGGTCTACGGGCGCGATCCGGAGCGCCGGGCCCGATTCGCCGAGGAGATGGGGCCGCTTCTCGGCGTGCCCATGGTGGCCGTCGATCGGCCGGAGGCCGCCGCGCAGGGCGCGTCGATCCTCGTCACGATCACCGGCTCGAAGACGCCGGTGCTCGAAGGGCGGTGGATCGGTCCCGGCGTCCACGTGAACGCCGCCGGCTCGAACGCGCTCCAGCGGGCCGAGCTCGACGTCGATGCGGTGCGCCGCGCGGGCCTCATCGTGACGGACTCGCTCGAGCAGGCGAAGATGGAATGCGGCGACCTGGTCCCGGCGCTCGAGCAGGGCGTGATCCGCTGGGATGACGTGCACGAGCTGGGCGAGGTGGTCGCCGGGCGCCGGCCGGGCCGGCGCGGGGCGGACGAGGTGACCCTCTTCGAGTCGCAGGGGGTGGCGATGGAGGACGTTGCGGTCGCGGTGCGGGTCGTCGCGCGGGCGCGCGAGCGCCGGGTCGGCACGGAGATCCCGATCTGACCATGGCGACGCGCGCGACGCTGGAGCATCCGTTCGACGTGGTGGTCGTGGGCGGCGGGAACGCCGCCCTGTGCGCGGCGCTCGCTGCCCGGGAATCCGGGGCGCGCGTGCTGCTTCTCGAGAAGGCGCCCCCGCACGAGCGCGGCGGCAACTCCTTCTTCACCGCCGGCGGCTTCCGGTTCTCGCACGCCGGGCTGGACGATCTCCGGAAGGACGTGCTGGTCGACGTCACCGACGACGAGGCCACGACCCTCGACGTGCCGCCGTACACGTCCGAGCAGTTCCGGGACGACCTGATGCGGCTGACCGATGGGCTGAGCGATCCCGACATGGCGGACGTCCTCATCCACGGCTCGCGGCCGACCGTCGTGTGGATGCGCGGCCACGGGGTGCGGTGGATGCTCATGATGGCGCGCCAGTCGTACCACGTCGGCGGCAAGCACCGCTTCTGGGGCGGGCTCAACGTCGAGGCGGTGGGCGGCGGCGCGGGGCTGATCCAGGCCCTCTACGAGGATGCCGAGCGGCGCGGCGTCGAGGTGCGCTACGGCACCAAGGCGACGGGGCTCCGCCTGGACGATCGTGGCGTGATCCGCGGAGTCGGCTGCCGCGACGTGGACGGCTTCTTCGAGGTCGCCACGCGGGCCGTCGTCCTGGCGTCGGGCGGCTTCGAGGCGAATCCCGAGTGGCGCACGCGGTACCTCGGCCCCGGCTGGGAGCTCGCCCACGTCCGCGGGACCCGGCACAACACCGGTGACGGGATCCGCATGGCGCTCGACGCGGGCGCCCAGGCCTACGGGAACTGGTCGGGCTGTCACGCGGTGGCGTGGGACGCGGGCTCGCCGCCGTTCGGCGACCGGCGAGTCGGCGACATGTTCCAGAAGCACTCGTACCCGCTGGGGATCATCGTCAATGTCCGCGGGGAGCGGTTCGTTGACGAGGGCGCCGACTTCCGGAACTACACGTACGCGAAGTACGGACGCGACATCTTGCGGCAGCCGCGGCGCCTGGCCTTCCAGATCTTCGACCAGAAGGTCGTGCCGATCCTCCGCGAGGAGTACCGCATCCGCGAGGTGACCAAGGCCGAGGCGGGCACGATCGAGGAGCTCGCGCGGATGCTCGACATCGACGCGCCGGGGCTCGTCTCGACCGTGAAGGCGTTCAACGGGGCGGTGAGGCCGGGCACGTTCAACCCGGCCGTGCTGGATGGGAAAGGCACGCACGGCATCGTGCCGCCCAAATCGAACTGGGCGCAGCCGCTCGACACGCCGCCGTTCGTCGGGTTCGCGGTCACCTGCGGCATCACCTTCACGTTCGGCGGAGTCCGCGTGACGTCGCGCGGCGAGGTCCTCGACACGGATGATCGACCGATCGCGGGCCTCTTCGCCGCGGGCGAGATGGTCGGGGGGCTCTTCTACGAAAACTATCCGGGCGGGACCGGGCTCATGGCCGGGGCCGCATTCGGCAAGCTGGCAGGGGAGCAGGCGGGCGCCTACGTGGCGCGGGCGCGCTGACCGCGGGCCGAGGAGGACGATCGTGGAGCTCGAGATCTCGGGTCGAGTCGCGTTGGTGACGGGCGGGTCCAAGGGCATCGGCCGCGCGGTGGCCGCCGGGCTCGCGAGCGAGGGCTGCCGGGTCGCGCTGGCGGCGCGGAATGCCGAGGCGCTCCGGGAGGCGGCGGACGCGCTCTCCGCCAAGGGCGCGGAGGTCGTGACGCTGCCCGCCGATCTCACCGAGCCCGACGCGCCGCGCCGGGTCGTGGAGGCCGTCGTGAGGCGATTCGGCCGGCTGGAGATCCTCGTCAACAACGCCGGGGCGATCCGGGGCGGCGACTTCCTCACGACCCCGGCCGAGCAATGGGCGGACGACTGGCGCCTGAAGATCCTCGGCTACGTGCGGATGGCGCAGGCGGCGATCCCGGCCATGCGACCCGGCCGCTGGGGACGCATCGTGAACGTGATCGGGGCGGCGGCGCGCAACCCCGCCACGACCTACATGGCCGGCGGCATCGCCAACGCCGGGCTGATCAACTTCACGCGCGCCCTCGCCGACCTCGGGGCCCCGGACGGGATCCTCGTGAACGCGGTGAGCCCGGGCGCAACCGCCACCGAGCGGTGGGACCGCCTGGTGGCCCAGCAGGCCCAGGCGGAGGGGCGGCCCGTCGAGACGCTCCGCGCCGAGGTCGCACGGAAGCAGCCGCTGGGACGCATCGGTCAGCCCGAAGACGTCGCGGATCTGGTCGTCTTCCTCGCCTCCGAGCGGGCCGGCTTCGTCACCGGGGCGTCGATCACCGTGGACGGGGGAGCGAGCCGCGGCGTCTATCTCTGAGGCTCGGGGTTCCGGCCCCGTCCCCGACGCGTCGCGCCCTCCACCACAAGATCGCCCAAGGTTGCTCGCGCCAAACTCGCCGGCGGCGGGGAATCCGCTTGACACCGGTCCGGCCGCACGAGTACTTTCGTCGCACTCCACCGGGGCTCTTCTTGAGCGACGACCCGTCCGTGCGCTACCGGCCCTCGAAGAGGCATGCCTCTCCGGGGGCTTTCTTGTCCCTCCTCAAGGCTGGAGGTGACCGATGTCCGCGAAGCTCTTCGTAGGCAACCTGTCCTACCAGGCCACGGAGGACGACCTTCGGGAGCTCTTCCAGCAGGCCGGGACCGTCCAGTCGGTGCGCATCGTGACGGACCAGTTCACCGGTCGTCCCCGGGGCTTCGGCTTCGTGGAGATGTCGACGCCGGAGGAGGCCGGCCGCGCGGTCGAGCAGCTCAACGGTCGGGTGTTCCGTGACCGGAATCTCGTGGTTGACCAGGCGCGCTCGCAGGGTGCCGGGGGCGGTGGCGGCGGCGGTCGTCCGCCCGGTCGCGGCGGATTCCGCGACGATCGCCGCGGTCCGGGCGGCGGTCCCGGTCGGGGGTACAACCGCTAGGCCTGAGCCGTCCTCTCCGCCGCGTCGAGTCGGAGCGCCGGGAGAGTCCGTCCGCCCGAACGTCCAGATCCGGGTGTTGTGCATATAGATGATTGCGCCCATTCACTCGTCACACGTATAGTACCTGGGTGGCCACCCGGTACGTCGAGACCCAGGCGAAGAGTGTCCTCAACGCCGTGCAGGGGATGGGGTTCCGCTGGAGCGCGAACCCCTATCGCGGCTGCGTGCACGGTTGCCACTACTCCTTTTCGCGGCGCTATCACGCCTACCTCGAGCTCGGTACCGGCGACGACTTCAGCGGCATCATCCTCGTCAAGGTCAATGCGGCCGAGGTGCTGCGGCGGGAGCTCTCCCGCCCGAGCTGGCGGCGCGAGACGGTCGCCGTCGGGACGGCGACCGATCCATACCAGCCCATCGAGGGACGCTACCGCCTGACGCGCGGGATGCTCGAGGCGCTCGCCGACGCCCGGACGCCGGCGAGCGTGGTGACCAAGGGTCCGATGGTGATCCGGGATCGCGACGTCCTGGCCGCGGTGCGCGACCGCGCCGGGGTCTCCGTCTGTATGAGCCTCACGACCCTCGACGAGGGCGTCTGGCGGCGGCTCGAGCCCGGCACGGCGCCGCCTCGGCAGCGGCTCCGCGCCGTCGCAGCGCTTGCCGCGGCCGACATTCCCGTCGGCGTGCTGCTCGCCCCGATCGTGCCGGGCCTGACCACGGAGCGCGCGAACCTCGAGGCGGTCGTTCGCGGGGCGGCCGAGCACGGCGCGCGCTTTCTCGGCGCGGGGGTGCTCCACCTCGAAGCGGGCGTGCGGGAGCACTTCGACGGATTCCTCGCCGCGGAGGCGCCCGACCTCGTGCCGCTCTATCGCCGCCTGTACCCGGGAACGCGGGTCCGGGCCGGCGTGGAGCGGAGCCTCGACGCCGTCGTCGTCGAGCTGCGCCAGCGATACGGTCTGGCCGAGCGCCCGGTGGAGACGATGCGACTCGGGCGAGCCGCCGAGGGTCGGACGTCCGAGGCGCGGGAGCGCGCGGACGCCCAGCTGACGCTCGGCCTCTGACGTCGCGCGGCGGTCAGAGCGCCAGCACGCGCTGGTATTCGGCCAGCGACACCGCGCCGATCACCCGGCGGCCGTCGGGCGCCACCACGGTCGGGATCGCGCGGACGCCGTGCTGTGACAGCGCCGCCTGGTAGTCATCGAGCACCGCTTGCCGGCCGCGGCCGGACTCGTAGTCCGTGAGGAAGCGGCCCCGGTCGACGCCGGGTACCCCGCCGACCACCTCGAGCACCTCTTCCGGGCGGCCGATGTTCACGCCGTCGGTGAAGAACGCCCGATAGAGCGCGAGATGCACGGCCTCGAAGAGATCCGCGCCCTGGATGGCGACGCACTTGGCCGCGTCGAGCGCCGGCATGCTCCAGGCCGGATAGTCGGCTCGCGTCCACATCCGGTACTCGACGGCGGTGTCACGCGCGAGCTCGCGACAGCGCGCCCATCCCGACTCGCGGGGCGTTCCCTTGAAGCTCGCGCCGGGATCGGGCGTGGGCCGGAGCGGGAACGCGCGCCACGTGAGCGTGACGCGGCCCTCGGACTGCTCCCGGATCGCGCGGAGGCGCACGGCCGCCACGTAGCACCACGGTCAGAGGTAGTCGGCGTACTCGATGAGCTCCACGAGGGCATTCTACGCGGGCCGTCGCCTCGCGAGAACTGCGCGTCGACGACGAGCGCGGTCGCGTCGGGTGCCTCGCGCGTTGACACGCCGTCGCGCGCGATCTAGAGTCGCCGCATGGTCGACGCCTCCGCTGCGCGGAGCTCTTCCGCGTCACGCCGACGTGTTGCTTGGCCCCGCCGGACCGTTGCCGCGGGGCTCGCGCGCCCGCGCGACGGCGGTCGCGACTAGCGTCGCCAACGTCACCATGTCCGGCGGCGGTCAGGTGCTGTCGAAGATCGAGGCGCGTGCTCGGGTGTGGCGCGAGATGGAGATCCGCGGGGTCGGCCGATTTCCGGGCGCGGCCGGCCGGATTCCCAACTTCGTGGGGGCCGAGCGAGCCGCGCTCCATCTCCAGGAGCTCCGGGCATGGCGCGACGCGCGCGCGATCAAGGTCAATCCCGACGCGCCGCAGCTCCCGGTGCGCCGGATGGCCCTTCGCGAAGGCAAGGTGGTCTACATGCCGGTGCCGAGGCTCCGGACCCTCGAGTGCTTCCTCGAGCTGGATCCGGCCCGGCTCGGCAAGCGCGCGGATCAGGCGGCGTCGATCCGCGGCGCGGAGCGGCTGGGGCGGCCGGTCGGCATCGAGGCGCTGCCGCCCATCGACCTCATCGTGTGCGGCGCGGTCGCGGTGAACGCGCGCGGCGCCCGGGTGGGGAAGGGCGGCGGCTTCTCTGATCTCGAGTACGCGCTCCTCGTAGAGGCCGGTCGGGTGGGACCTCGGACGCTGATCGCCACGACGGTTCACTCCGTCCAGATCCTTCCAGAGGCCATCGAGATGCGGCCGCACGACATCTCCGTCGACGTCATCGTGACGCCCGACGGCGTGATGGCGCTCCATACGGTGTTCCCCCGGCCTCGCGGCCTCTACCGAGAGGCGCTCGCGCCGGAGAAGATCGCCGAGGTGCCGGTCATCGAACGGGCCCTCCGCCGAGGGGCCTGAGCGCGATGGACGCCACCATCGGCCTCGTCCAGGCGCTCTTGCCCGTGATCGCGCACGTGTCGGCGCGCGTGGCCGCGGCCCACCCGTCCGCGCGGATCCTGGGGACGGAGCGCATGGGATCCGCTGTCGTGATCGACCCCGGGGGCCTCCTGCTCACCGTGAACTACGTGGTCATGGGAGCCCGCCGGGTCCGGATCACGATGACCGATGGCCGCCGGCTCGAGGCCAAGGTTGTGGCGCAGGACTTCGAGAGCGGGCTCGCGCTCCTCCGGGTGCCGGCGACCGGTCTTCCGGCGGCTCGGCTCGCGTCCTCCGACGACGTCGCGCTCGGGACGCCGGTGTTCGCGATCGCCGCCACCGGGCCGAGCGACCGCCGGGTCGCGAGCGGCCTCGTGACCGACCTCGGCGAGTTCGAGGCGTACTGGGAGTACCTCCTGGACCGCGGGATCGTGTCGACCGTGTCGAACCCGGGGTTCGGCGGTGGGCCGCTGTTCGACGTCCGGGGCGCGGTCGTCGGCGTGGTCTCGCTCAACCTCGAGGGGATCGGCCGGGAGTCGCTCTCGATCCCGGTGGAGTACTTCACGCGCCACCGGTCCGAGCTCCTCCGGTTCGGCCGGGTCACGAGCCGGCGGCGGCGCGCGTGGATCGGGGTGTTCCCCCACAGCCTGAACGAGCGGCTGATCGTCGCCGGCCTGGTGCCCGACGGGCCCGGCGAGCGGGGCGGGCTGCAGGACGGGGACGTGATCCTGCGCGTGGACGATCAGGAGGTCTCGAGCCGCCGCGATCTCTACGCCGCGCTCTGGCGCCACGAGCCCGGCGAGCGGGTGCTCTTCGAGGTCATGCGCGAGGAGCGCCCCCAGCGGGTCGAGGTGGTCGCTCAGGACCGCTCCGACTTCTACGCGCTCGAGCGTCGCGGCTCGGGCGACCAGCCGACCAGCTGATCCTGGCCGTCCGCGGGCGGCCCGTCCAGTGCCGGACACCGGGGTGCCCTGTTTGCCTTGACAGTCCCGGAGCGGCTGCTATTGAGAGGGTGGGCCCGGAGCGGCCCGGGGTGCATGAGCGCCCGAAATATTACAAACGTTGGAGGAGCTCACTACATGTTCACGCTGACACGGCAGTCCCCGTTCGGGTCCATGTTCCACATCCACCGGGAGCTGGACGACCTGCTCGCCAGGTTCCTCGGTCACGACGCGGCCCCCGCGCCCTATCGGGACGAGGGCGAGCCGGTGGCGTGGTGGCCTGCGGTCGAGAGCTACGCCAAGGACGGTGATCTTCACGTGCGGGTGGCGCTCCCCGGGGTCGATCCGAAGGATGTCGAGGTGACGGTCTCGGACGACTACCTCACGATCCGCGGCGAGCGGAAGGCGAAGACGGAGGAGAAGGACGGCGGCCGGTACGTGCGCGAGTTCGCGTACGGCTCGTTCGAGCGCTCCCTGGCGCTGCCGGAGGGCATCGATCCGGGCAAGGTGGTGGCGAAGTTCGCGAACGGCATGCTCGACCTGACGATGCCGGGCCCGGTGGCCGTCGTGCCGAAGAAGGTCGAGATCCAGATCGAGGACGGCGCCGGTCAGGCCAAGGCCATCAAGGCCGCCTGAACGGCCTTCCATCCAGCGGGACCCGGGACGCAACGTCCCGGGAGGACGCGGCCCCCGGGCGAACACCCCGGGGGCCGCGCAGCGTTCGGCCTGACGATTCGCCGGGCTTTGCTATAGTTGGGCGCATGCGACCGCCGCGTTCATGCGTCGTCGCCGTCGCGGCGGCGGTCCTGCTGGCCGTGTCGGGCACCGCGACCGCCCAGGACATCCCGATCGTCGACACTCACGTCCACTACAGCCAGAACAGCTGGCAGGACTACGCTCCCGGGGCGGTGCTGCTCCTGCTGGACCAGGCCGGGGTGCGGCGGGCCTTCCTCTCGAGCACACCCGACGACGGGACGATGCGCCTCTATGACCTGGCGCCGGACCGGATCGTGCCGGTCCTTCGTCCCTACCGTCAGGCCGGCGAGCTCTCGAGCTGGTTCCAGGACCCGACCGTGGTGCCCTATCTCGAGCAGCGGCTCGCGCGGCCGGTCTACCGGGGGATCGGCGAGTTCCACCTCAGCGGATCGGATGCGCGGGCGCCGATCGTGCGGGAGGTCGCGGAGCTGGCAGCCCGGCACGGGCTCTTCCTCCATTGCCACTGCGACGCGGAGGCGGTGGATATCCTGGCGGGACTCGCCCCGGGCGTGACCGTGCTGTGGGCCCACGCCGGCATGAGCGCGGGCCCGGCCGAGGTTGGCCGCCTCGTCGACGCCCGGCCGAATCTCGTGGTGGAGCTGGCCCTGCGGTCGGACGTGGCGCCGGGGGGGCAGCTCGATCCCGAGTGGCGCGATCTGTTCGTCCGTCACGCCGCGCGCTTCATGGTGGGGACCGACACGTGGATCCCCTCGCGCTTCGCGGAGTACGTCGACGTCCAGACCCGCGCCCGCACCTGGCTCCGCCAGCTGCCGCCCGACGTGGCGAGCCGGCTGGCGTCCGAGAACGCCGAACTGCTCGCGAGAGGCCGGTGACCCGATGACCCGATACGCCGCGAACCTGACGATGCTGTTCAACGAGGTGCCGTTCCTGGAGCGCTTCGAGCGGGCCGCGGCGGCGGGATTCCGCGCCGTCGAGTTCCTGTTCATCCACAACGTCGATGCGGAGGCCGTGGCGCGGGAGCTCGAGCGGCACCACCTGGAGCTGGTGCTCTTCGACCCGGAGGGCGGAGACTTCCCGGCCGGCGACCGCGGCTACCTCTGCGACCCGGCCCGGCGGGACCACCTCCACACGACGATCCAGGAGGCCGTGACCGTCGCGCGGCGGGTCGGCTGCCGGCGGCTCAACGTCCTGGCCGGGAACCGCCCGGCGGGCGTCCCCGCGCACCTGCTCCGGCGGACGGCGGTGGAGAATCTGAAGCGCGCGGCGCCGCTGGCCCGCGAGGCGGGCATCACGCTCCTGGTCGAGATGCTCAATACGTGGGAGAGCCCCCGGTACTTCCTCGATCGCCTGGAGCTCGGACTCGACATCGTCCGGGAGGTGGCCGAGCCCAACGTCCGCTTCCAGTTCGACTGCTATCACGTCCAGCGCATGGAGGGACAGCTCATCGACGGGCTCGTCCGCAACCTCGCCTGGATCGGCCACGTCCAGATCGCAGACGTGCCCGGGCGCCACGAGCCCGGCACCGGCGAGATCCACTACGCCAACGTGCTGGCCGCGCTCGAGCGCGCCGGCTACGAGGGCTACGTGGGGCTCGAGTACCGTCCGTCCGGTAAGACGGAGGACTCGCTCGCCTGGCTGCCTCGGGAGGCCCGGGCACGGCGGTAACGGCCGGTCCAGCGCGGGGACCCACGACCGGACACCCGGACGCGGACACCTCGTCCCGATCGATCCCGGTCGTGACGCTGGTGCGGAGCGCCGTCCGCTATTTCTTCGAGCACGACGGCTTCTTTCTCGCCGCCGGGCTGTCCTTCTACGTGGTGGTCTGCATCGTGCCGTTCATGCTCCTGGTGATCGCCGGCAGCGCGTTCCTGATCTCGAACGAGATGGTGCTCCACGAGGTCGTCGAGCGTCTGGGCGCGCTCTTGCCCGTCTACCAGACGGAGATGGAGGCGGCGCTCCGTGCGGTGATCGCCGCGCGTGGGGTGTCGAGCCTGGTCGGGACGCTCATCCTCCTCTTCTTCGCCTCCCAGCTGTTCGCCGCGACGCGCCTCGTCCTGAACCGCGTGTTCCAGCACAAGGGCCGGGGTCTCATCCACGGGATGCTGTTCGACGTGGGGATGATCCTGTTCCTGACCGTCGGCTTCCTGGTGAGCATCGCGGTCACCGGCGCCTTCGCGTGGGTCCGCGGGATCGCGCTCCTCTCGGGCGGCGGCTCCTACGTGTCGATGGCCTTCCACTGGGCGGGACTGGTCCTGACGCTCGCTCTCGACACCTCGCTCTTCGTGGTGATCTTCCGGTTCGTGCCGAACCGGCGCATCCGGTGGTCGAGCGTGCTGGCGGGGGGGCTCGCGACCGCGGTCCTCTGGGAGGGCGCCAAGCAGGCCTTCCGCTGGTATATCCAGGGCGTCGGGATCTACAGCGCGGTCTACGGGTCGCTCGGCGTAACGATCGCGCTGATGATGTGGGTGTACTACTCGGCCATCGTCTTCATCATCGGCGCGGCGCTCATCCGGGGGCTCGAGGAGCACCGCAGCCGCGTTTGACCCGGTCTCCGGCGCCTGTCTATAATCCGGCATCGTCCCGCCGCCGCGACGCATCTCAAGGGCGACGCGGCTCGTTTCGCGAGGGGAGGTGATCCACCGGTGGACTCGCCGATCAGGCTGACGACGCTCTCTCACGGCGCTGGCTGAGCCTGCAAGCTCGGGCCAGAGGATCTGGCCCACGTGCTGGCGATGCTGCCGCAGATCACCGATCCCAACGTCCTGGTGGGGCCGGAGACCCGCGACGACGCCGCGGTCTATCGACTGACCGACGGGCTGGGACTCGTCCTGACGCTGGACTTCTTCACGCCCATCGTGGACGACCCGTACGCCTTCGGCCAGATCGCCGCGGCCAACTCGCTCTCCGACGTCTACGCCATGGGCGGGCGCCCCCTCGCCATGCTCTCGATCGTCGGCTTCCCGCGCGACAAGCTGCCGATGACCGTGCTCGGCGAGGTGTTGCGGGGCGGCGCCGAGAAGGCGCGCGAGGCGGGGGTGAGCGTCGTCGGCGGTCACTCCATCGACGACGCGGAGCCGAAGGTCGGCTACGCGGTGGTGGGCCTGGTCCACCCGGCCCGGGTCTGGCGCAATGTCGGCGCCCGGCCCGGCGACGCCCTCGTTCTCACGAAGCCGCTCGGCACCGGCATCATCTCCACCGCGATCAAGCAGGCGAAGGCGCCGGAGGCGGCGGTGGCCGCTGCCATCCGCAGCATGGCGACGCTCAACCGGTCGGCGGCCGAGGCGACCGCCACGGTGCCGGTTCACGCGGTGACCGACGTCACGGGGTTCGGCCTCCTCGGCCACCTCCACGAGATGAGCCAGGGCTCCAAGGTGCGGGTCCGGGTCCACGCGGGACGGATTCCGCTCCTGCCCGACGTGATGGCCCTGGCCGAGGCGGGATTGATCCCTGGCGGGACGCGTCGCAACCTCCACGCCGTGGCGGGCGCGGTGCGCTGGGACCCGGGCATCCCCGAGGTGCAGCGCTTCGTGATCGGGGACGCGCAGACCTCGGGCGGGCTCCTCATCGCGACGCCGGACGGTGCCGCGCTCCTCAAGACCCTGACGGCGGCCGGCGTGGAGGGCGCCGCCGAGATCGGAGAGGTCGTGTCGGAGGATCCCCACGGGACCATCGAGGTGACGCCATGACCGCGCGGATACTCGAAGGCCGTGTCGCCGTCGTCACGGGCGGAGGCCGCGGCATCGGGCGCGAGATCTCCCTCCTCATGGGAGCGCATGGCGCGCGGGTGGTCGTGAACGATCTGGGCGGCGCCGCGGACGGCAGCGGCGGCGCCGCGTCTCCGGCCGAGGACGTCGTGCGGGAGATCAGGGAGGCCGGCGGGCAGGCCGTCGCGAGCGGGGAGTCGGTGACCACGATGGCGGGCGGCGCCCGGATCGTGGAGACGGCGGTCGACCACTTCGGGCGCGTCGACATCGTCGTCAACAACGCCGGGATCGTCCGCGACCGGATGATCTTCAACATGACCGAGGAGGAGTGGGACGCGGTCATCGCCGTCCATCTCAAGGGGAGCTTCGCTTTGACCCGCGCGGCCGCTCCGCGCTTCCGGGAGCAGCGGTGGGGCCGCTTCATCAACATGACGTCGACGTCGGGGCTCGTCGGCAACGTGGGCCAGGCGAACTACGCCGCGGCGAAGCTCGGGATCGTCGGGCTCACGCGGGTGACCGCCCTCGACATGGCGCGCTACAACGTGACGGCGAACTGCATCTCGCCGTTCGCCTGGACTCGCCTCATCGGGACGATCCCCACCGACACGCCGGAGCAGAAGGCGCGCGTCGCCAAGCTGGAGAAGATGTCGCCCCGCGACATCGCGCCGCTGGCGGTCTACCTCGCCTCGGACGATGCGGGTCAGGTGAGCGGGCAGATCTTCGGCGTGCGCGGGAAGGAGATCTTCCTGTTCTCCCAGCCGCGGCCGACGCGGGCGATCCATCGCGACGACGGGTGGACTCCGGAGCGCCTGGCCGAGATGTTCCGCGGCACCCTCGGACACCACCTGGTGCCGCTGGAAAGCTCTGCCACCTACTTCAGCTACGACCCCCTCGTCTGACACGCGTCGGGCGCGGCGCGGGGGCTGGCGCCCGCCCGCGGACCATCCACGCGAGCCAGGCGACGGCCGCGAGCCCGAAGAGGCCGAGCGCGCTCCACTCGAGCCAGCCCTCGCCATACACGAGCTCCGCCTCGAACAGGTCGACCGGGACGCGGAGCTCGAGAAGCCCCCAGTCGTCCACGCGCGTTTCCAGCCGGCCGGCAGCGCTCTTGACCTGCCAGAGGGGATAGGCGGCGATGCCCGTCGGGATCCAGACGCCTCCCGTCGGCGACACCAGCACGCGATAGCGGCGCGAGGTGATGCGCTCGACGCGCGGCCACGGACGGTCGCGCCGCTCGAAGAGCGCGAATCCCGCCGCCTCGCCGGCGAGCGCGTAGTCCCCGGCGAGGAAGCGGGCCCGGGCCGCGTCGCTGGACGGGACGACGACGGTGCCGATGCGGAGCCGCCGGGCGAACCGGTCGAACGCCGCCGGGGAGAGGCGCTCCCACGGCTCGCCGAGAAGGCGCTGGCCGTCGAGCTGCTCGGCGAGGGTGAGGAGCCGCGCGGGCGCTACTGCCTGGCCGGTGTAGAACCGCGCGGCGATCGGCGAGGGGTGCGTGAACGTGCCGCCGACGATCTCGCGGCCCGCCCGGAGCGGCGTGAGGCTCGTGACGTGGCTGTGGGGCGCGTACCAGGCCGGGCTCTTGTCGAGCCGGAGCGACGACGTGACGAAGAGCACGCGGTCGGTTCCCCCGCGAAGGGCGGTCCAGAGGCGATCCAGCTGGTGACGCTGCGTCACCTCCTCGAGGGTGGGCCACTCGTCCGCGGCGGGCCAAACGGCGAGCGTCGGCGGATGCGCGCCGCGGTCGGGCAGGACGACCGCGACCGCGATCACCAGGAGCGCGACGAGCGGGCGACTCCGGGGGTCCGCCCGCGCCGGGATGAGCCGGTCGACGATCACGCCGGCCCCGAGACCGGCGGCCCACACCGCGGCCTGCGCGAGGCCGTCGAGGAGACGCTGGGGCTCGATCGCGCTCCACCCGCGCGGGAAGAGCCAGACATCGCCAAGGAAGATGGCGGCGAGCGCGACGGGCAGCGCGGCGAGGAGCGCGTCGAAGGGGCGCCGCCTGATCCCCACCGCCACCCAGGCGAGGAGCGCCGTCGCGGCGAGCCCCAGCAGCACGGGCCGAGCCGCGACGTCTCCGGGAAGCCCGAGGCCGAGATCGCCCCAGGCGAGCGGGACGACCCAGGTCCGGCGCACGAGGAACGGCAGGGACCAGAACGCGGTGAGGGTGAGCGACAGCGCGACCGTTGCGGCCGCCTGGCCGAGGGTCCGCCGCTCGGGCCGCGCCAGGAACGAGAGCGCCGTCGCGAGTCCGATGAGGGCGAGGACCGATGGGAGCGTCGCCGGATGGGAGAGGATCGCGAGCGCGGCGAGGGGTGGCGCCCAGCGCGGAAGCTGGCCGCCCTCGACCCAGGGACGCAGCGCCAGCGCCAGGAGCGGCAGCCACGCGAGCCCGAGCCGCGTGGTGAGCGTGCCCCAGCGGACCCCCGCCTCGACGCCGCCACGGAGGTCGCCCGAGAGCGTGAGGGCCAGGAACGCCGCCGGCAGGGCGAGCCACCGGTCGCCGACCACGCGCGCCAGCAGAACGTACGTCGTGATACCCGGCGCGAGGTAGACGGTGACGCAGAGGAGCCGGTACACGGTCTCGACGGAGGGGCGCCAGAGGAGAACGGCGCGGATCGCCGCTCCCAGGATCGCGAAGCCCGGCGGGTAGAACTGGAGCTCGGGATAGCCGCCCCACCAGTCGGGATTCCAGGCGGCGGTCCAGACGGCCGACGGCATCGCGCGATCGAGCGCGTGCCAGAGTCGGAAGAGCTGTCCCGGATGGTCGTCGAAGGCGGGAACGCCGCGCCCGAAGGCGACGTAGGCGAAGGCGCCGCCGTAGAGGAGCAGCAGCAAGAGCGGCGCCTCGCGCCGCACGGCCCTCATGGGGGCATCGTACTATCGGGCGTGAGACGGACCAGCGTGTCTCGTAGCTCGGGGATCGTCGGGCTCACGAGCCACTGGCCAACCGTTCGCCCCGTGCACTATGCTGCCTTCGGCGTCCGGATGCGCTTCGACCTGACTTCATCCCCAGGGAGGGTACTGATGCGGAGGATCCTGATCGGAATCGGCAGCCTCGCCGCCGTCCTGCTCGCCGCCGTCACGGCCGGCGCTCAGCCGCCCATCAAGATCGGGCTCATCATGCCGTACTCCGGCCAGTTCGCGGACACCGCGGCCCAGATGGACGCCGCCATCAAGCTCTACGTCCAGCAGAAGGGCGACACCGTGGCGGGCCGGAAGCTCGAGTTCATCCGCCGGGACACCGGCGGCGTCGCGCCTGACGTCGCCAAGCGCCTGGCGCAGGAGCTGGTCGTGCGCGACCAGGTGGACGTGCTCGGCGGCTTCATCCTCACCCCGAACGCGCTCGCGGCGGCCGACGTGTCGGCCGAGGCGAAGAAGTTCATGGTGGTGATGAACGCCGCCACCTCGATCATCACGACCAAGTCCCCGTATCTCGCGCGGACCTCGGTCACCACGCCTCAGCTGAACGAGGTGCTCGGCGCCTGGGCGTACCGGAACGGAGTCCGCAAGGCCTACACCATGGTCTCCGACTACGGCCCGGGCATCGACGCGGAAGGCGCGTTCCAGCGCGCGTTCAAGGAGGCGGGCGGCGAGATCATCGGGTCCGTCCGGTTCCCGGTCGCGAACCCCGACTTCTCGGCCTTCGTCCAGCGGGCCAAGGACCTGAACCCGGAGGCGATCTACATCTTCGTGCCCGGCGGCGTGCAGCCGGCCGCGCTGGGCAAGACGCTCGCCGACCGCGGCATCGACCCGAAGAAGATCCACATCCTGGGGCAGGGTGAGTTCACCGAGGAGGAGGCCCTCCGGAGCATGGGGGACACCGGGCTCGGGATCATCACCGCCTTCCACTACGACTACAACCACGATTCCGCGATGAACCGGGACTTCGTGAAGGCCTTTCACGCGGCGACGGGTCGCAACCCCAACATCTTCAGCATCGGCGGGTGGGATGGCATCCACCTGATCTACGAGGCGCTGAAGAAGACCGGCGGCAAGACCGACGGCGACTCCCTCATCGCGGCGGCCAAGGGCATGCAGTGGGAAAGCCCGCGGGGTCCCGTCTCCATCGACCCCGAGACCCGCGATATCGTCCAGACGGTCTACATCCGCCGAGTGGAAAAGGTCGGAGGCCAGCTCCGGAACGTGGAGTTCGACAAGGTCGAGAACGTCAAGGACCCGGTGAAGGCCCGCATGAAGCCATGACCGACCGTCCGTCCTGACCATCGGCGGAGGGCCGGCCGTGCTCGCTCCCCTGGTGGGCGTCCTGTTCGACGGATTCGCCTACGGGATGCTCCTGTTCCTTCTCTCGGTCGGCCTGTCGGTGACGCTGGGGATGATGAACTTCGTCAACCTGGCGCACTGCAGCTTTGCGATGCTCGGCGGCTACGTCACCATCACCCTGACGCAGCGCCTGGGCTGGCCGTTTCTCGCCGCGCTGCCGGCCGCGTTCCTCGCGGCCGCCGGGGCGGCCGTCGTCCTCGAGCGCCTCCTCTATCGCCGCCTGTACCGCGCGAGCGATCTGGACCAGTGCCTCCTGACGATCGGGATCGTCTTCATGTCGGTGGCGGCGGCCGCCTACGTCTACGGCACGACCCAGCAGCCCTTCGAGACGCCCGCCTTCCTCCGCGGGGCCGTGACCATCCTCGACGTCCGGCTCGGCGTCTACCGGCTGTTCCTGATCGCGATCGCCCTCCTGATCACGCTCGCTCTGGCCCTCGGTCTCGAGTACACGAGGTTCGGGACCCAGGTCCGCGCCGCCGTCGACAACCAGCGCATGGCCCGCGGGCTCGGGATCGACGTCGACCGGCGATTCGCGATCACCTTCGCGCTCGGCAGCGGGCTCGCCGGTCTCGGGGGGGCGCTCGCGATCGAGATCGTCGGCCTCGATCCCGCGTTCGCCTTGAGCTACCTCGTGTACGTGCTCATCGTCGTGGCGGTGGGCGGGCTCGGCTCGATCGGAGGCTCGTTCGCCGCGGCCACGCTGCTCGGCGTCAGCGACGTCGCCGGCAAGTACTACGTTCCCGAGCTCGGCGCCTTCCTCATCTACCTCGTGATGGTGGGCCTCCTGATGTGGCGCCCGGCGGGTCTGTTCGGGAGACGCGAGTGAGGGAGCCCGCGACCGCGCCCGACCCGCGCGACGAGCTCGCGGCCCGGAGCCGATGGCGGGGCCTCGAAGGGCTGTTCTGGCTCGCGACGCTGTCCCCGTTCCTGCTGTTCCCGGCGCACCTCCAGCTGGCGAGCCAGATCGCCATCACCGCGCTGTTCGCGCTGTCGCTCGATCTTCTGCTCGGCTATTCGGGGATCGTGTCGCTCGGCCATGCCGCCTTCTTCGGGATCGGGGCGTACACCGCCGGCCTGCTCGCCAAGGGAGGGTGGGGGGAGCCGGTCTCGGGGCTCGTCGCGGCGGCGGGGGTGGCGGGGCTGGCCGGCTACGCGGCGAGCTTCGTCGTCTCCCGCGTCCGGCACCTGGCCCTCATCATGGTCACTCTCGGCCTCGGCCTGCTGGTCCACGAGAGCGCGAACAAGGCGCACTGGCTCACGGGCGGCGCCGACGGTCTCCAGGGCGTCCGGATGTGGCCGGTCCTCGGTCACTTCCGGTTCGATCTCTACGGCTACACGGCCTACGCGTACTCGTTGATCGTTCTCGCCGTGGCCTTCCTCGTGGCGCGGCGCGTCGTCCATTCCCCGTTCGGCCTCTCGCTGCGCGGGATTCGCGAGAACGCCGCGCGGATGCCGGCGCTCGGCGCGCCGATCCGGTCGCATGTCCGCACCGTGTGGGCCTTCGCCGCGGTCCTCGCGGGGCTCGCCGGCGCGCTTCTCGCCCAGACGACCCAGACCGTGTCGCTCGCGACGCTGGAGTTCCAGCGCTCGGCGGAGATCCTGGTCATCCTCATCCTCGGCGGCGCCGGCCGCCTCTACGGGGGTCTGGTCGGCGCGGTCATCTTCATGGTCGCGCGAGACCGGTTCTCCGGCCTCAATCCCCAGTACTGGTACTTCTGGATGGGCGCGCTCCTCGTCCTGGTCGTCCTGGCGGTGCCCGGCGGGATCCTGGGCGGCCTCGCCCGGGTCGTCGGGTCCGGACCCCGCGGCGAGCGAGGGCCAAGCGCGCGGCGGGCGGCGCCCTCGTGAGCGCGCCCGCGCTCGCGGTCCGGGGGCTCGACAAGCGCTTCGGCTCTCTGGTGGTGGCGCGGGGGATCGATCTCTCGCTGCTGCCGGGCGCGCGTCACGCGCTCATCGGGCCGAACGGGGCGGGGAAGACCACGCTGATCAACATGATCACCGGCATGCTCGAGCCCGACCGAGGGCGGGTGTTCCTCGGCGACCACGACGTGACCCGGCTCGGGCCGGACCAGCGGGTCAAGCGCGGGCTCGCGCGCACCTTCCAGATCAACGCCCTGTTCCCGCGGCTGAGCCCGCTCGAGGCGACGACGCTCGCGGTCTGCGAACGGAGCGGTCTCGCCGCCGCGTGGTGGCGCTCGCTCGGCGCCTGCCGGACCGAGATGGAAGAGGCATACGGCATCCTCCGGCCGCTCGGTCTCGAGGCCGTGTGCCACCGCCCGACGCGAGAGCTGCCCTACGGCCAGCAGCGTCTTCTCGAGATCGGGCTCGCGCTCGCCACCCGGCCGCGCGTGCTCCTGCTGGACGAGCCGGCGGCCGGCGTGCCCCGGAGCGAGAGCGCTCAGCTGTTCACCGCGATCGCCGGCCTGTCCCAGGACCTGACCGTGCTCTTCATCGAGCACGACATGGATGTGGTGTTCCGGTTCGCGAGTCGGGTCAGCGTGATGGTCGGTGGGGAGATCCTCGTCGAGGGCTCGCCGCCGGAGATCGCCGCCGATCCGCGCGTGGCGGAGGTCTACCTGGGCGGGGCGCGCCGTGAGTGAGCCACTCCTCGCACTGCGGGGCGTGCGGGCCGGCTACGGCGTCGCGGTCGTGCTCGACGACGTCTCACTCGAGGTGCCCGAGCAGGGCCGGCTGGCGGTGCTGGGGCGCAACGGGGTCGGCAAGTCGACGCTGCTCCTCACGATCATGGGCCTCACCGACGTCGCCCACGGCACGATTGCCTGGCGCGGCGCCGACGTCACGACCGCGGCGCCCCATCGGCGCGCGCTGGGCGGAATCGGCTGGGTGCCGCAGGAGCGTGAAATCTTCCCCTCGCTGACCGTCGAGGAGAACCTCCGGGTGGCCGCCCGGCCGGGGCGGTGGAATCTCGACGCGGTGTACGGCTTGTTCCCGTCGCTCGCCGCCCGGCGCCGGGGCATGGGCCGTCATCTCTCGGGCGGGGAGCGACAGATGCTCGCGATCGCGCGGTCACTGATGACCAATCCGGCCCTGCTGCTTCTCGATGAGCCGCTCGAGGGGCTCGCGCCCATCGTCGCCGCCGAGCTGGGGAGCGCCATCCGGCGCATGAGCGCCGAGGGCCTCGCGCTGATCCTGGTGGAGCAGCACGTGGAGTTCGCGCTGTCGCTCACCGAGTCGGCCGTGATCCTCGATCGCGGGCGGATCGCCCACGCGGCCTCTTCGTCGGCGCTCCTCCGGGACCGCGCGACGCTCGACCGGCTGGTGGGTCTCCGGGTTGAGCACGGCTCGGCCCGCGACGTGAGTTAGAGGCGCCAGTAGGCAGGTCCGCTGAACCGGGCGGCGCCTCCGAGCGAGAGGGGCGGGCCTTGTCCCTCCGGCGCGCGGATAGCGTCGCGGCCCTTGTCGATGAAGTGAGCGGTCTAGTGGCGTAGAGCTGTCATCACGGGGCCAGTTCCACCTATCACGAGCTTCGCGCAAAGCCGGCGACCGGAATCCGTCTCGAGGGATGGCTCGCGCGCGGGCGCGCGCACTCGGCCGAGGATCGCAGCGTTTCGTTGACGCTCCCGGGAGGGCGTGGTAAATGTCTCTGGTCCGCGTCGGGACCCGATTTCGCTGAGTGGGGCTCAAATCCCCGGAGGACCCGGCTCATGACCCATGTCCGAGGGCTTGTTTGCCGCGAGTGTGGCCGCGGCGTTCCCCAGAGCCCGACCCATGTCTGCGAGTACTGCTTCGGTCCCCTCGAGGTCGACTACGACTACGCCGCCATCCGCGCGGTCGTGACGCGGGAGCGGATCGCCGCCGGCCCCCCGAGCATCTGGCGCTACAAGGCGCTCCTGCCGCTCGACGGGGAGCCGCTGGTCGGCCACCACGTGGGAATGACGCCGCTGGTGCGCGCCCGCCACCTCGGCGCCGCCTGGGGGGTCCCGGAGCTCTACCTCAAGAACGACGCCGTCTGCCATCCCACCTGGTCCTTCAAGGATCGCGTCGTCTCGGTGGCGGTGAGCAAGGCGCGGGAGTTCGGCCTCGACACCGTGGCGTGCGCGTCGACGGGCAACCTCGCCAACTCGGTCGCCGCGCATGCCGCCGAGGCGGGGCTGCCCGCGGTGGTGTTCATCCCGGTGGGACTCGAGGCCGGCAAGGTGCTGGGCACGCTGGTCTACGGGCCCGTCGTGTTCACGGTCGACGGGACCTACGACGACGTGAACCGGCTGTGCTCGGAGCTCGCCGACCGGCACCCCTGGGCGTTCGTCAACGTGAACCTCCGGCCGTACTATGCGGAGGGGTCGAAGACCGTGGGTTACGAGATCGCCGAGCAGCTGGGATGGCGGGTCCCCGCGCACGTGGTCGTTCCCTGCGCCGGCGGCGCGCTCCTGACCAAGATCGCGAAGGCGTTCGCCGAGCTGACCGAGCTCGGGCTCGTGGCGGGGCGCGCGCCGCGCATGCACGCCGCCCAGGCGGCCGGCTGCGGGCCCATCGTGACGATGATCCGCGAGGGATCCGACGTGCTCGTGCCGGTGCGCCCGCGGACCATCGCCAGATCGCTCGCCATCGGGAATCCCGCCGACGGCTACTACGCCGCGCGGGCCGTGAGGGAGTCGGGCGGCTCGGCCGCGCACGCCACCGACGAGGAGATCGTCGAGGCGATGGAGCTCCTGGCCCGGACCGAGGGGATCTTCGCGGAGACCGCCGGCGGCGTGACGCTGGCGGCGACCCGGAAGCTGATCGAGGAAGGCCGCATCGACCGCGACAGGCCGGTCGTCGTCTGCATCACGGGAAGCGGTCTGAAGACCGTCGAACCCCTGGAGGGCCGGATGACCGAGCCGATGCGCGTCGGCGCGAGCGTGTCGGCGGTCGAGTCCGCGCTGCCCGATCTCCAGGCGATCATCACGCGCTAGGGAGGATTCGAGGATGCCAGTGCTGATCCGCATTCCCACGCCGCTCCGCCGGCACACCGGCGGGACGGGAGAGGTCTACGCCGAGGGCAAGGACGTCGGAGAGCTGGTCGACGATCTCGAGCGGAAGTTCCCCGGTTTTCGCGACCGGCTCTGCGACGAGACGGGCGACTTCCGGCGCTTCATCAACATCTACGTGAACCAGGAGGACGTCCGCTTCCTTCAGGGGCGGGAGAGCCTGGTCAAGGACGGCGACGAGGTCTCGATCGTGCCGGCCATCGCCGGAGGACGGTAGCCGTCCCGCTCGGCGGAGCCGTGGCGTGAGTCTCCGCCTTCCCTTTTCCGAGGCCGACCTCCGCCGCTACAGCCGGCAGATGATCCTGCCGGAGGTGGGCGGAGCGGGGCAGGGTCGCCTCCGGCAGGCGCGGGTGGCGGTGGTGGGCGCGGGCGGCCTGGGCTCGCCGGTCGCGCTCTACCTGGCCGCCGCGGGCGTCGGCACCCTCGGGCTGATCGACTCCGATCGCGTCGAGCTCTCCAACCTCGGACGGCAGATCCTCCACGGCACCAAGGCCCTCGAGCTGCCGAAGGTCACCTCGGCACGAGAGCGGCTGGAGGACCTGAACCCGGACGTCCGCGTGGTGGCTCACGCCCTCCGTCTCGACGGGACGAACGCGCGGGAGGTCCTCGCCGCGTACGACGTCGTGGTCGAGGGCTCGGACAACCTTCCGACGAAGCTGGCGGTGAACGACGCCTGCGTCGCGCTCGGCCGGCCGCTGGTCGCGGCCGGGATCCTGCGGTGGGAGGGCCAGCTCCTGGTGGTCCGCCCCGGGGAGACGGCCTGCTACCGGTGCGTGTACCGGGAGGCTCCGGAAGGGGCGGTGCCGACCTGCGAGACGGCGGGCATCATCGGCCCGGTCGCAGGCGTCGTGGGGAGCCTCCAGGCGGTCGAGGCGCTCCGGCTGTGCCTCGGCCTACCGAGTGCCGCCGCCGGGCGTCTCCTGCTGTACGATGGCGCGGTGGCGGAGCTCAGAGCGATCACGGTGCGGCCGGATCCCCGCTGTCCGGCCTGCGGGACCATGCCGGCGAAGGAGCGAGCACAGCGATGATCTCGAAGCGTGTCCAGGGCTTCACGGAATCGGTGATCCGGGAGATGACCCGGGTCAGCGCGGAGTACGGCGGGGTCAACCTCGCCCAGGGCTTCCCGAACTTCCAGCCGCCGCGCGTGCTGGTCGAGGCGGCGCACCGCGCCCTCGACGGGGATTTCCACCAGTACGCGATCACGTGGGGCGCGCGGAACCTCCGGCAGGCGGTGGCCCAGAAGTTCGAGCGCTTCTACGGGGTCCACGTCGACCCGGACCGCCAGGTGACCGTCTGCTGCGGCTCGACCGAGGCGATGCTGTCGACACTGCTCGCGGTCCTCGATCCCGGCGACGAGATCGTGATCTTCGAGCCGTTCTACGAGAACTACGGGCCGGGCGCGATCATCTCCGGGGCGAAGCCCGTCTTCGTGCCGCTCGAGCCTCCCGACTTCTCGTTCGACCCCGACCGGCTGGCGCGCGCCTTCACCCCGCGGACCAGGGCGATCGTCTTCAACAGCCCGAACAACCCGACGGGCAAGGTCTTCTCGCGCCGCGAGCTCGAGATCATCGCGGAGCTGTGCCAGCGCCACAACGTCATCGCGATCACCGACGAGATCTACGAGCACATGGTGTACGACGGTCTCGAGCACATCCCGATCGCGACCTTGCCCGGGATGGCCGACCGCACGATCACGATCTCCGGGGTCTCGAAGTCCTACTCGGTGACCGGCTGGCGGATCGGGTACACCATCAGCTCGCCGGAGCTCGCGGTCGGCATCCGCCGGGCCCACGACTTCGTCACAGTGGGGGCGCCCGCGCCCCTCCAGGAGGCAGCGGTCACCGCGCTCAACCTGCCGGACTCCTACTACGTCTCGCTCCGCGAGGCGTACCAGGCGCGCCGGGACCTCCTCCGGGGCCAGCTCGACAAGGCGGGGTTCCGAACGTTCGACGTCCAGGGTGCGTACTACATCCTCACCGAGTGCGCCCACTTCCTCGAGCGGTACGGGCTCAAGGACGACACCGCGTTCGCGATGTTCCTCATCAAGGAGGTGGGCGTGGCGACCGTGCCGGGCTCGTCCTTCTACGCGCACCCGGAGCTCGGGCGCACGAAGATCCGCTTCTGCTTCCCGAAGACGGACGACGTGCTCCTGGACGCGGGCCAGCGGCTCCAGCGCCTGCCGCCCGGCCGGTAGGCCGTCGCGTGGCCGGTCCCGCGCCCGGCCGGCGCGCCCGCGGCTCTGCGGGTGGCTGACCTCGCCGACCTGCGTCGTTCCGCGCGGCGCATCCTCGACGCGGCGATCGCCGCGGGCGATGCCGGCGCCCTGACGCGGCGCGCGCTCCGGCGGGAGGGCTCGCGTCTCCACGTCGCGGACCGCGTGTTCGATCTCTCCCGCATCCGGCGGGTCGTCGCCGTCGGCGCCGGCAAGGCGTCGGGCGCGATGGCCGAGGCGGCCGAGGCGGTGCTCGAGGGCGCCGCGCTCGACGGCCTGGTGGCGGTCAAGGAGCTGCGCGACCCCGGACCGCGGCGGATCCGCCTGGCCGTTGCGGGTCATCCCATCCCTGACGCACGGGGGGAGGCGGCCGCGGCTGTCATTCTCCAGCTCGTCCGGGACGCCGGGCCGGAGGACCTCATCCTCTGTCTCATCTCCGGCGGGGGATCTGCGCTCACGCCCGCGCCGGCCCCGGGGGTTACCCTCGCCGAGAAGCAGGCGGTGACCCGCCTCCTCCTCGAGTGCGGCGCCACGATCAACGAGCTGAACGCGGTCCGGAAGCATCTCTCGCGCATGAAGGGCGGACAGCTTGCGCGCGCCGCGCATCCCGCGCCGGTGGTGTCGCTCCTCCTGTCGGACGTGATCGGCGACCCGCTGGACGTGATCGCCTCGGGACCGACCGCCGCCGACCCGACGACATTCGGGGACGCCCTCGCGATCCTCGATCGTTTCGGGCTCCGAGATCGGGTGCCCGCGTCGGTCCGGGGCCATCTGGAGTCGGGGGCCCGCGGCCAGGTGGCGGATACCCCGAAGCCCGGCGATCCGGCGCTCGCGGGCGTGACGAACGTCGTGATCGGCAATAACGGGCTCGTCGTCGACGCCGCGGTGGAGGAGGCGCGCCGGCTCGGGCTCGTGCCGTGTCTCCTGACGCGGCGCCTCCAGGGGGAGGCCCGAGAGGTGGCGCGCGTCTTCGTCGCCCTTCTGGACGAGATCGCCCGGGGCGGCCTCGTCCACGGCCGTCCCGCCTGCCTGATCGCCGGCGGCGAGACCACCGTCACGGTCCGCGGCCGCGGCACCGGCGGGCGATGTCAGGAATTCGCGCTGGCGCTGGTGCCGGAGCTGGCGGCGATGCGAGGCGTCGTCGTCCTCGCCGCGGGGACCGACGGGAGCGACGGGCCGACGACCGCGGCCGGCGGGATCGCGGACCCGACCTCGTTCGAGCGCGCGCGGAGGAGAGGACTCGACGCCCGCCGGGCCCTCGCCGAGAACGATTCCCACCCGTTCCTCGCGGGGCTCGATGATCTGGTGGTGACGGGTCCGACCGGATCCAACCTCATGGACCTGTACCTAGGCCTGGTCGGCTGAGGGTCCGGGTCTCCGGCGCCGAGGGCCATCGGGGCCGGGGGCATCGGCGCCAGGCCGATGTCGCAGAGCGTGCCCGTGCGCTGGCGGTGGGTCGTCGGCTGAACCGGCGCTTAGTGCCCGGAGGCCGTCTCCGCCGGGTCCCGCGTGGGTCTCCTCAGGGGGATGAAGTGGAGGACCTTGCCGCCCGGGCCAGCGGCGGGGCGCCGTCGCTCTACCTGGAGGAAGCCCGAGTCGCGCCACAGGAGGCCCGCCACCCGTTCGGCTCCCGATCCGATGCTGATCGCGGCCAGGAATGCGTCGCCGAGCGCCTGCGCGTCCAGGGTCCCGACGGCCGGAGCGACGACCAGCCGCAGGCACGGCCGACCGTTCTCGGCTTCGTCCTCGACCAGCTGATAGTCGGTCGGCCCTCCTCCGAAGCGCGCGGGCAGGACCTTCTCGAGCACGCCGATCAGGTCCGTGTCGAAGAAGCGGATGCCGCCTGAGGTGAGCTTCTCGTAGCTGCGGATCGCCTTTACGTGCGTGGTCCAGCCGGCGCGCTCGAGGGGACACCCGCAGCTCCGGCGCTCGAGGAACCCTTGGTCGCCCAGGGACACGTTCAACAGGAGGAAGGGGGCGCTGGGCCGGAGCGAGGTGAAGAGAAACGCGGTCGGCGGCAGGTCGGGATCGTTCGTCAGGCCGGCGGGCTGGATCACCGCGCGGAGATCGTCGAAGAGGTGGAGGTCGTCGGGCTCCTCGGGAGCCAGGCAGCCGTGTCCGATGGTGCCGCCCGCTTCGCTGGCCCCGTATTGCGGCACCGCTGTCGCCCCGGCGCGACGGACGGCGGTCAGGCGCGCCTCGGTGATCGGCTCGCCGCTCAGCGTGAGCTGCGCCCCCTCGAGGTCGACCCCGGCGTCCCGCGCAACTTCCGCGAGCCGGACCGCCGCGCTTGCGTACGTCGCGAGATGAGGAGTGCGTCCGTCCCGGAGGACGCCTCGGAGCCAGTCCACGATCGGGCGCGGATCGGCGAGGGGCACGTGGACACAGCGCGGCAGCGGGACACTCGCGAGCGCGCCGATCCAGCGCATCCCCCGGGCGCTCCAGCGGTACCGGGGGTGGAGGTCCGGTCCGGCCGGGTCCACCGGGGAGAACCAGCGGGCGGGAGGCGCCCCGAAGCCCGCGAGCCACAGGATTCGCTTCAGCGCGGCGCCGCCTGGAACGCTCCAGATCGCGTGCTCCCACGCGGCGCCACCGCGCGCGTGGATCGCGAGGCAGTGATTCACGGCCAGCTCGCGAATGAAGGCGAGGTCGACGTCCGCCGGCCTGGCCGGCCCCGCGCTGCCGCTGCTGCGTGCGGGCACGAGGGCGCGATTCCGAGGGTTCTCGAGGCGCGCGGGCTCGACGGTGACGGTCGTGGCGCCGCGGACCACCGGCCGCCGCCCCTTGAACTCGTCGACGGTGAGGTAGACCCCGTGGCGGACGAGCGTGGAAAGGGCGGCCTCCACGCCGTCACGGCTGACCAGCCGGTCGAGGTCCCCGTATTCGCAGCCGGCGGCCGACAGGAGCGCCCGGTAGGGGCTCGAGCGGTGATCGTAGATGCGCGCTCGCGCCAGCGCGAGAAAGTCGGCGCCGCGCTGCGCGAGACGTCGGCTCAGGGTGGCCCGCGCGACGTCGGGCGTGACGGGATGCCGGAGGAATCCGGGGAGAGCCATGAGGAACCTCGAGCCGAGACGGATGTCCCCGGCCGAGACGCCAGGCTGCCACCACCGGTCACCCACCGCGGAGCTCCATGAGGCTCGCTACCCATCGCCGTTCCGTCGCCGGGAGAGCCAGCGATCGGTTGCCTCGGACCCGAGAGCAGGGTACGCCGATCGCGGTCGTGAGGCGACCGTGAATGATGCTGGTCAGCGGGTGATCGCGCGAGCGCCGTGCCAACGAAATGGGCGAACCGACGTGGCGGTCTTGTGTCGTGCGAGGTTGCGCGCGTTGCCCACCTGTTATCCACCGCTGATGCACGCAAGTGGTGGATGGTTTGACCTCGCTCCACCGTTTCGGTATCTTGAGGGCGCGATGTCCGCGACGAACCTGCTCGAATTGACTCCAGACGAGATCGTGACGCTCGTCGAGGACCTCGGGCAGCCGGCCTACCGCGGTCGCCAGGTCGCGACGTGGGTCTACGTCAAGGGCGTGGCGGCCTTCGCCGCGATGACGGACCTCCCGCGCGAGCTGCGTGAGCAACTGGCGGCAGAGGCGACCGTGACGCCGCCCGGGATCGCCGCCCGCCATGTCTCCCGGGACGGGAGCACGAAGCTGGATCTTCGGCTCGCCGACGGCCGGACCGTGCAGGCGGTGGTCATGCCGGACCGGGATCGATTGACGCTCTGCGTCTCGACCCAGGTGGGCTGCGGGTTCGGCTGCGCATTCTGCCTCACCGGGACGATGGGGCTCGTGCGGAATCTCAGCGCCGGCGAGATCGTCGGCCAGGTGTGGGCGGCGCGCGCCACCCTCGAGTCCGGCGCGCGGCTCACGCACATCGTGTTCATGGGCATGGGCGAGCCGCTGGCCAATTACGCGGCCACGGTCAAGGCACTCCGGATCCTCATCGCGCCGCTGGGATTCGGCTTCTCACCGCGCCGCATCACCGTGTCGACGGTTGGCCTCGTGCGGGGACTGGAGCGGCTCGCCAAGGAGAACCTCCGGGTGAACGTGGCGATCTCGCTCCACGCATCGACCGACGAGGCGCGGAGCAGCCTCATGCCAGTCAATCGCGGCTGGGGCCTCGACGACCTCCTCGCGGCGTGCCGGCGGTTTCCACTGGCGGTCCGCCAGCGCATGACGTTCGAGTACGCGCTCCTCGACAAGGTCAACGACTCGGCGGAGGACGCCCAGCGGCTCGTCCGTCGGCTCCGTGGCCTCCGCGCGAAGGTGAACCTGATCCCGTTCAACGAGTGGCCGGGATCGAGCTTCCGCCGGCCGCCGCCCGAGCGCATTCTCGCGTTCCAGCGAGCGCTTCTCGACGCCGGCCTCACCGCCACGGTCCGCTGGTCCAAGGGCGAGGACGTGGGCGCCGCGTGCGGCCAGCTCGCCTCCTGAGCGGGATCGCGCGGTGATCTCCGTACGGTCACGCGCAGATCGGGGCGAGAGGCCGCCGTCCCGGCAGGTCTCGTTGGAGCTCGCGACGGCGGGATCATCCGGACCGCAGAGTCCGATCCCGGTCACCGTCGGGTTCGCGACGCTCGGCTGCAAGCTGAACCAGTACGACACGACCGAGGTCCAGGCGCTCCTCGAGTCCGAGGGCTTCCGCCCGGTGCCCTTCGAGTCGCCGGCGCAGGTCTACGTGATCAACACGTGCACGGTGACGGCGCGCGCCGACTACTCGGACCGTCAGACCATCCGGCGCGCCGTCGCGCGAAATCCGGACGCGGTGGTCGTCGTGACCGGGTGCTATGCGCAGACGAATCCCGAGGCGGTGGCGGCGATCCCCGGAGTCGACCTGGTCCTCGGGACCCGGGACCGCCACGAGCTACCCGGGCTCCTCCACGAGGCCCGGAAGCGCGCGCGCCCGCTGGTGCGGGTGGGGGACGTCTTCGCTGCGCGGCCCGATCCCGCCATCCCGGTTCGGCACTTCGCGCCCGGCTACACGCGGGCCTTCGTCAAGGTCCAGGACGGCTGCCAGCATCGCTGCAGCTTCTGCATCGTGCCCTTCGCCCGGGGCGGGAGCCGCAGCCAGGCGCTCGAGACCGTCGTCGAGCAGGTCGAGGCGCTCGTGGACGCCGGGTACGCCGAGGTCGTTCTCACCGGCGTCGACCTCGGCCACTACGGCTGGGACCTCCACCCGCGGACGACGCTGAACGCGCTCGTGCGCCGACTGCTCGACGTGCGCGGGCTCGCGCAGCTTCGCCTGTCCTCCGTCCTGCCCGCGTACTTCACCGACGAGCTCGTGGAGCTGGTGATCGGCGAGCGCCGGGTCTGCCGCCATCTCCACGTGCCGCTCCAGGCCGGCGCCGACCGGGTGCTCCGGGCGATGCGCCGGCCGTACACCGTGCGGATGTACCGGACGCTGATCGAGCGCCTCGCCGCCGCGATTCCCGACCTCGGCCTCGGGACCGACATCATCACGGGGTTCCCCGGCGAAACCGACGCCGAGTTCGGCGCGACGGAGGCGCTCGTCGAGGCGCTCCCGTTCACCTACCTCCACGTCTTTTCCTATTCGGACCGCCGCGGGACCGAGGCGACCCGTCTGGCGGCGCCCCGCGTGGCGCCCGAGATGGTCCGGCGGCGGACGTCGCGCCTCCGGCGACTCGGCGCCGACAAGCAGCGGGGGTTCCGTGGGGCGCAGCTCGGCCGGGAGCTCGGCGTGCTGGTGCTGGAACAGCGCGCGCGCGAGACCGGATCGCTCGTCGGCCTCACCGACAACTATCTGGAGGTTGCCTTCCCGGGGGCCGACGCCCTCATGCGCGGGTTTGCGCGCGTACGCGTGACGGACCTCGGCCGGGACAGGCTGGAGGGAGTCCTCGCCGGCGATGCGTGAGCCGCGGGTCGGCATCATCGGCGGCAGCGGGCTGTACGAGCTGGAGGGTCTGACCGACGTCCGCTGGCAGCGGGTGCGGACGCCCTTCGGCGATCCGTCCGACGCGTACTGCATCGGCCGCCTGGGCGACCGGGAGATCGTGTTCCTCCCGCGGCACGGCCGCGGTCACCGCCTCATCCCCACCGAGCTGCCGTTCCGCGCGAACCTCTACGGGATGAAGGCGCTCGGCGTCGAGTGGGTGATCTCGGTGAGCGCGGTTGGGAGCATGCGCGAGCGGATCGCGCCGCTCGACCTCGTCATCCCCGACCAGTTCTACGACCACACCAAGCGCCGGATCCCCTCGTTCTTCGAGGAGGGCATCGTGGCGCACGTGTCGATGGCGGACCCGGTGTGTCCCGACCTCGCGGACGTCCTCCAGGCGGCATCGGCCGAGACCGGAGTGACCGTCCACCGGGGCGGCACCTACCTCTGCATCGAGGGCCCCCAGTTCTCGACGAAGGCCGAGTCGCGCATCTACCGGAGCTGGGGCGTCGACGTCATCGGCATGACCAACGTCCCCGAGGTGAAGCTGGCGCGCGAGGCGGAGCTCTGCTACGCGACGCTCGCCCTCGTCACCGACTACGACGTCTGGCACGAGACCGAGGCCGAGGTCACCGTCGAGGCGGTCATCGCGAACCTCCTGAAGAACGTCGTGACCGCGAAGAGCGTCCTCCGGCGGGCGATTCCCCAGCTCCACGGGCCGCGGACCTGCCCGTGCCCGGGTCTCCTGCGGAACGCGGTCATCACCTCGCCGGCGGCGTTCCCCGACTCGGCCCGCCGCCGGTTAGACCTCCTGATCGGGAAGTACTTCCCGCCGACCGCGCCGGCGCCCACCGCGCGGCCGCGCCGGCCGGCGGCGCCGCTCCGCGCCCCGCGGCGAGGGGCCAAGGCCGCCAAGCCCAGGGGAGGGCGCCGTGGCTGATCTCCTGGTGACCGGCACCGTCGCTCTGGACGACGTCCGGACGCCTTTCGGGGAGGTCACCGACGCGCTCGGCGGGTCGGCCACCTTCTTCTCCTATGCCGCGTCGTTCTTCACGAACGTCAGGCTCGCGGCGGTGATCGGGCCCGACTTTCCCAAGGAGCACCTCGAGCTCCTCGCCGGCCGTGGCGTGGACCTCGCCGGGGTCCAGGTGACCGACGGGGCGACCTTCCGCTGGAAGGGCGAGTACGGCTACGACCTGAACGAGGCGCGAACGCTCGACACGCAGCTCGGCGTTCTCGCGGACTTCAAGCCAGACCTGCCTGCGCATTTCCGGCGCTGTCCCTACGTCTTCCTCGCGAACCTCGACCCGGTGATCCAGCTGGACGTGCTCCGGAGCATGGAGCGCCCGCGGCTCGCCGCGCTCGACACGATGAACTTCTGGATCAAAGGGAAGCCGGACGCGCTCCGCTCCGTGCTGGCCGAGGTGGACGCGCTCCTGGTCAACGACACCGAGGCCCGGATGCTGGCCGGGGAGCCGAACCTGATCCGGGCGGCGCGCACCATCCTCGGCTGGGGCCCGCGCGTCGTCGTCGTGAAGCGGGGAGAGTACGGCGCGCTGATGGTCACACCCGACCACTTCTTCTTCGTGCCCGCGTATCCGCTCGAGTCCGTGTTCGACCCGACCGGGGCGGGGGACACGTTCGCCGGCGGGTTCATGGGCGTCCTCGCCGGGAGCGGGGCGACGGACGAGCCGGCGCTGCGCCGGGCCATCGTGTACGGCAGCGTCATCGCCTCCTTCACGGTCGAGGACTTCTCGCTCAACCGGCTCAAGCGCCTGACGCGGGCCGACATCGACCAGCGCTACCGCGTCTTCAGGGAGATGATGCAGGTTGAGCTCTGAGGCGAAGCGCGCCGACGACGCTCTGGCCGGTGTGACCCCGGAGACCCGCGCCAAGTACGCGCGCCTCGTCGAGGGGCTGCGGGAGCTCGAGAGCCTGGCGGTGGCCTTCTCGGGCGGCGTGGACTCGACGCTCCTCGGCTGGGCCGCCCGGGAGGCGCTCGGGCCGCGCGCCGTCCTGGTGACCGCCGACTCGGAGAGCTACGCCGAGGGCGAGCTCGCGGAGGCGCAGCGCCTCGCCGACCGGATCGGCCTCCGTCACGTCGTCGTCGAGACGCGGGAGCTGGACAACCCCGACTACGCGGCGAACCCGCCGAACCGGTGCTTCTTCTGCAAGGAGGAGCTGTTCTCGCGCCTCGAGCCCCTCGCGCGCGCGGAGGGCCTCCAGCATCTCGCCTATGGCGCGACGGTCGACGACCTTGGCGACCACCGGCCGGGCATGACCGCCGCGCGCCAGCGGGGGGTCCGTGCCCCGCTGATCGACGCGGGGCTCGGCAAGGCCGAGATCCGCGAGCTCTCCCGCGCGTTCGATCTTCCGACGTGGGACAAGCCGGCGATGGCGTGCCTGTCCTCGCGCTTCCCCTACGGCACACCGATCACCGCCGAGAAGCTCCGGCAGGTGGACCGGGCGGAGGCCGCCGTCCGCGCGCTCGGCTTCCGGAGCTTCCGCGTGCGCCATCACGGCGAGATCGCCCGGCTCGAAATCGCGCGCGAGGAGATGGCGCGCCTCTGGGAGGACGGGCGGGCCGACGCGATCGCCGAGCGGCTCGCGGAGCTGGGGTTCATCCACGTCACGCTCGACCTCCGCGGATTCCGGTCCGGCAGCCTCAACGAGGCCCTCCTCCGCCTGCGCGCCCGCCGCGCGGGCGCCGCGGATCGACCGTGACGGCGGCGGCCGGCAGGCCGAGCGGCCACGCCGCCTGATGGACCCCGAGCGGCTGAGGGAGCTCCTGTCGGCGGTCCAGCAGGGAAGCGTCTCGCCCGACGACGCGCTCGCGCGACTGCGACGCCTTCCGTTCGAGGATTTGGGCTTCGCGCGCCTCGACACTCACCGGGCGCTCCGGTCCGGCGGGCCCGAGACGGTGTACTGCCCCGGCAAGACACCCGATCAGGTCGTGGCCATCCTCGGCCGCCTGGCCGAGTCCCACGCGAACGTGCTCGCCACGCGGGCGACGGAGGAGATGCACGCCCTCGCGACCCGCGCCGGCCTTCGCGTCGCCTGGTACCCCACGGCCCGGATCCTCGTCGCGAATCCGGAGCCGGCCGATGGCGTCGGGCTCGTCGTCGTGGTCTCCGCGGGAACGTCGGACCTCGCGGTGGCCGAGGAGGCGGCGGTGACCGCGGAGGTGCGCGGGAACCGAGTCGAGCGGGTCTATGACGCCGGCGTCGCGGGGCTGCATCGTCTCCTGGCGCAGCACCCACTTCTCCTCGAGGCGAATGCCATCGTGGTGGTCGCAGGGATGGAAGGCGCGCTGGCGAGCGTCGTCGGCGGGCTGGTGGACCGGCCGGTGATCGCGGTGCCCACCAGCGTCGGCTACGGTGTCTCCCAGGGAGGCTTCGCCGCGCTCCTCACGATGCTGGCCACCTGCGTGCCGGGCATCGCGGTCGTGAACATCGACAACGGGTTCGGAGCCGCCTGTCTCGCCGACCGCATCAACAAGCTCGCCGCCAAGATCCGGTAGGCGCGGGATGCGCTGGCTGATCGGGTCGGCGCGGCTCCGGCCGGGGTTCCTCGGGGCCCTCATCCTCGTGTGGACCGTGATCGCGTTCCTGCCGGCCGTCCGGAACGACTTCGTGAACTGGGACGACTTCCGGATGTTCCTCGACAACGTGGACCACAAGGGCCCCTGGGAGAGCCGGTTCTGGGCGGCGTGGACGTCCCACCGCCTCGGGGAGTACATGCCGGTCACCTGGATGACGTTCGCCGTCGACCGCTCGTTCTGGCGGGACGACGCGACGGGCTACCACCTGACCAGCCTGCTGCTCCACGCGTGCACCGCCGTCGCGGTGCTGGCGCTGGCGCGACGGCTCCTCCGGATCGCACTGGGACCGGGGCCGGAGGGGAGCGCGGGCCTGTGGGGCGGCGCCACGGTCGCGGCGCTGGCGTTCGCCGTCCACCCCCTGCGGGTGGAGGCCGTCGCGTGGGCGAGCGCGCGCGGGACCGTCGTCGGCGGTCTCCTGCTCGTGTTGTGCGTCCTCGTTTACGTCGACGGCTGGGAGCACCGGGGCGGTGACGGCCGGGTGCCGCTGCCCTGGCTGCTCGGCTCGCTCGGCTTGTTCGCGGCATCGCTACTGGCCCGGGCGACGGGTCTCGTCCTGCCCCTGGTCCTGATCACGCTGGACGTCTTTCCGTTGGGGCGGCTCGGTCGCGGACCGCGGAGCTGGCTCGCGCCGGCGAATCGCGGGGTGTGGGCCGAGAAGCTGTGGTTCGGCGTGCTGGGTCTCGTCACGGTGCCCATGGCCTACTTGGCGCGCGGCGATCAGGTGGGGGACATCTGGCGGTTCGACTACGATCCCTCGATCGCGGTGACCTGGGGCGTGTACAGCACCGCTTTTTACGTCTGGAAGATGGTGCTGCCGGGGGACCTCAGCCCGATCTACCGGATGCCGGGCCCCGACGATCTGATGCTGGGACCGGTGCTTCTCGGGCTGGGCGTGATCATCGGCATCACTGCGGCGGTGACCTCCGTCAGACGCCAGTGGCCCGCGGCCCTGACGGCCTGGATCGTGTACCTGATCATGCTCGCGCCGCTCTCCGGCATCCTGCCCTTCAGCCGGCAGCGTGGCGTGGCCGACCGCTACACCTATGTGGCGTGCCTCGGGTTCGCCATCGTCGGCGGAGGGGCAGCCACCCTCACGTGGCGAGCATTCCGCACCGGGTATCTCAGGCGGTCGCGGGCGATCGTGATCGGCATGGCGATCGTGCTCGTCCTGATCAGCTGGACCGCGCTCAGCTGGCAACAGACCAAGGTCTGGCGAAACGGCCTGACCCTGTGGGGATGGGCGCTCCATGTGGCTCCGGACTCGCCGGTTGTCCGGAACAATCTCGGATGGGCGTGGGCGCAGACCGGCGAGTTCGCGCGGGCCGAGGTCCACGCGCGTCGCGCGGCCGATGCCTGGCCGAACAATCCCATCGTGCTGCAGACCCTCGCGCGGATCCTGGCGGCTCAGGGGCACTTCGAGGAAGCGATCGAGACCTTGCTCCGGGCGGTCGAGGTCTCGCCCCGGTGGCAGGAGGGTCACACCGACCTCGGGTCCATCCTGCACGAGTCGGGTGACAACGCCCGGGCGGTCGGGCATCTCGAGCGAGCGCTGCGCCTCGATCCCGGCGAGGCGCGCACGCACGAGTATCTCGCCCGCGCGCTGACCGCGATGGGGCGCGAGAAGGAGGCGGAGCAGCACCTGCGCGTCGTCGCCATGCTCAACGGCCAGCCGTGGCCTCCGGACCCCGGCATCACCATTCTCCTTCCAGTGTCTCCCGGCGAGCCGACCGGTGGAGGCTTCCGTCCCTGACGGTGACTCCGGAAGCATCGAGTAGACCGCGCCGCGGCGGCGTTGGCGGCGGGGAGGGAGCCAGGGAGGGCCGGTGAGCTCGGAGCGTCCGGACCGGGCCAGGCCCTCCGCGCGTCTTCCGTGGCTCCTCGGTGGACTGGTGGCGGGCTGGGCACTGGTGGTCTTTCTGCCGACGGTCTGGAACGACTTCGTGAGCTGGGACGATCCTCGGATGTTGCTCGAGAATCCACACCACCGCGGGCCGTGGCTGCGGGAGCTCGGGTACGCGTGGAGCAACGACCTCCTCGGGCATTTCATGCCGGTGACGTGGGTGAGCTATACGCTCGACCGTTGGCTGTGGGACCTCCATGCTCCTGGCTACCACCTGACGAGCGTGGTCCTGCATGTCCTGGCGGCCGTTCTCCTCTTCGTCCTTGCCCGAAAGATCCTGGGACAGGCCCTGGGGGCGGACCCGCCGGGTCACGCGGCGGTCGATGTCGGTGCGGCGGCGGCCGCGCTCGCGTTCGCGGTGCACCCGCTCCGGGTGGAAGCCGTGGCCTGGGTGAGCGCGCGCAGCACCGTTCTCGGCGGGCTTCTCCTGATCTCCACGGTCCTGACGTACGTGACGGGGTGGGAGCGTGGGCGGGCCATGGGAGTCGTGCCGGCCGCGTGGCTCGCCGGAACGGCGGCGCTGTTCGTCGCGTCCCTGCTCTCGCGCGAGACGGGCCTCGTGCTGCCTGCCGTGCTGCTGGTTCTCGATATCTACCCGCTCCGCCGGATCGGCAGCGGGGCCGCCGGATGGTGGGGGCCGACCGGGCGCCGCGTCTGGGCGGAGAAGGCGCTCTTCGCAACCATCGGCGCGCTCGCCGCGCCCATGGGCTTCCTGGCCCGCGGCGAGGGCGTCGTGGATGTTCACCAGGCCGGCTGGGACCCCCCGATCGCGCTCGCCTGGGCTGTCTACAGCACCGCGTTCTACCTGTGGAAGAGCGTTGTCGTCGGAGCGCTGAGCCCGATGTACCCCATGCCGGCGAGAGAGGCGCCGATGCTCGTGGCCGTGCTCCTGAGCGCGCTCACGACCATCGCGCTCACCGGGATCCTGCTGGCGAAGAGACGTCGGTGGCCGGGTGCGCTTGCCGCGTGGGTGGCATACCTCATCCTGCTCGGACCGATGTCGGGGATCCTGCCGTTCGGCCGGCTGCGCGGCGTCGCCGACCGCTACACCTACGTGGCGTGCATCGGGTGGGCCCTCGTCGCGGGCGGCGCGGTCGCGATGGCATGGCGGGCCCGGGTGGCCGGACGCCTGAGCCGGTCGCGCATGGCGCTCGTGGCCGGCGCGCTCGTCGCGGTGCTCGTCGCCTGGAGCGGGGCCAGCTGGCGCCAGGCGCGGGTCTGGCACGACGGGGTGGCGCTCTGGACGCAAGTGGTGAGCGTAATGCCCCGCTCCGCCATGGCCCGGTCCAATCTCGGAACGGCCCTCGCCGACCGCGGCGAGTTCGCGGCCGCGACTGTCCAGTACCGCGAGGCCGCACGCGAGTGGCCGACCGTGCCAGCGGTGTTCCAGAACCTTGGCCGGGCGCTCGCCGCCGACAGGCGTTATGCGGAGGCGGAGGAGCCGTTACGCCGGGTCGTGGAGCTCAGGCCGAACGGGGCGCAGGCGCACCTCGACCTCGGGACCGTGCTCTATAACCTCGGCAGGATGGACGACGCCGTAGCCGAATTCACGCGCGCCGTCGAGCTCGAGCCGAGCCTGGCCCCGGCGCACAGGAATCTCGGCACCGCGCTGTCGCGACTGGGCCGGGAATCCGAGGCGGCGACTCATCTCCAGAAGGCGGCCGCGCTCGAGTCGGCCGGTCGCCGGGACGTCGATCTCGCGGTGCCCCGGCCGGAGCCGACCGAGGCCGACGGTTCCTGATACACTACGCGCGAGCTGCGGCGGCGATGCCCGCGCAGCGCTGAGCGCGGCCTGCGCCGAGCGGCCACGAGCCGCCACGAGCTGCAGCGGCCGCCACGGACTGTCTAGAGCTTGGAGGGATCACCGAATGCCGCTCATCTCGGGCAAGCGCGCCTTCCTGGACGTCCTCAGGCAGGAAGGCGTCGAGTACATGTTCGGGAACCCGGGAACGACGGAGCTTCCCCTCATGGACGGCCTCGTCGAGGAGCCGGCCGTCACATACGTCCTGGCGCTCCAGGAGGCCGCGGTCATCGCGATGGCCGACGGCTACGCCCAGGCGTCCGGCAAGCTCGGTGTCGTCAGCGTCCACGTCGCTCCGGGCCTCGGCAACGCGCTCGGGATGCTGTACGACGCCCAGAAGGCGGGCGCGCCGCTTCTGGTGACCGCGGGACAGCACGATCAGACCTTCAACGTGACCGAGCCGATCCTCTGGGCCGACCTGCCGCCGATCGCGCGGCCTTTCGTGAAGTGGTCCGCGGAGGTGCATCGGCTGGAGGATCTGCCGCGACTGGTCCATCGCGCCGCGAAGACCGCGCTGGCGCCGCCGACGGGCCCCGTCTTCCTGTCGCTCCCGGCCGACGTCCTCCAGGCCGAAGGGGTCATCGAGCTGGGCGCGCCGACGCGGGTCGCGCCCAGGATCCGGGGTGACCGGGCCGCGATCGAGGCGGCGGCCGAGGCGTTGGCGCGGGCGGAGCGTCCGTTGATCCTGGCCGGCGACGCGGTGGCGTACAGCGATGCGCACGCGGAGCTCGTGGCGATGGCCGAGGCGCTCGGTGCCAAGGTCTACGCCGAGGGCGTGGCGAACACGGCGTCGTTCCCGACGTCGCATCCCCTGTTTCTCGGGCCGTTCCTCCGGGTGGCGCCCGCGGTGCGCCAGGTGCTCTCCGAGGCGGACGTCCTGTTCTCGGTGGGCGGCGACCTCCTGACCCTCTCGCTGCCGTCCGACGTCGATCCGATGCCCCACGGACTCGAGATCATCCACCTCGACACCGATCCCTGGGAGCTCGGGAAGAACTATCCGACCGGCGTCGCGATCCTCGGCGATCCGAAGGCGACGCTCCCGGAGCTCCTCGAGGCGGTCGAGGCGCGCATGACCCCCGCGCGCCGCCGTCGGGCAAAGGAGCGCTTGGAGGCGACGCGGGCGGCCAAGGCCCGTCAGCTCGACGACCTCCGAGCGCGGGCCCGCGCCGAGGCGCAGCGGGTGCCGATCACGCCGCTCGCGGCGATCAGCGCGGTGGCCGACGCGCTGCCGCCCGAGGCGGTGGTCGTCGACGAGTCGATCTCGTCGAGTGGCGGTCTCCGGTCGCTCGTCCGGAGCGACGACCCGCGAAGCTTTTTCGGGCTCCGCGGCGGCGGGATCGGCTGGGGGCTGCCGGCGGCGACCGGAGTGCAGCTCGCGCTGCCGAACCGGCCGGTCGTGGGGCTCATCGGCGACGGGAGCGCCATGTACACGTGTCAGGCGCTCTGGACGGCGGCGCGCTACCGCCTGGGCGTGACGTACGTGATCCTGAACAACGCGTCCTATCGCATCCTGAAGCAGCGCACCCACGCCATGAAGGGGTACGCCTACCAGGCCGATCAATACGTCGCCATGGACCTCGACGATCCCGCGGTCGACTTCGTGCGCCTCGCCGAGTCGCTCGGGGTGCGCGCCGAGCGGATCGAGAAGGCGGGCGACATCGGCCCGGCGCTCGGGCGCGCCATCGCGGGCCCGGGCCCGACGCTCCTCGACGTGACGCTCGACCGGAGCTTCAAGCCGGCGTGACGGGCGGAGCGCGAGGCCGGGAATGAGGATCGCCTACTTCGACTGTCCCTCCGGGGCGAGCGGGGACATGGTCCTCGGCGCGCTGGTCGACGCGGGATGCCCCCTCGAGACACTGGAGAGCGCGCTGAGCAGCCTCGGCGTCGACGGCTGGCGGCTCGAGGCGCGGTCGGTGGAGCGCGGCGGGATCCGCGGCACGCACCTCGCCGTCCGGACCGACCCGGCGCGCCACTTCCACGACCTCGGCGACATGCTCCGGCCCATCGCGGGGTCGACGTTGCCGGATTCCGTGAAGATGCGCGCCGAGACCGTGCTGCGCCGGCTTGCCGAGGCCGAGGCGCGCGTGCATCGCGTCCCGGTCGAGGCGGTCCACTTCCACGAGGTGGGCGATCTGGACACGCTCGTCGACGTCGTTGGATCGGTCGCGGGCCTCGATGCGCTCGGCGTGGATCAGGTGCGCGTCTCGCCGCTCCCGATTGGCGGCGGGACGGTGGACACCGCGCACGGGCGGCTGCCGGTCCCGGCGCCGGCGACCGTCGAGCTCCTCCGCGGGTTTCCGGTCTACGACAACGGCGTGGCGGCGGAGCTCGTCACGCCGACCGGCGCGGCGATCCTCACGACGCTCGGCACTCCCGGGCGGCTGCCCGCGATGACGCTCGAGCGGATCGGCTCGGGGGCGGGGACGCGGGAGCTCGCCATCCCGAATCTCCTCCGGGTGCTGGTGGGAGAAGCGGCATCGGCGGGGACCGATCCCGCCGAGGTCGAGACCCTGGTCGAGGTCGAGACGACGATCGACGACATGTCGCCCCAGCTCTACGAGCCGCTCATCGAGCGACTGCTGCGCGCGGGCGCGCTCGACGTATACCTCACGCCGGTCGTGATGAAGCGCAGCCGGCCCGGCACCGTCCTGACGCTGCTCGCGCCGCCGGCGCTCGCCGAGCGGCTTGCCGAGGTCCTCTTCCGCGAGACGACCACCATCGGCGTTCGCTGGAGCGAGGTGCGCCGACGGCGATTGCCGCGCGAGATGGTGCGGCTCGACACCACGCTCGGACCGGTGACCTTCAAGGTCTCGTCGCTCGAGGGGCGCGCCGTGACGGTGACGCCCGAGTTCGAGGAGATTCGCCGGATCGCCGATCGCGTGGGGCGGCCGGTCCGCGAGGTGCTGGAAACAGTGCGACAGGAAGGACTCCGGGCGATCTCGGCCGACGCGGCCGCCACCGCCGGACACACTCGAGCCGACTGAGCGATCCGCTTCGGCGCGGACGGGAGGGAGCGACGGATGCTGGGCGTTCCTGGCATGGCGGTGCCGATCTTCACCGTGGTGAACCTGGGGCTTGCGCTGACGTTCCTGGGCGGCGGGGTCCTGCTGGCGATCGCCCTCTGGTGGACCTGCGCGGGCGACGGGATCGAGATCCCGCGCCAGCACTGGCCGAGCGCCGCGCGCTTCGGCGCGCTGGCGGGCTGGGGCCTCTGGCTGGGGGGACTGGCCGTCCAGATCGCGGGCATGTTCGACCAGGTGGGCGTGGCGCGCTGGTGAGCGCCGGCGCGCGTGGTCCCCGCGCCAGGACGGCGTTACGAGGCGCGAGGTTCCACCTTGACAGTGTCTCCGAGGGGGCGGTAGGGTACGTCTGCCTCCGGGCCGGCTGATCGATGAATCTCGACGGTAGCCATCACTTCAATGCGCCGCGCGATCGCGTGTGGGCGCTGTTCACGGACCCGGGCGTGCTCGCGCGAGCCACGCCGGGCTGCGAACGGCTCGATCCCATCGGTCCGGACGAGTTCGCGGCGACCCTGTCGGTCGGTGTCGCCGCGGTCAAGGGGACCTACCAGGGTCGGCTCGCCATCGTCGACAAGACCCCGCCCGACGGCTACACCCTGCGCGTCGAAGGGAGCGGCCGCCCCGGCTTCGTCAAGGGCGAGGGCCGTCTCACCTTGACCGAGGAGGGGGACGGCACGCTCGTCAACATCAAGGCGGAGGCCCAGGTCGGAGGGCTCATCGCGGCGGTCGGCCAGCGTCTGGTGGGGGCCGCCGGCCGCATGCTCATGTCGCAGTTCTTCTCGGCGCTCGAGGCGGAGCTCGACAAGTCCGCCACCGCGTGATCGGTACCATGCTCGCAAGCCAATGGGGGGGCCAGGGGTGAAGATCCACGTCAAGGTCAACGGGACGGCGCATACCTCCGAGGTGGAGCCTCGCCTGCTGCTCGTGCATTACCTCCGCGACGTCCTGAATCTCACCGGGACGCACGTGGGCTGCGACACGAGCCAGTGCGGGGCGTGCACGATCATGGTCAACGGCCGGTCGACGAAGGCGTGCAACATGTTCGCCGCCCAGGCCGACGGCGCCGACATCATGACCATCGAGGGGCTCGCCAAGGACGGGAAGCTCCATCCGATCCAGGAAGGCTTCTGGGAGAAGCACGGACTTCAGTGCGGCTTCTGCACACCGGGCATGATCATGACCGCCTACCAGCTCCTCCAGCGGCACAAGCACCCGAGCGAGGCCGAGATCCGCCACTTCCTGGAAGGCAATCTCTGCCGCTGCACCGGCTACCACAACATCGTCAAGGCGATCCAGTACGCGGCGGAGAAGATGGCCTAGGGACGGGGGAGAAGCGGCCATGGCACAGGCAAAGCTGTTCGGCTCGAGCATCAAGCGGCGCGAGGACCCCCGGATGATCACCGGGAAGGGGGCCTACACCGACGACCTCAAGCTGCCGGGTCAGACCTACGCGGCCTTCGTCCGGAGCCCCCACGCGCACGCCCGGGTGCGGCGGGTCGACCTGTCGCGAGCCAAGAGCGTGCCGGGAGTGGTGGCGGCGTACACCGGCAAGGACATGGCCCAGGGCGGCGTGGGCCCGTTGCCGTGCGGCTGGCTTCTTCCCGACATCAAGATCCCCGAGTACCGCGGCGTCGCCACCGACAAGGTCAACTTCGTGGGGCACGCGGTGGCCGTCGTGATCGCGGAGACGCCGTATGCCGCCCGGGACGGCGCGGATCAGGTCGTGGTCGACTACGACGTGCTGCCGGCGGTCACGGACGGGGAGAAGGCCGTCCAGCCGGGGGCGCCCCAGATCCACGAGAACGCCCCCGGCAACGTCACGTTCCGCTGGTCGATCGGCGACAAGGACAAGACGGCCGCTGCGATCAAGGGCGCCGCCCGCGTCGTCAAGCAGCGCCTGATCAACCACCGGCTCATTCCCAACGCCATCGAGCCGCGCGCATCCATGGCCTCGTACAACGGGGCCACCGGCGAGCTCACCTGCTGGGTCACTTCCCAGAACCCTCACGTCCATCGCCTCCTCATGGCGGCGTTCGTGCTGGGGATGCCCGAGCACAAGGTGCGGGTGATCTCGGGGGACGTCGGCGGCGGCTTCGGCTCCAAGATCTTCCTGTACCCGGAGGAAGTCACCGTCTCGTGGGCGTCGAAGCAGCTCGGGCGCCCGGTGAAGTGGACCGCGGAGCGCCGCGAATCGTTCATGACGGACGCTCACGGACGGGATCACATCACCGAGGTGGAGATGGCGGTGGACCGGGACGGCAAGATCGTCGCCCTCCGGGTCCACACGAACGCGAACCTCGGCGCCTACCTGTCCACGTTCGCTCCGCTCATCCCGACCTTCCTCTACGGCCCGCTGCTCTCGGGCGCGTACAAGATCCCCGAGATCTACTGCGAGGTGGTGGGGGCGCTCACCAACACGACACCGGTCGACGCCTACCGGGGCGCGGGACGACCCGAGGCGACGTATCTCCTCGAGCGGATGTGCGACCTGACGGCGAAGGCCATCGGGATGGACGTCGCGGAGTTCCGGCGGAAGAACCTCGTGCCCGCCACGGAGTTCCCGTACCAGACGCCGGTCGCATTCCTGTACGACAGCGGGAACTACGAGCCGGCGCTCGACCGGGCGCTCCAGATGATCGACTACCGGAAGTTCCGGACCGACCAGGAGGCCGCGCGGAAGAAGGGGAAGTACCTCGGGATCGGCTTCGCGACCTACATCGAGGCCTGCGGGCCGGCCCCCTCCGCGGTGGCGGGCGCGCTCGGCGCCCAGGCCGGCCTCTGGGAGAGCGCGCAGGTTCGGGTCACCCCGACCGGGAAGATCACGGTCTTCACCGGCTCGCACTCCCACGGCCAGGGGCACGAGACGTCCTTCGCCCAGCTGGCCGCCGACGAGCTGCAGGTACCCTTCGAGGACGTCGAGATCGTGCACGGCGACACCGGCGCCGTCCCCTTCGGCATGGGCACCTACGGCAGCCGCTCGGCCGCCGTCGGCGGATCGGCGATCTACAGCGCCATCGAGAAGATCAAGGACAAGGGCAAGAAGATTGCCGCGCACCTGCTCGAGGCGAGCGAGGCCGACATCGACTACGTCGAGGGCAAGTTCCAGGTGAAGGGCTCGCCGAGCCGGAACAAGGGATTCGCCGAGGTCGCGCTGATGGCCTACCTGGCGCACAACCTCCCGAAGGGGCTCGAGCCGGGGCTCGAGGCGACGTCCTTCTGGGATCCCAGCAACTTCGTGTTCCCCTTCGGGACGCACATCGCCGTGGTGGAGGTCAGCGCCAAGACCGGCAAGGTGAAGCTCGTCCGGTACGTGGCGGTCGACGACGTCGGGAGGGTGATCAACCCGATGATCGTGGACGGCATGGTTCACGGCGGCATCGCGCAGGGGGTCGCGCAGGCCCTCTACGAGTACGCGGCCTACGACACGAACGGCCAGCTCCAGAGCGGCAGCATGATGGACTACGCCTTGCCGAAGGCGGACGACCTCGTGTCCTACGAGACGGACCGGACCGTGACGCCGTCGCCGGTGAACCCCATGGGCATCAAGGGCGCGGGGGAGACCGGCACCATCGCCTCGACGGCGGCGGTCGCGAACGCCGTGATGGACGCGCTGGCCCCCCTCGGCATCAGCCACCTCGACATGCCACTCACGCCGGCCCGGATCTGGGCGGCCATCCAGGCGAAGAAGCACTAGCCCCCGGAGGGCGGAGGACGCCATGTACCCTGCGAGCTTCGAGTACCACCGAGCGGCGACGGTCGAGGAGGCGGTCGGTCTCCTGACCCGATACAAGGACGACGCCAAGCTCCTGGCCGGCGGGCACAGCCTGATCCCGATGATGAAGCTCCGCCTGGCGCAGCCGAAGCATCTCATCGACCTCGGGCGGGTCGGCGGCCTCTCCGGCATCAAGGAGGAGGGCGGCCACTTCGTCATCGGCGCGCTCACGACCCACTACGCGGTCGAGTCCAGCGCCGCGGTCCGGCAGAAGTGCGCGATGCTCTCCGAGGCGGCGGCGCTGATCGGGGATCCGCAGGTGCGCAACTACGGGACGGTGGGCGGCAGCGTCGCGCACTCCGACCCGGCGGCGGACTGGCCGGCCGTCATGCTGGCGCTCGGCGCCGAGATCAAGGCAGTCGGCCCCAAGGGCGTGCGGACGATCAAGATCGACGACTTCTTCAAGGACCTGTTCACCACGGCGCTCCACCCGGACGAGGTCCTCACCGAGATCCGGATCCCGACCGGCGGCCACGGCGGCGCCGCGTACATGAAGCATCCGCATCCGGCGTCCCGCTTCGCGGTTTGCGGCGTGGCGGCGGCGGTCACGCTGGACGGGACCGGGAAGTGCACCGCGGCACGCGTGGGCATCACGGGCGTGGGCTCCCACGCCACGCGGGCCAAGGGGGTCGAGGCGGCGCTGACCGGGAAGGCTCTCGACGCGGCGACGATCCAGGCGGCCTCCCAGAAGGCGGCCGAGGGCATCGAGATCAACGCCGACCTCCAGGGCTCGGTCGAGTACAAGGCGCATCTGACCCGCGTCTACACGCGGCGTGCGATCGAGAAGGCCGTCGAGCGAGCCAAGGGCGGGAAGTAGGCTCGACCACGCGGGACGAACCGGGCCCGGGCGTGCTCCTTCGCGGGGGCGCGTTCCGGGCCTTCGTGCGTTCCGGATCATCTTCACGGTGATCGCCGCATCGTCCGGCCGGCCGGTGCGTCGAGCCGGAAGGGCGGAGAGTCGGCCCGGCCGCCGGGGCCCTGCGCCGAGCCGTGCAATCACGCTCCGTCGGTCGATCTGACCGGTGAGGTCGACTGATCGCGCCACGCATCGCGTCGGCGTGATCCTCGTCTCCGGCGCGGCTCTGATCTGGAGCACCGCAGGCTTCTTCACGCGCCTGATCGCGGTGGACACGTGGACGCTCCTGTTCTGGCGCAGCCTGTTCGGCGCGCTCTTCCTCCTGGTGGTGCTGGTCCGCCAGGAGCGGCGAGGCGCGCTCCAGGCGATCCGAACCATGGGATGGCCGGGCTGGGCGGTCGCCATCCTGTCGACCGTCGTCATCCTCACCTACTTCAGCGCGCTTCGGCTCACCGCGGTGGCCGACGTGCTGATCATCCAGGCCACCCTGCCGTTCGTGGTCGCCGGGCTCGCCTGGACCGTCATGCGGGAGCGCGCGTCCCGTGCGACCCTCGTGGCCAGCGGGATCGCGACCGTCGGCGTGGTGGTGATGCTCGGGGGCGCGCCGCTGGCCGGCAACCCGTGGGGCGACGTCCTGGCATTCGTCACGACCGGGGTCTATGCGGGGATCATCGTGCTGCTGCGATGGCATCGGGACGTGGCGATGACGGCGGCGGCCTTCGTCTCGGTGGTCCTGGGGGCTACGGTGAGCTGGCCCTTCGCTGCCCCGACGGCCGTGAGCGCCCAGGATCTGCTCTACCTGTTGGTGTTCGGCGTGACCCAGTCGGGTGTCGCCTTCCTGCTCCTGACCATGGGCTCGCGCCTGATCCCCGCGACCGAAAATGCCCTCATCAGCACCATCGAGACACCCCTGGGGCCAGCGTGGGTCTGGCTCGCCTTCGGCGAGGTGCCGACCCGGGCGGCGATGGTCGGCGGGACCATCGTGCTGAGCGCGGTCATCGGGCACGTCGTCGCGGAGAGCTGCCCGGTGCCGGTGGATCGCGACGTGCCGGGTGCCAGCGCCGCCCGGCGGGAATCACCAAGCGGGTGATCGCCGCGATCGTCCTCGCGGCCGGCGCCTCGACCCGGATGCGCCGGCAGAAGCTCCTGCTGCCGATGGGTGACGGGCGGCCCCTGGTGCGCCTCGCGGTCGAGCAGGTCCTCGCCGCCGGCGTCGACGACGCGGTCGTCGTCCTGGGACGAGAGGCCGAGGCCGTCGCGCTCGCCCTGGCCGGGCTTCCCGTTCGGACCGTCGTGAACCCGCGCTTCGCGGAGGGGCAGGCGACGTCGCTCCGCGCGGGGCTGGACGCGCTCCGCCCGGGGACCGAAGGCGCGGTGATCGCGCTGGGTGACCAGCCGCTCCCGGATCCGACCATCATCCGCCGGCTCGTCGCGACGTTTCGCGCTTCCGGTCGGCCGGTCGTCGTGCCGGTCTACCGCGACGGCCGGGGCAATCCGGTCCTGTTCGCGGTGGCGCTCTTCGACGAGCTCCGGGCCGTCACCGGAGACCGGGGCGGCCGCGGGGTGATCGCCCGCGATCCCACCCGGGTGGCCGAGGTGCCGGTCGACGCGCCGATGCCCGCGGACATCGACACACCCGAAGACTACGAGGCCGCGCGCCGCCGCGGGTGACGCGGCCCTCGCGGCCGTCGCCCCCGCTGATACAATGGCTGGCTGGGGGCGGCCGGATGCCGCCCCACACCACGTCGATCGAGGAGAGCCGATGCGCGAGGAGATCCGGCACATCCAGGCCCAGATGGAAGGGGCCGCCTACATCACCGACCCCGCCATTTCGACGGCGCTGCACCTGGCGACGACCCTCCGGAAGCCGCTCCTCGTCGAGGGGCACGCCGGCGTCGGGAAGACCGAGATCGCCAAGGTGCTGGCGCGGGTCCGCGGAACCAACCTGATCCGGCTCCAGTGCTACGAAGGCCTCGACGCCTCGACGGCGCTCTACGAGTGGAACTACCCGAAGCAGATCCTCCGCATCCGGCTGGAGGAGCGGGAGCGCGACGAGCGGTCGATGGCGGCCAAGGAGGCGGACATCTTCTCGGAGCAGTTCCTGCTGAAGCGCCCCTTGCTCCAGGCGATCTCGCAGCCGGATCGCGCCCCGGTGCTCCTGATCGACGAGATCGACCGCGCCGACGTCGAGTTCGAGAGCTTCCTCCTGGAGGTGCTCTCCGACTTCCAGGTGACGGTGCCCGAGATCGGGACGATCACTGCCGCGCACCGTCCGGACGTGGTGCTGACATCGAACCGCTCGCGCGACCTCTCGGACGCCCTCCGGCGGCGCTGCCTCTATCTCTGGATCGACTATCCCTCCTTCGACAAGGAGGTCCGCATCCTCCGGACGAAGGTACCCGGGATCAACGAGCGACTCGCCAGCCAGATCGCGCGGGTGATGCAGAACCTGCGGCGCCGCCAGCTCCAGAAGGTGCCCGGCGTGGCCGAGAGTCTCGACTGGGGCGGCGCCCTCGTCGCGCTCCACGCCGACCACCTGGACGCGGAGCTCGTCCGCGAGACCCTCGGCTGCGTCCTGAAGGAGGTCGACGACGTCAAGCGCATCGAGGCCGACCTCGCCGCCGGCCGGCTCTCCGAGCTGCTCGAGGGCTGAGCCGGAGGCCGGCGTGACGCCGCCCGCGGGCTCCACTCCCGCCCGCCGTGTCGCCCGACGACGATGACGACCGCCGCCGCTCCCCGGCCGCGCGACCTCCTGACCGGCACCGTCCGGTTCTGCCGCCTGCTCCGCGCGCGCGGGCTCGCGATCACGCCGTCGGAGAGCCACGACTCGATCCGCGCGCTCGAGGTGATCGACCTCGGCGACCGCGGGGAGGTCCACCGGGCGCTCCGCACGGTGCTCGCCACGCGGCCCGAGGAGTTCCCGATCTTCGACGCGACCTTCGACGCCTTCTGGGGCGGCCTGGTCGCCGCGGCGTCGCCGCCGGCCGACGGCGTCGCGCCCGAGGCGCCTCAGCTGAACGCCCATTTCCCGAAGGCGAAGGACGCCGCGCTCGACTTCTCCGGCTGGACCGACGTCGGGGAAGGGGAGGGGGAGCCGGTCGGTCTCCCTGGCGTCTCGGACCTCGACTCGACGATGGGGAAGGACTTCTCGAGCTTCGGCGCGGCCGACCTGGCGGACGTCGAGCGCCTCGCCGCGCAGATCGCCCGGCGCCTGGCAACCCGCCGGAGCCGGCGGCTCAAGCCCTCGCGGCGACGAGGGCGCGTGGACCTCCGGCGGACGGTCCGGCTCTCCCTCACGCGGGGCGAGCTGATCGATCTCGCACGGCGCGAGCGGAAGATCCAGAAGACCAAGCTCGTGATCTTCTGTGACGTCTCCGGCTCGATGGATCTCTACAGCCGGCTGCTTCTCCAGTTCCTGTATGCGATGCAGAACAATCTCGGACGGATGGAGACGTTCGTCTTCTCGACCCGGCTCCACCGGATCACCGACGAGCTCCAGCACGCCTCGTACCGCGGCGCCCTCGCCCGCCTCGGCGACGTGCGCGACTGGTCGGGCGGGACGAAGATCGGCGAGAGCCTCCGGGCGTTCAACGCCGGCTGGCCGAAGCTCCTCGACCGCGACACCGTGGTGATCGTCCTCTCGGACGGCTGGGACACCGGCGAGCCGGGCATCCTGGCGGAGGCGCTCCGGACGATGCGCCGGCGGGCGGGCAAGCTGATCTGGCTGAACCCCTTGCTCGGGAGCCCCGACTACCAGCCTCTGACCCAGGGAATGCAGGCCGCGCTGCCGGAGATCGACGTCTTCCTGCCGGCCCACAATCTGGAGTCCTTCAAGGCCCTCGCCCGCCACCTGAAGCCCTGACGGGCACCGCGCGGGTCGCCGCTCTCGCGTCGTAGGCCGCCGCCGGCCCGCTGCGCGGCTGCTACAATAGGCGGCGTGAGCGAGCTCTTCGACCAGATCGATGCCCTGCGCCGGACCGAGGGCCGGGCGGCCCTCGCGACCCTCGTCAGCACCCACGGCACGACCCCCCGGAAAGAAGGGGCCAAGATGTGGGTCGGGGAGGGCGGCCGCATCCTCGGCTCGGTGACGATCGGCGGCTGCGTGGACGCCGAGGTGATGGCCGAGGCCGAGGACGTCCTCGCCGGATCGCGCCCCAAGCTGCTCTCGATGGACCTCGGGGACGAGGACGCCTGGGAGATCGGGCTCACCTGCGGCGGCACGATCGAGGTCTTCCTCGAGCCGGTCGCGCTCGGCCAGAACCCCCGGTCCGACAGCGCGCTGGCGCTCTACGAGCAGCTGAAGGCCCACGTCTCGGGCGGAGGCTCGGGCGCGATCCTGACGCGCATGGATCCGCCGGAGGCCGGCGCCAAGCTTCTCCTGCTCGACGACGGGCGGCGCGTCGGATCGCTCGGCGACGCCGCGCTCGACGAGGCGGCCCCCGCCGCGGCGCAAGGGCCGCTCGCGACCGGCGTGTCGAAGACCGTCGGGCTCGGCCCCGGCGAGGCGACGCGGGTCTTCGTCGAGGTGCATGTGCCGCTGCCGACGCTCCTAGTCGTCGGAGGAAGCCACGTCGCGATGCCGCTCGTCACGCTGGCGCGCTCGCTCGGGTACCGGACCGTGGTGGTGGACGGCCGGCCCCGGCTCGCCACGCGCGAGCGGTTCCCCGACGTGGACGAGCTCCTGATCGGGATTCCCTCCGAGCTGGTCCGGAAGATCCCACTGCGACCGACGACCGCGCTGGTGCTGGTGGCGCACGACTACAAGTACGACCTCCCGGTGCTACGCCACGCGCTGTCCAGCGAGGCGGGATACGTCGGGATGCTGGGCAGCCGCCGCCGCGGCGACGCGATCCTCCGGATGCTCCGCGAGGAGGGCCTGTCCGAGGAGTCACTCGCCCGGATCCGCGTTCCGATCGGTCTCGACCTGGGCGGGCGCACCGCGCCGGAGATCGCGCTGGCGATCCTGGCCGAGATCATCGCGTCCCGCTACGGAGGCACTGGCCGGCCGCTGGCGATCGCCAAGCCCTGGCGCCCCGCTGCCGATCCGTCGCCAGCCGCGGCGACCCCGAGCTCTCGCGCGTGAAGGCGCACGCGCTCGTGCCGCGCGACGCGGCCGCCGAGCGGCTGGTCGGCTGGGTGCTCGCCCACGACGTTCGCGATGCAGCGGGCGCGCTGCTCGGCCGGAAGGGCGACCGGCTCGACGCGGCCGGCGCGGCCCGGCTCGTCGCCGGATCGGGAAGCGAGGTCCACCTCATCGAGATGGAGGCCGGCGACCTCCACGAGGATCTGGCGGGCGAGCGGATCGCGCGCGCCGTCGCGGGCGGAGGGGTGACCGTCAAGGACTCCGCGACCGGCCAGTGGGCGATCGTCGCGGCGCGACGAGGGCTCCTCCGGGTGGCGACGGGCGAGCTCGCCGCGGTGAACGGCCTCGAGGGGGTCTCGGTCTACACGCTCTTCGACGGCCAGGTGATCGATGCGGGCGAGGTCGTGGGGCGCGCCAAGGTCACGCCGCTCGTGATCGCGGGGAGCGTGGTGGCGGAGGCCGAGGAGCGCGGCCGCCGAAGCGGCGGCTGCGTGATGGTGCG
>CAYXBJ010000092.1:0-139303 GCA_964463175.1 uncultured bacterium
GCACCACGGGGCCCACCAGGGCCTGGGCGTGCCCGACGAGAACGAACGTGCTCCAGAGATCACCGCGCGCGCACGCGACACGGGCGGCCTCCGGGGTCGGCTTCTCCGTGAAGCCCATCACCCGGTTGAGGGGCTCCCCGCCGACCCGCCCGAGGAGCGCACCGAGCTGGATCCAGCCGTACTGCGACTGGGGATCGGTGGGGAGCGCGCCGAGCAGCACGAGCGGCCCCGCGTGTCGCCGCACGTGATCCGCCATCGCCAGGACGTGGTGCATGAACGCGGCCGCGCCGCGAATGAAGTGGTCCGACGGGAACACCGCGACGACCGCATCCGGCTGCCGGCTCGCGATCCAGCGCGCCGCGAGGAGCACGGCGGCGCCGGTCCCGCGGTCGTCCGGCTGGAGCAGCACGTGCGGCGGCGCCTGACCGGCAAACTCCTCGGCCAGGTACTGGGTGTGGCGCCGATGCGCCACGACCACGGTACGCGCCCAGGGAATGCCCAGTGCGGTCCGCTCGAGCGTCTGACGGAGCAGCGAGTGTGGCCCCAGCAGCCGCGCGAACTGCTTGGGGCGCGCGTCCCCGCACACGTACTCGGTCAGCGGCCGCAGGCGGACGCCCTCGCCCCCGGCGAGCACGATGGCCCACGTCTCGGCCCCCGCGTGCGCGGTGGCCCGGCGGAGCTGTCCGCAGACCTCCACGTTGCGATCGACCAGCTCCGTCGCCACCTCCTCGGTGGCCCCGAGTGTGTCTTCCCATCGCACCGAGCTCCGACCGTTCTGGAATCGCAGTCCGTGCATGTGCTAGTCCTCCCGTTCGCCCGGGGCGCCCGAAGCGGGTCGTGCCGGACGCGTCTCTCGCCAGTGGGGGCAGTGGCTCGGCAGGTCCGAGCCCCGCGGTCATGTCCTCGAGAGCGGAGCGAGCTAGGCGAGCGGGGGACTGCGGGACGCGGTCGAAAGGGCGAGACGGCTCCACGGGCCGCCGTCGGGCGTCAGGGCGAGCCGCTCGCCCGTCGGCTGCGGCGGCGCGAGCTCCACGCGCATCGGCGCGGTGACGCCCGCGTTGGGCGAGTCGAACACCGCGAGACAGTCGTCGTAGTCGGCCCCGTCGTAGAGACCGGGAATCCACAAGGGATCGGGGGGGAGCGCCACCGTGGCCACCGGCAGCGTGAGGAGCAACAGCACGAGAAAGAGTCGTGAAGCCATCGCGTCGTGCCTGGTCCTTCGGGACTTGCCCGTTCGGACGCGGCCGTCAGGCGGGCTATTCACGCGACGCGGCCGAAATCGGGCGCGCGGGCTCGATTCCGTCGTCGACACGTGGACGGCTGTCCGGCGTGGCCCGGGCCCGACCGGGAACTCCCCGACGAGACGCGCGCCAGCCCGCGTGACGCACCGCTCAGGGTGTCGAGGCGGAGACGCGGCGGTCAGCCGCCGTGCGTCACTGGAGCGGTGGTCCGGCCGGCCGAGCGCGGCGTCGCGCCGGCGGCCGCGGCGTCAGGCGCTCTGGCAGGCGCGGAGCGCCTGGTCCAGATCCTCCAGCAAGTCCTCGACGCCCTCGATCCCCACCGACATCCGGAAGGTGCCCGGTCCGATCCCAAGCGCTGCCTGCTGGGCGGGATCGAGCCAGCGATGGGTCGTCCGCGCCGGGTTCACCATGATCGAGTAGAGGTCCCCGAGGGTCGTGGCCGACAGGATCAGCCGCAGCGCGTCGAGGAACCGGAATGCCTTCGGCGTGTCGCACTCGGCGACGTCGAACGAGAGCATCGCGCCGGCGCGCCCTTCCGGAAAGAGCCGGCAGGCCGTCGGGTGGTCGGGATGACTCGGGAGCCCCGGATAGCGCACTCGCGCGATCGCCGGATGCCCCTCGAGGAAGCGCGCGACCCGGAGCGCGCTCTCGCACTGCCGCGCCATGCGGAGCGGAAACGTCTTGAGCCCGCGGAGCGCGAGCCACGCCTCGTTCGGCCCGAGGGCGGACCCGACCTGGATCAGCATGTCGGTCAGCCGGTCGTAGTCCGCGAGGCGGCAGCCGACCGAGCCCGCCAGCACGTCGCCGTGCCCGGAGAGGAACTTGCTCACGCTGTGGGTCACGAGGTCCGCGCCCAGCTCGGCCGGCCGGAGGAGGTAGGGCGTGGTGAAGGTATTGTCGACGATCACGCGCGCGCCGTGCCGGTGGGCCAGCTCGATCACGGCGGGCGCATCGATCACCCGGGTCATGGGATTCGTGACCACTTCGAAGTACACGACGCGAGGCCGCGCCTGCCGGACGGCGTCCTCCAGGCGGTCGAGATCCGCGAAGCTCATGACGAGGCTCGGCGTCCCGAGCGCCGGGAACACGCCTTCCATCATCGTGTACACGCTGCCGTAGACGTCGCTGGACGCGAGGATCGGGCCGTCCTTGCCGGCCCCGGCGGTCAGGACCGCGAGATGGCTCGCCGCCATCCCCGAGCCGCAGACGCGGGTGACCTCCACGCCCTCCAGGGTGGAGAGGGCCCGCTCGAGCGCCGAGGTGGTCGGCGAGCCCGCCCGGCTGTACGAGTAGCCCGGCTTCCGGCGCCAGACGACGTCGTCCAGATCCTCGGCGCGGTCGTAGACGAACGTCGTCGCGTTGTGGATCGGCGTGCTGCTCGACCAGAACCCCGGGCGCTCCCAGCGCTCGCCCGCGTGCGCGCACTGGGTCCCGAGGTCCTTCCCGACGTACCGCTGGTCAGCCCGCCGATTCTGGGCGCTCGGCGACCCCGGCTCGGGCTTCGGCCCGGCCACGGAGCCCTCAGCCGCCCGCGGAGCGCCGGTACGTGCGGCCGTACGCCAGGTTGTCCTGGTTGAGCCGCTTGTCGCTGCCGAACAGGATGTGCTTCGACATGTCGGGCGAGTAGCGGCTCGCCGGCGGGCGCCGCCCGAGCCCTTCGGCCAGTCCCCGCACGTGATGCGGCCCGGCTCCGCAACAGACGCCGAGGTACCGCACGCCGAGGGCGTACGCGTCCTTGCCGAACTCGGCGATCTCGTAGCGGTTGCAGGTGAAGGGATCGAGCGCGGCCGGGAACGGCCGATCGTCGGGGATGACCTTGCAGGTCGGATCCGTCAGCGACTGGAAAGTCGGCTCGGCCGGGGTCGTGCGATAGGGCACGGGCAATCCGGCCACGTGGCACCGCACGGCGCTCCGGATCTCGCGGAGCAAGGGCATCATGGTGTCCGGGCCGCGCGAGCAGTTGACGCCGACCACGTCCGCGCCGGCCGCCTCGAGCTTCCGCGCGGTCTCGGCGACGCTCCACCCTTCCCGCATCCGGCCCTCGCGGGGCACGGCCAGGGTTATCACCGCCGGCGTCCCCGAGCGCCGGATCGCCTCGAGGGCGAGGAGCGCCTCGCCGCCCCAGCTGTAGGTCTCGCCGACGATGAAGTCGACGCCCGCGTCCATCGCCCAGTCGATCTGCTCGTCGAAGATCCGGCGCGCGTCGCGGTGCGTCTTCGCGTCGTCGGCCTTGTAGGTGCTCGTGTTGCAGATGTTCCCGGCGAGGAGCGTCCCGGTCTCCCGCGCGACCTTCTTGGCAAGCTTGAGCGCGGTGCGGTTGATCCGCTCGAGGTCCCGTTCCCGGCCGACGATCCGCATCTTCGCGCGGTGGGCGTAGTAGGTGAACGCCTCGACGACGTCCGAGCCCGCATGGACGAAGTCCCGGTGGAGGCCCTCCACCAGGTCCGGATGCTCCAGCACGACCTCCGGGACGAACGCGCCGGCCTGGAGGTAGCCGCGCCGCTCGAACTCGAACAGATAGCCCTCCGCGCAGATCACCGGGCCCTTGGCGAGCCGCTCGAGCAGCCCGAGGCTCTTCTTGGAGGTCTTCGCCGGTCGCTTCGCCGTCTTGGTCGCCATCTGGTCCTTCCTCTCTCTCGGTGCGGGGTAGGAGACTAGTGGGGAGGATCGGCCGCGGTCGCCCGCGGGATCAATGCGTTGTCGCGGAAGCGTGACCAGCGGAACGGCGCGAGATCCCACTCGGGCGCGTGGCCCTCCAGGACGACCTCCGCCAGGATGGCGCCGATCGCCGGCGCGTGCTTGAAGCCATGTCCGCTCCAGCCGAAGTTCACGTAGAGCCCCGGATGCTCGGGCACCGCGCCCAGCACCGGCTCGTGGTCGGGCGTGTTGTCGTACACGCCGGAGTAGCCGCCCATCGACAGCCCGTGCTCCATGGCCGGGAAGCGCTCGGCGATCAGCTCCGCGTTCCGCAGGACCTCGCCGGGGTCGGCGCCCTCGTTGTAATGGTCCGGCTCCACGATCTCGTCGTAGGCGAAGAAGCCGTGGATGGTGAGGTTCCCGGTTTCCGGCCGCATGTAGGTGCCGTGCGGCCGGTCGAGGATCGCCGGGTGCGTCCCGAAGTCGGGCGGCCGGCGGAAGAAGCACATCTGATGACGCGTGGGCGCCACCGGCACGTCGATGCCGAGGGGCCCGAGGAGCTGGCCGGCCCACAGGCCGGCGCACACGACCACCTTCGGCGCGTGGATCTCGCCCGCGTCCGTCCGCACGCCGGTCACGCGGTCGCCGGCCGTCGCGATGGATTCGACGGTCACGTACTGGGCCACCGTCGCGCCCAGCTCGCCGGCCCGCGTGGCGAAGGCGTTCGTGGTCATGCCGGCGTCGGCGTAGCCGGACTCCGGCTCGTAGGCGCCGAGCGCCACGTCGTCGACGGCGATGGCCGGCACGAGCGCCCGGATCTCGGCGGGCTCGACGATCCCGACATTGGCGCCGAGCTGCCGCGCGCGCTGGACGTTCGCGCGAAGGTTCGCGGCCCGGTCCGCGCCCACGAGCCACAGGATCCCCACCTGGCGGAATCCCGGATCCCCGCCCCCGAGCCGCTCCGCCCAGTGCCGGTAGACGTCGGCCGAGCCGTTGGCGGTCCGCGTGAGAAAGGGCATCGCATAGAACCGGCGGACCAGCGCCGAGGACCGGCCGGTCGGGCCCGAGGCCAGGAACTTCCGCTCGACGAGCACCACACGGCGGGCGCCCCGCCGCGCCAGGTGGTAGGCGACGCTCGCGCCGTGCACCCCGCCGCCGACGACGACGACGTCGGCGGTCCGCGGAACGTCGACCATCAGGCGGCGGCCGATCGCACGCGCGCCCGACGCCCGCGTCGGTCCGGGCTGCGGAGGCCCAGGACGACGGGCGTACGGGGCGGGACGTGGCTCATGCGGCCCTCCGAGAGATCACGTGGCTGGCTGGCCCGAGGAGACCGGACCTCTGTACCATTCGGCTCCGGAGCTCGTCAAGCCGGGCGCTCCGGAAACAGCGCCCGCCACGCCTCGGGGGCCCCGGACAGGAGGGTCAGCCCGTCGGGGGACGGGCGATCGCACGGGCGCGCATCGACCGCGCGCGCCACCGCCGCCGCGGCCGGCGAGAAGTACGCGCGAACATCGCAGTGGAGACGCCCTTCCGATTCGTGCCGGACGAAGACCGCCATCATTCCCGGGTCGCCGGCCGTCGCGCGCGCCGAGTCAAGGAGCGCCTCGAGTCGGCTCAGCAGCTCGCCGGCCAGCAACGGGTCGCCCAGGCTCTTCGCGAACCACGGGCTCATCGTCGCCCGCGGCCATGGCGGAGTGCCGGCCCTAGCGCCACGGCACGGGCGCCTGCCAACGATCGAGATACACCGTCTCCCGCGTCGGCCGGCGCCGGCTCCCGCCGAATCGGGTCCCCTCGGCTGGGTAGCCGAGCGGAATGCAGAAGTGGAAGGTCAGATCGGGCGGGATCCCGAACAGCGCGTAGACCCGCTCCATCACCGATGGATGGAGCGTGGTGGGGATCGAGCCGATGCCGAGGGCGCGCGACGCGAGCATGAGGTTCTGGCAGGCGGGCAGGACGGAGTTGGCCCAGCCCGGCGGCTCCGCGAACGCGAGCACGACGCACGGCACGTCCCGCATGTGGTCCGCCAGTCCCGCGGCCGCCCGGTAGTTCGTCGCATCCGGCGGGATGTCCTCGGGCCCGGTCCATCCGAGCTCGTCCCGGCGCTTCGCCCACCACGCCTCGTGATACAACGCACCGAACTGCTCGATCCGCGCCCGGTCCGTCACGATCAGGAATCGCGCGATCTGCCGGTTGCCGCCGTTGGGCGCGCGCACCGCCGCCTCGAGCACGAGTTGCAGGTCGGCGACCGGGATGGGATCCGGACGGAATCGCCGGATCGAGCGCTGCGTGAACATGGCCTCGCCAACCGACATGCCGAGCCGTCCGTGGTCCGTCACCGCGCGTCCCTCCTCGTGAGCGGATCCCGATCGAGACCGACGCCCGCGTTCGTCCACTCGCCCGGGCCGCATCCGCTCTTGGGGGCCTGCGCGATCGTCCAGGCGTCGGCGATCTTGGCGCCCTTCGGCGGCCGACCCTCGATGACGTCCAGTGGCTGTGTCCGCCGCGCCTTCTTCGTGGACCCGCTCGCCACTGTACACGAGCCGCTGCCTCTTGCGCCCCGCGCGCGAGCAACCGTATGCTGGCGCCGGCCGCGCGAGCGGATCGAGCGGCCCCGCGAGGGCGATCATGGCCAACAGCGACGACGCGCACCCCACCCCGCACGTCCCCTCGTACTGGGCGGCGACGGCGGGACCGGAGCCCGCGGGGCTCGCGCCGCTCCCCGGCGACCGCACGGCGGACGTCGCGGTCCTCGGCGGCGGCTACACCGGGCTCGCCGCCGCCTACCGGCTCGCGGGCGACCACGGCCTCGACACCGTCGTCCTGGAAGCGCGCGCGATCGGCTGGGGCGCCTCCGGGCGGAACGGCGGCTTCGCGATGATGTCCCTCGGCAAGCTCTCCCTCCAGGAGCGCGAGGCGCGCTGGGGGCTCCCGACCGCCCGGCGCATCGTGCGCCTCGGCATCGACGCGTGCGAGCGCGTGCGCGAGCTGATCGTCAAGGAGTCCATCGAGTGCGACGCGCAGCCGGACGGCTGGCTCAACGTCGCGCATCGCGCGGACCTGGTGCCGGTGCTCCGCGAGCGGCTGCGCCTCTACCGGGAGCGGCTCGACGTCCGCGACGCGGAATACCTCGATCGCGAGCAGCTCGCCGCCGAGGGATTCACGCGGAGCCCCTCCGCCCACGGCGCGTTGCGCCTCCGCCCGACCTTCGGCCTCCATCCGCTCAAGTATGTGCGCGGCCTGGCGCTGGCCGCCCACCGCCGGGGCGCGGCGGTCCACCCAGACTCCCCTGTCATCCGCTGGGACCGCGACGGCGGCTGGCACGTCCTCGTCACGCCCCGGGGCACGGTGCGGGCCCGGAAGGTCGTGGTCGGGACCAACGGGTACACGCCCGAGCACCTCCACCCCTTCTTCCGGGGCCGGACGATGCCGACCACGAGCAACATCGTCGTCACGCGGCCGTTGAGCGATGCGGAGTGGCGCGAGGTCGGGATGCGCACCACGCAGGTGTACTCGGACACGCGCGCGCTCGTCCACTACTGGCGGCGGCTGCCCGACGGCCGGATGCTGTTCGGGGGCCGCGCGGGCGTGATCAACACCGAGGCGTCGCTCGGCCGGCGCCGGCGCTGGCTGGAGGGCCGGCTCGCCGCGATGTTCCCGTGCCTCCGCGGCGTCGGCAGCGAGTACTTCTGGCACGGCGCCGTGTGCATGCCCTACGACCACCTGCCGCACGTCCACGCGGTGGACGGCGACCCGAGCGTCGCCTACGCGCTGGCGTACACCGGGACCGGCGTGGCGATGGCGAGCCACCTCGGCGGGCTCGCCGGCGACCTCGTGGCCGGCGTGCCGGTGGCGCAGGACACCCCGGTCACCGGGACCGCGCTCCCGCGCTTCCCGCTGCCGTTCCTGCGCCGGGCGTACCTCGCCGGCGCCTATCTCGTCTACGGTTTCAAAGACCGGCAGCGCTTCCGCTGATCCCGACCGCGTGCGGCCCGCCCGGACCGAGATTCCTGGCGCGGCATCGCCCCTGACCGAGCTGCGGCGCTGAGCGCGCCGCACGGAGCAACCGCATGCCGCCTCGCTCACCCCTTCCCCGGCTCCACGGTAAGGTCGCGATCGTCACCGGCGCCGCGATGGGCCTCGGCGAAGCCATTGCCCGGCGCTTCGCGGAGGAGGGCGCGCGCGTCGTCTGCGTGGACGTCCGCCCGGGACCCAACGACGCGGTGGTCGACGCCATCCGGGCGGACGGCGGCGAGGCGCTGTCCGTCGAGGCGAGCGTCGCGGCGGCCGCCGACACCGGCCGCGTCGCCGCGGCGGCGCGGGAGCGATTCGGCCGCATCGACATCCTGGTCAACAACGCCGGGATCCTTCCGTCCCGCGAGACCGTCCTCGACACGACGGAGGCCGACTGGGACGAGACGATGCGGGTGAACGTCAAGGGCGTGTTCCTCATGAGCCGGGCCGTCCTGCCGACGATGGTCGCCCAGGGCGGCGGCGCGATCGTGAACCTCTCGTCGATCACGGGAGTGGTGGGCCTGCCGGTCCGGCCCGCCTACTCGGCGTCGAAGGGCGCGGTGGCGATCCTCACCAAGCAGATGGCCGTCGACTTCGGCCGGCACGGGGTCCGCGTCAACGCGCTGAGTCCGTCGTTCGTGATCACGAACATCAACCGGGCGATGTTCGATCGGATGCGGGCCGAGGGCGCCCCGTGGGAGCGGCTGCTCGATCAGCACCTGCTGCGCCGTCTTGGAGAGCCCCGCGACGTCGCCGACGCAGCCCTGTTCCTCGCGTCGGACGACGCGCGCTGGATCACCGGCGTGGTCCTGCCGGTCGACGGCGGGTACACCGCCCACTGACCGGCAGGGCGCCCGCGAGGCGCCCTCCCGGCTCGGTCAGTGGCCGGCGGCGCTTGCCGGCCCGTCCCTCTGGAACACCGCCCGACCCTCCGGCCCATCGACCACCAGGAAGCCGGCCAGCCCCCGCGCGAGCCGGGACAGCGCGTGACGACCCGGGACGTGCTCGCTCACGTCCCGCGGGAGGCGACGGGGCGGTGCAGGTGGAGAACCTTCCCGTCTACGCCCTGGACCGGCGGCCGCCGGTCGACCACGATCCACCCGCTATGCTCCCACTGGAGCGCGGCCACCCGCGGTGCGCCGGAGCCCCGTCCCAGGGCCCCCAGGAACTCCCGGATGACGGCCGCGGAATCCAGGGTGCCCACGGAGGGATGGATCCGCAGGGCGATTCGCGGGCTCCCTCCCGGGCCCTCCTCCTCGGAGAGCTGGTAGTCGAGCGGCCCGCCACCGAACCGTCCCGGCATCGTCTCCTCGAGCACGGGGATGATGTCCCGATCGAGAAAGGTCACACCTCCCGCCGTCAGCTTTTCGAAGCTTCGCACGTGATGAACCTGGTGGGTCCATCCGACGGTCTCCAGCGCACACCCGCAGCGCCGTGTCGCGAGCTCGCCCCGGTCGCCGAGGGAGGCGTTCAGGAGCACGAACCGGGCGCTCGGTCGGAGGGTCGAGAGAAGCAACGTCCCGGGGGCCAGCCCACGCGGCCCGGCCTCGCTGCGGATGATGGCATGGAGATCGGTCAGGAGGTGGAGGTCGTCAGCGTGGGTCGGCGTCAGACAGCCGTAGGCGATGAGTCCGGCCTCCATGCTCGCGTAGTGCGGAACCACGACGACGCCCGCGCGACGGATGGCGGCGAGGCGCGCGGGCGTGCAGGGCTCGCCGCCAACCGAGCCCTGCACGCCGACGAGATCGATCCCCTCGCGCAGCGCGACTTCGCAGAGCCGAACAACCGGGCTCACATGCCCCCACAGGAGTGGCGTCTGCCCGTGGCGGCGCGTCTCGGCCAGCCAGCGCGCAACGGGCCGCGGGTCGTCGAGTTGCGCCCGCACCGGGGGCGGCAGGACAACCCCCGCACACCGGGCTCCCCAGCGCAGCGCGCGCACGCTCCAGCGATATCGGGGGTGCAACCCCGCGGCGGACGGATCGACTTGCGCGAACCAACGCGCCGGCGTCGGCCCGCACAGGGTGAGATCGATCAAGCGAACGAGCGCCACGCTGCCGGGGACGCCCCAGATCGCCTTGGGCCACTCCCGGCCCCCGCGCGCCTCCAGCACGAGCGCGAGATCGTGCGCCTGATCACGGATCGAGGCGACATCGACGACCGCCTCCATGTGGGCACCGCGGGTGCCGCTCGAACGGAGCCGAAGCTGCCGGCGGCCGGCGCCTGGCTGACAGGCCGCGAGCGTGACCGGAATGGTCCGACCCCCGCGGACGGTGGGATGCCGGCCCCGCAGCTCGTCCGCCGTGAGGTAGACCCCAGCCCGGGCGAGCGCCGCCAACGCGCCCTCCACGCCATCCTGCATCACCAGCCGCTCGAGGTCACCGAGCTCGCAGCCCGCGACGGCCAAGAGCTCGCGGCTCGGATGCCCCGGGCGCGCGTAGATCTCAGCCCGCACGAGCGCGAGGAAATCCCGCTCGCGGCGGGCGAGCCGCCCCTCCACGACGCGGCGCGCCGCCCCAGGCTCGATCGGGCACCCGATGGCGCGCGCGACACCGTGGACCAGCCGGAATCCCGACCGGATGTCGCTGAGCGAGAGCCCCGGCCTCATGCGGCGGGGCCATTTCGCGGCGCCAAGCGCGACGCCGCACGATGAACGTGGAGAATCTTGCCGCTCGGCTCGGCGACCGGCGGCCGCCGGTCGACCGAGAACCAGGTCGGTGCACGCCAGAGACCCGTCACGGGGATGCCGAGGCCGACCACGCCCTCCAAGACCGTGCGGTAGAGAACTGCTTCGTCCAGCGGGCCGAGGCGCGGATCCGCATGGAGTCGGATCCGCGGCTGCCCGTCCACGAGGTCGTCCACGAGCTCCGTGAGCTGGTAGTCGCCGGGGCCGCCGCCGAATCGCCGGGGCAACACGTCGTCGAGCAGGCGCACGAGCCCACCGTGGTCGATCGGCAGGCCGCCCAGCTTCAGCTTCTGGAAGCTCCGCACATCGTGGACGAGCGTCGTCCAGCCGACCTGACGGAGGGGGCAGCCGCACTCCCGAGCCGTCACGGTGGCCCGGTCGCCCAGCGCGACGTTCAGCACGACATTGGGCCACGCACGACGCAGGCCCGTGACGAGCAATGCGTCGGATGGCAACCCCACCCGCGCTCCGTCGGCGCCCGCACACACCAGCGCGTAGCTGTCGCGGTACAGATGCATCTTGTCGGCGCCCGCCGGCGCGAGACAGCCATGGGCGATCTGCCCGGTCTCCTTCGCGCCGTAGGTAACCGCCATCGCGGCCCCGGTCCGAGCCACGACGGCCGCGCGCCACGGGGTGACGGGCTCCGACGTCAGCGTGATCTGCGCCCCGCGGAGCTCGATGCCCCGGCGCGCCGCGAAGCTGCACAGGCTCACCCCCGCCGCCGACGGAACCACGAGATGCGGCGTGGCGCCGCGGCGGAGCTCCGCCTGCATCCAGTCAAGGATCGCGGCGGGCTCCTCGAGGGGCACGGGCTCGATGGCGGGGAGCGGGACGCCACAGGCTCGGGTGACGCCGGGCACCAGCCAGGCGATGCCGACGGCCTTCGGGCCGAACCCGGATGCGGCGGCCGTGATCCGAGAGAACCAGCGCACCGGCCGGAAGCCCGGGCCGCTCAGCCGGGTGAGCGAGAGCACGGCGCCGTCGCTCGGCCAGCCCCAGAGCGCGTGACGCCAGCTCGTGGGGCCACGCGCATGAAGGGCCAGCTGGGGGTCCACGGTCAGGTCCGGGAAGAACGCCTCCCGAAGCGGCACGGTGCGCCGGCGGTCAGCTCGGCCCGGCACCGAGGTCGCCGGGACCGTGGAGAGTCGCGTGCGGATCCGGGCGGGGCTCAGCCGGAGCGTGACCCCTCCCCGAACGACCGGTTGAGCGCCTTTCAGCTCGGAATCCGTGAGGTAGACGCCAGCCCGAAAGAGGACACCGAGCGCGCCCTCGACGCCTTCGCGGAGGACGAGCGCCTCAAGATCGCCGGGCTCGCATCCCGCGTGGATCAAGAGCGCCCGGTACGGGCTGGTCGGGTCGGCGTAGATGGCCTCTCGGACGAGTGCCACGAGCTCGGTCTCGCGGCTCGCCAGCCGGGTGCGGACGGCCGCGCGGGCGGCCTCGATCGACACCGGATGGCGAAGGTGCGCGACCAATCCGGTCAGGAACCCGACCCCGCGAACGGCGTCAGTCGCGGTCCGGCGGACGAATCCGAGTCTCGATGGCGGCGGCATCGAGGCAGGAGGCACCCGATCGGTCCGGGAAACCAGTGCCTGGCGGGGGACTGCTAGGGCTCCGAAAGCTCCTCGGTGGCCGCCACGAACCGCTGGCGGTCCCGCGGATCGTCGATATGCGCCGCGAGGCGCTCGTAGAGGTCCTTGGTGTTGCTCGCCTGCTTGGCGGCGCGGGTGACGAGGAGCCGGGCAACCGGACCGATGTAGACGGCCAGGCGATCGGTGGCCTCCGCCAACGCCTCGGGCGACAGCGGCCGCCCGGGTCCCGCCGCCGGGGAAGCCGCCGCGGCCGCGCGCGCCGGCGCGGGAGCCGGCGGCGCGGGCGGGCCGGCGATGTCGCCGAGGCGGCGCCGGAACGTCGCGCGCTGCGCCTCCGGCACGTGGGCTTCCAGCTGCTGGCAGAGCCCCGGGAGGTCTGGCGCCGTCTTCGTCCCCCTTCGCACCAGCACGCGCGCCAGCGGCCCCAAACACTCGGCGAGGGCCCCTTCAACTCGCGCCAGCACCGCCGCGTCGAAGCTCGGGGCCACGGGCACGAACTCGGTGCTCTCCACCCGGCCCGGCGGCCCCGCGGCCACGGCAGCCTCGGCCTGCTCCAGGGGTGGCGTCGTCGCGCCGGACCCGCCCGCCGTCATCACGTACACCTCGTGCTCCCGGACGTGCTTGTCCCGGTGGATGCCCACGTACTGGAAGAGGCGGGTGTACTCCTGGGACAGACGGGACACGATCTCGTAGTAGGAGCGTGACACCAGGATCTGGTTCGGCTGGGCGAAGCTCATGACGCGCTGGGCGACGTTGATCCCGTCGCCGAGCATGTTCGGCTGTCCGTTGACGTCCTTCACGATCCGGAGCGGGCCGAGATTGATGCCGATCCGGAGGGCCAGCTCGGGCCCGATCGCGACCGTCGCCGCCCGGAGGTTGCTGGCGGCGAAGAGCGCGTCCTCGGGGTCGCCGAGAAAGCAGATGGCCGCCCCGTCGCCGGTGTCGAGCATCATCCGGTCGGTGGGCGGGACGTTCTGGAGCACGTTGGCGACCAGGCCGTTCAGCCGGGTCTTCAGCTCGACCTGCTGGGTGACCAGACGCTCCGAATATCCGACGATGTCGATGAAGACCACCGTCGCAATGAAGGTCCGGTGACCGGCTTCGGGCGGGGCCTGCTCCACGCGGCCCTCAGCTCTCGATCATCTGCATCGCCTTCTGGAGGCTCCGCCGCATGCGGTTGAACGCCCGGCTCAAGAGCGCGATCTCGTCGGTGCCCCGCTCCGGGAACTCGGGGATCTCGAAGTTGCCCGTGCTCACCTGGTCCGCCGCGTGCGAGAGCTGCGCCACCGGCCGCACGATCATCCAGTTCAGCATCACGTTGAGGGCGATGAAGACGACCGCGAAGATGGCGATCAGCGAGCCCATGAACGTGTAGAAGGCCCGCTGCGCGTTCTGGAGGGGTAGCGCCATCGGCACCGACACGACCTGCGCGCCCACCACGTCGTTGAGCTTCCAGCCGAAGCCGTTGGACGAGCCGTAGAGCTTGATCATGGTGGCCGGCGCAGCGTCGGGGGTGCTGTGGCACCCCAGGCATGCCGGATTCGTGATCTGGATCGGCCGGGCGATGTACAGCGCGCGGCCGGTCGGCGTATCGCGCTCGCCGCCGAGCTCCTTCAGCCCGGGACGGTTGCGGAACTCTTGCACGATGTCCGCCTCCCAGTCGGCGGCCCGGTTCCGGGGATTCGTCGGGTTGAGCGTCGCTTCCTTGTAGAAGTAGTCCGGGTACTTCTTGCGGAGATCCCCCATGGTCTCGGCGGCCGCGAACGCCGGCACGGTCTGCGGCAGGAACTCCCGCAGCAGCTGCATCTCGAGGTGCGGCCGCACCTGGTTGATCGTGTAGCCTCGCACCGCGAGTGCCGCCTCCATCATGAGGCTCGCGTTCCGGGCGACTTCGTCCCGCGCGTTGCGGATCAGGAGATCCCGGGAGATCCAGCCGGCGACGGCCAGCCCGACGAGAAACACGCACAGCAGGACCAGGTTGAACTTGAGCCGCAACCCCATGTCGTCCTCCGCGGCGTCCCGGCGCCGTTCAGTGGCAGCCGGCGAGCTCGCCGTAGGCCTTGGTGAATCCGCTCAGGCTGAAGGTCGCCGAGTGCGTCCCTGTCGCGGGCCATTCCGGCCAGAACCGGAGCTGCACCCGCAGGTGATTCCCCTCTTTAAAGAGCTCGACCAGGTGCCCGTAGTGGCTGTCGAAGTTTGCAGTCTTCGTGCCAGTCAATCGGTCCAGGAGGACGAGGGGCTCCCGGTCCACGGCAAGGCCGATGTCCCGCGACCCCGCATCGAGATCCGAGGCCGATGTGACGGTCACCGACCGGCCGTCGACTGTCACGTATGTCGTCGTGTCCTGGTATCCGTCCGAGAGGGACTGCCGAACTGACTCGAGCACGCACCGCACACCGGGCCCATCCGTCCGCGGCACGGTCTTCATGGACCATTCCTCCGCGGAAGCCGACCCGCCCAGTGCCAGAAAGGCAAGGACGACCGTCCGGACGATGTACCGGGACCCGCGAGAGCTTCTGCCCATCGACATCCGGTCCAGCCCGTTCGACTAGTGTAGGAGACCGCCCGCCCGGGGGGAACGGCTTTTTCGCCGCCCACCGGGAACCGACGGCGGACCACCCCTGCCGCCGGCCGGGGGAACGGCCCGGCGGCGGGCCCGATGCCGGCGGGCCCGCACAGTGGCGCCGTGCCCGAAGTCCGCTCCGGGGTGACAGGTCTCGTCTGTGGTGGGCGGTTCCGGGCCTTCGCCGCGCTCCGCTCGCGGGCCCGGGCCGCGCCTTCCCGCATGCGCACGGCCTGAAGGCCGATGCGCGCGTGTACCTCGCGTTCCGGAGCCCGGCCGTCGCAGGCGCGCTCCGCCGGAGGGTCCCGGACGCTAGCGGGTCTTCTTGAGCTTGCCGGTCACCGTCCGCAGCACCTCGCCGTCCCGGATTCGCGAGTAGCGGAGGTCCATCCCGCCAGACACGAGGGTGCGCTCGTAGGTCTGCATCTCGTAGCCGCCGGTGTCGGTGACGAACAGGGCGTACATCCACAGCTTGTTGCCGTCGAGCCGCGCCCAGATGTACGGGTCGCCGGCCAGGGGGTCCAGCGGGACCGCGTTCCCGAACTGATCGGTCCGCATGGCCGAGGCGAAGACGTCCGGGCGGCTGGCCGGCACGAACACCACGGTGCGCTCCTCGCGGCGCGGCTTCTCCTTCCCGCGCTTGATCACCGCGGTCCACTTGACCTTGAAGCCCTTGCCCTCGGGACCGATCTCGGCGCTGATGTCGCGCTTGTCCAGCTCCTCGCCGGTCTCGGAGATGGCCTCCCCGACGTAGCTCCCGTAGAACCGCTGGATCCCGCCGCCCTGTGCCGCCGCGACACCCGCGGTGAACAGCACGCTGCCTGCGAGAAGGCCGAGCAGCCTCCGGTATGCCGGTCGACGCATCGCACCCTCCGGATCGTGGGGTCAAGCCGAGCCGCGCGCGCGGGTCGCGCCGGGTCGCACCGTGGTGCTCGTACACTATCACGCTCCCGCGCGGGGCGGCGCCCTCGCCTTGCGTCGCTGCGGGACCCCGGGATACGCTGCGCCTCGGGGGAACTGTGGACCGGGCTTCGACACCGCCGGTTGCTCCCCGGGAGACGATTCATGCGGATCGGCCGCGGCGCGCTCGGGCTCATGCTCGGGCTCGTGGTCGGCATGGCGGCGGCCTCGGTCGCCCGGGGCGGGTCCCTCGGCGAAGCGCCCACACTGGCCAAGCTGGTGGCTGCCGGCAAGCTTCCGCCGGTCGCCCAGCGGCTCCCCGAGCACCCGCGCGTCATGTCGGCGGACGCCGAGGCCGTCTACGGCGGCGAGCTCCGCACGCTCATCGGCACCCTCAAGGACACGAAGCTCCTCTTCGTTTACGGCTACGCGCGGCTGGTCGGCTTCGATCACGACTACCATCTCGTGCCCGACATCGCCGAGCGGGTCGACGTCACCGAGGGCGGCCGCACCTTCACCTTCCATCTCCGGAAGGGGCACCGCTGGTCGGACGGCGCGCCGTTCACCACCGCGGACTTCGAGTACTTCTGGACCTACGTCGCGAACAACGACGAGCTCTCGCCGGGCGGGCCGCCGTCCTCGCTCAGCGTCGACGGCGAGATGCCCAAGGTCGCGTTCCTCGATCCGTGGACCGTGCGGTATCACTGGAGCCAGCCGAACAACCTCTTCCTCGCCGACCAGGCCAGCGCGTACCCGACCATCCTCTACCGGCCCGCGCACTACCTGAAGCAGTTCCACAAGGCGTTCAACGGCGCTGACGCGTTGAGGAAGCTCGCGCGCGCCGAGGGACGCCGGAACTGGGCAGCGCTCCACAACAAGAAAGACGCGATGTACGTGATGGACAACCCGGACCTCCCCACGCTCCAGCCCTGGCACTTCACGGTGGGACCGCCGGCGCAGGTCCTCGTGGCGGAGCGGAACCCGTACTTCCATCGGGTGGACGAGCGCGGCCGCCAGCTCCCGTTCATCGACCGCGTGATCATGCTCCTGGTGGAGCGGGCGGTCATTCCGGTGAAGACGTCGACCGGCGAGTCGGACCTCCAGGCCCGGTACCTCACCTTCGACCAGGTGCCGTTCCTCCGGAAGAACGCCGCGCAGGCGGGCTTCCGCGTCTACCTCTGGAACACCGGCGTGCCGTCGACGGTGGCCATCTACCCGAACCTGACGACCACCGACCAGGTCATGCGCAAGATCCTCCAGGACCGGCGGTTCCGCCAGGCGCTGTCGCTCGGCATCAACCGGGATGAGATCAACCACGTCCTCTACTACGGCCTCGGCCTGCCCGGGCAGAACACGGTGCTCCGGAACCCGACCGGCCACGAGGAGCCGCGCATGGCGTACGCGCGGTTCGACCTGGCGCAGGCGAACCGGCTCCTCGACGAGATGGGACTCACCGGTCGCGATGGGCGCGGCTTCCGCCTGCGCCCGGACGGGCACCGCCTCGACCTCATCGTGGAGACGTCGGGCGACGAATCGGAGCACACCGACGTGCTGGAGCTCGTGAAGGACACGTGGGCCGAGCTGGGGATCGACCTCCTGGTCCGGCCGAGCCAGCTCGAGGTGTTCCGGCGTCGGGTCTTCTCGGGTGAGGCCATGATGAGCGCCTACTACGGGAACTTCGGCTTCGGGCTGCCCACGCCGGACATGAGCCCGGACTGGCTCGCGCCCGTGCGGCAGGAGCAGCTGCAGTGGTCGAAGTGGGGGACCTTCTTCGAGAGCAAGGGCCGCGACGGGGAGGAGCCAACGCTCCCCGCGGCCCGACGCCTCGTGGAGCTCTACCGGCGGTGGCTCGTCTCGAGCGACGCCGACGAGCGCACCCGGGTCTGGGCGGAGATGCTGGACATCAACGCCGAAGAGGTCTTCACGATCGGCATCGTCGGCGGCACGCTCCAGCCCGTCGTCGTGAAGAACGGGCTCCGCGGGGTGCCGGTCAAGGGCATCTACGCGTGGGATCCCGGCTCGCACTTCGGGATCCACAGCCCCGACACGTTCTACTGGGAGACCGGTCACCGATAGGCGGATCCACTCCCGGCCGGCGCCGCCCCGCCGGCATGGCCGCCGCCCGGGCGCGGCCTACTTCGGGCGAGCGAACGCGGCGGCAGGAACCGGGACGAGCGGAGCCTTCGCGTCCGTGCCGGCCGGGGCCCAGCGGAGCACCAGCGTGGCCGTCCCCTTCTTCTCGAAGTACAGGATCTTCAGGGGGTACCAGCCGGGCTGGTCGATCTTGACGTCGATGCGGTCCGACGTGTCGTCGGCGTGGACCGTCGGGTCCTCGTACAGGAGCTTGCCGCCGATCTCGACGCGCACGCCGTCGTTGGAGGTGACGTCGAACCCGAAGGTGCCCGCCTTGTCGAAGCGGATGAACCCCGTGATCAGGGCGCCAACCTGGTCCTTCTCCTTGCTCGTGAGAACAATCCCCGCGCCCATCTTCCAGTCGAGGTGGGCCAGCGGCGGCCCCGGCTCGAACTTCTTGTCCGCGAACTCCTTGATGTTGTTGAAGCGGCCATAGACGTAGCCCACCGCCAGGCCTGGCGCCAGCTGGTCGGCCGTCGGCTGGGGCGCCGCGGGCTTGAGCCCGGCCACCGGCTGGGCGCCCGCGAACGTCGCCGCGGCAAGTAGCATGCACGACCCCACCACCCCGGGCAGGCCACGGATCGCTCCTCGGGTCATCGCGTCACTCCTGTCTTGGGTTAGGCGTCCGCCGCGCTTCGGCCCGCCGGGTTGGCCCAATCTTACCGGTATCGCCCCGGACACGACAAGCCGGACCGCGCGGTCAGGAGTGGCTTTGATGCTGCCGCAGAAGCGCGCTCGAGCGCTCGACCTGCCGAGCGAGGGACGTCATGACCTGCATGCTGATCTCGGGGCTCTGCCGGACCAGATCCAGGAAGACCTCGGCGGAGATCTTGAACGTCACCACCCGGTCGCGGGCGCGGATCGTGGCGGTGCGGCGTCCCTTGCTGAGCACCGCCACGTCACCGAACAGGCTGTGCTGGCCCATCGTCGTGAGCCGGATCTCGTGCCCGTCGACGTCTTTGATGAAGACCTCCGCCTGGCCCTCGGTGATGATGTAGACGGCGTCCGCCGGGTCCCCTTGCTGCACGATCACCTCGCCGGGCGCGAATTCCACGACCTCGGCCGTGTAGGCGATCAGCTTGAGCCGCGCGGTCGGAAGCCCGGCAAAGATCGGGATCTTTCGTAGGGTCTCGACATCGCGCTCGAGCGGCTGCATCTCACTCCTCCTCCGCGACCCGCACACCGGCCTGGGTCGCGATCCGGCGCAGCACACCGTCTTCACGGGCGATCAGGTCCGGGTAGGGACCCGCCTCCGCGACGGAGCCGCCGTCGAGGACGACCACTTGATCGTACAGGCGGGCCACATCCGGGCGCTCCACCGCCGCGACCACCGTCCGGCCCTTCATGAACTCCAGCAGGCGCCGGTGCAGCTCCATCCGGTCCCCAGGCTCGAGCGTCGTCATCGCGGCATCAAGGATCAGGATGTCCGGTCGCTTGAGGAGCACGCGCGCCAGGGACACCCGTTGCCGCTGGGACAGGGACAGGCGTCCCCCGAAGAGGCCCACGTGATAGTCGAGCCCGACCTCCAGCACCAGCGCGCGAAGGCCTTCTGCCTCCAGAATCTCCTCGACGATCGCGTTGACTTTCTTCACGGCAAGGCTGCTGGTGGCGACCACCTTGCCGAACAGCAGGTTGTCCAGGAGCGATCCGTCCGCAAAGTAGCTTTCCCGGTCGTACGGCACGAACGAGGCCGCCAGGTCCTTGGGCAGGGTTTCGGCGAATCGGTGGCGCGCGGCCAGCACCTTGGCCATGAACGGCTCGTCGACCTGCCCCAGCCGGTGTCGGGCAGGAATGAGTCGGAGAGCGAGGCGGATCAGTCGGTCGCGGTCCGCCGCGGGCAGCGCGGTCGTGGTGCCTCGGCCCAGCCGGGTGATCACCTGCGCGTACTCGGGCAGCTCGGTGGCCGTGAGCAGGCTGAATCGCGCGAAGAGCTCGTTGTCCGCCGCGATGTCCTTGAAGATCTCGACCATGTCGCGGGCCAAGTCCGCCCCGAGCTCGACCAGCAACCCGTCCAGCCCCACCTCGGCGACGACGGCCAGGAAGTGCGGGTGCTGGGCGAGCTGGTCCAGTGCGAGCGACGCATGGGCGCTGTGGCCGAACAGGATGTTCTCGCCGATGGACGCATAGGAGGAGAAGCGGTCGCGGTCGAAGAACTCGACGGCCGTCTCCTGCGCCTCGCCCGCGAATCGGGTGGCGACCAGGCGGCGGGTGGCGACCACCTTCGCGGCGATTTCCGGATGCCGGGCCGCGTCGACCCGGGAGCGCAGACCGAACGCGAAGAGGTCGGCCTCCAGCCCCACGAGACGCACTGTCTCCAGCGCGACCCCGACGAGCCCCGTCCGGTCCGACACGCCGAGAGGCGAGAGATCGAGCCAGTCCTCGCTGCTCAGCCCGAGGTCGGGCGCCTCCTCCTCCCCCACCCGGTGATGCCGGAGCCCGTAGAGCAGGTTGTCCAGGATCGACCCCGTGAAGAGCCGCGCGTCGGTGGCCACGAACCCGATCCCGCGCCCGGCCCGGGCCGTGGGTAGCTGGGTCAGATCCACCCCGTCCAGCTGGACGGTCCCCGTATATCCGGTCAGCTTGGCCAGAACCAGGGCCAGCGTGCTCTTACCGCTGCCCGCGCTGCCCACCACGGCGACGTGCTGGTGGGGCGACAGGGTGAGCTGGAGGTGATCGAGCGCGTGCGTCCGTCCGTCCAGCACGACGCTCGCCTGGCGGAGGTCGTACGCCCCGGCCAACGACGGCGGACGTTCGGCGAGGGTATCGTCGCGGTCAAACTCGTCCCGCAGCCCGGGCGGATCGAAGTTGGCGATGACCTGCTCGTACTTGACCCGCGCGTTCTCCTTCAGCTGGAAGAAGTTGATCAGCTCGCGCCACGGCTCGTTGAGCTGAGAGTACGCCTGGAGGAAGGCCACGAGGATACCGAGGTTGAACGTCTCCGGATGGTGGATGATGAGCCAGCCGCCCACGAGCAGCAGGAGGAACTGGCCGAACTTCTCCAGGAAGTTGTTGACCCACTTGATCAGGTACTTGAGGTTGTAGATGCTGAGCCGGATCTTGAAGATCCGCTGGAGCTGCTTCCGGTAGCGGCCGGACTCGTAGGCCGCGGTGTCGTTCGCGTAGATCTCCTGGAGGCCGCTCACCGATTCCTGAATCCGGTCCGACAGCCCGCGCACCATCCGCACGCGATCGCGGGACAGCGTGGTGACCTTCCGTTGGAGCTGCCGGATGAAGATCATCTGGACCGGAAAGAGAACCATGGCGACGAGGGCGAGCCAGGGGTTGGCGTAGACCATGTAGCCGAACGTGCCGACCAGCATGGCCCCGTGGAACGCCGGAGTGGAGAGGGCCACCCCGAAGTACCCTCCGAGGTCCTCTACCTCGCCCAGGATCATCGCCACGAGCTGCGCGGTCGAGGTGCTCTTCAGGTACGGGAGCGGGAACCGGAGGATCCGGTTGTAGAGCTCGCCCCGGAGATCCCGGAGCATGGTCTCCGAGATGTAACCCTCCATGTTCTGCTTCACGTACTTCAGGGCGCCGTTCACGATCACCGCGCCGAGGAAGGCGCCGCAGAGCCAGAGGAGCGCGTCGAAGTTTCGCTTCCCGATCGCCTGATTGATGATGCGCTTCTGCAGGTCGAGCATCAGCGGGTTCAGCCCAAGTCCCAGGATGAAGCTGATCACGATCAGGCCGAGCTGGGCCCGGAGGCTCCGCTTGATGATGTAGCGATGGAGGTTGCGATCCACAGGCTGATCCGCCTAGGCGTACGGGTCGGCGGCGTCCCGCAGCCCGTCCCCGAGGAAGTTGAAGGCCAGGACCGTGAGCACGACCATCACCACCGGCGTCAGCAGCCACGGATACAGCGCGACCGCGTTCATGTTCTGGGCCTCGGACAGGAGCACGCCCCAGCTGGTGATCGGGGGCCGGAGCCCGAGCCCCAGGAAGGACAGGGCCGTCTCCCCGAGGATCATGTGCGGGATGGACAGGGTCGCCGAGACGATCAGGTGGCTCGTGAAGGCCGGCAACAAGTGCCGGCGAATGATGTACGCGGGCGAGCCGCCCATCAGCACCGCTGCGGTGGCAAAGTCCTCCTCGCGTACGGCGAGGAGCTTGCCGCGGACGCTGCGCGCGAGCCCCGTCCACTCGAGGACCCCGAGGATGACCGTGATGCCGATGTAGACGAGGATCGGATCCCAGCGCGGGGGCAGCGCGGCGGACAAGGCCATCCACAGCGGTAGCTCGGGAAAGGCCCGGATGACCTCGATGAGGCGCTGGATCAGGATGTCGACCGTCCCCCCGTAGTAGCCCGACAGCCCCCCGAACACCAGCGCCAGCACGAAGCTCACCGAGATCCCGAGGAGCCCGACGGTGAGGGAGATCCGCGCCCCATGGATGATCCGGGACAGCATGTCCCGCCCCAAGCGGTCCGTCCCGAGGAGGAACACGGTGCCGCCCTCCTCCACGCCGAACAGGTGCCGGTCGGCTTGCCACAGACCCCACATCCGGTAGGGCTCGCCCGCCGGCAGGAACTGGAGGCGGTACAGGCGCGTCGGATCATCCCGGTACTCGCGCTTGAGGGTCTCCATGTTCACGGTGAGGAAGCGGCCGTAGACGAACGGCCCGACGAACCGGCCCTCGTGGAACAGCCGGACCCGCTGAGGCGGGGAGAACACGAACTCGGCGTGCCGGCTGCGGAGCTCGTAGGGGGCGAGGAACTCGACGAACGGGATGGTCGCGTAGAGCGTCACCAGGAACCAGAGCGAGATCATCGCGAAGCGGTGCCGACGGAGGCGCCACCAAATGAGCTGCCACTGGGAGGCGAAGTAGTAGCGCTCCTGCTCGGACACGCGCGGCCGCTCGGCGGTCGCCGGCAGCGTCTGGGCGGCGGGCGCGACGCTCACGCGCGCGCGCTCCCTCCGGCGGGGGCCGGGGCGCGATGCGCGAGGATCTCGGGCCCGCTCATCGGGATTGCCCGCTGCCCTGACGAATGCGCGGATCGAGAGCGGCCAGCGCCAGGTCCGAGAGGAACACCCCGATCACCGACAGGACCGCGAGCAGCATCAGGAACGACCCGGCGAGATACATGTCCTGCGCGCGGAGCGCCCGCAGGAGGATCGGGCCGGTGGTCGGCAGCGACAGCACGATCGAGACGATGATCGCACCCGAGATGACCTGGGGCAGCAGGTTGCCGATGTCCCCGATGAAGGGATTGAGGGCGATCCGCAGCGGGTACTTGAGCAGGATGCGTCGCGGAGTCAGGCCCTTGGCGCGCGCGGTGACGACGTAGGGCCGGCGTAGCTCGTCCAGCAGGTTCGCCCGCAGCCGGCGGATCATGCCCGCCGTCCCCGCCGTCCCGATGACGATGACCGGGATCCACAGATGCTGAAACAGGTCCCACACCCGGGCCCAGCTCCACGCGGCCTCCTGCATGTCGGGCGAGAACAATCCCCCCACGCTCGACCCGAAGTACGCGAACGAGACGAACATCAGGATCAGCGCGAGCAGGAAGTTGGGCACCGCGAGGCCGAGGAAGCCGAGCAGCGTGAGCCCGTGGTCGCTCCAGCTGTACTGGTGGGTGGCCGAGTACACGCCGATCGGCAAGGCCACGACCCAGGTGAACAGGATCGAGCTGAACGAGATCACGAACGTGAGGAGCAAGCGCTCCCCGATGATGTCCGCCACCGGCCGGTCGTACTCGAACGAGTAGCCCATGTCGCCCCGGACGAGCCCGGACACCCAGAGCGCGTACTGCTTCCACATCGGCTGGTCGAGGCCGAATTGCTGGCGCAGGAACTCGACCTTGGCGAGGTCCGCGCGCTCGCCGGAGGCCTCGAGGTCGGTGATGAGCGTCGTCAGGAAGTCCCCCGGCGGCAGCTGGATGATGATGAAGGTGATGACCGAGATCAGAAACAGGGTCGGCACCATCAGCAGCACGCGCTGGAGGAGATACCGGCCCATGGTCAGCGGCTCACCGGCGGCTCACGCGCTGCGCGCGGCCGGGCGCCGCGGCAAGGGCGTCAGCTGCAGCTCTTCGGCCCGGTGGCATCGCGCGAGATGGTCCGGCGCGATCGAGCGAAGCTCGGGGGTCTCGACCCGGCACCGATCGATGGCGTAGGGGCAGCGGAAGGCGTACGCGCACCCCGGGATCCCGGCCGTCAGCGGGGTGCCCCCGTCGCGCGCCGCTCCGTGCAGGCCGCCGCGGAGCCGCGGATCGGGCCGGAGGACGGCGGCCAGGAGCGTCTCGGTGTACGGATGGCGGGGGCGCTCGAACAGCTGGTGCTTGGACGCCAGCTCGACGATCCGCCCCGCATACATGACGGCGATACGGTCGGCAACGTAGTCGATGACCGCGAGGTTGTGGGAGATGAAGAGGAAGGTGAGCCCGAGCTCGGTCTGAACGTCCTTCAGGAGGTTGAGGACCTGCGCCTGGACCGAGACGTCGAGGGCCGACACGGGCTCGTCGCAGACGACGAGCTCCGGGTTGAGCGCGAGCGCGCGCGCGATCCCGATCCGCTGGCGCTGCCCGCCCGAGAACGAATGCGGATAGCGCCGGAGGTACTGGACGTTCAGCCCGACCATCCCCATGAGCGCTTTGACCCGCTCCTGGATCTCTTCGCGGGACCCGCGCCGGTGGATGTGGAGAGGCTCGCCGATGATCTCCCCGACGGGCATGCGCGGATTCAAGGAGGAGAACGGGTCCTGGAAGATCATCTGGATGTGCGGCCGGAGAGACCGGAGCGCCCGGCCCTTCAGGAGGTCGACGCGGACGGCCTGCCCCCCGCCCACGCGGAACACGATCTCCCCGCGCGTGGGGGTGAGGGCCCGCACGACCAAGCGCGCCGTCGTCGTCTTGCCGCAGCCGCTCTCGCCGACCAGACCGAGCGTCTCGCCCCTGGCGACGTCGAAGCTCACGCCCTCCACGGCCACGACGGTGCCGACGCGCTTGCGGGCGAGCCCGGCGAGCCAGGGCTGGAAGAGCGGGAAGTGCTTCGTGAGATCCCGGACCTCGAGGAGCGGCTCGGCCACGCGTCAGGCTCCGGCCGGGGCCGTGGCAAGCTCCGGCAGCGAGCCCCGCTTGTAGCAGGCCACCTGCCAGTGATCACCGAGCGACCGCGGAGCGGGCATCGCCTCGCCGCACAGGGTGGGCTCGCCCTCGGGACACCGCGAGAGGAACGGGCAGCCCGGGATGGGCGCGAGCGGATCCGGCACCGTGCCCGGAATGGTCTGGAGCCGCTCGGCGCCGGTGACCCCGAACTGGGGCGTGCTGCGCAAGAGCGCCTGGAGGTAGGGGTGCTGCGGGTCCTCGAAGAGCTCGCTGACCGGCCCGGTCTCCATCACGTGCCCGCAGTACATCACCGTGACGAAGTCCGCCACGTGCGCGACCACCCCGGGATCGTGCGTAATGATGATGAGTCCCATCCCGTACTCGCGCTGGAGCCGCACCAGGAGATCCAGGATCTGCGCCTGCACGGTCACGTCCAGCGCGGATGTCGGCTCGTCGGCGATCACCAGCGCCGGGCGGCACACGAGGGCCATGGCGATCATCGCACGCTGCCGGAGGCCTCCGGAGAGCTCGAACGGATACGCGTCGACCTTCCGGGCCGGCTCGGGAAACCCGACCGCCTCGAGCGCCTCGATGGTCGCCATCCGGGCCTTCTGCCGGCTGAACCGCCGGTGGAGCCGCGCGACCTCGCCGATCTGGTTGCCGATGGTGTGCACCGGCGAGAACGCCGTCATCGGCTCCTGGAAGATCATGGCGATCGCCCCGCCGCGGATGGCCCGCATCTGCCGGCCGTCCGCCTCCAGGGTCGTGAGGTCCACGGGCGTGCCCCCGTCGGGGGAGAACAGGACCCGCCCCGCCTCGATTCGGGCACGCGGGGGCAGGATGCGCATGATCGATTGGGCGAGAACGCTTTTCCCCGAGCCGGATTCCCCGACGATCGCCATGGTCTGGCCCCGGTCGACCGTAAACGAAACGCCGTTTACGGCTCGGACGACCCCCTCGTCGAGGTAGATGGACGACCGCAGGGCCTGAACTTCCAGCAACGGGGCGCCCATCGCACGGTATCACTACCATTCCGGGCCGATGGGAGGCAAGAGCCCGGCCCCCGCCGGGGGCCCTGTCGGGGCTTTCCCGGGGCTCTCCCCACCCCGCGCAGAGGGCCCCCGACAGGCTTCCCTTTTCCAGAGCTTTTTGGTACACGTGACGTGCTCGGGCCCCTACTCATGCGGCGGTCGCGGGGGTCTGGAGGCGCGCGTACACCCCTGGCTCCCGTGGCGGGCCGGCAGCCCCTCGGGAGCCCTTGTGGGAGGCAGACTGTGGGAGCCGTCCGATCCGGTCCTGGACCCTCCGGCAACGGCCACGGGGTCCGGGGGCTCAGCGCCGACGATCAGGCTCAATACCGGGTCCTGATCTACAGCCACGACTCGTTCGGCCTCGGACACCTGCGCCGCTGCCGCACGATCGCCCACTCGCTCGTCGCGCACCACAAGAAGCTCAATGTCTTGATCCTGAGCGGCTCGCCGATCCTGGGGCGCTTCAGCTTCCGGTCTCGCGTCGACTTCGTCCGCGTGCCCGGCATCATCAAGCGCCGCAACGGGGAGTACACGAGCCTGAACCTCGACTTTCACGTCGAGTCGACCCTGGCCCTTCGGGCGTCGATCATCGAGCACACCGCCCGCGCGTTCCAGCCCGATCTCTTCCTGGTCGACAAGGAGCCGCTCGGGCTCCTGGGCGAGGTGCGCAGCACCCTCGCGCACCTGCGTCGGCAGGGCACCACGCGGCTCGTGCTCGGGCTCCGCGACATCATGGACGACCCGACCTCGCTGGCCGAGGAGTGGCGCCGCAAGGGGGCGATTCCCGCGCTCAAGCGCTTCTACGATCAGATCTGGGTTTACGGCCTGCCCCAGGTCTACGACCCGATCGAGGCGTACGGTCTCCCGCAGGACGTCGCCAACAAGACGAGCTTCACCGGCTATCTCCCCCGCGAGACGAACCCCGAGGTCACCCTGCCGGCCGACGTGCAGACCATCGTCCAGCAGGGGCCGTTCCTCCTGGTGACGCCCGGCGGCGGCGGCGACGGTGCGCAGCTCGTCGACGCGACCCTCTCGGCCTACGAGCGCTTCAACGGGCGGCTGCCGTGGCCGGCGCTCGTCGTGTACGGGCCCTTCCTGCCCGCGCGCGAACGGGCCGGGTTCGAGCGCAGGGCGGCGCGGCTCGCGCGCGTGACCACGCTCGAATTCCACGAGCACCTCGAAAACTTGGTCGAGAAGGCCGCCGGGGTCGTGTGCCTCGGCGGTTACAACACGTTCTGCGAGGTTCTCTCGCTCAAGAAGCGGAGCCTGATTGTCCCGCGCGTGACACCGCGCGCCGAGCAGCTGCTCCGGGCACAGGCGGCAGCGGGCCTCGGACTGGCCCAGACGCTCGATCCCGCCCGGCTCACGCCCGAGACCCTCGCGGAGGCCATCATCCACTTGCCGGACCAGCCGCTGCCCGCCACGCACCGCGTCCCGGGGCTCCTCGACGGGCTCCGCTTCATCAATCAGGCCGTCGCGAAGTGGCGGGTGGAAGGGCCGCCCCGTCCGGGAATCCGCAGGCTGGGCGCGGGCCCCGTCCTCCGGCGCGCCTCGGCCCGGCGAGTCGGCTGAGCCCTTCGCCGCCGGCCGCGTCCATGCGGCCCTCGCTCGCGTCGCCGCTCGTCCTGGTGGTCGTCAAGGGCTACCCGCGCGTCTCGGAGACGTTCATCGCCCACGAGCTGGCCGCGCTGGAGCGACGGGACCTCCCGCTCCACATCGTGTCGCTCCGGCGCCCGTACGACCCCTTCACCCACCCCGTGCACGCCACGATCCGCGCGAACGTCACGTACCTGCCGGAGTATCTCTACGAGGCCCCGGGCCGCGTGGTCGCGGGACACCTGCGCGTCCTCCTCCGCGCGCCGCGCCGCTATTTCCGCGCGCTCGGCCTGTGGCTCCGCGACGTCGTGCGCGACCCGACGCCGAACCGCGGCCGCCGCTTCGGCCAGGCCGGCGTGCTCGCCGGGGAGCTGCCGCCCGGAGCCGCCCATCTTCACGCGCATTTCCTCCACACGCCGGCGTCCGTTGCCCGCTACGCGGCGGTCATGAGCGGCCTCGACTACAGCCTCGCCGGCCACGCGAAGGACGTCTGGACCACGCCGGACTGGGAGCTGCGCGAGAAGCTCGGCGGCGCGCGCTTCACCGTGACCTGCACGGCGGCCGGGCGCGGGCGCCTCGACGGCCTCGCGCCCGGACGCGTGGAGCTCGTCTACCACGGGCTCGATCGCACGCTCTTCGCGGCGCCGCCGACCTTCGGATCGCGCCGTGACTCGACCGATCCCCGCGACCCGGTCCGGCTCCTGGCCGTCGGGCGCTTCCAGCCGAAGAAGGGCTACCCCACGCTGCTCGACGCCCTCGCGCGTGTGCGGGCCGAGGTCCACCTCACCGTGGTCGGCTATGGGCCGCTCGAGGCCGCGCTGCGCGCCCGCGTGGAGGCCCTCGGGCTCGCGAGTCGCGTCACGTGGGCGGGCGCCCTGGATCAGCCGGCGGTCCGCGCGCAGTACCGGGCGAGCGATCTCCTGCTCCTCGCCTCCGAGGTGGCGCCCGACGGCGATCGCGACGGGCTCCCGAACGTCGTGGTCGAGGCGCTCTCCCAAGGGTTGCCGGTGGTCGCCACGGCCGGCGGGGCGATTCCCGAGCTGGTGACCGACGGCACCCACGGCCGGCTCGTGCCGCCGGGCGACGCCGCGGCGCTCGCCGCGGCGATCGAGGCGCTCGCGCGGGACCCGGACGCCCGTCACCGGATGGGCGTTGCGGGCATCGCGCGCGTCGCCGCCGGCTGGGACCTGGACGCGGGAGCCGATCGCGTCCACCAGCTGCTCCATGCGACCCTGCCGACCACGGCCGGCGCCGCCGCCGACGCCATGCTCGCGTCGAGCGTGCCGTCGTGACCCCGCTCGCGTTCTACACGCCCGTCAAGCACCCGTTCGAGGCGGAGCCGTCGGGGGACCGCGAGCTCGGGCGTCTTCTGATGGAAGCGCTGCGCGGGCTCGGGTTCGCGCCGCACCTCGCGAGCCGCCTCCTCACCTACCGCCGCGCGTTCGACGCCGCGGACGCCGCGCGAGTCGAGCGAATCGCGGCGCTCACCGCCGCCCGCCTGATCGCCCGCTATCGCCGGGCCCGACCGGCGGCGCGGCCGCAGGCGTGGATGACGTACCAGAGCTACTACCGCGCGCCGGACCTGATCGGCCCGACGGTCGCCACGGCCCTCGGCATCCCGTACGTCCTCGTCGACACGTACGTCTCGACGAAGAGCCGCCGCACGCCGTTCCGTCCGTGGGTCAGCGCCGCGCGCGTCGCCGTCCGCCGCGCGGACCTCATCTTCCTGATGAGCCCGCGTGACCGCCCGCGCATCGTCCTGTGCCGGGGGCCGCGCTTCGCCAGAACGCGCATCCTCAATCTCCCGCCGGCGGTCGACCTGGCGCGCTTCGACGCGAGCGCGGAGCATCGGGCGGCCTGCCGGGCCGCCATGGCGGCGCGCTTCGACGACACCCAGGGGCCCGTGATCCTGGCGGTCGCCGCCATGCGCGAGGTGAAGAAGCTCGAGCCGTACGGGATGCTCGCCGACGCCCTCGCGCGGCTGGGCCCGAGCCGCCCGTGGCGACTCGCCGTCGTCGGGGACGGGCTGGCCCGGCCGGCGGTCGCCGAGGCGCTGTCGGGGCTGCCGCCGGGCCGCGTCGCGTTCCTCGGCTCGCTCGAGCCGGACATCCTGCCGACCGCGTACCTCGGGGCCGATCTCTTCGCGTTCCCCGGCCGCTTTCACGTCGTCTACCTGCAGGCGGCCGCCGCGGGCCTGCCGGTCGTCGCGTGCGCGGGCCCGGAGCCCGATCCGATGGTCGCCCCGGGTGGCGCGCTCCTCACCGCGGCCACCCCGGACGCCTTCGCGACGGAGGTCGCGCGGTTGCTGGATGACCCGGCGCTCCGGCACTCGATGGGCGCCGCGGCCCGCCGCTTCGTCGCGACCGACCGGACGCTCGAGGCCTTCCAGCGACGGCTCGGCGCAGGGCTCTCCATGCTGGACCTGCCGTGCGCTCGGTCTACGTCGCGCTGATCCGCCACGCGCCGACGGCGTGGAACGCCGACGGACGCGTGCTGGGCCGCGCCGACCCGCCGCTGTCCCCGGAGGGCGCCGCGCGGGCGACACGCTGGCGGTTGCCCGCGGACCTCCGCACCCTCGCGACGCATGGCCAGCTCGGCTGGGCGGTGAGCCCGCTCCGGCGCGCCATCGAGACGGCCCAGATCCTGGGCGCGGCCTCTCCGGTCGTCGAGCCGCGTCTCGCGGAGCAGGACTGGGGCGAGTGGACCGGTCGCCTGCGGAGCGCGATCGCCACCGAGACGGGCCGCGCCGGGTGGGAGACGGCGCCGCCGGGCGGCGAGGCGCCGGCGACGGTGCTCGCCCGCGTGCGCGGCTGGCTCGACGGGCTCGCGCCGGGCGACGGGCCCGACACCTGGGCGGCGGTGACCCACAGCGGGGTCATCCGCATCGTCATCGCCGCCGCGCTCCGCTGGGACCTCGAGACGCCTCCTCCCCTGCGTATGCTGCCCGAGCGGCTCCACCGCGTGCGCCGCCGCGGCGACGGACTGCTCCAGCTGGTGGGACTCAACGAGCCGCTCGAGCCGTGACCCCGGGCCCGGTCCTCTTCTACTGCCAGCATCTGCTCGGCCTCGGCCACCTCGAGCGGGCCGCCCGGCTCACGCGGGCGCTCGGTCGCGCGGGCGAGCCGGTCGTGTTCGTCCAGGGCGGCCGGGCCGTGCCGGATCTCGATCTCGGCGGCGCCGAGATCGTGGCCCTCCCGCCGCTCGTCGCGGCGGACGACCGGGCGAGCGCGCTCGCCCGACCCGACGGCCAGCGTCCCACCCCCGATGATCTGGCCCGCCGCCGGGAGCAGCTCCTCGCGTGCCTCCGCCGCCACGACCCGAGCGTCGTGCTGCTCGAGCTCTTCCCCTTCGGCCGCCACGCGCTCGCGTCCGAGCTGGGGCCGCTCCTTCTCTCGGTGGCCGACGATCGCGCGCGGCGCGGAGCAGCCGCTCCGCGCGTCGCGATCAGCCTCCGGGACGTGCTCGTCAGCAAGCCGCAGCAGGCGTGGTTCGAGCTCGCGGCGGTCTCGGTCGCGCTTCAGTGGACCGATCGCGTGCTCGTGCACGGGAGCCCCGACGTCGTCCCGCTCGGCCGGACCCTGAGCCTGGCTGAGCGGCTCGGCGAGCGCCTCGTCTACACGGGATATCTCGGTCCCGACGCGCTCCAGCCAGCCGCGCCGCCGCACGGCGAGGTGGTGATCTCCGGCGGCGGGGGTCAGGTGGCCGGGCCGCTCTTCCGTGCGGCGCTCGCGGCCTGGCCGCTGACGACGGCTGCCCGCGCGCGGCCGTGGCGCCTGGTGACCGGCCCCTACCTCCCCGAGGCCGTCCGCGCCCAGCTCTCCCGGGAGGCGCGCGCGCTGCCGGGCCACGCCCGCGGGCCCGCGATCGTCGTGGAAGCGCATCGTCCAAACCTCGGCGCTCATCTCGGGGGCGCGGCCCTCTCGGTGAGCCAGGCGGGCTACAACACGGTCCTCGAGCTCGTCGCCCACCGGGTCCGGGCGGTCGTCGTCCCCTACGAGGGCAGCGGCGACGAGCAGCCGCTCCGCGCCGGCCTCCTGGCCGCCCGCGGCCTCCTGGAGGTCGTGCCGGAGCGAGAGCTCACGCCCGCGCGGCTCGCGACGGCGATGGACGGCGCGCTCGGCCGGCCCGGCTTCCCGGCTCCCGTGCGACTCGACCTCGACGGCGCCGCGCGCTCCGTCGCCATCCTCAGCGAGCTGGCGCGTGGCGTCCGCGACGCGCGGGCTCAGTCGGCGGCGCGGCGCTCGTAGCGATGGAAGCGGTGGGCGTAGGCGACCTCGTCGGCGGCGACGAGGGGCGACAGCTGCCACGCCGGCTCGAGCGTCACCGCGCGATCGCTCAGGACCCAGGCGCCGGGCAGGAGCCAGTCGCGCGTCTCTGCCAGCACCCGCCGGTGGAGACGCGCGTCGCTCGCCGGGCCCCAGGCGAGGTCGAGGTGCGCGAGGATCACGCGCCCGCGGAATCGGGCATGCACCGCCGGGTCGGCGAGCGCGGTCGCGATGTCGCCGTAGACGACGTGGTCGGCGGGCGGGCCCCAGCCTGGAATGTTCGTGCGCTCGCGGTCGAAACAGTAGATCTCCCGATCCGGGAATCGCGCGGCCAGATGGGAGTACGAGCGGCCGCGCCCGAGGCCGAACTCGACGATCCAGCCCGGGCGGCCGGCGAGCCGGCGCGCCGCGAGGTCGATGCTGTCGCGCTGGGCGATCTTCTGTTCGATGTGCAGATCGAGCTGGCTCATGCCGCGCGCTCCGAGCATACGCGCCGGGTCCACGGAGTGCCACGCGGCGCGGCGCCGCCGACCGCCAGCGAGCCCCCGCGGTGACCGACGTCTGGGACGCGGCGGCGTGGGCGGAGCTCCGCGCCGAGCTCGATCGCTGGCGGCCCGGCGCCGCGACGTGCTGGTGGCGGGACGATGACGCGGGCGCCGCCGACCCCGCGCTCGACCGCCTCCTCGCGCTGGCGGCGGCCCACGCGACGCCGATCACGCTCGCCGTGGTCCCGGCCTGGCTCGACGAGTCGGTCGCCGCGGCGCTCGCGAACGGGCCCGCCGGGCTCCGCGTCGTGCAGCACGGCTGGGCGCATCAGAACCACGAGCCGCCCGCGCCCGACGGGACGCGCGGCAAGCCGGCCGAGCTCGGGGCGGCCCGCCCCGTCGAGACCGCCCTCGCCGAGCTCGCGACCGGCTGGGCGCGCCTGTCCCGCCTCGTGCCGACCCGCCTCCGGTCCGCGCTGGTCCCACCGTGGAACCGCATCGCCGCGAGCGTGCGGGACGCGTTGCCCCGGGCCGGTTACCGCGTCCTGTCGACCTTCGGGCCGCGCTCGACGCCGCCGCCCGACACGCGGCTCCGGGAGCTCAACACCCACGTCGATCCCATCGAATGGCGGGCCGGCAAGCGCTTTCGCGGGCCCGCGTGGACCCTCGACCAGATCCGCCGCCACCTGGCCGAGCGGCGCGCGGGGCACGTCGATCCGGCGGAGCCCACCGGCCTCCTCACGCACCACAAGGATCTGACGCCGCCGGCCTGGGCGTGCCTCGACGCGCTCCTCGGGCGCCTCCGTGCGCACCCGGCCGTCACCTTTCCCCCGCTCGACCGGCTGCTGTCCGACGGCGACGGGTAGCCGCCCCGCGCGCCCGATCCGGGCGCGCGTCCGGACTATCGGTGAACTCGGCCATGACGGGGTTGTGATCACTGAGGGACGCCCAGCGCGAGCCGCGAACCACCCGGCAGGCCACGAGCCGCGCGCTCCAGGCGGCCGGCACGAAGATACCGTCGCAGTGATACGGCGCCGCGCGATCGGCGGACCACCGCAGCGTCTGGGCGAGCGGCCGCCCCGGATTGGCCGCCTGCCAGCAGCTGATGAGATCGAACTCCGCGGAGAGGCGATCGAGAATCTCCCGCTCGCCCCGGCTCATCCGGATCCGCTCGTGCGGCAGGCGCTGGCCGACGACCACGTTGAAGTCGCCCCCGAGGAGGAGATCCGCGCCAGAGGCGAGCCGCGCGATCCGGTCGAGGATCTGATGGAGCGTCCGGATGTATCCCCGCTCGCCAACCGGGCAGTGGATGCTGAAGACCCTGAGGGGCCGGGGCGACGCCCAGTCCGCACCGGAGAGCTCCGCGCCCACCACCCACCCGTGGAACCCGGGGATCCGGAGCGCGGTCGCCCGGAGCCCGCGGACGAGCACCGCGCTGCCCCAGCGGCGCGTGGCCGCCGGCGCCCACAGCAGCGTGTCGGTCGTCCCGACGCGGAATCGCTTGCCGGGCGCGTCGTGGGGCGCCCGGCATTCCTGCGCGAGCACGATGTCGGGCGCGAGCTGCGCGTGGATCCGCGCCCAGTGGCCGGTGCGCGCGGCGCTCCCGCCGCTCAGGAAGTTGTAGGCCACGACGCGGAGCGGCGCCACGGACTCCGGCCAGGCCGTCGGGTGGCTAGACGAGACGCGCCCGGATCCGGGCGCTCGCGAAGTCGACGGCCATGACCATCACGACGGTGACCAGGAGCACCGTGGACGCCGCCGGGTAGTCGATCATCCGCAGGTACGTCTGGAGGTAGAGCCCGATGCCGCCCGCGCCGACGAAGCCGAGCACGGTTGCCGCCCGAACGTTCGACTCGAAGCGGTAGAGCACGTAGGAGAGGAACAGCGGAAGCACCTGCGGCAGGATGCCGAACCGGAGCACTTGGAGGCGCGTCGAGCCGGTCGCGCGGATGGCGTCGACGGGCCCGGGATCGATCCCCTCGATCGTCTCCGAGTAGAGCTTGGCCAGGGACGTGGTGGTGTAGGCGACGACCGCCAGCATCCCCGGGAAGGGCCCGAGCCCGACGGCCGCGACGAACAGGAGCGCGTAGACGAGCGTGTCGATGCTGCGGAAGAAGTTGAGCGCCGTGCGCACCGCGTAGTAGAGCGCCGGGGGCGCGACGTTGCGCGCCGACAGGAAGCCGAGCGGGATCGCCAGCGCCGCCGCCAGGCCCGTCCCGAGCAGCGCGATCTCGATCGTGCCCACCGCGCCCTTGAGGGCCGCCGGGAGCACGGCCAGGTCCGGCGGCACCATGCGGCGGACGAAGCCCCACATCCACGGGAGTCCCCGCACGAGCCGGACGGGGTCGGCGTCGATGTGCCACGCGATCGCGACGAGCGCGATGGCGACCCCGAGCCAGGCCAGCCGCCTCACGCGGCCTCCTCGCCGTAGACCGACCGGGCCACCGCGGGCGAGACGGCCGCCGGCGGCCCGTCGAACACGACGCGCCCGCCGCGGAAGCCCACGATGCGGCTCCCGTGCTCGAGGGCCGTCTCGAGCTGGTGCTGGCTGACGACGAGCGTCAGTCGCCGCTCGCGATTGATCCGGCCCAGGATCCCCATGATCGACCCCGAGAGAGCGGGATCGAGGCTCGCCGTGGGCTCGTCGCCCAGGATCACGCTCGGCTCCTGCGCGAGCGCCCGGGCGATGGCCACGCGCTGCTGCTCCCCGCCGGAGAGCGTGTCGGCGCGACGGTCCGCGAAGTCGGCCAGACCGACCTGCGCCAGGCAATCGCGCGCGAGCGCGCGATCGCGCGCCGGGAAGCGTCCGAGGAGACTCGGCCACTCGGGGACGTAGCCGAGCCGCCCCGCGAGCACGTTGTCGAGCACCGACGCCCGGCGCACCAGGTTGAACTGCTGGAAGATCATGCCGATCTGGCGCCGGATCTGGCGGAGCGCGGTGGCGTCGGCGCCGGTCACGAGCTGCCCCGCCACCCGCACGCTGCCCGCGGTCGGCTCGACGAGGCGATTGATCGACCGGAGGAAGGTCGTCTTGCCGGCGCCGCTGCGGCCGATGATCACCACGAACTCGCCGGGCTGGACCACGAGGTCGACCCCCTGGAGGGCCACGGTGGCCGGCGGCAGCACGACCCGGAGCCCGCGCGCCTCGATCATGGGCGACGCCGCGGCCGTCGAGGCCGCCCGGGCGGGATCGTCGCGGGTCAGCGCTTCGGGCGCCAGCCGAGCAGGTCCATCGCCGCCCGGACCGGCTGGTACTCACGGTCCTCCGCGGGCTCGAACCCGTCGATGTCGTAGAGGGCCTTCAAAAGCGGCGCGTACGTCGGGCCCTGCATCGCCAGGAGCGCCGTGCGGACCTTCGCGACGAGCTCCGGGGAGAGCCCGTCCCGCGCGCAGATCCCGCCCTCGGGAATCGGTGGGGTCTCGGCGACGAAGATGATCTTCTCCCGCTCGGCGGGATCCTTCAGGTACTGCTCGCGCGCCTGGTCGAACGAGGCGAGCGCATCGACGTGGCCGTTGACGAGCGCCAGCAGGCCGGCGTCGTGCGAGCCCGAGTAGACGAAGTCCTTGAAGAAGGTCTTCGGGTCGCGATTCTGCACGAGCCCCTTCTGGATCAGCATGACCATCGGGTACACGTAGCCGGACGTGCTCGACGGGTCCACGAACGCGATCGTCTTGCCGCGAAGGCCCTCGAGCGTGGTGATCCCCGAGTCCTTCCGGACGTAGATCCGCGAGGTGTACGAGGTGTAGCCGTGCCACTGGTCCTTCGCGACGATCATGGCCTTCGCCTCGCGGTTCGCGAGGACGTAGCCCGCCGGGTGCACGAAGGCGAGGTCGGCCGTCTGGTTGCGGAGCGCCTCGACGACCGCCGCGTAGTCGGAGGCGACCGTCACGCGGATCGGCACCCCGACGAGCTTGCCGAGCGCCGCCCCGAACGCCTCTCCGGACACCATGAGGTCCGTCGGCTTCTGGGACGGCGTGAGGACGAGGTGGAGCGACGTCTGGGCGACGACCGGCCGGCCACCTAGCGCGGCGAGCGCCAGGAGGGCGGCGGCCAGGAGGCTCGACGTGCGGACGCGGGGACGCGACATGGCGATGGCTCCTCCCTGCGCTGGCATTACCCAGGTCAGGTTCAGGCGGTCGGCAGCAGGTCCGCTGCCCTCTCAGCTCGACGAGTCCGAGCTCCCGCGCGTGCTTGCTCGTGGAGTCTAGCCGGGCCCCGTGGGACCGTCAACCAGCCCTCACTGCCTGACAATCCACGGCGCGCACCCTGACAATCCAGGGGGCGGGGTGCCAGTCCGGGCCAAAGATCGGGAGGCTCCCCGAGGGACCGGGCTCAGCTTTTCAGGAACTTAGATGAGGTCGCCCGATCGGCGCGATGGTTGCACAAGAGACGGCGGTTGGTGCCGGCCTTTTCCGGTACCCGTAAGAGGAGGCTTGATCATGACACGACGCGTCGATCTGAGAGGGTTCATCGTCGCCGGGGGCCTGACCCTGGTGCTGACGGGTTGCGCGACCCACGGCACGATGGGGGCCGGAGCGGACGGGACCGGCACCGGCAGCGCCGCGGATGCGAGCGGACTGGCGGCGAACGGGGCGGGCTCGGGGCAGGGCGGCGCGGCGGGCAGCGAGAGCGCCGCGGTGCGTGCGCCCGGCGCCACGATGTTCCCGACCCTCCCCTCGCCCCGCGACTTCAAGGAGACAGCCACGCTGCGCGACATCCACTTCGACTTCGATCGCGCCGCGTTCCGGGCCGAGGATGCCCGGCTCCTCGACGCCAACGCGCGCTGGCTGGTCGCCAACCCCGGCACGCTGGTCCTGATCGAGGGGCACGCGGACGAGCGCGGGACGAACGAGTACAACCTGGCGCTCGGCGAGAGCCGGGCGCGCATCACGCGGGAGCAGCTGGTCGCGCGCGGGGTCGCCGCATCGCGCATCACGCTCGTGAGCTACGGCGAGGAGCGGCCGATGTGCCGCCAGAGCAGCGAGGGGTGCTGGGCGCAGAATCGTCGGGCCCACTTCCTCGTGAAGACACCGGTGACGGTCAGCGCACTCCAGCCCTAGCCGCAAGATCCTCGATCCGGCGCTCGCGGGGCCGCAAGGCCCGCGAGCGCCCGGACGGGGCCGTTCGACGAATCACCCCCGCCCGAGCCCATCCTGATCCCGAGCCGCCAGTCAGCGCGCTCCGTCGGAGGAGCCGCGCGCAGCCCGCCCGGTGATGAAGACTCAGTGAAAGTCGTGGGACGGCACCGCGGCGCGGGCGGGAAGCGGCCGGACCGTCGTCGCCCGCACGGCCGTGACGCCGTCCTCGTGCTGGAGGACCCCGTCCACCAGGAGGAAGGGCTCGTGGACCAGCGTGGCGCGCGCCCGCTCGAACAGCGCGGGCTGCACGATCGCGTTGGCGATCCCGGTCTCGTCCTCGAGCGAGAGAAAGACGAAGCCCTTCGCCGTCCCCGGGCGCTGCCGCACGACCACGGCGCCGGCGATCCGGACGCGACGGCCGCTGGCGAGCGCGGCGAGGCCGGCCGCGGGCGTCACGCCGAGCCGCGCCCAGTCGTCGCGGCGGAGCGCCATCGGATGCGGCCCGACGGTCACGCCGGTCCCCCGGTAGTCGGCGACGAGCCGCTCGGTCACCGACATCTCGCGGAGCGGCGAGACGTCGGGCGCCGGGGCGTGGCCCGCGAAGAGGGCGCCCGGCGGGCGCGCCGCGCGCTCGGCCTGCCAGAGCGCCGCGCGGCGCCGGAGCCCGAGGCTCCCCAGCGCGCCCACCTCCGCGAGCGTCGTCACCTCGTCCCGCGTGAGGCCGGCCCGCGCGCAGAGATCGTCCACCGACGCGAACGGACGCGTCTGCCGCGCGGCCACGAGGCGGGCCGCCGCCGCCTCGCGGAGCCCCTTCACCTGTCCGAGGCCGAGCCGTACGGCGCCAGCCTCGACCGTCGCGCGCCACACCGAGATGCCGACATCCACTGGCCGCATCGCCTGGCCGCGGCGGAGCGCGTCCCGGACGACCGTCGCCGGATGGTAGAAGCCCATCGGCTGGTTGTTGAGGAGGGCCGCGTAGAACTCGGCCGGGTGGTGGACCTTCAGGTACGCGCTCGCGTAGGCGAGCAGCGCGAAGCTCGCGGCATGCGACTCCGGAAAGCCGTATTCGGCGAACGCGGTGATCGCCCGCACGATCTCCTCGGCGGCCGGGCCGGTGATTCCGTTCCGGGCGATCCCGGCTCGGAGCTTCGCCTCGATCACCTGCATCCGGGCGCGGGAGCGTCGGAACCCGAACGCCCGGCGCAGCTCCTCGGCCTCGCCGCCGGTGAGCCCCGCGGCGACCATCCCCATCCGGAGCAGCTGCTCCTGGAACAGGGGCACGCCGAGCGTCCGGCGGAGGATCGGCTCGAGCGAGGGATGCGGATAGACGACCGGCTGCCGCCCCGCCCGCCGCGCGAGGAAGGGGTGGACCATCTGGCCGATGATGGGGCCGGGCCGGATGATCGCGATCTGGACGACCAGATCGTAGAAGCGCCGGGGCTTCAAGCGGGGCAAGGTCGCCATCTGGGCGCGGCTCTCCACCTGGAAGAGCCCGACCGTGTCGGCGGCCTGGAGGAGTTGGTACACGGCCGGATCGTCGGGCGGCAGGTGCGCGAGATCCACCTCGCGGCCGGCGGCGCGGCAGAGCGCGATCGCCTCCTCGAGGGCGGCCATCATGCCGAGGCCCAAGAGGTCGACCTTGATGATCCCGAGATCCGCGCAGTCGTCCTTGTCCCACTGGACGACGACCCGCCCCGGCATCGTCGCCGGCTCGAGCGGCACCACCTCGTCGAGCCGGCCGGCGCAGAGCACCATGCCGCCCGAATGCTGGCCGAGATGGCGCGGTAGCCCGACGACGGCCTGCCAGAGCGCGGCGAAGCGTCGGATCCGCGCGTCGGTAAGGTCGGCGCCGGCCCGCGCGAGGTGGCGCACGGGCGCCTCCTCGTCCGGGTCCTGGTAGCCCCAGCCCGGCACGCCCTTGGCCAGCCGGTCCAGGAAGTCCGGCGGTAGGCCGAGCGCTTTGCCGACCTCGCGCACGGCGCGCCGCGGCTGATAGGTGATCACGTTGGCGGTCATCGCGGCGCTCGTCCCGCCGTAGCGCCCGTAGACGTACTGGATGATCGCCTCGCGCCGGTCGCCCGACGGGAGATCGAGATCGATGTCGGGCCACTCCCCGCGCTCCGCCGACAGGAAGCGCTCGAAGAGGAGGTCCATCCCGATCGGGTCGACCGCCGTGATCCCGAGACTGTAGCAGACCGCGCTGTTCGCCGCCGAGCCGCGGCCCTGGACAAGGATGCCGCGCGCCCGCGCCTCGCGCACGATGTCCCACACGATCAGGAAGTAGCCGGCCAGGGCGAGCTTCTCGATCAGCGCGAGCTCGCGGGCGAGCTGCTGGCGCACGCGCGCCGTCACCGGGCGATACCGCCCGCGCGCGCCGGTCTCGACGAGCTCCCGGAGATAGGCGATCTGGGGCCGGCCGTCGGGCACCGGATAGTCGGGGAAGCGATAGCCGAGATCCTCGAGCGTGAAGCGGCAGCGCGCGGCGATCTCCGCAGTGGCCGCGAGGGCCTGGGGCAGATCGGCGAAGCGTCGGGCCATCTCGGCCGGAGTCCGGAGGTGCTGCGCGGCATTCGGCGCCAGGCGCCGGCCGAGGGCGTCCAGCGGGGTCCGGAGCCGGACGGCGGTCAGGACGTCGAGGACCGGCCGGTCGGCCGGCGTCGCGTGCCGCACGCCGCCGGTCGCGACGAGAGGCAGCCGGGCCGCCCGCGCGAGCGTCACGGCGCGGCGGGTCACCAGTTCGCTCTCCCGCGTGTCGTGTCGCTGAAGCTCCACGTAGAGCCGGTCTCGACCGAAGCTCCGGGCGAGACGCGCGAGCGTCGCGTGGGCCTCGGTCACGCGTCCCGCGAGCAGATCCGGGGTCAGCGGCCCGTCCAGCCCGCCGGTGAGGCCGACGAGTCCCTCGACCGCGCCGTCGAGGTCATCGAGCGTCGCGCGCGCCTGCCCCTTCGGCGCGCGCGCCTTCACGCGCGTGAGGAGACGGCCGAGCGCCCGGTACCCCGCGCGGGACTCGACGAGGAGCCCGAGCCGCGTGTCGTCGGCGAGCGTGAGGGCGGCGCCGACGAGCGGCCGCACGCCGGCGGCCTGAGCGGCCTTGTGGAAGCGCGGAGCCCCGTAGACGCCGTCCACGTCGACGAGAGCCAGCGCGGGCAGCTCGAGCCGCGCCGCCGCCTCGACGAGGCGCTCGGGCAAGGAGGCCCCTTCGAGAAAGCTGAACGCGCTCCGGACGGACAGCTCGACGTACGGGATCATCCATGGCGCCGCCCGGCGGCCGGGCGTCCAGCGATTCGAGCTATGCTGAGGCGGCGGGGCGGATCACCGTCACGCGGCTGAATGATGCGAGCTCGGCGCGGCTCTACCCTCGGGGTCCTCGTCCTCGGGATCGTCGCGGCCCTCGCGCTGGGCGAGGGGGTGGTCCGGCTCGCCGCCTGGTGGAGCCCCGCGGTCCGAGACCTTGCGGTCCCCCGGGATCGTCGAGGCTCGCAGGCCTTCGCCTCCCTGGCGGAATACCTCGCGTCACAGCCCACGCAAATCGTTCCCCACCGCAACTGGTTCAACTACTGGAACAACGCGCTCGGGATGAATGACGAGGAGTTCGTCGTCCCCAAGCCGGCCGGGCGGTTCCGCATCCTGGCGATCGGGGACTCGTTCACGTATGGGATCGTCCCCTACCCTCAGGCGGTCATGACCATCCTGGAGATGCGCCTGCGGGAGAGCTGTTCCGGCCAGGATCTCGACGTCCTCAACTTCGGCATCAGCGGGACCGGGGTCCGGGACTACGAGACCATCGTGATGCTCGGCTTCGCCACATACGACCCGGACCTCGTGCTGGTCAACTTCTATGCCGGCAACGACGGCCCGGACCTGTACCAGTTCACTCACGAACGATCGCGCGCCCGAGGCGTCCTCGCCTCCCTGGACGCCTTGCGCCTGTGGACCCTTGCGGGGAACGCACTCCGACTCTGGCAAGGCGTCGACAACCTGGGCAAGCCTCCCCCCGTGGCGCCCGCGGACCGCGGCCCCGCGCCCCGTGGCGGCATGCTGGTCGATCCGAGCCGCCATGTGAGTGAGCAGACACCGGCCCTGACGGGTCCCGTCTTCACGGAGACCGCGTTCGTCGGCGTTCAGGTCGATGAGCTGCGCCGCATGTACCGTCCCGAGGATCCCGCGATCGTGGATCGCGCCTGGCGCTCGGTCCTCGGGCATCTGGACACGATTCGCAGGGAAGTCGCTCGGCGCGGCCGCCGCATGGCGCTGGCCGTTTACCCGTCGTCGCTCCAGGTCTACCCCGCCCAGCGGGCGGCCCTGGTCGAGACGCTGCGGCATCGCAACCGCTACGCCGCCCTCTCGCTGGACGCGCTCGATCCGTGGTTGCCCAATCGCCAGCTCACCGCGTACTGCCAGCGCACGGCGCTGGCCTGTGTCGATCTCACCCCCGTCTTCATCGAGGCGAGCCAGGCGTCGGCCGACGCGCTCTACAAAGAGCGGGACACTCACTGGACGATCCGGGGCAACCGCGTCGCCGCGGAGGCCGAAGCCCGGTTCCTGGCCGGTCTGATGTGCCCCTCCGGATTGCGGGCCTCGACCCCGCCCGCTTCCCTCCGCCCATAGTTGCCGGTCTCGCCCTCCTGAGTCAGCGGACCGCCGCCGCAGTGAGCACTCACCGCGCGGCGCCAATCGCGAGTCAGTCATAGAGCGCATCGATCCTCCACTCCCCCGTCGTCAGGTCCCGGGCGAGCCGGCAGGCCGTGCCGTCCGGAAGCGCGATGTCCCACTCCTCGCGCGCCCACGCCGTCTCGGCCCACCACTCCCCCGCGCTCCGCCAGGGCCCGGCGAGCGCGACGACCGCGCCCCGGAGTCCCTCGGCCTCGATCCGGACCGGCCGGGCCTCGCGGCACTCGACCTGGGCAGGTCGGGGCGGCGTGAGCCGGCGGCGGACGAGCACGGCGCCGGTGGCCCAGGGGGGCGGCACGCGGTCCGGGTCTCCGGTCCGCGCGGGCGAGCGCCCGGGGAACGGCGCCACGAGAACCGCGTCGGGCCGGTGGGTGTCGGGCACGACGGGCGCGCCGACCCGATCCGCGCCGACCAGAGCGGCGAGCCGGCCGAGGATCTCGCCGAGCTCGCGCGGGCTCGGGCGGGGCGGCGCGAAGAGGTCGGTCTGGAGCGCGGCGAGCGGGACGGGCTCTGCCTCCACGGCCACGCCCACGACCGGCGCCGTGAGCCGGAGCGGCTCGAGTTCGGCGCGGAGGAGGCGGCCGAGCGTCCGGCCGTCGCGGAGCGGCGTCGTGATGCCGAGCCGGTGCGCGTGCTCCCCGCCGTCCGCGAGACGGAGCGTCACGCGCAGCGCCGCCGTCCCGGCGTCGCGGAGGGCGAGGCGCGCCGAGATCTGGGCGAGCAGCCGATCCAGGACGAACGCGAGCGCGGGCAGCGAGGGCACCTCCCAGTCGAGCGCGACGGCTTCGCGGCAGGGCTCGGGCGCGCCCTGTGGCACGAACGGCGCGAGATCCACGCCGCGGGCCTCGGCCTGGAGCCGCACCGCCGCCGGGCCGAGGCGGGCGAGGAGCGCGGCCGTCGGGAGCGCCGCGAGCGCGCCGAGCGTCTCGATCCCCCAGCGCTCGAGCGCGAGCCCGAGTTCCGGCTCGGGCTCGAGGAGCCGGAGAGCGCGGGGCGCGAGGAACTCCGGCTCCGCGCCCGGCGACACCACGAGGATCCCCGGCCCGCTGCGCGCCGCGAGCCGCGCCAGGGTCCGCGTCGCGCCGATGCCGATCCGCGCCGGCAACCCGACCGTGTCGCCCGCCGCGGCCAGCCGCTCGCCGAGGCGCTGCTCGTCCCCGAAGAGCGCCGCGAGCCCGCCGAGATCGAGGCAGAGGGTTCCCGGCTCGACCACCTCGACGTGCGGCGAGGTCGCCCACGCGGCATCGAGCAGCGCCCCGGCCGCGGCGCGCTCGGCCTCGGGATCCTCGAGGCAGCCGACGAGATCGGGCACGCGCGTGGCCGCTTCGGTTGCGCTCATCCCGGCCCGCGCCCCGCCGGCCATTGCCTCCGGCGTGACGGCGACGACGCACCGGAGCGACGCCCCTCGGAGCGCCGCGACGGGCCGGCCGCGGAGCGCGGGATCCCGCCGCACCAGCGCCGCGGCGGCGAACCCCGGTACCCAGAGGCAGGCGTAGCGCGCCGGCGCCGCGGTCATCACCGCGCGTCGCGCGCGGCCGCGCGGGGCAACGCCGCCGACGCGCCGGGCATCGGATCGAGCGCGGTCCACACGAATCGCACGCCGGCGCCCGGGGCCCGGGTCCGCGAGCGGATCAGCCGCGCCTCGGTCTCGAGCCCCGCGAGCAGCCCGGGGCCGCCGCGGGCCCAGTGGACGGCGCGCGGGACGAGCGCCACCGCGACCGCCGCGAGACTGCCGGCCACGCGCCGGGGTCCCGCGACGAGCAGCCCGGTCGCCCGGCGCTCGACCGCGCGCTGCAGCCGCACGAAGACGGCCGGCGGGGTGCGCGCCAGCGCCCACGGCGGCGCATCTCCGAGGTCGATCGCGACCAGCTCGAATCCGCCGCCGTGCACGAGGACGTCCGCCGCGCGCCACGCCGTGGCGAGCCGGCCGCCGCAGCGGATCCAGAGGAGGCGCTCGAGCGAGACGCCGAGCCGCTCGGCCGACGCCGGATCGAGCCCATCCATCCCGTCGACGAGCGCCGCCCAGCCGCCGCGTGCCGTCGCGCCGGCGAGCGCGCCGAGCAGCACGCGGGTGCGCCCGGACGTTCGGGGGCCGATCAGCTCCGCGAGCTGTCCGCGCGGGAATCCCCCGTCGAGGAGCGCGTCGAGCGGCGCAAGCCCGGTCGGCGTCCTCGGCTCCGGGAGGGCGCGGACGCCCGGCCGGACGAGGCTCGCGGCCAAGGCAGGATGGCTCGCCGCCACCAGCGCGGGATGCCGGGGCGTCGACGCCGATCGACTGTCCTCCGCGGCCAAAGACACGGGCGCCATGGGCTCGGCGATGGGTGCAGCATCGCCAGGGCTACTAAACACGAGTTGTGTATATGGAACAACCACAGCATGTGGGGGGATATTCGGCCACCCCGACCCCAGGGGATGGGATCGAGGGGATCAGCGCGGCGGGCGGATCGCGGCGGGACCCTCTACAGCAGCACGACCGGATCCCCCACGCGGACCAGTCCGCCGGCCTCGACGGCGCAGTCGAGCGCCATCGTGCCGCCGAACTCCCGGACGATCCGACGGAGCACGCCCGGATCCTGGACCTGCGTGTCCGGATCGTAGGTGGTCATCACGCAGCGCGACCGGAGCTTCGCCACGGCGATCACCACCTCGCCGATCCGGAGCCGCCGGCCGGGCCACTGTCGCTCGGCCAGCCCGTCGACGCCGCCCACCACGATGTTCGGGCGGAGACGCCGGCCGTCGACGCCGAGGGCCCGGATCGCGCCGTCCGTGGCGACCAGCAGCGGGAGGACGTCGAACCGCTCCTCCCCGACGAAGCGCTCGAGCCGGGGCGTCCAGCCGAGCGCCTCGGTGATCCGCGCCGCCGCCTCAGTCGACGACCACGGCCAGCCGTCGATGCGCGGCTCCCCGTCCGGCCCGAGCGTGCCGCGATGCCCGAGCAGATCCGGGTGTGTCCGCGCCGTGATCACGTGCCCGCGCGCGTCGTACACCTGGACCAGCCGGTCGCCGACGAGCCCGTCGCGCTGGATGTCCGTCTCCTCGAGGCGCTCGCCGGCCAGCGACTTCACGGGGTACCGCCACAGCTCGGCGACGTGCATCACGCGTCCTCCGCGGCGCGCCGCGCGGCCAGGAAGCGACGGAGCGAGTCTGCCAGGTCCGCCGGCAAGGCCTCGGCCGTGGCGGCCCGCAAAATCCGCGGCGTCCGCTTGTAGCTCTCGACGAAGGCGACGCACCGCGGGCACCCGGACACGTGCGCCTCGATCGCCTCGCGCTCCGACGACCCGAGCGTGCCCTCGAGGTAGTCCATCAACAGCTCGACCCCATCCCGGCACGTGAGATTCGCCATCACGTCTTCGCTCCCACGAGATGCGATAGATACCCCCGCAGCATCAGGCGCGCGCGATGCACGCGCTGCCGCACCGCGGCGGCGTCGATGCCGAGAAGGCTCGCCACCTCGCTCGTGTCCATCTCCTCGAGATCGCGGAGCACGAAGGTCTCGCGGTAGAGATCCGGCAGCCGCTCCAGGGCCGCCCGCGCCTGCTCGGCCAGGAGCTTGCTATCCAGCACGTCGTCGGCCCGGCTCGCCGCCTCGAGCTCCCCCACCTCCGGCGCATGCCGTCCGTGCTCGTCGAACTGCGGCAAGAACTCCTCCAGCGACTCGGTCGGACGGCGGCGGCGAGCCCGCCGGTGCATCAGGGCCGCGTTCGTCGTGATCCGGTAGAGCCAGGTGGAGAAGCGGGCCGCGCCCCGGAAGGACGCGAGGCCCCGGTAGGCCGCCAGGAACGCGTCCTGGAGCACGTCCCGCGCGTCCGCGTCGCTCCCGGTGAGTCGATGGGCGAGCCGATAGACGCGCGCCTCGTGCCGACCCACGAGGGTCTCGAAGGCGGCCGCGTCGCCCGCCGCGGCGCGCGCGGCGAGCTCCTCGTCCGCGATCACCGCAACGGGGGACATCGGCATGTCTGGCCGCTTAGCGGGTCCGGATCGCCGCCCGCACCTTGGCCGCCAGCTCCGGCGTGACGTCCTCCACGCCGTGGTCCTCCGCGGCATGCGCCCGGACCGCCGCCAGCAAGGCCTCGTCCGTCGCCGCCTCGGCGGTGAACTGGCACCCCTGGACCACGTCGCCACACGCGATACGCTTCGTCATCTCGGTCCTCCTCCGCGGGCCTCCGGGCCCGTCTACCCCCTTGGATGCCCGGACCGGTCCGGTGTGACAGGCCGCGGCGCAGCCCGCCGGAAGTCCGCAGGCCGCAAGGCGCGGCCTGCCCGCGCGGCGGCGGCTCAGGGCGGCGGATCGATCCCCCCGCGCGCGAACCGATGGCAGCGACCGAGTCGCCAGAGCGCGAGTCGCCCGCCCCGGAGGAGCCCGTGACGGAGCAGGGCGAGCCGAGCGTACTCGGAGCACGTCGGCCAGAACCGGCACGCGCCGGGGAGGAGCGGCGAGATCCACCGCTGATACCCGACCAGGAGCGCGAGCGCCGCCCGCGTGGGGCGGCCCGGAGAGGCGTCCATCGCCAGGACGTCGTCCCCGGTCACGTCGCCGCGCCCCCGCGACTCGGGGCGGGCGTCAACCACCGCGGGCTCGTCTCCACGATCAGCTCGAGTGCGGCCGGAGCGCGGGGGGCGGATGCGCGGAAGGCCTAGCGGCCCTGGCGGAGCAGGTCCCGGATCTCGCCGAGGAGCCGCTCGCTCGGGGACGGCCCGGCCGGCGGCGGGGCCGGCTCCTCCCGCTTCAAGCGGTTCACGACCTTGACCACCAGGAAGATGACGAACGCGACGATGAGGAAATCCACGATCGCCTGGATGAACTTCCCGATGCCGAGCACGACGGCCGGCTTGTCGCCCATTGCCGGCTTGAGGACCCAGCCCAGCTGGGAGAAGTCCACGCCCCCGAGCGCGACGCCGATCGGCGGCATGATCACGTCGCCGACGAGCGACGTCACGATCCGTCCGAACGCCGCGCCGATCACGACGCCGACCGCGAGGTCGACGACGTTGCCCCGCATCACGAAGGCCTTGAACTCTCGGCCCATCCCTGCCATGGACGCCTCCGCCGGCTCTGACGAGCGCTCGGAGTGATCGCGGCGCGGCGGTCGCCCCCGGCGACCGCTTCCTCGGGATGATGCACGGCCCTCCACGCCGTGACAAGGGTGATCCGCCCATCATCGATCCAGGCCACGCCCCGGGCCCCCGAGCGCTTCCCGCCGCGCGCGCCTTGACACCCGGCCGGCACCATGCGGAGAATCCACCGGCGCGCGCCGCTGCACGCCCGCCGTCCCGCGGAAGGAGACCCGTGAACCTGCCCGCCGTCCCCGCGCCGTCTCCGGTCGACGTGGTCGGCCTGGGGACGAACGCCCTCGATCTCCTCGGTGTCATCGAGGGCCACCCGGAGCCCGACACCAAGGCGCCGCTCCGCGAGTTCGAGGTCCAGGGGGGCGGCATGATCGCGACGGCGATGGTGGCGTGCGCCCGGCTCGGCCTCCGCGCACGCTACGTCGGTAAATTCGGCGACGACTACTGGGCGCGGCTCGGCCGGCGGCTCCTGGCGCGCGACGGGGTCGACGTGCGGCACGCGCTCCGCGCCCGGGGCAGCGTCGGCCACGTCAGCATGATGCTCATCGACGCCCGCACCGGCCTCCGGACCGGTTTCTACCGCCGACCGCCTGCCTACAACATCCGGCCCGACGAGCTCGATCGGCGGGTCATCACCTCCGGCCGGCTCCTCCACGTGGACGGGGTGGATCCCGAGGCGGCGGCGACGGCCGTGCGCTGGGCCCGCGAGGCCGGGATGCGGGTGACGATGGACGGCGAGCGCGTGGTGGACGGCATCGACGCCGTCTGGCCCGGCGTCGATCTCCTCGTGTGCAATCCCCGGTTCGTGGCCCAGGTCACCGGGCGCGCCGCGCTGGACGACGGCCTCCGCGCGCTCGCCGCGCGCGGCCCGGCCCGGGTGGCGGCCACGCTCGGGGCGGAGGGCGCCCTCGGCCTCGAGGGCGGGCGCGACGTCCGCGCCCCCGGATTCCCCGTGCCGGTGGTCGACACCAACGGCGCTGGCGACGTCTTCCACGGCGCGTGCGCGGTGGGCGAGCTCCGGAACTGGCCGCTCGAGTGGACGCTGACGTTCGCGAATGCGGTGGCGGCGATGAAGTGCCGCACCCTCGGCGGGCGCCGCGGGATCCCGCGCCTCGACGCCGCGCGGCGTTTCCTCGCCGAGCGCGGTCACCGAGAGCTGGCGGCCGCGCTCTAGGCCCGGGCGTCACCCGGCGGGGCCGGCCGGCCCCGCCGGAGCGCCGATCCGCTACTTCTTGCTGGCGTCGAAGATCTCGCCGAAGAGCACCCAGCGCTCCCCGTCGAACTTGGCGAGCTGCTCCTGCTCGATCGGATAGAAGTCCGTCGCGCTCGTGTTGATCTTGATGCCGGGCAGCAGCATCGGGACCACGAAGTCCTTCAGGCTCGCCGCCTGCTTCATGACGTTGGCGCGCGAGAGGTCGTTGCCGGCCTGCTTGAGCACCTGGACCATCGTCTGGGCCACCGAATAGCCGTAGACGTTGAAGGCGTCCGTCTGGTTCCCGTCCGGGTAGTACTTGGTCATCCAGGCGACCCAGTCCTTGTAGCCCTGGTCGTTCTTCCACTGGGGATCGGTCGGGTCCTTGAGGTACTGGACGGTGATCAGCCCCCGCGACGCGTCCAGGCCGGCGGGCTTCAGCACCGCGCCCACCGAGGCGGACACGTTGTTCAGGAGGTGGACCGGCTTCCAGCCGATGTCCGCCGCCTTCTTGATCGCCTGCGCCGCGAACTTCGGGGTCGTGACGTTGAAGAACACGTTGGCGCCACTGTTCTTCAGGTTCACGATCTGCGAGTCGACGGTCGGGTCGGTGACCTCGTAGGACTGCTCGAGCACGATCGCCTTCTTGGCGGCGTCGCCGAGGCCGTCCTTGAAGCCCTTGAGATAGTCCTTCCCGTAGTCGTCGTTCTGGTAGAGGATGCCGACCTTCCCGTCGGGGACGTTCTTCAGCACGTACTGGGCGTAGATGTGCCCCTCGGCCTGATAGGTGGGCTGCCAGCCCATCGTCCAGGGATGGCCCTTCGGGTCCCCCCACTTGGTCGCGCCGGTGGCCACGAACAGCTGCGGCACCTGCTCGTCGTTCATGTACTTGTGGATGGCGCTGTTCGACGGCGTGCCCAGGGTCTGGAAGAGAAGGAGCACCTTGTCGTCTTCGACCAGCTTCCGGACCATCTCGACGGCTTTGGGCGGGCTGTAGGCGTCGTCGAGCGTGACGAAGTTGATCTTGCGGCCGTTGATCCCGCCTTCTTCGTTGATCTTCTTGAAGTAGGCGCCGATCGACTTGCCGATCGTCCCGTACGCGGACGCCGGGCCGCTGTAGGGATTGGTGTTGCCGAGCTTCACCTCGGTCGCGGTCACGCCGGGATCGGCCGCCCAGGCCGATCCGGCCACGAGCCCCAGCGCGATGGCGAGAATCAGGCCGAGAGCGCTTCTACGTTTGGACATGTTGCCCCCCTTTTGGTGTGGCGGACGCGCCGGGACGAGCCGGGTGGGCCCGCCCGCCGACGCGGTTCGCGAGGCGCCGCAGGAATCCGGCGACTCCGTCCGGCATGACGTACATGAACCCGATGAGAAACACGCCGTAGATGGCCCACGGCGCGGCCTTCGAGATCTCCTGCGCGTAGTTCGGCACGAACTGGATGAACAGCGCGCCGAAGATCGCCCCCGGGACGGAGGCGAGGCCGCCGATCACGATCCCGACCAGGAAGGTGATCGAGAGGAACACGTTGAACGAGTCGGGCGCGACGAAGGCGACGGCCAGGCCGCCGATCGCGCCGGCGATCCCGGTGTAGCTGGCGCTCACCCCGAACGTGAGCGACTTGTAGAGCGCCGCGTTGACGCCCATCGCGCGGGCCGCGATGGGATTGTCCCGGATCGCCACGATCGCCCGGCCGGGCCGGCTCCGGAGCAGGTTCCCGGTGAGCCAGAGCAGGATCAGAAGTACCCCCAAGGCGAGGTAGTAGAGCCACTGGTCCCGCGACAGGGGCACGCCCGCCGGCGGCCGCGGCTTCGACAGCACGATGCCCTGCGACCCGCCGGTCCAGGAGTCGAAGTACTTGAGGATCTGGGGCACGGCGAGGGCGAGCGCGAAGGTGGCCAGCGCGAGATGAAGGCCCTCGAGCCGGAGGGCGGGGATCCCGAAGAGAAAGCCGACGACGAAGCACAGGAGGCCCGCCGCCGGGATGGTCCACCCGTACGGCGCGTGCCACCGGTCGATCATGATGGCGGTCGTGTACCCGCCCAGGGCGAAGAACGCGCCGTGCCCGAGGGAGATCTGGCCGTTGTAGCCGGTCAGGAGGTTCAGGCCGAGGAGCACCATCGCGTACACCCAGACCTGCGTGAACTGGAACAGGCGGAACCCGCCCACGAGGAACGGGAGGGCGAGCGCGATCAGGAGACACGCCCCGAGGCCCACGGACCGGGCGCGCGCCACGGTCAGACCCGCCGCACGGCCGCGTGCCCGAACAATCCGCTCGGGCGGACGAGGAGCACGACGATGATGATCAGGAGCGCGACGGTGAGCTTCAGCTCGGTGCCGATGAACGTGCCCGCCAGGTTCTCGATGACTCCGACCAGGAAGCCGCCGACCACGGCGCCGAACGGGCTGGTGATCCCGCCGAGCGTCGCCGCCGCGAAGGCGTAGATGAGGATGCCGCCCATCATGTTGGGCTCGAGGAAGATCACCGGGGCGATCAGCATCCCCGCCACCGCCCCCACCAGGGCGGCCAGCCCCCAGCCGAGCGCGAGCATCCAGCCGACGCGGATGCCGCAGAGCCGGCTCGAGGCCGGATTCTGCGCGGCCGCGCGCATCGCGAGCCCGAGGGGCGTGAAGCGGAAGAAGGCGTAGAGGACGCAAAGCAGCACGAGCGTCACGCCGATCACGCCGAGATCGTGCGCGCCGAAGACGATGCGCCCGATCCGGATCGGCGCCTTGGGGAACGGGCTCGGGAAGGGCTGGATGACGTACGAGTAGATCCACCCCGCCACGCTGTTGACGATGACGAGGAGCCCGATGCACACGATGACCAAGGTCAGGACCGACTTCCCTTCGACCGGCCGGACGATGACGCGCTCGATGAGGACCCCGCCTACGAACGCGAGCACGAGGGTCCCGAGGAACGCCGCCCAGTAGGGCAGGCCGGCGTTCAGCATCGACCACGCGAGGTACGTGCTGAACATCGCCATCTCGCCCTGGGCGAAGTTCACGATCTCGGTCGCCCGGTAGATCATCACGAGCGCCAGCGCGAGGCTCGCGTAGATCCCGCCAGTGGCGAGGCCCGAGACGATCTGCTGGAGAAGGGTGTCAATACCCAAGGTATGCTCGGCGCACGGCGTCGTTCCGGCGGATCTCGTCGGCGGCGCCCGCCAGGACGACGCGCCCGGTCTCGAGGAGGTACGCGTGGTCGGCGAGCCCGAGGGCGAGCGCCGCGTTCTGCTCCACGAGGAGCACGCTCACTCCGTCCCGCTCGTTGATCGTGCGGACGATCCGGAAGATCTCCTGCACCACGAGCGGGGCCAGCCCGAGCGACGGCTCGTCGAGGAGCAGCAGGCGCGGCCGCAGCATGAGGGCCCGGGCCAGCGCCAGCATCTGCTGCTCGCCGCCCGACAGGGTCCCCGCGACCTGGCGCCGGCGCTGGCCGAGAACCGGGAAGTGCGTGTAGACGCGCTCGAGGTCCTGGCGGACCCGGACCCGGTCGCGCCGCACGTAGGCGCCGAGCCGCAAGTTCTCTTCGACGGTGAAGTCGACGAAGGTCCCCCGGCCCTCGGGCACGTGCGCGATGCCGAGCCGCGCGATGTCCTCGCTCGCCCGGCCCTCGATCCGCTGGCCGTCGAACCGGATGATGCCCTCCCGCGCCACCATCCCCGACACCGCGCGGAGCGTGGTCGTCTTCCCCGCGCCGTTGGCGCCCAGGATCGTCGTGATACCCCCGGCCTCGACCGCGAATCCGATCCCGTGGAGGGCGCGCGTCGCGCCGTAGGCGACGTGGAGCGCGTCGACCTCGAGGAGGATCGCCATCAGCGGAGCGCCGCCTCGCCGGGGGCCACGCCCAGGTAGGCGCGGATGACGTCCGGATGCTGCTGGACCTCGGCCGGCGAGCCCTCGGCGATCTTGCGTCCGAAGTCGAGCACCACGACGCGGTCGGAGACCTCCATGACCAGGCCCATGTGGTGCTCGACCAAGAGGATGGTCACGTCCCGGTCGTCCCGGATGGTCCGGATGAGCCGCGCGAGCGCCCCGACCTCTTCGTGGTTCAGCCCCGCCGCGGGCTCGTCGAGCAGGAGGAGCCGGGGCTGCCCGGCCAGCGCCCGCGCGAACTCGACGCGCTTGAGCGTGCCGAACGGCAGGCCCGCGGCTCGCTGATCCGCCACGCCCTCGAGCCCGAAGAACGCGACCAGCTCGCGGGCCCGGGCCTGGATCTCGGCCTCCTCCCCCCGCACCGACGGGAGCCGGAGAGCGCTGGCCACGAAATTGCCCCGGGACCGGCAATGCACTCCGACCATCACGTTCTGCAGGACCGTGAGGCTCGGGAACAGCGCCAGGTTCTGGAACGTGCGGCTGATCCCGAGCGCCGGGATCCGGTGCGCCGCGGCCTTCTGCAGCGAGCGTCCCTCGAACTCGAGGAGGCCGCGCTCCGGCGTGTAGAGCCGGGACAGGCAGTTGAAGAGAGTCGTCTTGCCGGCGCCGTTCGGCCCGATCAGCCCCACGATCTGACCGGCGGCGACCTGGAAGGAGACGCCGTCGAGGGCGACGATGCCGCCGAAGCGAACCGTGAGATCGCGGACCGACAGGATCGGGGAGCCGCCGCCCGCGGGCCCGGACTGCCGCCCACCCGGCATTGCGCCGGTCACCGTGTCGACCAGGCCATGACACGCGCTGTCAGGCGTCTCTCGCAATTCGCCGCGGTGGCCGGACGTCGTGCGTCGAGACCGTACCATTCGGGGTGGTGAGCCGTCAATTCGCGGAGCATCGCTCGACGGCGGGGACGCGCTAGTAGTCCCGGGGGTCGAGGACGTCGCGCAGGCCGTCCCCGGCCAGATTGAACGAGAGCGCGAGGACGAAGATCGCGAGCCCCGGCCACCAGGCCATCCACGGCGCCGTCTCGAGGAACGCCTGGGCGGTGTTGAGCATCGTGCCCCAGCTCGGCGCGGGGGGCTGGACGCCAAGCCCGAGGAACGAGAGCACCGCCTCCGCGATGATCGCCGTCGGGATCGAAACCGTCGCCTGGACGAGGATCGAGCTGACGATGTTGGGCAGCACGTGGCGGCGCATGACCCGGAGGTCGCCGGCGCCCAGCGCCCGGGCGCCGTGCACGTAGTCCTCCTCCCGCGTCGCCAGCACCAGGCCCCGGGTGAGCCGGATGTAGGTCGGCGTGGCGCCGAGCCCGATCGCGAGCGTGGCGTTGGTGAGGGAGGCGCCCAGAATCGTCACCAGCCCGATGGCCAGGATGAGAAACGGGAACGACAGCCACGCGTCGGTCAGGCGCATCAACACCTGGTCGACGACCCCGCGGTAGTAGCCGGCGATCAGGCCCGCCGGCACCCCCACCAGGATGGCGAACAGGATGGACAGCACGCCCGCCTGCATCGAGATCCGCGCGCCCCAGATCACGCGCGAGAGGTTGTCGCGGCCGAGGTCGTCGGTCCCGAAGGGATGGGCCCAGCTGGGTGCCTTCCGGATCGTGCTCCAGCTGGTCGCGTTCGGGTCGGCGGGGGCCAGCCACGGGGCGGCGAGCGCCACGATCACGAATGCCAGCACCACCACCGTGCCGACGACGGCGGGCGGGCGGCGTGCAAGCCGCCGCCAGGCGAGGCGGAGGCGGTGGCCGACGATGCCGCGCGGCGCGGTCCCGGGCGCCAGGACGGCGGTGGCCGGCACCGCGTCAGGACTCATGCCGACCGCCCTGGACTCGGATCCGCGGGTTGAGGAGGGAATAGGACACGTCGACCAAGAGGTTCAGCAGCACGTAGGCGCTCGCGGTGATCAGCACCACGCCCTGCACGATCGGGTAATCGCGCGTGAACACGCCCTCCAGGATCAAGCGGCCGAAGCCCGGCACCACGAAGATCTGCTCGGTGATGACCGCCCCGCTGATCAGCGCCCCGAGCTGGAGGCCCAAGATGGTGATGACCGGGATGAGCCCGTTGCGGATGGCGTGGCGGAACACGACGATGCCGGTGCGAAGGCCCTTCGCGTAGGCGGTCCGGACGTAGTCCGCGCTCAGCACCTCGAGCATGCTGTTCCGCGTCTGGCGCATCAGCACCGCCGTCAGCTGCGCCGCCAGCACCACGGCCGGCATCAGCAGGCGCCGGAGGTTCCCCCACGGGTCTTCGAAGGGGGACACGTAGCCCGACGCCGGCAGCCAGTGGAGCCGGACCGAGAGGAAGAGGATCAGCATGATCCCCAGCCAGAAGTTCGGAATCGACACGCCGCAGAGCGACACGCTCCCGGCCAGGTAGTCCCAGGCTGTGTTCCGCCGCACCGCCGCCAGCACGCCGATCGGGATGGCGATCACGAGTGCGACCAGCATCGCGTACGCGGACAGCTGGAGCGTGATCGGCAGCTTCTGGGCGACGAGGCGCACGATCGGCTCGCGGGTGCGGATCGACTCGCCGAGGTCCCCGTGGAGGGCCCGGCCCACCCACTTCACGTACTGGATCGGAATCGGGTCCCGGAGCCCGTACTTCTGCCGGATCTCCTCGATGCCGGCGGCGTCGGCCTCGGTTCCCGCCATCACGCGCGCCGGGTCGCCGGGGATCATGCGGACCCCGGTGAACACGATGACCGTGATGAGGAACAGGGTGATCAGCGAGATGAGACCCCGCTGGATCAGGAACTCGGTCACGACGTTCCGCGGGTGCGGTGAGCCGCGGGAGCCCGGCGGGGCCCCCGCGGCCCGCTCGGAGCTAGTTCCAGCTCACGCCCTTGATGCGGATCAGCCCGTCGGGCACGGCTTTGTATCCCTTGAGGTTCTTCGGGTAGGACGCGATGTAGTTCAGATGGTACAGGTAGATCACGTTCCGCCGCGCCGCGATCTTGTCGATCGCCTCCCGGTAGAGCTGGGTGCGCTGCGCGACGTCGCTCACCTCGCGGGCCTTGTTCAGCAGCGAATCGACGGTCTCGTCGCAGGCCTGGGTCGTGTTCAGGCTGCCCTGGCAGGTGTGGAACTGATGGATGTTGGCATCGGGATCGACCCGGCCGCTCCAGCCGACCAGGAAGCTCGGGAGCTTGCCCGCGTCGTCCGCATCCAGGGCCGCGGCGAACTCCATCGGCTGGATGGTGATGTTGATGCCCGCCTCCTTGGCCATCTGCTGGAGGACCTCACCGACCCGCCGCTCCGGCGGCTGGTTCTGCACCGTCATCTCGAAGCTGTAGCCATTGGCGAACCCCGCGTCGGCCAGCAGCTTCTTGGCGCGCGCGATATCCCGCGCCGGGCACTTCCGGCTCTTGTCGTAGAAGGGGCTCACCGGCGAGATCGGCGTGCAGTCCGGGGTGTACTGGCCCTCCCAGACCACCTGGTTCAGGGCCTCGCGATCGATGGTGAGCTCGAGGGCCTCGCGCACCCGCGGATCGTTGGCGAGCGGCGTCCCGAGATCCCCGGGCGCCGCCGGCGGTTTGCCGTTCTTGTTCCGCAGATTGACGTTGAACGCGGAGTAGCCGATGCCCGGCACACTGGAGACGTCGAACTTGCCCTCCTTGCGAAGGCTGGCCGCGTGCGTCGGGTTGACGAGGTGCATGAAGTCGATGTCGCCCGAGCGGAGGTTCGCCAGCCGGACGTTGTCGTCGGTGATGATGCGGAAGATCAGCCGGTCGAACTTGGCCTGGCTCGGGTCGAAGTAGTGGGTCGACTTGTCGAGGACGATCCGGTCCTGGGCCACGCGCTCGGTGAACGCCCAGGGGCCGACGCACACCGGCGCGGTGCCGAACTTGTCGTCGAGCTTCCGCGCCTGGGCCGGCGACACCGGCATGCCGGCGCGGTCGGCCAGGATAGCCGTGATCGGGGAGAAGGGCGCCTTCAGGCGGAGCCGGATGGTCGTTGGATCCACCACCTCGACGGCATCGACGTGATCCAGCTCGCTCCGACGGCTCGAGCCCTTCATGCTACGGTGCCGGTCCAGCGAGAACCGCACCGCCTCGGCGTCCATCGCGGTGCCATCGTTGAACTTGACCCCCGAGCGGAGCTTGATGGTGACCGTCTTGCCCCCGTCGGTGAACCGCGGGAGCTCGGCGGCCAGCTGGGGGTAGATGTTGAGGCTCTCGTCGATCTCGTAGAGCTTCTCGCACATGTGCTCGAAGATGATGCGCCCCACGTAGGTCCGGGCGAGCGTGGGGTCCAGGATGTCCGGGTCCTGGTTCAGCCCGATCACGAGGGTCTTCTTCTGCGCCTCGGCGGTGGCGGCCGCCAGGAGGACGCTCAGGACGAGCGCCAGCACACATCCCACTCGGTTCCTCATCGTCGGTGCCCTCCGCACGCCTCGTGTCGGTTGATCGCGGCGACCGGCCGCCCGTCGGAAGCGGCCCGATGGTCAGTCCACGTGCGTAGGATAGGCCGGCCGCTCCGGAGCAGGCAAGAGCCCGGCCCTGCAGGGGTCAGGTGCCGGCGCCCGTACGCTCCTCGAGAGAACTCGGGGCCCCGGCGGCGAGGTTCCAAAGGCCGCGGCCGAGGGGAGGAGCTGTCGGGATCGGGCGGACCCGCCGCCTAGCCGACGCCCAGCTCGGCGGCGATCTCCTGGATCTGCCGCCACGTCTCGGCCTCGACCGGGACCCCGTGGGCGCGCCGGTGGGCCTCGGACCGCGCCTCGGGCTCGCCGGGGACGAGCACCTCGCCCACGCCCGGCGCCGGCGCCGCCGACTTGACCCACCGGACCAGGTCCGTCACCTGGCCCGTGAAGTCGATCAGCGGCAGGAAGCGCGCCACCTCGATGAGGAGGAGAAAGGTGCCGTTGTGGACGGGCCCCGTGCGCTCGCCCATGGCGCCCTCGCCGGAGAGGATGCCCCCCAGGACCTCCACGATCAGGCCCAGCGCGGTGCCCTTATGGCCGCCGACCGGCAGGAGGCCCGCGCGCGGGGGCCCGTAGAAGACCTCCGGATCCGTCACCGGCCGGCCCGCCGGATCGATGGCCCAGCCGTTCGGCAGGGGCTCCTTCCGGTTGCGCTTCACGCGGACCTTGCCCTCGGCCACGATGCTGGTGGCCATGTCCACCGAGATCGCCACGCCGCCGTCCGGGCCGGGCACCGCGATGGCGAGGGGATTGGTGGACAGCTTGCGGTTCAGGCCGCCGAACGGGACGACGGAGTGGGCCGTCGGCGCGTTGGCCCACACGAGCCCGACGAACCCGCGCGCGGCCGCGAGCTCGGCGTAGTCCGCCAGCCGGCCAATGTGGTTCGAGCGCCGCGTGCCGACGGCGGCGAGGCCGAGCCGGGCGGCCTTGTCGAGCGCCACCTCCGCGGCCCGGCGCGCCACGACCTGCCCGAGACCGAGGTCGCCATCCACGATCGCCGTGGTCGGGGTCTCCGCGAGCACGGTCAGCGCCGGCCGGGGGTTCGCCTCGCCCTTCCGGATCGAGCCGACGTACTGCGGGATCCGGATGACGCCGTGGGAATCGTGACCCCGGAGGTTGGCACGGACCAGGAGCCGGCCGACCCAAGCGGCGTCGCTCTCGGGCACGCCGAGAGCCGCGAAGATGCGCGTCGTCAGCGATTCGAGCTGTGCGGCAGCGATCGTTTCCACGTCCGGGCCTCCCCGGGCGGCGCGTGAGGGGAGCCCCGCCCCGTGAAACGGCGCACAGGATACCACGAGCCCCGGAGGCCGAATCCGGGCGGGCGCGGCGGCCGCGATCGCCGGATCCCGACTTGACCGCGCTCGGCCCCCGGCCCTATCGTGCGGGCCATGGCGCTCCAGGATTTCCTGCGCCTGTTCTGGTTCCGCCCGAGCGACCGGGCCACCGTCACGCCGGCGCCGACGTGGCGCCCGCCTGCGCGCATCCACCTCGGCATGCGGGTGCACCTGCGGGTGCCGATCGCGAGCCCGCACACGACCTGGATCGCCGCGGGCTCGGCCGGCGTGGTGGTGGGCGGCAATCCCAAGGCCCGCCAGGTTTCCGTCGAGCTCGACAGCCCGCGGACCGTCATCACCGTGCCGTGGAGCTGGGTCGAGGAAGAGCCCCCGGCCGCCGCGGAGCCGACCGGCACGCCCCCGTCCCCGGAAGCCTCGTAGGTCCCGTCGACTGCCCCGGACGCCGGGCGGCGCGATACGGTCCGCGAGTGGGCGGCAGTCGATATCCGCCCTTTCCACGCCGGTGCGCGTCGGGCCTGCCGCCTCCCTCGTGCCTGATGTAGCATGGAGCCCATGCGACGACTCGCGCTCGGGCTCGCTCTCATCGCCCTCGGGCTCACCGCCTGCGGCGGTGTCCCCCCGCCCCACGATGTCCAGCCCTGGGTGGGCCGGCCCGCCACGGACCTCGCCCGCGAGTGGGGGACGCCGACTCGAGAGTTGATGGAGGGCGACCAGAAGATCCTCGTCTACGAGGAGATGGTGCAGACGCGGACGAAGGATCTGAGCCAGGACACCTCGAAGCGGAACGTCGGCGCCGTGCCGCCCCCGTCGGCCATGGGCTACTCGGCGTACGCCCGGTCCTACCTCTTCTGGGTCGACGCGTCCGGGAAGATCACCCAAACGCAGATCCGGGAGCCCTGACGGCGCGGCCGCCCGGCGGCGTCGGCGCGGCCCCCGCGCCTGGCGTGGCCGGGTCCGGGCGCGTATCGTAGCGGCGCATGGCGCTCTGGCCCCGTCCCGCCGACGAGTCACCGCCGCCGGACGTCGCCGACATCAGCCGCGAGATCCACGCCTTCGGGCGCGGCCGCTTGCCCGACTGGGAAGCCGGCTACCTCGAGTATCACCGGCTGCGCTACCAGGACACGCTCCGCCTCCTGCCGGCGGGCGAGGGCCGCCGGCTCCTGGACGTGGGCTCGTTCCCCGGCCACCTCTCGGCGCTCGCCCAGGCCCGCGGCTGGGAGGTGACCGGCCTCAACAACGCGATCGAGGGCGGCGGTGCCTGGGCCGACTTCCTCGAGCGCTGCGGCCAGCGCAAGATCACGATCCGCGGGTGCGAGGTCGAGCGGGAGCCGTTTCCGCTGCCGACGGCGTCGATCGACGCCGTGCTCTTCTGCGAGCTGTTCGAGCATCTGCACCTGAACCCGTTCCACACGCTGAAGGAGATCTTCCGGGTGCTGCGCCCGGGGGGCCTCCTGATCCTCACGACGCCGAACGTGCGGCGCATCGAGACCCTGTCCCGGCTCTGGCACGGGTGGGGCGCGCAGCCGCCCGTGAGCCGGGCCTTTCACGAGCTCTTCCCCTCGCTCCTCTATCACCGGCACAACCGCGAGTACACGGCGGACGAGCTCGCCTACTACCTCGCGCTCCAGGGCAAGGACCTCTACGATTTCCGGCTCGACCGGATCTACTACTCCGACGCGCTCGACGCGCCGCACGAGATCCCCGCGGTCCGGGGTCAGCGGGTCGGGCCGCGCGAGCTCCGGTTCGCGGGCCGGCTGCGCCGGCTCTTCCCGAGCCTCCGGGGCCAGCTCATGGCGCGCGCGTGGCGGAGCGACGCGACCCTGGTCGAGTGGACGGCGCTCCGCGAGGTCAAGGGATTCGGGCCGCTGGAGGAGGACGAGCGCCAGTCCCAGGGCTTCACGCGCCGCCTGACGTTCCCTTTCCGCCTGACCGAGGGGCGCGCGGGGTTCGAGGTCCCGCTGCCGCCGGGCGCGGGCGCGGCCCTGGTGTCGCTGGTCGTCGCCAATCCGGATGGCGAAGCCCCGCCGCTCCGGACGGAGTGGACGCTCGACGGGCGGCCGGCGGCGACGCTCGAGCTCGGCGTGAGCGCGCGACCGGTGCGCATCCACCTCTTCGTCCCGGCCGCCCTCGCCCAGCGCGGGGCGGTGCGGGTGGACCTCGCCACGCCCACGTGGCGCGACTCCTTCCGCGGGCGCGAGGTCGGGCTTCACGTGGGTGCCCAGTGGGTGCTGGCCCAGCGCCTCGCCGATCAGCCGGCGATCGACGCGGCCATCGCCCGGGTCCGGACCGAGCGCCAGGCCGAGGAGTCGCTCGAGGGCTGGTGGGTCGCGGCGCAGAGCCTCTATCTCCCGCACCGCACGCTCCCGGCGACGCTCGAGCTCGGACCGGGCGACGAGGACCAGCTCGGGCCGGGCTGGTTCGGACGCGAGGCCTGGGGAAAGCTCGGCGCGATGCGGTGGACCGGCGGCCGCGCCGAGGCGTACTTCGGCCACTCGGGCGGCGCGGGGCGCGCCTGCGTCCGCGCCTATGCCGGCGAGCCCCGGCTCGGTCCGGTGTCGGGGCGGCTCGTCGTCGAGCGCGTCGAGACCGACGGGCGGGCGACGCCCGCGGGGGCGGCGCCGTTCACGCTCGCGCCCGACGCGTGGGCCGAGCTGGCCGCGCCGTTCGAGGCGGCCGCGGGGCTGGTGCGGCTGACGATCCACGCCGAGCCGCTCCGGGTGCCCCGCGAGCGGGTGCCCGGCTCAGGCGACAGCCGAGGGCTCGGTCTCGCGATCAAGCGCCTCTGGCTGGCGCGCTGATCAGCGCGCGATTCAGCGGGTCGGTGGCCCGGTGGTCGCGTACCGGTCGCGCGGGCGGACACTGAGCGTCTCGAGGACGCCGCCGCGCGACACCACGAGCTGGAGCGGCTGGTTCACCGGCTGCGCCCAGAGTCGCCGGTAGAAGGTCTCGACGTCCTCGACGCTCTCCCCGTTCACGCGCACGATGACGTCCCCCGGCTGGAGACCCGCCGCCTCGGCCGGGCTCGCGGGGGAGACGCCTGCGATGCCGACCCCGCCATCGACGCCCACCGCGCGGATGCCGAGCCAGGGGCGCGGGCCGCGCGCGGGTCGCCCGGTCCGGACCATCGCGTCGCGGACCGGCGCCAGGAGATCGATCGGGATGGCCAGATGGCCCGCCGACAGCCGGAGCGAGACCACGCCGACCAGCGCGCCGTCCGGGTCGACCAGCGCGGCGCCGCCGAAGCCGGAATGGTGAGGGGCGACGAAGATCGCGCGATCGAGCAGGTATTCCCAGTAGGCGACGAACGGGCCCACCGCCGTCACGCGAGCCATCGCGCCGGTCGCCACGCCGCTCGGGCCGACCCCCACGATCGCGACCGTGCTGCCCGGCGCGAGGCGCGCGGATTGGCCCAGCGCGGCCGCCGGGTACGGGGCACCGGTCGGATCCAGCTGGATGAGCGCGAGCCCGCTCTCGAAGTCGTGTCCCACGACCCGCGCCGTCGTGCGGCGGCCGTCCTCGAGGTGGACGTCGATCCGGGCCGCCTCGAGGACGAGGTAGCCCACGGTCACCGCGAGGCCGCCGGCGTCGATGAGCGTCGCGGCGCCGGAGCGCTCCTCGCCGAGCGTCGCCGCCGACGGCCGGTCCGGCGGCACGCGGGACTGGATCGCCGTGACGGCGGCCCGCACGCGGGTCACCGCGGACGGAGTCGACTCCGCGGCGCCCGGGTCCGGGCGCGGCGCTGCGGCGGGCAATGCGGCGCCCTCGGCGCCGCTCACCAGCGCGAGGCCGAGCACCGCGCCGCGCAGCGCGGCGCCGAGGCCGGGGCCCCGCGCCGGCCTCACGATCGAGCCTCTGGCGCCCACGCGCCGTCGACCGGCGCCCCGGGGGTCGTCCGGATCAGGTAGATGAGCGGCAGGCTCACCACCGTCACCGCCATCTTCACGACGTACTGGCCGACGATCAGCGGCAGGACCGGGAGGACGCCCACGAAGGCGAGCGTCACGAAAATCACCGAGTCCACCCCGGTCGAGAGCGTGTTGGACGTGAGGACGCGCATCCACCGGTAGCCGCCCACGCGCGCCCGCCACCACGCGAAGATCTCCGCGTCGATGAGCGAGGACACGATGTACGCGATGAGGCTCGCCGCAACGATGCGGGGCGTCGCGCCGAGCACGCGCACCACCGCCGCCTGTCCGTCGAAGAACGCGGGCGCGGGCCACCACACCGTGAGCTGCGCGTACGCCGCCAGCAGCAGGTTCGCGCAGAACGCGGTGGCGATGACCTGGCGGGCGCCGCGTTTGCCCAGGCGCTCGTTGATGAGATCGAGCAGCGTGAAGGTCAGGGCGTAGACGAACACGCCGGCGGGGACGACGATGCCGAGCCGGCCGAGCACGATGGGCTTGACGGCCGTCACGTTGGCGATCAGCTCCGCCGCGATGTAGAGGCCGATCGCGAGCGTCACGCTCAGAGGCCCCGGAGCCAGGCCGCGTGCGCCCCGCGGGCCCGAGCCGGCCGGGCGTCCGCCTCCGCAGGCGGGGCGTCCCCCTCCAGCCGCGCGGCGAAGCGGTCGGCGTCGAGGACCGCGGCCCCGCGGCGCCGCGCGCCCTGCTGCACGGCGCGGTCGGACGTGACCACGACCGACTCGGCGTGCTCGCCGACCCACCGCACGATGAACGCGTCGGCCCGCTCGCCGGCGCGCGTGAACACCACGGTGACGGGCCCGTGGGCCTCGGTCCGCGCCTCGCGGGTGCCCCCGTCCCAGGCGTCGAAGACGAGGACGACGCGGCGGCTCCGCGTCTTTGCCCACGCGACCAGGTCGCGCACGAGCCGCGCCCGGGTCGCCGGGGCGGGCGCGTCCCCCTGCGCGTAGAGGAGGTTGTACCCGTCGATGATCACCGGGACGGGCATCCGCGGAGCCTCAGGGAGCGGGACGCGGCGCCGCCACGGCCTCCCCGCGGCGGCCCGGCGCGGCGCCGTCCCCGTAGAGCCGCCGGTAGTGGTGCCAGCTCGTGAACACGCGCTTGGCGAACCCGCGGGTCTCGTCGAAGGGGATCTGGTCCACGAACTCCTCCAGGTCGGCCTGGGGCCGCTCCGCGACCCACTGCTGGACCCGGTGCGGCCCCGCGTTGTACGCGGCGACGGCGAGGATCGGCTCGCGGAAGCGCGCGTTGAGCTGCGCGAGATAGCGGGACCCGAGCGTGATGTTCACGCCGGGCTCCCAGAGCGCGGCGACCTCCGCGAGGGGGCGCCCGAGCTCCTGCGCGACGATGCGCGCGGTGTCGGGCATGAGCTGCATCAGGCCGACGGCCCCGACGCCGGAGCGGGCCCGCGGATCGTAGGAGGACTCCTCGCGGATCACGGCCGCGACGACGAAGGGATCGATCCCCACCGTCCGCGCCGCGGTGCGGACCTGGTCGCCGTAGCCCAGCGGGTAGTAGAGCTGCCAGAGACGCGCCGGCAGTCCCGGCGCCCCTGCCTCCACCGCGGGGCCGAGCGCCCGGCGGAGGTAGCGGAGACTCCGGCCGGCCTCGCCGAGATCGGCGAAGATGACGCCGAGCGCCCACGCGCGATCGCTGTCCGCGGCCACGTCCCGGCCGAGCGCTTCGAGCTCGACGAGCGCGAAGCCATCGAACCCGATCGAGGTCAGCGCCTGGGCCCGCTGGTAGCGCGACTCCGACTTGAGCAGGCCGACCGGATCCGCGGGGAGCTTGACGGGCCCGGCGACCGGCGCCGGCGGCTTGTCCCGCACCCGGCGCGCGGCCAGGATGCCGTAGTAGCCTTGCGGGCCCCGGCTCAGCACCTCACGGTAGAGCGCCACGGCCGCCGCCTTCTCGCCAAGGCGATCGAGCGCGCGGCCCGCCCAGTAGAGCCCCGCGAGGCGGGCGCTCCCCACCGAGGTCGAGAGCTGGCGGAAGGCCAGGGCCGCGTCCCGGTACCGACCGGTGCGGTACTCGAGCCAGGCCACTTCCCAGCGCGCGGACGCCGCCGCCTGGCTGTCCGGGTAGCGCGTCAGGACGTCGCGGAACGCCTCGCGCGCCGCGTCGAACTGCGCAAGCTCGACCCGCGCCCGCGCGAGCTGGAGCGCGGCCTCGGGCTGGTTGGAGGCCTCCGGATGCTCGGTGAGGAGCCGCTCGAACACCGACGCCGCCCGGGCGGTCTGGCCGCTCCGCTGGAGCAAGCGCCCGAGCTCGTAGAGGAGCGCCGCGTGGGACGAGGTCGCCGGCTCGGTCAGCGCGGCGTCGAGCCGGGCGATGGCTTCATCGCTGCGGGCCAGGCGGCCCAGCATCGGCGCGAGCCGGGCGAGCGCGCGATGTCGCACGGCGGGCTCCGGGCCTTCGGCCAGGAGTCCCTCGAGCAGCCGGACCGAGGCGCTCTGCTCGCCCGCGTCCGCCAGCCGCTGCGCCTGTAGCAGCTGCTCCTCCACGGTGAGCGGCAGCACGGTCTGCCCGTTCGTGCGCGCGAGGTCCTCGAGGATCTCGTGGGCGGCGTCGCCCCAGGACGACGCGGGCGCCTCGATCCAGCGGCGCCGGAGGTCCGCGATCGCCTCGGCCACCTGGCCCTGCGCGGCGCGCGCCTCGGCCAGCCGGACCAGGATCCGGCCCGCCTCCGGGTGGGCCGGCCAGCGCGCGAGGAAGCGCCGGGCTTCGCGCTCGGCCTCCGCCCACTGCCCCAGCCGGAACAGGGTGTCGTGGGTCGCGAGCTGCGCCTGCGGCAGGAGCAAGGAGTCCGGGAAGCGCTCGCCGAACGCACGGAAGCGGGCGACGGCCAGCGCCTCGTCTCCCCCGCGAAGCGCGGCTTCCGCGGCGAAGAACGCCGCGTAGTCGGCGAGCAGGAATCCCGCCGGCGCCTCCTCGAACAGGGCGCGCGCCCGCGCATAGTCCCCGCCCGCCAGCGCCACATGGGCCTCGCGATAGCGTTGGAGCGGAGTCGGCGAGACCACCACCGCCGACTCGGTCCGCGGGCCGAGGGCGGCGATCAGGAGCCCGGTCGTGACGACCACGACGAGCAGAGCGCGACTACGCGACATCATGCGCCAGTGTATCAGGAGGGGCCCGCGAGCCGTGCCGATCAGCGCAGGGCGCCGCGGCTGGCCCGCCAGGTGTGGGCGATCCGGTGGACCGCCGTCGCGTTCGCCCCGATCGCCACCACCCAGATGGCGGGGACCAGAAGGTCGAGGAGGGCGCCCAGGATCAGCACGAGCATCCGCTCGCCGCGCTCCATGAACCCCACCCGGCATTCGACGTCGATGGACTCCGCGCGCGCCCGCGTGTAGCTCACCATGACGGTGCCGATCACCGCCAGCAGCACGGCGACCACTCCCTCCAGCCGGCCCAGGCGGGCGAAGAGAAACACGAGGCCGGTCAGCACGAGGAGGTCCGAGTACCGGTCGAGAACCGAGTCGAGGAAGGCGCCGAACGGCGAGACCTGACCCGACACTCGCGCCAGCGCCCCATCCAGGATGTCGAGCGCCCCGGCGACGACCAGGCACAGCCCCGCGAGCCGCCGCTGGTCCGCGGCGAAGGCGGCGGCCGCGCACATCGAGCCGACGAGCCCGAGGAAGGACAGCTGGTTCGGACGGACCCGGAGGCCGACCAGCGCGCGGGCCACGGGGTCCGCGACGCGGGCGACCTCGCCCCTATACCGGCCGAGCATCGGACACGGCTCCCTCGGCGAGCGCCGACTCGATCGCCTCGCGCAGCTGCTGGAGCGCGGACGGCGCCTCGACCTTCCGCCCGGCCCGATCGGTCACGTAGAAGGTATCGAGCGCGTGATCCAGATCGGTGGCGATCTTCGCGGTGGCGATGTCGAGGCCTTCGGCGGCGAGGGTCCGGGTGACGCGATAGAGGAGCCCGAGCCGGTCCGGCGCCTTGACCTCCACCACGGTGTGGGTATCGGAGAGCGTGTTGTCGATCGTCACCCGGGCCGGACCCGGCGTCGACGGCCGGACGAGGCCGGGCCGCCCCGTCCGCGCGGCGAGCAGCGCGTCCACCGAGCACTCGCCGGCGAGGGCGCGCCGGAGATCCCGGGTCACCGCCTCCCAGCGGCTCTCGTCCAGGATCGCGTCGCCCCCCGGATCGTTCACGTGGAAGGTGTCGAGCGCCACGCCGTCGGCCCGTGTCTCGATCTGGGCCGACAGGATGTTCACCCCGTTCGCGGCCAGCGTGCCGGCGATCAGGGCGAAGAGGCCGGCGGTGTCGCGCGTGACGACCACGAAATCCGACGCGCCGAGGTCCGGGAAGTGGAACACCTCGGTCACCGCGGTCTCTTCGCGGAGGCGCTCGATCAGCCGGAGGTGCGCCGCCATGCGCTGCGGCGACGTCGTGCGGACGTAGCGGTCGGACATCGCCTGGAGGTGCCGGTCCGCGGCCGCCCGGTAGACGGGATCGGCGAGGGCCTGGACGATCCGCTGGACGACGACCGCCCGGCGCGGCGGCTTCGGCGACCGGCCGGCGAGGTGGGTCCGCGTCCGGAGGTAGAGCGCCCGGAGGAGCGCCCCTCGCCACGCGTTCCACACGCCCGGGCCCACCGCGCGGATGTCCGCGCAGGTGAGGAGGTAGAGCATCGTGAGCCACGCGGGGAAGCGCGCGGTCGCCGCCAGGCGCTCGGCGGTCTTCGGGTCGTCGATGTCCCGGCGCTCGGCCATGTGCGAGAGCAGGAGGTGGTGCTCGACCAGGAACTCGACCGCCGCCGCGTCGTCGGCGTCGAGGTTGAGGCGGCGCGTCACCGCCTTGATCAGCGGCACGCCCTTCGGCGCGTGGCCGTGCCCGAGCGCCTTGCCGATGTCGTGAAGCAGGATGCCCAGCATGAGGAGCTCGGGCCGCTCCACCTCGGCGATGATCTGCGCCAGCTCGTCGGTCTCGGGTCCCTGCCCCGGGCCGAGCCCCTCCAGCACCTCCACCGCGAGCAGCGAGTGCTGATCGACGGAGTACCGATGGTAATGGTCGTACTGGACGAGGCAGTCGAGCGCGCCGAACTCCGGCAGGTACGCCCCGAGCACGCCCGTGTCGTGCATCCGCCGGAGCGTGGTCGCCACCCGTCCCCACGAGCGCAGGATCGAGAGAAACAGCGCCTTCAGCTCGGGGGACGCGCGCCAGGCCTGATGCCCGAGGCGCGGTGCGGCCTCCTCCAGCGCCCGCTCGAGATCGGCGTCGAGCTCGCAGCCGAGCTGCTGCGCATGCCAGAAGACGCGCAGGATCCGGGCGGGATCCGCCTGGAGCGCGCCGGGCTCCGCCAGGTGGAGCCGGCCGTCGTAGACGACGAGCCCGTCGGCGAGCGCCGCGCGCCGGCCCCGGCGCCCGACCGTGCCGTGGCGGGCGAGCCCTTCCTGACAGTGCGCGATCAGCCGCGCGGAGATGCGGTGGATCGTGCGCGCATGGCGATAGTAGTCGCGCATGAACGTCTCGACCCCCAGGCGGACCTCGTCGTCCTCGTACCCCAGGCTCTTCGCCACCGGCGCCTGGAGCCCGCGCTCGAGGACGTCCTGCTTCGTTCCCGCGAGGAAGTGGAGCTCGTTCCGGACGCGCCAGAGAAAGGTGAGCGCCGCGTCGGTGGCCGCGCTCTCCTTGGCGGTGAGGTGCCCGCGGTCCTCGAGCTCCCGGAGCGTCCGCGCGCCGAACCGCGCCGACGCGAGCCAGAGCGCGGTGTGGACGTCCCGGAGCCCGCCGGCGGATTCCTTGACGTTCGGCTCCTGGAGATACACCGAGCCGCCGTGCCGGCGGTAGCGCTCGTCCCGCTCGGCGAGCATCTGGGCCAGGAACTCCGGGTAGTCGCGACGGTAGACTTCGCGCCGCAGCGTCTGCTGGAGCGCGCGGAACAGGCGATGGTCGCCGGCGAGCACGCGGGCCGCCTGCATCGACGTGCGGCTCGGCAGATCCGTCCGGGCGAGGGCGAGACAGTCGTCCAGCGAGCGGCAGGCGTGGCCGACCCGGAGCCCGAGATCCCAGAGGGTGTAGAGGATCTCCTGCGCCATCCGCTGGACGTAGGGCGTCACCTCGCCGCCGTGGATGAGCATGAGATCGAGGTCGGAGGAGGGATGGAGCTCGCCGCGCCCGTACCCGCCGAGGGCGACCAGGACCAGGCGCGACGGATGGTGCCCCGTGGCGCGGACCTCGGCGTCGGCGGTCTCGTAGAGGCCCCGGAGGAGATCGTCCATGAACGCGGCGTGGGAGCGGACGCTCTCGGCGCCCGACGCCCCGTCCGCGTGGCGGGTCCGGAGACGCTCGTACGCGGTGGCGATATGCTCGCGGAGCACGTCGAGTCGCGCGCGCCGGCGGCGCTCGGGCCACTCCGCTTCCGGGCCGGCGAAGTCCTGCCGTACCGTCGCTTCCACGCGACGCAGGCGCCCCACCAGCGTCTCAGCCATCGCGAGGTCGACGCTAGCATGGGGGGTAGGGGGTGTCAAACCCGCGCCACCATTGGCGCGGCGACGATTGACAGCCTCGCCGCCGGCCTCGTACCATCCACCCGGCAGCAGGGGTCGAGCGGTCGCGTAGAGACCCCTCGAAGGCCTGAGAGGAGAGCACGCCATGCGGACGTCGCGACGTCAGTTCTTCCAGGTCACGGCCGGGGGGCTCGCGGTCGCCAGCGGACTGACGGGGCGGGTGCGCCCGGTCGCCGCCCAGGGGTCGCCGGTGAAGATCGGCACCGCCGTCCTCGGCGATTTCTCGATGGTCACGCCGATCCTCGTGGCGCAGGAAAAGGGCTTCTTCCGGGCGCAGGGCGTCGCCGCCGAGTTCCAGCCGTTCCGCGGGGGGCCTGACCTCGTCAAGGCGGTGATGGCCGGGCAGATCCAGATCGGCGTCACCGGGGCGACCGACGTCCCCGTGTTCCGCGCCACCGGCGTGCCGATCCGGTTCATCGCCTCCCAGGTGGACGGGAATCACTTCACGCTCAACGTCGCGCACGCCATCTCCGCGCTCGCCGACCTCAAGGGCAAGTCGATCGGCGTGACGCGCGTCGGCGCAGCCACGTGGGTCTTCGCCGTGATGCTCGCGAAGCAGCAGGGCTGGGATCCCGAGAAGGACGTGACCATCGTCGGGCTGGGCGGGCTCGATGCCCAGCTGGCGGCGTTGAGCCGCGGGGAAATCGCGGCGTTCATTTGGGGGGACGGCGGCGCCGTGACGGAGCTCCAGGGCAAGTCGAAGGTTCTGCTGCGGCTCGACAGCGTGACGCCGAAGTGGCTCAGCCAGGGGTACTACGCGACCGACGAGTCCATCAAGGGCAGCAAGGACGCGCTGCAGAGGACGTTGAAGGCGCTCTTCCAGGGCGTGCGCTTCATCCGCGAGAGCCCGGGCGAGGCCGCGACCATCGCGAGCAAGACGCTCCAGTGGCCCGAGGAGGCGATCGCGCGGGCCCAGAAGATCTCCGGGCCGCTCCTCTCCAAGGACGGGGTCATCAGCGTCGAGGCCCTCGAGGTGATGCAGACGACGCTCCTCGACTACAAGCTCCAGGAAAAGCGGGTGCCGACCGCCGACCTCTACACGGCGGAGTTCACGCCGGTTCGCGTCTAGCGGCGCGCCGGGCGCCCGAGCCCGAGGCCCCCGCGGAGGGCCGGGCCTCCCGCGGGGATCGAAGGCCAACGACCATGCCGCTGCCCATCGAGGATTACGCCGTCATCGGGAATTGCGAGACGGCGGCGCTCGTGGGCCCGGATGGCTCGATCGACTGGCTCTGCGTCCCTCGCTTCGACTCCCCGGCCTGCTTCGCCGCGCTTCTCGGGACGCCGGAGCACGGGCGGTGGTTGATCGCGCCCGCCGGTCCCGTCCGCGCGGTCCGCCGTCGCTATCGACCGGGAACGCTGATCCTGGAGACGGAGTTCGAGACCGAGGCCGGCGTCGTCGTCGTGAATGACGGCATGCCCCTCGGGACGCGCGCGCTGGACGTGATCCGCGTCGTCGAAGGGAAGCAGGGCGCCGTCCCGATGCGGCTCGAGCTGGTCATCCGGCTCGACTACGGGTCACGGGTCCCGTGGGTGCGGCGGCGCGAGGACGGGATTGAGGCCATCGGCGGCGAGAACGCGCTCCGCCTCCGCACGCCGGTCGCGCTCCGCGGACAGGATTTCACGACCGTCGCCGAGTTCACCGTAGAGGCCGGCCGGCGAGTGCCGTTCACGCTGACCTGGCATCCGTCGTACGAGGCCGCGCCCCCGGCGTCGGATCCGGAGGCGCGCCTCGGGGCGGCCGAGACGTGGTGGCGCGAGTGGTCGGCGCGGTGCACCTACCAGGGCCCGTGGCGGGAGCCCGTGGTCCGGTCCCTCATCACGCTCAAGGCCCTCACGTACGCGCCTACCGGCGGCCTCGTGGCCTCGGTCACGACGTCCCTCCCGGAGCAGCTCGGCGGCGTCCGGAACTGGGACTACCGGTACTGCTGGCTGCGCGATGCGACGTTCGCGCTCTATGCCCTCATGACCGGCGGCTACGCGGAGGAGGCCCGCGCCTGGCAGGAGTGGCTCGTGCGCGCGGTGGCCGGCCGGCCCGATCACGCCCAGATCCTCTACGGGATCCGCGGAGACCGGCTCGTGCCCGAATGGGAGCTGCCCTGGCTGCCGGGGTACGCAGGCTCGACGCCCGTCCGGGTGGGGAACGCGGCGAGCGGGCAGCTGCAGCTCGACGTCTACGGGGAAGTCGCCGACGCGCTCCACTGCGCCTGGCGCATGGGGCTCACCCCGGACGAGAACGCCTGGCGGGTCGCCCGGGCCATGGTGGAGTACGTCGAGTCGGCGTGGCGGGAGCCCGACGAGGGGATCTGGGAGGTGCGCGGGCCCCGTCGGCTCTTCACGCACTCCCGGATCATGGCCTGGGTCGCCGTGGATCGCGCGGTGAAGGCGGTCGAGCGCTTCGGCCGCGACGGCCCGGTGGAACGGTGGCGCCAGGTCCGGGACGCCATTCACGCGGACGTCTGCCGGCAGGGCTACGACCCGGGGCTGCGCGCGTTCGTCCAGTCCTATGGATCGAAGCTCCTCGACGCGAGCCTCCTCATGATCCCCCTCGTCGGCTTTCTCCCGGCCGCCGATCCACGGGTGCTCGGCACCGTCGAGGCGATCCAGCGGCATCTGGTCACCGACGGCTTCGTCGCGCGCTATCAGACGCGAACGGACATCGACGGGCTGCCGCCCGGGGAAGGCGTCTTCCTTCCGTGCACGTTCTGGCTGGCCGACAATCTCGCCCTCCAGGGACGGGAGAGCGAGGCGCGCGAGTTGTTCGAGCGGCTGCTGGCCGTGCGCAACGACGTGGGGCTCCTGTCGGAGGAGTACGATCCGGCCACGCGCCGGCTCCTGGGAAACTTCCCCCAGGCATTTGCCCACATGGGCCTGGTCAACACGGCGCGGAACCTGACGGGCGGCGGCGGGCCGGCCGAGCATCGCCCCGACCACTGAGCGAGGGCGCGGAGGCGCCGAGATCGGGGACGTCGTTCACGTCGAGTCACCCGAGCCGACCGCCGACCTCGACACGGCGGCGCCCACGCCCGTTCGCCCGTCGTCGACGGCCGCCGCCCTCCGGCCGGGCGCGCGGGCGGGCTAGCGCCAGTGCCCGAGGCGGCGGTTCACCCGCTCGAGCGCGAGGACGATCGCGACCGAGAGGATGGACACGAGCGCCGTCGCGGCGAACAGGTCCGGGGCGCGGAACGCGTTCGCGAGGCTCACCAGCAGGAAGCCCATGCCCCGGATCCCGCCGAACATCTCGACCACGAGCACGCCTAGCAGACAGAACACGATCCCCAGCTTCATCCCGGCGAGGACCGCCGGCAGCACGGCCGGCAGGATGACCTTCCGGTAGAGCTGCGCCGGGGTCGCCCCCAGCGAGCGCGCCACCTGGAGCGGCATCCGGTCGACGTCCCGCACGCCGCCGGCCACCAAGAGGCAGATGGGAAAGAACCCCTGGAGCACGCCGTAGACGACCGCCGGTGTCGCGGCGAGCCCGAAGGCCAGGAGGATCCACGGCAGCACCAGGATCTTCGGCAGCGCGTAGGCCAGGACGAGGAACGGGCTCAGCACGTCGTGGAGGTAGCGCACGCCGCCGATCAGGAGCCCGGCGCCGACGCCGAGCGTCACGGCGAGCACGTAGGCGATGAGGGTCTTCCCCAGCGTCTCGCCGAGCAGGCCGACCGCCTCCGGGCCGATCGTCCGGAAGGCGCGCAGCACCGACGACGGCGCCGGCACGAAGAGCGGATCGGCCCAGCCCACCCGCACGGCGAGCTCCCACCCGGCGAGGAGCGCGACGATCGACAGCGCCTGGAACAGTCGGCGCCGGCCCGCGCTCACGGGGCGCTTCCGACGCGGCCGGCGGCGCTCGGCCGGGGCGCGGCCCGCGGTCTCATGCCGCGCCCTCGGTCCACCGCCGGGCCCGCGACTCGGTCCAGGCGGCGAGGGCGTCGACGACCAGGACCAGCAGGAGCGCCAGGAGCGCGAGGGCGGCGTAATCCGCGGTCCGGAAGAAGCCGTACGTGTAGTTGATGAGGTACCCGAGGCCCCGACGCGCGCCGAGGATCTCGCCGACCAGCACCCCGACCACCGTGAGCGCGAGCCCCGCCCGGAGCCCGGCCACCAGCGTGGCGGTGATCGCGGGCAGGACGACCTTGACGAAGCACGCGCCCGGCCGGGCGCCGAGCGCCCGCGAGACCGTCAGGAGGTGCGGCTCCACGGCGCGGAGCCCCGCGAGCACCGCCAGCACCACCGGAAAGAAGCCGAGCAGCACGCCGAAGGCGATCTTCGACGCCGGACCCAGGCCGAAGAAGAGCATCAAGGACGGGTACCAGACGACGCTCGGAATCGCGTAGCACGCCGAGAGGAGCGGCTCGTAGATCTCCCCCACGTGTCGGGGCAGGCCGAGGGCGAAGCCGAGCGCGAGACCGAGGCCGACCGCGAGCGCGTACGCGACGAGCACCTCGAACACCGTGAGCCCGAAGTGCATCGGCAGGGCCGGATACGCTTCCAGGCGGAGCAGCCGCAGCAGCGCCGGCATCACGCGCGAGGGCGGCACGTAGAGGAGCGGGTCGCGATGCCGCGCCCAGAGCTCCCAGACGACGAGGAGCCCGGCGAGCAGGACGAGGCGGCCGAGCGCGATGCGCCTCACGCCCCGCCGTCGAGCGCGCGGCGCGACTCGTCGCGGATCGCGTCCCAGAGCGCGCGCCGGAGGGTCGCCGCGTCCGCGGCATCGAGGTCGCGCGGCGTCGGGAGCGACACCTCGAAGCTGGCCTTGATCCGACCCGGCCGCGCCGTCATGACCACGATGCGCTGCGAGAGCAGGATCGCCTCCTGCAGGCTGTGGGTCACGAAGACGACGGTCTTTCGCGTCCGCGCCCAGATGCCGAGGAGCCACTCGCCCATCAGGAGCCGCGTCTGCTCGTCCAGCGCCCCGAATGGCTCGTCCATGAGCAGGATGGGCGCATCGAGGGCGAGCGCGCGCGCGATGGCCACGCGCTGCTTCATCCCCCCGGAAAGCTCGCGGGGATAGCGGCGCTCGAACCCGCGCAGCCCGACCGGCTCGAGGAGCGCCCGCGCCCGCTCGCGCCGCGCCGGGCCTGGCATGCCCTGGAGCTCCAGCCCGAACTCCACGTTCTCGAGCGCCGTCCGCCAGGGAAAGAGTCCCGGATCCTGGAACACCATCGCCATCTGGCGCGGATCCGGCCCGGTCACCGGGTGCCCGGCGATGCGAACCTCGCCGCTGTCGGGCGGGGTCAACCCGCCGATGATCGACAGCAGCGTCGACTTGCCGCATCCCGACGGGCCCAGCACCGTGAGGAACTCCTGCGGCGCGATGTCAAGCGAGACGGCCTCCAGCGCGGGCACCGGCTGGTCCCGCGTGAGCCACTGCTTGCCGACGGCGCGCACCTCGATGTGGGCAGCGGTCGCGGCGCTCACGGGCCGCATCCTATCCTGCCCGGCCGGTCGGCGGCGAGAGGTGCGCGCGGGGACTCAGCGTGGCGCGGGCGCGCCACCCGCGCCGCGAACCGGCGCCAGGGCGGCCAGGCGTTCCGCCAGGATCGTCCGCACGTCCGGCACCACGGTCACCTCGTCGATGTCGAGCGTGCCGCGGCCGAGGTAGTGCACCTGGAGCTCGAGATCCACCGGCTCCTGGTCCGTCGCAAACGGCAGGGCGGCCTCTTCCCACGCGCCCGGCGCCCCCGGCGTCCAGTCGCGCGCCGCGACCACGTCCGCGCCGCGCCCCGGCAGGCTCCGGAGGATCTCGAGCCGCGCGATCGGGCCCGCGCTCGGGTGCGTGGCGCGCAGGCGGTAGGTCGCGCGGTACCGGCCGCGAAGGAAGTGCTCGGGCAGCCAGACCTTCAGGACGCTCGGGGGCGTCCCGCCGGCCGCGGCGCGCAGGAACTGGCCGCCGCCGGCCGTCTCGTCCTCGACCACGACGCCGATCCGCGCCGGGCTCGCCTCCGCCTGCTGGCGAAACGTGTGGCCGTACCAGGTGAAGCGGCCCCGCCCGACGAGGGTCGCCCACTGCTGCCGCCAGCTCTCGCCGTCGGGGCGGGCGACGAGCGCGACGAGTGCGTCGAGCAGCCCGGGCGCAGCCCGCTCGAGCGCGGCCAGCGCGGCGCGGGCGCCGTCCGGCTGTCCAGCCCGGACGTGCGCCCAGGCGAGATCGAGGAGCCGCGCCGGCTCCATCCAGCGGGTGCCCCGGCAGGCGTCCAGCTCGCGAATAGCCGCCGCCCACTCTCCCAGCGCGAGGCGCTGGTCGGCCACCTCGCACGGCGTGCGGAGCAGGCGGACGGCGACACGGCCCTCGCCCGGCTCGAACCCCAGCCGATAGACGTGCGTGAACCAGGGGAACCCTCGGGGCGGGTCGACCTCCACGATGGTGGCGCGCCGGGCGCTGACGTCCCAGCCCCGGCTGTGGAATCCCCAGTGCGCGCGGAGCCGACCTTCTCCGGACAGGGCGAGCGTGACGCGGGGCATGGCGGTCCGCGACACCAGCATCCAGGTCCGCGGAAAGCCCGGCATCAGCACGATGGCTCGCCGATCGGGCACCGCGTCGGGATCCAGGAACACGACGTCCTCGTCGGAGGTCACGTCGTCGGGCGGCGGGAACGCATACGGCACGCTCATGGACTCGAGGTCGTAGTAGCGGATGGTCGGCGACATGAACCCGCGCGGGAGCCACTCGAATCGCCGCAGGAGCTTCCCCTCGCGCTCGAGACGCGCGAGGGCGCCGATCGCCGCCTCGCTGCGCTGGGCCGAGTACCAGACATGCAGCCGGTCGTCGCTCTGGCTGTCCGTCTGGAGCAGCGGGCCGCGCTCGCGCGGATCGTCCTGGGCGAACTCGCTGAGCCCGATGACCCGCGTCTCCGGGGGCACATCGCGCCGCCGCCACCGGAGTGCGTGCTCCCGCGTGTCGTCCGTCCAGAAGAGGAACGCGACGTTCAGCGCGTCCATCGCCCCCACCGCGAGCAGCGTCACCATCGCCGCCAGCGCCATTCGGCGGGACCAGCGGGCCAGCCGCGCCACGGCCACCGCGGCGGCAGTCGCCGCAAACGGGGCCAGGATCACGAGGTAGCGATCGTCGAGCCCATGCGGCCGGAACCAGACGTAGATCCCGACCAGGATGGCCGGTGTCGTCAGGACGAGCGCGCCCGGCCAGCCGCGCCGCGCGAGGAGCGCGGCGCCGGCGAGCGCGGCGAGTCCGAACAGCGCGCCGAACCAGTCGAGGGCCAGCCCGATCAGGACGCGGCTGCCGAGCCAGAGCCGCTCGAGCGCCCCCAGGGGCACGCCCAGGAACATCTCGGGGGACTCCCGCACCTGGGCGAGGAACCGGTGCGGCTCGAGCAGCAGCAGCGGGGTGCTGAGGGCAAAGGCGACGACCGCCAGGATCCCGGCGCCGGCGAGGAGCGCGACGGCGCGGGCCGGCGAGCGACGCCGCGCGCCGGCGACCGCCACGAGCGCGGTGGCGAGCACGACCACGCCGAAGAACTTGGCGGAGGCGGCGAGCCCCGCCAGCACGCCCGTCAGCAGGATCGGCGTGGCGCCCCCGGTCACCAGCGCGGTCGCCGCGGCGCCGAACGCCGCGACCACGAAGAAGGCCTGGGGCACGTCGCCCATCTCGTAGTGGGCGTTCACGATCGACACCGGGCTCAGCGCCAGGAGGCCGGCCGCCAGGAGCCCGACGCGCCAGCCGAACAACCGGCGCGTCGCGACGGCGAGGAGGCCCACCGTCGCCGTGCCCAGCACCGCGTTGAGGAGTCGCACGGTGACGACCAGCTGCGACCACGTGGGCGCCCCGGCCGGACCGTGCGGATCGATGAGGCTCCCGATCCGCAGGAGCAGCGCGGCGAGGTACATGTGGAGGACCGGGTACGTGTCTTCGGGGACGAGATCGCCCCGCATGAACGGGACGACCCGCAAGAGCTGCTTCGTGGTGTCCGAGTGGTAGATCCAGTCGGGCAGCCCGTAGGCGAGGCCCGCCACGCGCAGCAGGAACGCTCCCACGAGAATCGCGGGGAGGAGCGCGCGCGCCCAGGCGGGGCGCGCCGCGACACCGGAGTCGAAGCCCGGCACGCGCGACGCGAGCGGCACGCCCCGATTGTACTCGGCGCTCACGCGCGGGCGGAGCCGCGACGCCCGGCGGCTCGAGGGAACGATGGTACACTCCGTCCGCCATGCCGCCGCGCTGGCGTCCGATCCTCGCCCAGATCGAGCCCTACGTCGTGCCGCCGCCGCTCGATGCGCTCGCGGCCGAGCTGGGCCAGCCGATCCTGCGCCTGTCCGCCAACGAGAATCCGGTGGGCCCGTCGCCCCTCGCCGTCGAGGCGATTCGCCGCGAGGCCGCGCGCATCCATCTCTACCCCGACGGGGGGGCGCCGACGCTCGCCCACGCGGTGGCCGAGACGCTCGGGATCGTGCCCGCGCAGCTCCTATTCGGCAACGGCGGCGACGAGATCATCACGCTGCTCGTCCGGGCGCTCGTGGATCCCGGTGATGACGTGGTCATCCCCGAGCCCTCGTTCGAGCCGTACTCCACCACGACGCTTCTGGCCGGCGGGCGGGTCGTCGCGAGCCCGCTGCGCGACTATCGCATCGACCTCGACGACGTCCTTCGCCGCATCGGACCCCGCACGAAGCTCGTCTGCCTCACGAGCCCGCACAATCCGACCGGCACGGTGCTCGACCGCGCCGAGTGGGAGCGGTTCTGCGCGCGCTGCCCACAGGACGTCATGGTCCTGCTCGACGAGGCGTACATCGACTTCATCGAGGCGCCAGCGCGCGCGGCGGACGGGCTCGCGACCCTCGGGACCCGGCCGGAGAGCCTGGTGCTCCTCCGGACGTTCTCCAAGATCACCGGCCTCGCCGGGCTCCGGGTCGGGTATGCCATCGCCGCCTCGGGCGTGATGGGCCAGCTCGAGCGAGTCCGCGAGCCGTTCAACGTCGGCCGGCTGGCGCAGGCCGGCGCGGCGGCCGGCGTGCGGGACGCCGCGCACCGAGAGCGGACGCGCCAGGTCGTGTGGGCCGAGCGGCGGGCGCTCGCGGCGGCGTTCGCCGCCCGCGGGCTCCGGCATCCGCCGACCGAGGCCAACTTCTTCCTGGTGCGGCTGGGACGGCCGACGGGCCCGGTGGTGCGGGCGCTCCGGGCCCGGGGCGTGCTCGTGCGGGACGGCGCCGCCGTCGGCTACCCGGAGCACCTCCGGATCACCGTCGGCACCGCGGAGCAGAACGCGCGTCTGCTCGACGCGCTCGATCGAGCCCTGGCCGGCTGACGCCGGCCGGTGTTACGGCGTGGTCTTCGCCGACGCGCGGCCCGCGACCGGCGTCGCCTTGGGCCGACCGGACGCCGAGGCGACCACCTTCGTCGGCTTGGCCTTCTCGGGCTTCTCGGCCTTGGCGGCCGTGGCCCGCGGCGTGGCCGCCGCCTTCTCCAGGGTCGCGATCCGCTCGGTGAGGGAGTCCTTCTCCGCCGAGATCGCCGCCAGCCGCTTCTGGATCACATCGACCTGCCGCTGCGCATCCTCGGCTCGGAGGCGCTGCGACTCTGCCTCGGCCCGGAGGCCGTTGACCTGTGCACCGAGCGCCTCGGCGCGGGTCGCGGCTTGGTTCCACTGGTAGCCGACGAAGACGAGCGCGAGCGCGAGGATCACGCTGGCGATCGCGCCCCACGCGCGGCGCCGCGGCTCCTCCTCGTACATTTCGTCCATGTCGTCGTCGGGCGTCTCGCGCGGTAGCGGCTTGAGCTCTTGCTGGATCGTAGCCATGCGTTCCCCCCTCGCGCGAAATTCTCCCATCCGGGCCACGACGCGCCCAAACAAATTCGCCGCGCGCGCGCCGGCCCACGTCGGAAAGTGCGTCGTCCCGGCGCGCTGCGGTATCATACGCAGCGAGGATCGGAAGCCGACGATGGCGAGCGGCGATCCGGCGCGGACGGCCAGCCTGGCGCGCTTCTTCGAGCGCGTCGTGCGTCAGGCCCTCGGGGATCTGCGCCTCGGCGGCCCGGCCGAAGGCGCCTACCTCGCCCAGCTCCTCTCGCGATTCGCGCGCACCGAGGAGCTCTACGCGATCCGGGACGCCGCCGGCCGGCCCCTCGACTCGGTCGCGGGGCTGCTCATCGAGGCCGAGCGGGCCTGGGACTTCCAGGCGCCGGATTTCGATCCGTTCCGGGAGCGTCGCATCCGCCAACACGTGGGGGATTACGCGCTGTTCATGACCGGCCTGTTCCGGGAGCACGTCGAGCGACGGGCCGGCGCCACCTACTACGTCCGCCAGGGGCAGCGGGCGTACCAGGCCGTGGCCGACTTCGAGCGCTCCGCCCTCCGGCCGGAAGCCGGCCTGTTCGCCGCCCTGGCCGCGGGCTTCGAGCGCTACGCCGCCGCCCTCGGCTACCTGAAGCGCGTCTACTTCCGCCCCGCCGAGTCGCCCCCGGCCCTCCAGCCCGTGCTCCGGCTCCTGACCCAATGGTAGCGGCGGCCCTGGAGGCCCTGGTGGGCGGCGAGCCCACGGACGAGACCGTGGAGGCCGCCCTCGCGACGATCCCGACCGACGAGCTCGAGCCTGCGCTCCGCTGGCTCGCCAAGGAGCACGGGGCCGCGGCCCTCCCGATCCTCCGCCGCTGCCTGGCGAGCCGTCCGGAGCGCGCGGTCGCGGCCGCGCAGGCGCTCGGGACGCTCCCCCGACCCGAGGCGGCCGAGGTGCTCGAGGCCGCGGAAGCCCGCGCGACGGCCAAGGTCGTGCGCACCGCGGCCCGGCGGGCCCTCTACCGGCTCCGCCAGGCCGGCATCGACCCCCCGCCCGCCGCGCCGCCGGCGGTTGCGCCGCGCATCGGGCTCGGCGAGGCGTGGATGTCCGCGGTCGATGGCACCGGCGGCCGGGGGCTCTGGCTCACCCTCACCGGACCGTACGGCGAGCGCACCCTGCTCGCCGCGGTCCTCTCGGACGAGAGCGGGCTCCTGGATTTCTCGGCCGGCGCGATCGCCAAGAAGCGGGTCGCGGAGCGCCTCCGGGCTGTCCAGGCCGAGAGCCCGCTCCCCTGGGTGGCCGTGCCGCCCCGCTGGGCGTGGGCGACGCTCGTCGAGGCGGCGGAGCGCGCCCGTGCGGCGGGCGGCACCGTGCCCGCGGAGCTCGACCACTGGATCGCGCGGCTCGGGGCCGCGGGACCGGAGCCGGCACCGATCCATGCGCGGTTGCCGGCCGCCCTCCTCGCGGATCCGGCGCTGCTCGACGGGTCGGCGGCGCTCCTCGATCTTCCCGAGCTCACGGGCTGGTTCCTGGATCCGGCGAGCGTGGCGAGCGAGTCCGTGGAGTGGCTCCAGGCGCGCGAGAGCCGGCTGGTCGTCAGCGACCAGATCAAGGCGGAGCGGCTCGCCGCGCTCGTCGACCGGATCATCGAGACGCGCTTCGACGCGGTGACCCGCCGGCGCTGGCAGGGTCGCCTGGACGAGCAGGCCTACGTGCTGCTCGCGCTGGGGCGCCCGGCGGAGGCGGCCCGCGCCGTCGCGGTCGCGCGGGCCCTCGCCGATCCGGAGGCCCGGCTCACGCGTCTGCCCTTCCTCCGCGCCTTGGTCGAGCGGAGCCTCGAGATCGCCGGTGAAGTGGCCACGGGCCAGCTGTCCGCCGAGGTGGCGAGCCGCACGCCCCGCGCGCCCGTGGCGCCGGCCCGTACCGGTTAGTGGGCGGACTCACCGATGTCGCCGGCCTCCTGGTCGGCCACGCCACGGATCTCGTCGGGCTCACCGGATGCACGGCGGTGCTCTGCCCCGCGGGCGCGGTGGCCGCCGTCGAGGTGCGGGGGGGCGCGACGGGGCTCCTGGGCCTCGATCTCCTCGACCCCGGGCACGTCGCCACGCGGGTCCACGGCGCCGTCCTGGCCGGCGGCAGCGCGTTCGGGCTCGAGGCCTGCTTCGGCGTCATGGCCCATCTCGAGACGCGCGGCATCGGGCTCCCGACGACGGCCGGGCCGGTGCCATTGGTGATCGGTGCCATCCTCTACGATCTCGGCGTGGGCGCGCCCCACGTTCGGCCTGATCGTGCGATGGGCGAGCGCGCGGCCGCGGCCGCCGGGAGCGGTCCCGTCGCGGAAGGCTCGGTGGGCGCGGGGGCCGGCGCCTCGGTGGGCAAGGCATTCGGCCTCGGGCGAGCGATGAAGGGCGGGCTCGGGACCGCGAGTCGCCAGATCGGGCCCGCCACGGTCGGCGCGCTCGTGGCCGTCAACGCGTTCGGGGACGTCCGCGATCCCGTGACGGGCGGACTCCTCGCCGGCGCCCGCGACGCGCCCGACGGGCGCCAGCTGATCGACACGGCGCGCCAGCTCCGCGAGAATCGAATCATGCCGGGCTTCGGCCGGACCCACACCACGATCGGCATCGTTGCGACCGACGCGCCCCTCGACGCCGCCGAAGCGCGGCGGGTCGCGGCCCTCGGTCAGCTCGGGCTCGCGGCCGCGCTGTCGCCCCCCCATCTCAGCGTCGACGGGGACGCCCTCTTCTGCCTCGCCACCGGCTCCCTCGCGCGCGCGGAAAGCCCGACGGCCGACGCGCTGGGGCTCGCGGCGGCGGACTGCGTCGCGGAGGCGATTGCCCGCGCCATCCGGACGGCGGCCGCGCTCGGCGGGCTCCCGGCCTGGGGTGACCTGTTCGGCGCACCGGCGCGGGGCGCCTGAGCGCCGAGGAGCGAGGCGGCCCGTGACCGGCAAGGTCATCCCCTTCCCGTCCCGCGCGCCCGAGCCCGAGGACGACAGCGGGTTCGAGGAGCTGACCCGCGTGCGCGGCCAGGCGGAGGCCCTCGTTGTCCGCGGTCTTCTCGAAGCCCACGGCATCGAGGTGATCCTGCGCACGCACGTCGCGCCCTCCGTCCATCCGTTCTCCGTCGGCGATCAGGGGGCGGTCCAGGTCCTCGTTCGTCGGGAGGCGCTGGCGCAGAGCCGCCGGCTCCTGGCCGGCGCCACGCCCGGCCCGGCGGGCTTCTAGCGGGCCGCGGGCCGCCACCGAGGGGAGCGCGTGAATCGCGAGGGCTGCACGCCGGCTACGCGGGACGCCACATCTCGCGGGGCCGGAACTCACCTGACTCGATTGCGCCACGGCCCCGCTCGCTTCGCGCGGACCGTCGCCGCCATCGCGTCGGCGGCATGGGCCCTCTCCGGCCCCGCGGCCCTGGCCGATGACGACGCGGACCGGAAGATCGCCGAGTCTGCGCTACACGAAGCCCGTGCCGTGCTCGACCAGGAGCTGTTGGGGCACTACGACCTCGTCCGGCTAACTGTCGAGCACGGCGAGGAGCTGCCGGAGCGGCGTGCCCTCGGCCACGACTACGGGCTCGCGAGAGTCACGCTCGCCTTCTCGGCCCGCAGAAATGCCACGAGACACCCGGGGCTGAATCCGCGCCTGTTCGAGCCGGGCAGCGCGATGTGTCAGGGGTGGCTGTACTTGCACTGCGGGGTGCCGGTCGGGCACGTGTTCGACGGCCGGATGGAGCTCGTGCTGGCTCTCGACGGGCAGGGGGCCTGGCGCGCGGTGTCGCCGCACTGGCGCTCGAGACGACAGTACCCGCTGGACGGGTACCTGCTCCTGGACGGACGCGAGCCGGACGGCTACGTGCGGTTTCCCCAGCAGCCGGCGCCCTGAGCGGCGCGCCCGCCGGTGGCGGCCACGGCCGCCGAGCGCGCTAGCGGCCCGGCACGGCGTCGAGCGTCCGCACCAGCACCTCGAGCGCTGTCTCCACTGCAGCCAGCGCCGCCGGCTCGAGGGTCTCGGGCGCGTCGCCCGTCGTGTGGTAGGTCGTGAAGGGCGGCGGCCGGCGCGCGGGCGGCACGAGGATGCCGCGCACGCCGCCGTAGATGAAGGCGCGTAACGGCTCCATCGACGCTCGCGGGATCGCGGTCAGCCCCACGCCCGGGATGCCGCGGTCGGCGAACGGCCGGTGATCGCTCCCGAAGAAGGGCACCGGCTCGGCGAGGTGATACGTCTCGTCCCGCCGATAGCCGAGGGCCTCCATCGTCGCGACCCAGGCCCGGACGAGCGGCGTGGCCTCGAGGGCCGGCGTCACGTCCCACAGGGCGAGGCTGTCGCCGATCCCGCAGAGCTCGAGGCTCACGACGCCGACGAGGGATCGCGCCAGCGCGGCGGGCTCGTTGCGCCGGACGTAGACGCGCGATCCCAGCATCGCGCGCTCCTCGCCCCCGAAGAATCCGAGCCGCACCCGGAGCCGGCCCGGCGGGCGGGCCGCGAGCCGCAGGCCGAGCGCCCGCAGAATGCCCACCGAGGCCGCGTTGTCGTTGGCGCCGGGGCTTCCCGGCACGGCGTCGTGGTGCGCGGCGAGGACCAGCGTCCGCGGGCCGGGGCCGAGGTCCACGACGAGGTTCACGCCCGCGCCCTCGATGGTCCGGTAGGGCTGGCGCTCGACGGGAAGGCCCGCCGCGCGGAGCACCGCCTCGGTGAGCCGCCCGCGCTCGCGGTTGGAGCGGCCCGCGAAGAGCTCCGCCAGATCCCGCGGAGTCGGCATCGGCAGCGCGTAGTAGGCCGCGAGGTCGAGCCCCGGCAGTCGCGGCGGCCCCCGGCGCCGATTCATGAGCCGCGCCGCCGTGACGTTCAGCGCGCCGCCGACGACGCGGCGCAGCTCCCGCCGCCAGCGTCGCGCGCGCTCCGACGTCACGCCGGGGCCGCGGCGAGACTGAACGGCGGCAGGGCGAGCAGACGCGTGGCGTTCGCCGTCGTCGCCGCCGCCACGGTCTCCGCCGGCACGCCCAGGAGCTCGGCCACGCGCGCGGCCGTCACCGGCAGGTAGGCCGGCTCGTTGCGCTGGCCCCGCCAGGGCTGCGGCGGGAGGTACGGACAGTCCGTCTCGATCACGAGCCGGTCGAGCGGCAAGACCCGCACGACCTCGGCGAGGCGCCGGGCGCTCGGGTACGTCACCGGGCCGGCGATCGAGATCAGGAGCCCGAGATCGATCCCACGGCGCGCCACGGCGAGGTCGCCCGAGAAGCAGTGGAGGATCCCGCCGACGGCGTCCACGCCCTCGGCCGCACACACCTCGAGGAGATCCGCGTGCGCCTCGCGGCAGTGCAGCAGCACGGGCTTCCGGACCGCGCGCGCGAGCTGGAGCTGGGCGACGAGCGCCGCGCGCTGGGCGGGCCTCGGCGAGTGATCGCGGTAGTAGTCGAGCCCGATCTCACCGATCGCCACGACCCGCGGGGCGCGCGCCAGTGTCGCGATCCGCGCGAGGGCCGTCGCGTCGGCCGCGCTGGCGTCGTGCGGATGGATCCCCACCGCGGCGTAGATGTCGGGCTCCGCAGCGGCGAGCGCCACCGCGGCCTCCGCGGTCGGAACGTCCGTCCCGATGTTCAGGAAGCCGGCCACGCCGGCGGCCCGCGCCCGCGCGATGACCGCGGCCCGGTCGGCGTCGAACGCCGGATCGTGGAGATGGGCGTGCGTGTCGACGAGCACCGTCAGCCCTCCACCCGGAAGCGCAGGCGGCCGATCAGCTGGCCGGAGGCGGTCATCACGTCCACCGTCCAGCGGCCGCGAGCGTCGGGCGGGAAGTCGGTCTTCCGCGAGTAGGTGCGGAAGCCGCCGGGCCGGCCGCCGTGCACCGGCGTGGCGAGCTTGACCGTCGAGACGACACGCCCCTCGTGCCGCCACCAGTGCTCGACAGCCTGGAGGAGCGGCGCCGGCGCCGCCACCGGCGTGAACGCCGTCAGCCCGCCCCAGGCCTGGAGCTCGTCCATCGTGACGCGGGCCACCGGCTCGACGGGCTCGAGATCGCTCACCGCGCGGGCGAGCGTCGGCCGCACCAGGCTCACCGGGGCGGGCGGCACCAGCGGGCGGGCGATCCAGGCCACGCCGACGGCGAGCACGGCGATCGTGCCGGCGCGCCCCGCCGCCGGACCCCAGCGCCCCGCGCGCTCGAAGAAGGTCGGCGTGAGTCCAAGCGCGCCGAGCGCGGCGCTCCAGAGCACCGCGACGGCCGGCGGCACGCCGACCAGCGGGAGCGCGACGTTCAGTCCGGCGAAGAGCGAGAAGCCGAAGAAGGCCAGGCCGAGCCACGGCCGCGGATGCACGATCGCCCGGTACCAGGGATCGACCGTGGTCAGGAGCGCGGCCGCGGTGAGGACCCCGAAGAAGACGACGGTGATGCCGTCGAAGGTCGTGCTCGCGAAGTAGCCGGGGAGCACGAACAACAGGAGCCCGTGGTAGAGGGTCTGGATCGTGTAGTCGCCCGCCCACACGACCAGATGGCGGCCGCCGGCGAGCAGCGCTTCGCGCGTCTGGCTGAGCACCGCGAAGAGAAGCCAGAGCACGACGACGTAGCCGATGATCCAGCCGACGTGCGGCACCCCACGCCGGAAGATGAGGAGGGTCACGAGACCCGAGGCCAGCGACGCGAGCGAGATCCCCCAGCGCCGGAGGAACGCCCGCCAGGCGCCGCCGTCCACGAGCGCGCTCGTCCGCTGCCGGAGAAACGGGTCCGCCGAGCTCGGCACGGGCGTTCCCGCGGAGGGCTAGCGGACCTTCGCGCCGGACGGAAGATCCCGGTCGAGGGCGAGGAGCGCGAGCGTCTCGCCGGCCGAGCCGGCGAGCACCATGCCGTTGGAGGTCACGCCCATGAGGGTCGCCGGCTCGAGGTTCGCCACCACGACGACCTTCCGGCCCACGAGGGTCTCGGGCCCGTAGTGCTCGGCGATCCCCGCGACCAGCGTCCGCGTCTCGTCGCCGAGCCGGATGGTGAGCTTCAGCAGCTTCTTCGACTTGGGCACCGGCTCGGCCGCCAGCACCTCGGCGACCCGCAGATCGAGGCGCTTGAACTCGTCGATGGTGATGCGCGGGACCGCGCTGGCCGGGGGCGCCGCCGGCTCGGGCCCCGTCGCCGGGGCCGGCGCCTTGGTGTCCACGCGCGGGAACAGCCCGGACAGGCGGTCCACCGCTCCGGGCGCGAGCGCTCCGGCGACGACCGCATGCGCCAACGCCGGCTCCCGCGCATCGTGGATCGCCGCCCGGATCCGCGCCGCCGCGCCCGGGATGAACGGCGCCAGCACGATGCCGAGAAAGCGCAGCGCCTCGGCGAGCGTCGCCAGGACCGCCGCGAGGCGCGGGTGCTGCGTCGCGTCCTTGGCGAGGGCCCACGGGCGCGTCGCATCGACGTACTGGTTCAGCTCGCCGATGAACTGCCAGATCTCCACGAGGGCGCGCTGGAACGCGAACTCCTGCATCGCGTGCTCGACCGCCGCCCGGGTCGCCTGGGCGCGCTGGCCGATCGCGCGATCCTGGTCGGCCGGCGCCGGATGGGCTCCCGCGACCTGCGCGCCGAAGTTCACCACCATCGTCGTGGCGCGCGAGACCAGGTTGCCGAGGTCGTTCGCGAGATCCGCGTTCAGGCGCTCGACGAACGCGTCCTCCGAGAAGTTCGCGTCCTGGCCGAACGGCATCTCCCGCAGCACGAAGTAGCGGAACGCGTCGTTGCCGTACTTCCGGGTGAGCGCGAGGGCGTCGACGACGTTGCCAACGCTCTTCGACATCTTGCCGCCCCCGACCGTCCAGTAGCCGTTCACGCGGAGCCGCGCGAAGCCGGGGAGGCCCGCGTCCCCCGACGGATCGTCCCGCAGCAGCCCGGCCGCCTTCAGCATGCAGGGCCAGTAGATCCCGTGGGGCTTCAGGATGTCCTTGCCGATGAGGTGGTGGACGTGCGGCCAGTACCGCTGGAACCGGTCCCCGCCCGCCCCGCCGAGCGCCGATAGGTAGTTGAGGAGCGCGTCGAACCAGACGTAGGTCACGAACCGGTCGTCGAACGGGAGCGGGATGCCCCACTGGAGCCGACTCTTCGGACGGCTGATCGACAGATCCTGGAGGGGCTCGCGCAGGAAGCCGAGCAGCTCGTTCCGGTACCGCTCCGGCTGGACGGCGTCCGGGTGCTCTTCGAGATAGCGCCGGAGCCAGTCCTGGTACGCCGACATCCGGAAGAAGTAGTTCTCCTCCTCGATGTACACGAGCGGCGTCTGGTGGTCCGGGCACTTCCCGTCGACGATCTCCTTCTCCGTGTAGAAGCGCTCGCAGCCGAAGCAGTACTGGCCGCCGTACTTGCCGAAGTAGATCTCGCCCTTGTCGAAAAGCGCCTGCAGGATCGCCTGGACCACGCGCGCGTGGCGCGGCTCCGTCGTGCGAATGAAGTCGTCGGGCCTGATCTCGAGCGCGTCCCACTCGTCGCGGAACGCCTGCGAGTTCCGGTCGGCGAGGGCCTGGGGGGCGATGCCGGCCTTCGCCGCCGCCTGGGCGATCTTGTCGCCGTGCTCGTCCGTCCCGGTCAGGAAGAAGACGTCGTCGCCCGCGAGCCGCCGGTAGCGCGCCATCGTGTCGGCCACGATCGTGGTGTAGGCATGGCCGAGGTGGGGCGGCCCGTTGATGTAGTAAATCGGCGTCGTGAGGTAGAACACCTCAGGAGAGCGGCTTGACATGCGGGCGCCCCTCCCACGTGAGCTGGGAGAGCGGGACCTCCGCCTCCGTTCCGTCGGCGAAGCCGACGACCACCGATTCCTTGAGCACCTTCACGGCGCGGACGCGCCCCTCCATGCATCCGCCGCCGCCGCAGTCCGCCTGGCAGGCGGAGCCGACGCGGGGGAGCTGCGCCCGCAGCGCCTCGTACTGCGAGAACTCGTAGAGCAGACAGCACTTGAGCCGCCCGCAGTTGCCGAGGAGCCGGCTGTCGTTGAGCGGCACGTCCTGGCTCTTGGCCATCTTCACCGAGACCGGCTCGAAGCCGCGGAGATGCGTCGAGCAGCAGAGCTGACGACCGCACGGACCGATGCCGTCCTGGACCTTGGTGACGTCGCGGGCGCCGACCTGGCGCATCTCGATGCGGGCGCGGAACTCGCGGGCCAGGTCCCGCACGAGCTCGCGGAAGTCGATCCGCGTCTCGGCGGCGAAGAGAACGGTCACGCGCCGGCCGTCCCGGGTCATCTCGACGTCCACGACCTTCAGGGGGAGCCCGCGGCCCTGCGCGCGCAGCTGGCAGGTCCGGACGGCGGCCACCTCTCGCTCGCGGCGACGCCGGTCCTCCGCCACCTCATCCCCGGTCGCCAGCCGCAGCACCCGGGGGTACGCGCGATCGCGACGGAAGGCGGGCACGTCCCGCGCCGGCCGGCGCACCTGGCCGACCGCGTGGCCGCTTGGCACCTCGACGACGCAATGATCGCCGACGTGGAGGACGAGGTCCTCCACGAGGTAGTCATCCGCTCGAGCCCCCTCGCGGAGGCGGACGCCGACGAGCCGCGGGGGCACGGCCGACTCGAGCGCGTCCGGAAACTCGTCCATCGCTCGACCGTCCTACGCCGCCCTGCCGAGGCCCCCGCCGAGGCCGAGGAGCGCGGTCTCGAGCGCGAGCCGGGGATTGACGTTCCCCTCGAGCGCGACCCACGCCGCCTTCACGCGGGAAAGCGCGGCCACAAGGGCGGGCGCCGGCATCCGCGCGGCCAGCGCCCGCAGCGCGGGTTCCTGGTCAGCGTGAACGAGCAGCGTCGGAGCGCCGCCCGCCGCCAGGCAGAGCGCGTCCCGGTACCACGACCAGTAGAGCTCGAGGTACGCCGCGACGGTCGCCCGGTCGGTCGGCGTCCCGTCGAGCGCGCTGCCGATCCGCGCCAGCGGCACGGCGGTCAGCGCGAGGGCGGCTTCCCGGCGGCTCCGCAGCGCGTCGAGATCCGACGCGAGAGCCAGCCCCGGCCGGCCCTCCGTCAGGCGCGCGAGCAGTCCACTCGCCTCCGGCGCGACGCCGCGGCCTTCCAGCAGCCGAGCGGCACTGGCGTCATCGAGCGGCCGGAACCGGACGCGCTGGCACCGCGAGAGCACCGTCGGCGGGAGCGCCCGCGGATTCGCCAGGATCAGCACCAGGTGAGTCCGCCCGGGGGGCTCCTCGAGCGTCTTGAGGAGCGCTTGCGCCGTGGGCAGCGTCATGCGCTCGGTCTCGTCGAGGATGAACATCTTGCGGCTGCCCTCGAGGGGGGCCAGCGCCGCCGCCCGCTCGAGCTCGCGCACCTGCTCGATCCGGATCGCCAGCGCCCCCTTCGGATTCTCCTTCGGCGGAATCGGCACGATCACCCGGCAGTCCGGATGCTGGCCGGCCGCGACGCGCCGGCAGACCCCGCACGCGCCGCATCCGCGGGTCGGGCAGAGGAGCGCCTGGGCGAACGCGATGGCCGTGAGCCGGCGGCCGACGCCGGCGGGCCCGACGAAGGCGTACGCGTGCGCGGGCCGGTCGAGCGCGATGGCGCGCTGGAGCAGCGCGACCGCCGCCGACTGGCCGACGATGCCGGCCCAGGCCCCGGGCGCGTCCGGGCGCGTCATCACGCGGCGAGCCCGAGCCGCTGGCCGACCACCCGCGCGATCTCGGCGGCGACGACCGCCGGCGCGCGGTCCGCGTCGATCAGGGTGACGCGCTCGGGCTCGCGATCGCGGATCGCCCAGTAGCCCTTCCGGACGCGCTCGTGGAACTCGAGCGCCAGCCGCTCGAACGGATCGCACGCCGCAAGCGCGCCGCGGCGGGCGCGCGCGCGGCGCAGCCCCTCGGCGACGTCGAGGTCCAGCACGAGCGTCAGATCGGGCAGGATCCCGTCGGTGGCGAGGCGGTTCAGCTGGGCGATCGTCTCGAGCGCGATGCCGCGCCCGGAGCCCTGATACGCGACCGTCGAGTCCACGTAGCGGTCACAGAGCACGACCTGACCCGCGGCGAGCGCCGGCCGGATGACCCGCTGGACGTGCTCGGCGCGGCTGGCGACGAACAGGAGCGCTTCGGTCAGGGGCGTCACCCGGTCGACCTCGCCGAGGACCCGGCGAAGACTCGCCCCGAGCGGCGTCCCGTCGGGCTCGGCCGTCGCGACGACGGACACTCCCCGCGTCACGAGCCAGGCCCGCAGGGTTTCCACCTGGGTGGACTTGCCTGCCCCCTCGACGCCCTCCACCGTGATCAGGCGACCCCGGGGGCCGTCGAGACGCGCGGCCGCCATGGTGTCGTCACGCTATCACACGCGGACCGGGGCGTCACCCGCGCGCGGGAGGTGCCCCCAGGATCGGAAACACCAGCCGCTCGAGCTGCGCCACCTGGCGCTCGGCGAACTCGCGCGCCGGGCGCGTCGCCTCGAGCGGCAGGACGACCGCCTCGTCCCACAGGGTCCGCCGCCCCCGGAGATACGGCGCGGCGTCGACGACGAAGGCCGGGGGGAGCTCGGCAGGAAGCGTCACCCCGTTCATGAGCGCCCAGGCCGCCGTCCACGCCCGGGCGACGTTGGACAGGTCGTAGCCCCCGCCACCGAGCGCGACGACCCGCGGGGCGAGCGCGAGGATCCGCCGCACCGCCTCCGCGAACCCGTTCACCGAGAGCGCGAGATGCGTCAAGGGATCCGTCCGGTGGCTGTCGATGCCGAGCTGGGCGACGACGACGTCCGCGCCGAAGGCGCGGAGCACCGGGGGAACGACCGCGTCGAACGCGTCGAGGTACACCGCATCGTCGGTGTAGGGATTGAGCGGCAGGTTCACCGCGTAGCCGCGGCCCGCGCCTTCGCCGATCTCCTCGACCGCGCCGGTCCCCGGGAAGAGCCGGTCGCCGCGCTCGTGCGTGGAGATCGTGAGCACGTCGGCGCTCCGATAGAACGCCGCCTGCACGCCGTCCCCGTGATGGGCGTCGATGTCGACATAGGCGACGCGGAGCCCGTGGTGCCGGAGCGTCAGGATCGCGAGGACCGCATCGTTCAGGTAGCAGAACCCCGACGCCCGGTCCGGCATCGCATGGTGGAGGCCCCCGGCGAAGTTGAACGCCCGCGCCGCGTCGCCCCGCGCCACCAGCTCCGCGGCGAGGATCGAGCCCCCGCAGGCGAGCGCCGAGGCCTCGTAGACCCCGGGCCAGATCGGGTTGTCGCCGGGACCGAGCCCGTAGCGGTACGCGTGGGGCACGGGCGCGCCGGCGCCGGCGGCGCGGAGGACGTCGAGGTAGTCCTCGGCGTGGAACTCCCGGATCGCCGCGTCGGACGCCGGCGCCGGCGTGAGCACCTGGGCATCGGGCAGGCGCGTGAGCCCGTAGCCATCCATGAGGGCGAACGTGAGCCCGAGCCGCTCCATGCGGAGCGGGTGCTCTGGCCCGTAGTCGAACCGCTTGTAGGCGTCCGAGTGAATCAGGGCCGTCTTCATCGCCGCATCCAGTGGCCGCTCCGACCGCCGGACTTCTCGAGGAGGCAGAGGTCCGTGAGCCGCATCCCGCGATCGATGGCCTTCACCATGTCGTAGATGGCGAGCCCCGCGCCGGCGGCCGCGGTGAGGGCCTCCATCTCGACGCCGGTCTTGTCCACCGTGCGCACCGCCGTTTCGACGTGGACCGCCGAGCGCGCGCGGTCCAGCGTGAACGACACGTCGACCCCGGTGAGCCGGAGCGGATGACAGAGGGGGATGAGCTCCGCCGTCCGCTTGGCGGCCATGATCCCGGCCAGCCGGGCGACGCCGAGCACGTCGCCCTTGACGATCTCGCCCCGCCGGATGGCGCGGAGCGTCGCCGGACGGAGGCGGAGCGTGACCCGGGCCCGGGCCTCGCGCACCGTGTCGGGCTTGGCCGAGACATCAACCATCCGCGCCTTGCCGTGGCGGTCGACATGACTCAGGCCGGCCAGGCCAGGCTCGGGCGCACCGCGGCGCGCGCGATCAGGCGAGGGCGAGGATCGAGAGCGGGCCCCCGGGCGGCGGGAGGCGGACACACGGCGCCCCGCGCGGGCCCGCGTGCCCGCGGACGCGCGGGGCATGGGCCGAGACGGTCGCCGGCCTCAGGCCGACATCGAGGCGGCAGCCTGGTTCTGCTGGATCAGCGTCTCCATGCGGTCTTTGCCGATGAGCTTGAGCTTCTTCAGCTCGCTCTCCCGCCACTGCTGCTCGGCGGAGAGGAACGGGCGGGCTTGGAGCTCCGCCAGCTCCTCCTCATGCGCCTGATGCTCGGCGCGCAACTGACGGAACTCCGCGTTGAGCTCGGTCAGGCGCTGGACGACGGCGTCGCGATCGGGCATGCCCCCTCCTTCCGGCTCTGAGCTTCCGGCCCTGAAAGCAAAACGGCCAGCGCCCACACGGGCGACTGGCCATGTCATGAAGTCCGCTCTGGCTTTCGGCTGTGACGCACTCGGCCTCCCGTCGACGCCCGGGTGTGGGCCTGCCGCGTTGAGCCCCTTGTAGCAGACCCCTCCGCGCGGTGTCAAGCGGCCCCGACCCGGACGCGCTGCGGGCGCTGCAGGCCGGTCACCGCCGCATCGAGCTCCGCCGGCGCGTCACGGGTTACCGACCGTCCCCGCGCCGGACCAGGTGGACGGCGCTCGCCTTGAACGTCACTTCCACCGGCACGCCCGGGGCGAGAGCCAGCGCCGCGACGGCCGGACGCGTCACGAGCGCCGTGAGCGGCACCCCGCAATCGACGCCGATCCGCCAGAGCGCGCCGAGCGGCGTGACGCGCACGACGCGACCGGGCAGGCGATTCTGGGCGCTCGTCGGCCCGGAGGCTTGGGGCCCTCCGAGGGTGAGGTCCTCGGGCCGGAGGCCGACCAGCACGCGCTCCCCCGGCCGCGCGTCCCCGACAGCGGTCACGCGCAGCGGGCCCGCCTCGACCGTGATCACGCCATCGGTCTGCGCCACGACCCGCCCGGGTAAGAGATTCTCGACCCCGACGAAGCGGGCCACCGCCTCGGTGGCGGGCGCGCCGAAGACGCGCTCGGGCGGCCCCAGCTCGGCGAGCCGGCCCGCGAGCAGGACCGCGACGCGATCGCCGAGGCGGAGTGCCTCGGCCCGGTCGTGGGTGACCAGGACCGTCGTGGTCCGCGTCGCGGCGAGGAGCCGGCCCAGGTCGTCGAGCAGCGCCTCCCGCGTCGGGGCGTCCAGCGCCGCGAAGGGCTCGTCGAGGAAGAGCACCTCCGGCATGGCCGCGAAGGCCCGGGCCAGACTGGTTCGCTGGGCCTCGCCCCCCGAGAGCCGGTCCACCGGGCGGTCCGCGAGCGCGTCGATCCCGAGCCGGCCGAGCCATTCGCGCGCGCGGCGGTCAGCCTCCAGACGGGCCACTCCACGGAGCCGCGACGCGAGGCGCGCGTTGTACAGGACGGAGCCCCGGCAGAGCATCGCCTCCTGAAACACGCAGGCCATCCGCCGCCGCCAGGCAAGCCGCTCGGTCTCGGTCTGCGGCACCGCCCCCTGGAATCGCACCGTCCCCCGGCTCGGGCGGGCGAGCAGCGCCAGCACCCGAAGCAGCGTGGACTTGCCCGCGCCGTTCGGGCCGATGACCGCCAGCACCTCGCCGGGGAGCACGTCGAGCGCGGGCACGTCGAGGACGATCTGCCCGTCGTATCGCATCTCGACGCCCGCCGCCTCGACGACCGGGCCGCTCACGGGACCCCCGTCTTCCGGCGGCCTTCGGCCACCGGCGCCGCAAGGACCGGCGCGCTCACACGCCCGCCAGCACCTGGAGCGCCCCGCGATGCATGGACACTTCCCACTCGTGATCCCGCGCGATGTCCAGGATCTCGTACACGAGATGCGGGACTTCGATCTCGAGGTCGTAAGCACCCTGGCTCGGCGAACCCGGCGCGGCGAGCCGGAAGAGGAGCGTCCACGACGTGCCGTGGTCGATCGACTCGACGACCGCCCCGCGCAGGAGATTCATGTGGTGGGCCGGATCGAGCCCGGCCCGGTCCTTCCGGATCAGCCGCACGTGCTCGGGGCGGACCATGAACGTGACCGCGCTCCCCGGCGCCGCGAGGAACGGTGTGGTCGGCGAGTTGACGGCCTCGACGGTGTGCCCGCGCCAGGCGATCTCGACGCGATCCGGCGCGCTCTTGACCACGGTGCCGTGGACGACGTTGCGGAGCCCGATGAGCCGGGCCACCCGCTCGGATCCGGGACGCCCGAGCACGTCGGCCTTCGGTCCGGCCTGCACGACCCGGCCGCCCTCGTAGATGACCAAGCGGTCCCCGAGCTGGTACGCCTCGGCGAGGTCGTGCGTCACCAGGACGACCGTGCGGCGCAGCCCCACGATCAGGCTCCGCAGCTCCCCGCCGAGCTGCCGCCGCAACGGGGCGTCGAGCGCCGACAGCGGCTCGTCCAGGAGGAGGACCGCCGGATCGGGCGCGATCGCGCGGCCGAGGGCGACGCGCTGCTGCTGGCCCCCCGAGAGCTCGCGCGGGTCGCGCCCGGCCAGCGGTTCCAGCCCGAGCTGCGCGAGGATCTCGGCCGTCCGGCGCCGGCGCTCGGGGCCCGGCCGGTCGCGCAAGCCGAACGCCACGTTCTCCGCGACCGTGAGGTGCGGAAAGAGTGCGTACCCCTGGAAGACGTAGCCGAGACGGCGCGCCTGCGGCGGCAGCTCGATTCCGGCGGCGGTGTCGTCGAACACCCGCTCGTTGACCACCACGCGGGCCACGTCGGGTCGCGTCAGCCCGGCGAGACACTGGAGCGTGAGGCTCTTCCCGGCGCCGGAGGGACCGAACAGGGTCACGACCTCGTCGCCCGCGGACCACGCGACGTCGAGCGTGAAGCCGGGCAGGGCCTTCCGGAGGCTGACGTCGATCACGGCCGTCTCAGAGCCGGCTGCCCAGCCGGCTCGCCAGCACGACCACGGCGCACGACAGCGTCGTCAGGACGAGCACCAGAACGCGCGCCTCCGCGATCTCCCCGGTCGAGACCGCGGTGTAGATGGCGAGCGGCACGGTCGCCGTGCGTCCCGGGATGTTCCCCGCCAGCATGAGCGTCGCGCCGAACTCGCCCAGCGCGCGGGCGAAGGCGAGGACCAGGCCGGCCACGATGCCGCGCCGAGCGAGCGGCAGGGTCACCTCGAGCGCCGTGCGCCATTCGGAACGGCCGAGGACGAAGGCCGCGCGCTCCAGATCCGGGTTGACGCTCTCGATGGCGGCCCGCGCCGGTCGGACGAGGAGCGGTAGCGCCATCACCGCCGCCGCAACGACCGCCGCGTACCAAGTGAACGGCAGGCTCCAGCCGGTCAGAGTGTAGAGGGGGCCGCCCAGCCAGCCCCGGCGGCCGAGGAGCACGATCAGGTAGTAGCCCGTCACCGTGGGCGGGAGCACGAGCGGCAGCATCACGAGGACATCCAGCGCCTGCCGCCCCCAGAAGCGTCGCTTGGCGAGCAGGTACGCGAGCGGGATGCCCACGAGCGCGTCCGCGAGCGTCGCCAGCAGGGATACGCGAAGCGACAGCCACAGGGCGCTGGTCGAGGCCTCCGGCATCGGGAGCGACTGTAGCACGCGGGTCCGGGGACCCCCGGGCCCGCCCGGGCGCTAGGTGCGGCCCCGCTGCTGGATCCAGGTGAGCGCACAGTTCACCAGGAACGTGAGGGCGAGCAGGATGACTGACAGCGCGATCGCCACGTCGAAGTTCCCCTTGCTCGTCTCGAGGACCGTGGCCGTCGTCAGCACCCGGGTCTGCGCCCGGATGTTCCCGCCGACCATCAGCGAGGCGCCGACCTCCGAGATCACCGCGCCGAAGCCGGCCATCAGAGCCGCGAGCAGCGGGAGCCGCGCCTCGCGGATCAGGACCCCGAGCAGCTGGAGCCGGGAGGCGCCGAGGGCCTGCACCTGGAGCCGGAAGCGCTCCGGGATCTGCTGGACCGCCGCCAGCGTGAGCCCGGTGACGACCGGGACGGCGATGACGAACTGGGCGATCACGATCGCCGTCGGCGTGTAGAGCAGCTCCAGCGCCCCCAGCGGGCCGCTCCGCCAGAGGAGGATCGACACGAAGAGGCCCACGACGACCGGCGGCAGCCCCATCCCGGTGTTCACGAGGGCCACGACGAGGCCGCGCCCGGGAAACCGCACGAGCGCGAGAACGGTCCCGAGCGGCATGCCGGCGAAAAGGGACAGCACGGTCGCCGCCCCCGACACCTTGAGCGAGAGCCAGGTGACGCCGAGAAGCTCGGGGTCGGCGGCCGCCAGAAGGGCCCCCGCCTGGACCAGCCCCTCGCCGATCAGTCCCACGCGGGCACCGCAATCGGGGACGCTACGCTCGGCCTCCGATCACCTGCGGCGGGTCACCGTGACCCGGGAAGCGGCGGCTGGAAGCCGAGCCGGCCGAGCACCGCCTGACCCTCCGCTCCGGTTACGAGGTCCACGAAAGCCCGCGCGAGCGACGTCTGGCTCGAAGCGGCCACGACCGCGATGGGGTACACGACTGGGGAATAGGTATCCTCCCCCGGCCGGAAGGCCTGCCGGACGCGCGTCCCCGCCGTCGGCACATCCGTCGCGTAGACGAACCCCGCGTCCACTTCTCCGCGCGCGACGTACTCCAGAACCTGGCGGACGTTCTCGGCGAAGACGAGCTTCGGGCCGAGCGCATCCCAGGCGCCGGTGGCCTGCAGGCTCTGCTGGGCATACTGCCCTGCCGGCACCGTCTTCGGGTTGCCGAGGGCCACGCGGGTCACCCGCGGCGTGAGCAGGTCGGCCACCGCCGTCAGGTCCGGGCCGGCGTCCGCCGGCGTGACGACGACCAGCACGTTCCGCGCAAACGCGCGGCGGGTGTCCGGGAGGATCAGCTTCTTCTGTTCGAGCTCGTCCATCTGGCGCGTCGCCGCCGAGACGAACACGTCGATCGGCGCTCCGGCCTCGATCTGCTTCTGGAGATCGCCCGACGCGCCGAAGTTGTACCGCATGGTCACGCCCGGCTGGCGCCCGGCGAAGGTCCGGCCGAGGCTCTCGATCGCCTCCTTCATGCTGATGGCGACGGACAGCGTCAGCTCCTCCGCCGATGCGGGCGTGACCACGCCCACGGCAAGCGCCACGGCGACGACGAGGACCGTCCCGGAGAGACGGCCCCGGCGCCTGGATCGGCGAGCGGGCGTCACTTCCCCACCTCCTCTTCCCGCTGGCCGGCGATCGGCACGAACAGCGCCTGTCCGTACTTGTCCACCCCGAAGGTGCGGATCGTCGCCTGCACCACCGGCGACAGCATGAAGTCGGCGAACGACTTGCCGGCGGCCGCATTCACACGCGGCCCGTTGGCCGGGTTGACCTCCATGACGGAGTAGATGTTGAGGAGCGGCCGGTCCTTCTCCACGAGGATCGGCAGGTCGATCCGCTTCTGGAAGGCGAGATACGTGCCCCGGTCGGTCAGCGTGTAGGCCCGACGGTCGTTCGCGATGCCGAGCGTCTGTCCCATCCCCTGGCCGGACTCGAGGTACCACGCCCCCTTCGGCTCGATCCCGGCCTGCTTCCAGAGTGCCTGCTCGAGGAGATGGGTCCCGGACTTGTCCCCGCGGGAGACGAAACGGGACTCCCTGGCAGCGATCATCCGGAGGGCCTCGACCGCGGTCATCCCTTTGATCTTCGCCGCGTCTTCGGCGGGGCCGATCACGACGAAGTCGTTGTACATGACGAGGCGCCGGTTCAGCATCTTGCCCTCGTCGACGTACTTCTTCTCGAGCGCCGGCGCGTGGGCCAGCGTGACGTCCGCCTCGCCGCGCGCGGCCAAAGCGAGCGCCTGGCCCGTCCCCACCGAGATCGTCTTGACGGAGTAGCCGGTGGCCTGCTCGAACATCGGAACGAGGACATCGAGAAGCCCCGAGTCCTGCGTGCTCGTCGTCGTCGAGAGGATGAGCGTCCGGGAGGTCGGGCCGGGCGTCTGGCCCCACGCGAGCCCGGCGCCGAGAAGGAGCATCAGGGTGACCAGGACGAGTCGACGTCGCGTCATGCCGTGGCGTCCTCCGGTGACGGGTCTAGGGCCGGGCCGGCCACTCGGCCGCCCGGGGCCGCCGGGCAGCGCGGCCGGGCCGGGCCAGGATCGGCCAGCCCCGGACAGTATGACCGATCCCGGGCGCCGGCGCGGACCACCGGCGGCGCGCGGCGAATGGGACTCGGGTCAGGCCACCTCCCCCAGCACGCGGCCGGTCTGCTTCCAGTCGTAGCCGCCTAGGCGCTCGAGTCCCTGGCGGAACCGCTCCGACCGGATCGCCTCCAAGAGCGTCTGGAGGGGGGGCTGGAAGAAGGTGTCCTTCGGGACGACGAGGTCGAGCCGCTCGCGGGCGAGGGGGACGAAGCCCAGGCTCAGAGCCAGCGCCACCCCGTGAGTCCCGACCCCAACGTCGGCCTCGCCGCGCAGCACCCGGAGGGCCACCGCCCAGTGCGTCGAGACCTCCTCTCGATAGCCCACGACCCCCGCGTGCTCGACCCCCGCGGCGGCCAGGGCTTGGTCGGTGAACGCGCGCGTCGCGGAGTCCGGCTGACGGTTCACGAAGCGGAGGCCGCGCCGGAGGTCGCCCACGCCTTCGACCTTCCGGGGATTGCCCGTCCAGACCAGGAGCCCGAGCTCGCGGACGAACAGGTTGACCACCACGGCGGGGCGCTCAGGCAGGTGGCGCGGGATGTACGCGAGGTCCGGCCCGCCTGACGGGGAGGCGACGTGCGCGCACACCGCGACATCGGCTCGGCCCTGCGCCAGCGCCGCCAGACCCCCGAGGCTTCCGACGGTGGCGATGAAGAGCACCGGGTGGCCCGCCTGCTCGCGGAGGGCATCCGGCAGGTTCTGGAGCGCGGGGTCGTCGCTCCCGGCCAGGAAGAGACTGCCGGGCGGCAGCGTCGTGCGCCCGCGGGCCGACCGCTCCCCGCCCCGCTGGCGCGCGCTCGCCTCGAGCCACTCATCCAGGAGATGCACCGGGAAGAGCCACTTGCCCGTGACTCGGCTCGCCGGAATGCCGCCCCGCTGGGCGAGCAGATACACCGAGCGGGGGTTGAGGCGGAGATAGCGGGCGGCCTCGGCCACCGTGAGGAAGCGTGGCTCCATTCCGGAGCGCAGCGTAGCATGTCGATCAAACTGGATCAAATTAGATCAAGGTGAATCCTGGATACTCCTCTCACGAAAAGATGGCCGGGGGCGGTGCAAACCGGTCGGGACCGAGGGGATCCGGGCGAAATCTAGTGGGCCGGGGCGAGAACGCGGCCGGTCGGCCGCGCATGGAACTGCCCCGCCTCGAGCACGGCGCCCCCGTTGATCCAGACCCAGCGGAAGCCGGCCGGATAGCGGTGCGGCGCCTGATACGTGGCGAGGTCATCGACGGTGTCCGGGTCGAAGATCACGAGGTCCGCGGCGGCCCCCGGGCGGAGCACGCCACGATCCGTGAGACCGAGTCGCTGGGCGGACTGGCCGGTCATCTTGTGGACCGCCCCCTCCCAGCTGAGGACGCCGCGCTCCCGCACGTAGGTCCCCAGGATCTTGGCGAAGCACCCGTGCTGCCGGGGATGGGGCTTCCCGGGATGCGTGTCCTCGGGTCCCGCACAGAGGCCGAGGTTGTCGGAGCCGACCGTGACGTGGGGGAACTGGAGCCCGCGGGCGACGTTGGCGTCGAGCATCAGGAAGTTGATCATCGAGACCTGCCCCTCGGCTTCGAGGAGGAGGTCGACCAGGACGTCCTCGGGGGACGCGCGCCGGGCCGCAGCGATCTCGGCCATGGTCTGCCCCTCGGTGCTCGGCACGCGCGGGCACTCCGCGACCATGACGTCCGACCACGCCACCGGGCCATTCGGCCCGTTCCACTCCCCCTCGGCCGCCCGGCCCCCGTCGAGGATTCGCTGGCGGGCGGCGCCGTCGGCCAGCCGGGCGAGCAGGGTTGGCATTCCCCCTTCGTGCACCCAGGTGGGCAGCAGGCTCGCCAGCGTGGTGGAGCCGGCCGTGTACGGGTACATGTCGGCCGTGACGTCGATCCCCCGCGCCCGGGCCGTCTCGATCGTCCGGAGGGCTTCGCCCATCTTGGGCCAGTTGGCCTTGAGGCACGCCTTCAGGTGCGAGATCTGGACGGGCAGCCCGCCCTCGTCGCCGATCCGGATCGCCTCGGCGATGGCCGCCTCGAGGGTCGGCCCCTCCCCGCGGATGTGCGAGGTGTAGAGCCGACCGGGACGGCCCCCGACCACCCGGGCCAGCGCCACCAGCTCGGCCGTGTCCGCGTAGACACTCGGCGCGTAGATCAGCCCCGTCGACAGGCCGAACGCGCCGGCATCGAGGGCCTCGCCGAGCGTCGCGGCCAGGCGCCGTGTCTCGTCCAGCGTCGGGGGCCGGCGCTCGAAGCCCATCGCCGCGATCCGGAGCGTGCCGTGGCCGACGAAGGGCACGACGTTGCCCGTGAGCCCGGCCTGGCGGAGGCGCTCGAGCCAGGAGCCAAAGCTGGTCCAGTCCCAGTCGAGCTGGGCGGAGAGGAACGACGCCCACTCGCGGAGCAGCCCGCCGCCCGGCGGCGCGGGCGCCGGGGAGAAGCCGCACATGCCGGTCACCTCGGTGGTGACGCCCTGACGGACCTTGGCCTCGGCGGACGGGTACGCGAGCAGCGAGAAATCGGAGTGGGCGTGCATGTCGATAAAGCCGGGCGCGACGATGCAGCCGGTCGCGTCGACCACCCGCCCCGCCTCGCCCGCGAGGCCCGGCGCGACCGCCAGAACCCGATCCCCGGCAAGCGCGACATCGGCGCGCCGGCCCGGGGCTCCGGTACCGTCGACGACGGTCCCGCCGCGGATCAGCCAGTCGAAGGCCAGAGGCGCCCCTCAGGTCCGCCGGGGCGGGCCAACGGCCGGCGAGCCTCCGACGTCGGTCAGGGCTTGGGCTCCTCGATCTTGACGGTCTTCATCTTGTCGCCGACCTTGATGCGGTCCACCACGTCCATGCCCGACGTCACCTGGCCGAAGACCGTGTAGTTGTTGTCGAGGTGCGGGGCCGGGGCGAAGCAGATGTAGAACTGGCTGCCCGCCGAGTCCGGGCTCTGCGAGCGGGCCATGGCCACCGTCCCGCGCACGTGCTTCCGCTTGTTGAACTCGGCCTTCAGCATGTAGCCGGGGCCGCCGGTGCCGTCGCCCTTCGGGTCCCCGCCCTGGGCGACGAAGCCCGGCACCACCCGGTGGAAGGTGAGCCCGTCGTAGAAGCCCTTCTTGGAAAGCGTGATGAAGCTCTCGACCGTCTTCGGCGCGTCTTCCGGGTACAGCTCGATCCGGATCTCGCCGCCCTTCTCCATCGTGATCACCGCGGTCGGATGCATCCTCGGCTGTCCCTCCACGCCACCCGGGATCACCGGGAGCGCCGTCATGAGCCCCATCACGCCGATCCATCGCCACCCGCGCATGCCGTGCTCCTCCTCTGGGTCGAAGCGCCGGCCATTCTACCGCAAGGAACGGGATCCGGTTCGCGCGCCACGCGGTCGAGCCGGTCTACCTCCGGAGGGTTTCGGTGGGTCCACGTCTCATCATACGCGGGCGACGCGACGGCCGGCCGAGGACGTTCGCGCCGCCGCCCACGGGGCTCCCCGGCAGGCCCGACGCGGGGGCGGCTCGAGCCCATCTGCTACACTGGAGGGACATGCAAACGCGACCCGACGTCCGTAACGTCGCTATCATCGCGCACGTCGACCACGGCAAGACGACGCTCGTGGACGCGATGCTCTGGCAAGGCGGCATCTTCCGCGCGAACGAGTCGGTCCCCGAGCGGATCATGGACTCGATCGACCTCGAGCGGGAGAAGGGCATCACCATCATGGCGAAGAACACCGCGATCTCCTATCGCGGGGTGAAGATCAACATCGTCGACACGCCGGGCCACGCGGACTTCGGGGGCGAGGTCGAGCGCACCCTGACGCTGGTCGACGGCGTCCTCCTCCTCGTCGACGCCGCCGAGGGCCCGCTCCCGCAGACCCGCTTCGTGCTGCGGAAGGCGCTCGAGGCCGGGCTCCCCCCGGTGGTCGTGATCAACAAGATCGACCGGGCCGACGCCCGGCCGGTCCAGGTGCTCGACGAGGTCTACGATCTGTTCATCGACCTCGACGCCGACGAGAGCCAGCTGGACTTCCCGGTGATCTACACCGACGCCCGCCGCGGCACGGCCACCGCGCGCCTGGACGAGCCCGGGCGCTCCCTCGAGCCCCTGTTCGAGGCGCTTCTCGCCACGGTGCCGCCGCCGCGCTACGACCCGGCCATGGGACTCCAGTTGCGGGCGGCCAGCCTCGACTGGGACGACTACGTGGGCCGGCTCATCATCGGGCGCGTCACGAACGGGACGATCCGAGCCACCGACCGCATCGCCGTCGTCCGGCGCTCCGGCGCGATCGAGCCCGCCAAGGTGACGGTGGTCTACGTCTACGAAGGGCTCCGCCGGGTCGAGGTGCCCGAGGCCGGCCCCGGGGAGCTGGTCGCGATCGCCGGCGTCGAGGCCATGGACATCGGGGAGACGCTGGCCGACCCCGAGCGCCCGGTCGCCCTCCCGCCGATCCAGATCGACGAGCCCACGGTCGCCATGCTGTTCTCCTCCAACGTGTCCCCATTCGCCGGGCGCGAGGGCAAGTACGTGACCTCCCGGCACCTGCGCGACCGCCTCTTCAAGGAGGCGCGCACCAACGTGGCCATGCGGATCGAAGAGACCGAGACCCCGGATACCTTCAGGGTGTCGGGACGGGGCGAGCTCCAGCTCGCGATCCTGATCGAGATGGTCCGGCGCGAAGCCTACGAGCTCGAGGTCGGGCAGCCCGAGGTCATCACCCGAACCGAGGACGGCCAGCGGCTCGAGCCCATGGAGCATCTGGTTGTCGATTGCCCCGAGGACTACATCGGGATCGTCACCCAGAAGGTCGGAACGCGGCGCGGGCAGATGGTCAAGATGACCAACCACGGGACCGGGCGCGTGCGCCTCGAGTACCGGATCCCCGCGCGCGGGTTGATCGGCTACCGGTCCGAGTTCCTCACCGACACGCGCGGGAGCGGGCTTCTGAACCACATCTTCGACGGGTGGGCGCCCTGGCACGGGGAGATCCCGCGCCGGACCACCGGCGCCCTCGTGGCGGATCGTGAGGGACGGGCAACCGGCTATGCGATCGACCACCTCCAACCCCGCGGAACCTTCTTCGTCCGGCCCGGCGATCCCGTGTACGAGGGGCAGATCGTGGGCGAGCACGTCCGCGAGAACGACCTCGACGTGAACGTGACGAAGGAGAAGAAGCTCACGAACATGCGGGCGTCCACGTCCGACGAGGGCATTCGCCTAGCCCCGCCCCGAATCATGAGCCTCGAGCAGTGTCTCGAGTGGATACGCGACGATGAGCTGCTCGAGGTGACGCCGGCCTCGCTGCGCCTGCGAAAGAAAGCGCTGGTTGCCCGGCGCCGGTTCTAGATCGGCGCGATTCCTCGGCCGGCTCGCCGGCCTCAGCATCCTCGCTCTCCTCCCGGCGGTATCGGCCCGCGCCCAGCCGGATCCCGAGCCGCGCGCCTACCTCGAGGTCGGGACCGAGGTCCCCTTGAAGGGGAACGCGCCCATCGACGGCTATGCCTTCTTCCTCTGGAACCGCCCCAACTTCCCGGCCGACGACCAGTATCTGCGGGTTGTCGTGGCGCCAACCTACCTCCTGTCGGAGTTCGTCCAGGACCACTGGCCGTACACGGGGCACGCCGTCAGCATCGGCCTGAACGGCGGCGGCATCCGCTACGGGCACTGGGAATACCGGGACGGCAGCTACAAGGGCGCGGAATCGTTCTGGGGTGACGGGGCCGAGGTCCCGCTCTCCTATTACGCCGGCACCAAGCTCTTCGGCCAGCTACCGCTCCAGGGCCAGATCCGCGTCACGCCGGCCTACCTCGTCTACCAGCGGTCCTTCGACACCGCCAACCGCTTCGAGTTACCCGCCGACACCGGGCTCTTCACGGGGCGGATCGGACTCCGGCTGGGGGGCGTGCCGCCGGAGCTCCTGCCGAAGCTCGCGCTCGAAGTATCCGCCTGGTACGAGGCCAGCTACCGCACGGACCCCGAGTCGTTCGGCTTCCCGGAGCGCCGCGAGTCGCTCGAGTCGCTGACGCAGCGCGCCTGGGGTCGCCTGGCCGCGGTATTCAATCCGCTCGAGGGACACACCGTCGAGCTCACCGTCACCGCGGGGCTCTCCAAGGACGTGGATCTCCTGTCGAGCTTCCGGCTGGGAAGCGCGCTCCCCTTCCGGAGCGAGCTCCCGCTGATCCTGCACGGTTACTTCGTCGAGGAGGTGTTCGCCAAGCGGTTCTGGCTAGTGAATGCCTCCTACCGCCTGCCGGCCTGGCCGGGGCAGCGATCGGTCTTTCTCCGGGTCTCGGGCGACCTGGCGGGCGTCGACTACATCGCGGGGCAGGAGCTCCCGCGGAGCCGCCTGGGCGGGGCCGGCGCGGACATGTCCATCGCATTCACGCCGCGGGTGACCATGGTCATCGGATACGGTTACGGCTTCGATGCCCCCCGGAACGGCGGGTTCGGCGGGCACATGGCCCACGCGCTGATCGAGGTGAAGTTCTAGCGGCGCTCAGGCGCCGGGCGGCGAGGCGGGCGCGCCCGGGGCGTTGCCGCGCCGGGGACCCCGGCGGCGCCGGCGCCGCGGGCGGCCCGGGGTCCCCTCGGCGCTCGGAGCGCTCGGCCCGGGCTTCTCGCTCGCAGCCGCCGGCGCGGCGTCGCGCCGAGGCCCGTCGCTCGGGCGCCCGGACGGGCGATGGGGCGGGCCGCCGGGACGCGGGCCGCGGCCGCCGAAGCCGGCGCGGCGGGCCTCGCGGGCCTCGGCCGAGCGGCGGCGCTCCTCGGCGGTCGGCCGGATCTCCGGCAGGAACATCGCGTCCTCCGCCCACTCCACGCGGATACGCTGCCCGATGAAGCGCTCGACCCCCTCCAACGAGAACGCGCTCGCCTCGTCCACCAGGCTGATGGCCTTCCCCGTGGCTCCAGCGCGGGCCGTCCGGCCGATCCGGTGGACGTAGTCCTCCGGATCCTGCGGGAGGTCCCAGTTGTACACGTGCGTCACGTCGGGAATGTGGAGCCCCCGGGAGGCCACGTCGGTCGCCACCAGGATGGGGACCGTCCCGTCCTTGAAGGCCTCGAGGGTCTTCAGGCGCTTTCGCTGGTCGACGTCCCCGCTGAGCGCGCGGGCCACGTGGCCGTTCCGCTCGAGCCGCTCCACCAGGCGGTGGACCTCGTCGCGCGTGTTGGTGAAGATGAGGATCCGTCCCCCCTGCTCGGCGGCGAGCAGTCCCAGCAGGAGCCCGAACTTCTCGTGGCGCCCCGCGTGGTAGAGCAGCTGCTCGACGCGCTCGACGGTCACCTGCTCCGGGGACACCGTGATCTGCGCCGGGTTGTTCATGAACTCGTAGGTGAGCTCGAGAACCCGGAACGAGAGCGTGGCGGAGAACAGGAAGGACTGCCGCGCCTCGGGGGGTGGCAGGCGCCGGAGGATCCAGCGAATGTCGGCGATGAAGCCCATGTCGAACATCCGGTCGGCCTCGTCGAGGACCAGCACCTCGACCCGTGACGGCGACCAGGCGCGCTGCTTCAGGTAGTCGATCAGGCGCCCGGGCGTCCCGATCAGGAGATCGATCGGCCCCTGGAGCGAGTCCCGCTGCTTCACGTAGTCCACGCCCCCGAAGACGAGCGCCGAGCGGAGACCGGTGAACCGGCCCAGCTGCCGCGCGTCCGAGTCGATCTGCACGACGAGCTCGCGGGTGGGCGCGACGATCAGGGCGCGGGGCGACGCCTCGCGCGATCCGGTCGGCGGATGGCGTAGGAGCCGGGTGAAGGTCGCGATCAGGAAGGCGGCCGTCTTGCCGGTGCCGGTCTGCGCCTGGCCCGCCACGTCCTTGCCGCGGAGCGCGACGGGGAGGGCCGCCTCCTGGATGGGGGTGGCCGTCGTGAATCCCGCCGCGCGGATGCCCTCCTGGACCTCGGACGGGACGTCGAGCTCGGTGAATCGCATCGGCGTCATGCGGGCTTGGGCTTCCGGCGGCCGAAGATGCGGGCGCAGATGATGCCCGCCTCGTAGAGCAGACACAGGGGCCCGGCCATCAGAAGCTGGTTGAAGGCGTCCGGCGTCGGCGTGAGGACCGCGGCGATGATGAAGTTGATCAGGATCGCGTACTTCCGGTTCTTCGAGAGGAACTCGGGCGTCACCAGGCCGAGCCGCGCCCCCAGAGTGAGCGCGAGCGGCAGCTCGAAGACCAGGCCGAAGGCGAGCGTGAACTTCAGCACGAAGTCGACGTAGCGGTTGAGCGAGAGCGTCGGCACGAGGTTCGTGGTCTTGTAGCCCACGAGGAACTTCACGGCGAACGGGATGATGACGTTGAGGGCGAACGCGGCGCCGATGAAGAACAGCACCGTGGACAGGACCACGAAGGGCAGGGCGAACTTCCGCTCGCTCGGGAGCAGGCCCGGGGCGATGAACGCCCAGATCTGATAGAGGAGCACGGGCAGGACCAGGAAGGCGCCCGCGATCAGGGCGACCTTCATGTTGACCCAGAACGGCTCGGTCGGCTCGAGGAAGACCAGCTTGATCGGATAGATCGGCCGGGCGAGCCAGTTGATGATCTGCTCCGAGAAGCTGAAGGTCGCGACGAAGCCGAGCCCAAGCGCGATCATGGCCGCCATGATCCGCTGCCGGAGCTCGCCCAGATGGGCGAGGAACGGCATGCGGCCCTCGGCGACGTCCTGCGGATCGATGCCTGGCGGCAGGGCCTTCTTGAAGAACATCACTCGGCCGCGGGCCCCGGGAGGTCAAGCTCGCGAGGGTTCACCAGCACGGTGAACTCGCCCCGGATGGCGGCGGCGGCGAGCGCCGACCGCAGGCTGCCCGCCGTGCCCCGCCGAAACTCCTCGAACCGCTTCGTCACCTCGCGGGCGAGGACCACCTCGGCCGCCCCGAAGACGGTCTCGATGGCCTCGAGGGTCGCCAGGATCCGGTACGGGCTCTCGTAGAGCACGATCGGCCGGGCGAGCGTCTGGAGCTCGCGAAGTCGGGTGAGCCGACGACCGGCCTTCACCGGCAGGAACCCCTCGAAGACGAACCGGTCGGCGGGGATGCCCGCGGCCGACAGAGCGGCGACCACCGCGGAGGCGCCGGGGACCGGCACCACCGGCACGCCCGCGTCCTGGCACTGCCGGACCAGCCGGAAGCCGGGATCGGAGACCCCCGGGGTGCCCGCGTCCGTCACGAGCGCGATCCGGGCGCCCCCCTGGAGCCGGCGCACGAGCTCGGGCCCGCGGCGCGCCTGGTTGTGCTCGAAGTACGACACGAGCGGCGCGTGGACGCCGTAGGCCTGGAGGAGCGTGCGGGTCCGGCGCGTGTCCTCCGCCGCCACGAGATCGACCGCCCGCAGGACCCGGAGCGCGCGCAGGGTGATGTCCTCGAGATTGCCGATGGGCGTGGCGACGACGAAGAGCGTCCCGGCCGGCAGCGGGGCGGGCGGCGCCGGCGCGACGCCCTCCTCGTCCGGCGCCGACCCCGGGCTCGCCGGATCGGCCAGGGCCGGGGCCGGCCCGCTCAGGCGCTCTCCGCCTTCCGCTCGGTGACGAGGATCGGGCGCTCGGTGCCGAGGATCGCGTCGCGGGTGATGACGCATTCGGTCAGCCCGGGGATTGACGGCAGCTCGTACATGACGTCGAGCATGACGTCCTCGAGGATCGCCCGGAGCCCGCGGGCTCCCGTGCCCCGCTTGAGCGCCTCGTGGGCGATCGCCGCCGTTGCGTCCTCGGTGAACTTCAGCCGGACCTTCTCGAGCTCGAAGTATTTCTGGTACTGCTTGAGGATCGCGTTCTTGGGCTCGATGAGGATGCGCATCAGCGCCGCCTCGTCGAGGTCGTGGAGCGTCGCGACCACCGGAAGCCGGCCCACGAACTCCGGGATCAGCCCGAACTTGAGCAGATCCTCCGGCTGGACCTGGGCGAGGACGTCGCCCAGCTGCCGATCCGACTTGGCCCGGATCTCCGCGCCGAAGCCGATGCCCGACTTGCCGACTCGGCTCTCGATGATCTTGTCGAGCCCCACGAACGCGCCCCCGCAGACGAACAGGATGTTCGTGGTGTCGACCTGGATGAACTCCTGGTGGGGGTGCTTCCGACCGCCCTGCGGCGGCACGTTCGCCACCGTGCCTTCCAGGATCTTCAGGAGCGCCTGCTGCACGCCCTCGCCCGACACGTCCCGCGTGATCGAGGGATTCTCGGACTTCCGGGCGATCTTGTCGATCTCGTCGATGTAGACGATCCCCCGCTCGGCCCGCTCCACGTCGTAGTCGGCGGCCTGGAGCAGTCGCAGGATGATGTTCTCGACGTCCTCGCCGACGTAGCCGGCCTCGGTGAGGCTGGTCGCATCGGCGATCGTGAACGGAACGTGCAGGATCTTCGCGAGCGTCTGGGCGAGCAGCGTCTTGCCGGAGCCGGTCGGGCCGATCAGGAGGATGTTGGACTTCTGGAGCTCCACGTCGCCCGAGTTGGCCCCGATCTCGATGCGCTTGTAGTGGTTGTGGACCGCCACCGCCAGCACCTTCTTGGCCCGCTCCTGGTTCACCACGTACTGGTCGAGGATCGTCTTGATCTCGGCCGGCTTGGGCAGGCTCCGGATCTCGCGGCTGCGCTCTTCCTCCCACTCCTCGGCGATGATGTCGTTGCAGAGCTCGACGCACTCGTCACAGATGTACACGGTGGGGCCGGCGATGAGCTTCCGCACATCGTTCTGGCTCTTGCCGCAGAACGAGCACTTCAGGATCCCGCCGTTCGTCTCCCGCGTGCGCGCCATTCGCTCCCTCCGGCCGCTCTAGCTTCGGCGCCCGTCGCCCGCCGCGGTGGCCGCCCGCAGGACCGGGGAGTGGGACACGATCACCTGGTCGACGATCCCGTACTCCTTGGCCTGCTCGGCGGTCATGAAGAAGTCGCGGTCCGTGTCGCGGGCGATCCGCTCCACCTGCTGGCCGGTGTGCGTCACCAGGATCCGGTTCAGCTCGTCCCGGATGCGCAGGATCTCCCGCGCCTGGATGTCGATGTCGGTCGCCTGCCCCTGCACGCCGGCCAGTGGCTGGTGGATCATGATCCGCGAGTGCGGCAACGCGAACCGCTTGCCCTTCGCTCCCGCGCAGAGGAGGAGCGCGCCCATCGACGCGGCCTGCCCCATGCAGATCGTCGAGACGGCCGGCTTCACGTACTGCATGGTGTCGTAGATGGCCATGCCCGCCGTCACCGAGCCGCCCGGGCTGTTCACGTAGAGGTAGACGTCCTTGTCGGGATCCTCGGCCTCCAAGAACAGCATCTGGGCGATGACCAGGTTGGCCATGTCGTCTTCGATGTAGCTCGGCAGGAAGATGATCCGCTCCTTCAGCAATCGCGAGAAGATGTCGTACGCGCGCTCTCCGCGCGGGGTCTGCTCCACCACCATCGGAATCAGTGCCACAGCGCCTCCTACCCCGGCCCGACCTGCCGTCGGGGGGTTCAATCGATCAGGGCGCACTCAGGCGCCCGCAGGGACTGGCTCGCCCTCGGCGGCCGGCTCGATCTTCGCGTGCTCGACGAGCAGCGCCACGGTCTTCGCTTCGCGCAGCGTCAGGCGGAGCCCGTCCATCTCGTTGCCCCGTTCCAGCAGGCTCCGGATGGCCTGGGGGGCGCGCCCCGACTCCTGGGCCAGCCGGGCCACCTCGGCGTCCACGTCGGCCTCGGCGGCGCTGATCTCCTCGCGCGCGGCGATGGCCTCGAGGAGGAGCGCGCGGCGCACCGAGCGCTCCGCGTCGGGCCGGAGCTCGGCCGCGAGCTTCTGGTAGTCCCACCGGACGGCGTCCGGATCGACACCCTGGCGCCGCAGGTTCTCGCGGGCGTGCCCGATCCGGTGCGAGACCTCGCGGACCACGAGGCTCTCCGGCACCACGAACTCGTGACGGGCAAGCGCCGCGTCCACCACCGCCTCTTCGAGCGCCTGTCGATCCTGGCGCGTGCGATCGGCGACGAGGCGCGTCCGCACCGCCTCGCGCAGCTCCGCGAGCGTGTCGTGGCTGCCGAGCCCCCGGGCCAGCTCGTCGTCGATCGGCGGCACTTCCTTCTCCTTGACCTCGACGACCCGGAGGGTGAGATCCCCCGTCCGACCGCGGAGCTCCTCGCGGGGGTGCCGCTCGGGAAACCGCACCTGGACCCGCCGCTCCGCGCCCGCCTCGAGCCCGATAACCGCCTCGTCCATCTCCGGTAGCACGCGGCCGCCCCCGACCTCGAAGGCATAGCCCTGCTCGGAGCGGGGCTCGCCCTGCTCGGGGCGGAGCTCGTAGTCGATGACCACGAAGTCGCCGACGCGGGCCGGGCGCGCGACGGTCGCGAGCGTCGCCCGCTGCTCCGCCAGCGCGGCCAGCGTCGTCTCGACGTCGGCGTCGGTCACCGGGTGGGCGGAGTGTCGGGCGGTCACGCCCCGGTACTCCCCGAGCGCGATGGCGGGCTTGATCTCGACGACCGCGGTGAACCGGAGCGGGCGGCCTTCCTCGAGCTCGAGCTCACGGAACTCCGGATCCTCGACGGGACGGATCTGCGCCTCGGCCACCGCCCGGCGATAGACGGCCGGGACCAGCGCCTCGGCCACCGCCTGCCGGACCTCGTCTCCGAAGCGCGAGCGCACGAGGGTCATGGGCACCTTGCCCCGGCGGAATCCGGGCAGGCGGGCATCCCGTTGCACCCGGCCGCATGCGGCCGCCCAGGCCGCCTGGACTTCCTCTTCAGGGGCCTCGACGACCAACTGACGCTTACACGGATCGAGTTCTTGAATCTCGACTTTCATTGATTGGATCGTGCCATCCTAGGCGAGGTGTGGTGCGAGAGGGGGGAGTTGAACCCCCAAGGGATTGCGCCCACTGGATCCTAAGTCCAGCGCGTCTGCCAATTCCGCCACTCTCGCGCGTCCTGTGTGTCGCGGCGGCGTCGACCTCCCTGCCCCGCGCGCGTGATCGCGTTCCGGCCTGCACGAGTATACCGGAGGGAGACACCCCCGGCAAGAAACCGCGTTTCAGGCGCCGTCCCAGGACTCGCTGTCGATGCGAACCGAGAGCCGATGGCCGGCGCCGGGCGCAACGGTGACGGCGCCGCGCCCGACGTTGCCGGACTCCACGCAGACGAAGCTGCGCCATTCGTCGTCGCCGAGATCGGGCAAGGCCCGCGCCGGCGCGGGGCCCGGATTCCACACGACGGTCGCGTCGGAGCCCGTCTTGGCGATCGTCACGCGGCGTCGCGCGCGCGGGTCCCACACGATGCAGGTCGCGCGCGTCTCGTCGTACACACGGTCCGTCTCGCCGCGCAGGAGGACCGGGCCGGCGCCATCGCGTTTCCGCGCGAAGCCATCGGCCTCGTCGAGGAACGGGGCGCCCTCGAGTCCGGTCAGGTGGATCTGCTCCACGTCCTCCACCGCGAGATACGTGTGGAGCGCGTCCTCGAACCGGATCGACGCCGGCCCGCGGTTCTCGACCTCGAGCGTGAGCTCGAGGCTGGCGCCGACCCCGACGCGGTAGCGCAACGCCGCGCCGGGAGGCCAGTCCACGGCGGCCGCGGCGCTCAGGCCGAGCGTCAGGACCGCCACGCCCGTCGCGTCCACCCGGGCCTCCTCGAGGCGCCACGGGAGACACCGCGCCGGGCCGTGCAGCGGCGCGGTGGGATCATCGGCCTTCTGGCCGAACCACGGAAAGACGAGCGGCACCCCGCCCCGGATCGGCACGCCGGCGGTGAAGCGGCTCGCGCCACTCAGAAAGAGGAGCGGGGCGCTCGGCCGCGGCGCATAGGCCGTGACGTGTGCGCCCTGGAGATAGACCTCCGCCCGGGCGAGGGTCGTCTCGATCTCGAGGCGCGGAAGGCCCCCGCGCCCGGCGGTGAGCCGCACGCCGGGCGGTAGCGGATGGTCGAGCGCCGAAGTAACCGTGCGCGCGCTTACGGGCGGGCGGTGCGCCGGGCCGGGGTCACTCGGCCGGGGCGTAGACGCGGATCGACACCCGCCGGTTCTGGTCGCGGCCCTGCTTGGTCTTGTTGTCGGCCACGGGACGGATGTCTCCCAGACCGATCGACTGGATCCGGGGCATCCCGATCCCCTTCTCGACCAAGAACCGACGGACCGACTCGGCGCGGCGCTGACTGAGCCCGATGTTGTAGGTATTGGCGCCGATGCTGTCGGTGAAGCCCTCGAGCTCCACCATCAGCTGCGGCTGCTCCTCGAGCTCCTTGACGAGCTGGAGGAGCCGCGTCTGCGCGCCGTCGTTCAGCAGCCACTTGTCGAACTCGAACTGCACCGCCACCGTCTCCGTGAGCGTGCGCTTGTCGCGGCTCGCCCACAGCCGGGTCAAGCGCTGATCGGTCTCGCTCGCCTTGGCGAGCGCTTCCTTCGCTGTGGTGTCGGCCGCGTCCGCCTGCGTCGCCGCGGCGGTCGCCTTCGCGCCGGCGTCGTCCGCCTTGCTCGCCGCCTCGCCGGCAGCCGTCGCCGCCGCCGCCGCCTTGCCCGCCGCTGCCTCGGCCGCCGCGCGCGTCTCGCCGAGATCCCGCTGGAGCCCCTCGACCCGGCTCTTCTCGTCGCCGAGCGCAGTGTCGACGCGACCAACGTCGGCGCCGGTCTTCTCCTGACTCTTGGCGACCTCGTCCTGGACGAACTTCTTCGTGGCGCAGCCCGTCACGAGCAGGGCGCCGCCGAGGAGCCCACCGATCACCATCCGCCGCACCATCGCCGCGCCCCCTCTTCCGTCCGGAGTCTCGCTGATCGCCCTGCGCCGGCCGCGCCAGCGCGCCCAAGTGTACCCGAATTGCCAAGTCCTGCGCCCGGTGGCAGCCCCGCCCGGACACCGGGCCGGGAGCACGGGCAGACGCCCGGCAGGCCCCGCCACCGAAGGTTCGGCGGGCCACGGCTGGCTGCCGCCGGCCCGCACAGATCGGCCCCCGGCCTCGGGAGCGCCTGATTACACCACACCCCCAGGCCGCGGGGCCAGGGTGGCCGGTTGACCGGCCTGGCCGGCCCGGCTAGCTTCCCGGACAGGAGCCGCGCACGGATGACTCGCGACAGTCGCTCGGTCTTGGCGCGCGTCTTGGCGGGCGATGTCCGCGCCGCCGAGCGCCGCCACGTCCAGTCGATGGAGAGCACCGAGGGCCTGCCGGCGCGGCCCTTCCTCGGCGGCACGAGTCTCGACGTGGACCGCGCGCTGACCGAGATCGCGGTCTTCTCCGCGATGGTGCGCTGTCTGCCGCGGGGCCCGGGATCGCTCGTCCTCGACCTGGGCGCCGGGCCCTGCTGGGTGAGCGACTGGCTCCAGCGGCTCCGCTACCGCACCGTGTCCCTCGATCTTGCCGAGGACATGCTGGCCATCGGCCGGCACCGCCTCGCGCCCGGGAGCTGGGTCTGCGCGGGAGACATGGCCGCGCTGCCCGTGCGGGCCCACGCCGTGGATGCAGTCCTCTGCTACGGCGCGCTCCACCACGTCCCGGAGTGGACCGGCGCGCTCGTCGAGATGCACCGGGTGCTGAAGGACGGCGGCGTACTCGTGCTCCAGGAGCCGGGCCGGGGGCACGCGGCGCAGGCGCACTCCATCGCCCAGATGGAGCAATTCGGCGTCCTCGAGCAGGATCTACCGCCGCGACAGCTCGCGCGCGCGTGCCTCCGGGCGGGCTTCTCGCGGGTCGCCGTCCGCCCGGTCGCGCTGCTCTCCGGGGGGCGGAGCCGCATCCTGCCCCCCTACGCGCTCTGGCGCGCGGCGCCGCGCGTGTTCCTCCACAAGCGGCTCCAGCGGCTCTGGGCCACGCTCACCGAGCGGCTTCTCAATCTGGTGAGCCCGATGCACATCGTCGTGGCCGCGAAGGGCACGCCGTGGGCCGATTCCCGGCGGCCGGAAACGCTCCTCGCGCGCTTCCGCGAGGTCGACTGTCCGACGACCCTCCGGGTCGGCATCCCCGCGGCGTTCCGGGTGCGCGTCCAGAACACGGGGCAGACGCGCTGGATCGCGGCGGCCGAGCCGTCCGGCGTGGGACAGGTGCGGCTCGGGCTGTCGCTCCTCGAGGCCGACGGCCGGCTTCGCCAGCTGGACTTCGGACGCTCCGATCTGTCCCGGGACGTCGCGCCGGGCGAGGAGATCCGGATCGAGGGCGCGGTCCCGCCGCTCCCGGAAGCCGGCCGCTACGTGGTCCGCTTCGATCTGGTGGCCGAGGGCGTCAGCTGGTTCGGGGACCGCGGAACGATTCCCCGCGCGGTGCCGGTCGTCGTCACGCCCTGAGCCGGGCGACGCGGCCCCGGCCGAGACCCGCTCAGTAGCCCTCGCGCCGCGCCGCCCGCATTTCCTCGGCAGCCCGGATCTCGTCGGCGTACATCCCTACCTGGAGCGGACACGGCGGCTCGTTCGCGTCGACGTACTGGCAGTCGGCCTGGTTGCACTGGACGAAGTAGCCCGTCGGGCGCGTCAGGTGCTTCGGCCGGGTGAGCCGGATGAGCACGGCCTCGGACACGACGGGACACCAGAACTCGCGGGGACGGGTGGCGCGCACAACGCCGCGAGGATAGCACACCACCGGCGCGCGCGGGCGGGCCCGGCGGCTATCCGCCGGCCACGCCCTGCGTGTTCACGTAGAGCGCGTAGAGACCGTGGCTCGCCGCCATGAAGAGCCGGTTTCGATGGCGGCCGCCGAAGCACACGTTGGCGCAGCGCTCGGGGAGATCGACGTGCCCGATCGGCTGGCCGCTCGGCGCGAAGATCCGCACGCCGTCCAGCCCGGGCTCGCCCATGCCCCAGCCGCACCACAGATTGCCGTCGACGTCGACGCGGAACCCATCCGGCGAGCCGCCGGGCCCGGCGTCGATCAGCACCGTGCCCGGTCCGAGCTTGGTGCCGCCCGCGCGCACGTCGTAGGCCAGGATCGTCCGGTGCGGCGTCGCGCGCGAGGCGACCACGTAGAGCGTCTTCTCGTCCGGCGAGAAGGCGAGGCCGTTCGGCCCCGGGATGTCGTCGGCCATCACCGCCAGCTGGCCGGTCTGCCCGTCCAGGCGATAGACCGCGGGCGTGTTCTCCGACTCGTCCTTGTGCCCCTCGTAGTACCCGAGAATCCCGAACACGGGGTCCGTGAACCAGATCGCGCCGTCCCGGGCGACAACGACGTCGTTCGGCGAGTTGAGCTTCCGCCCGCGATAGGCGTCTGCGAGCACCGTGAGGCTGCCGTCGTACTCCGTCCGCGTTACGCGCCGCGCGTCATGCTCGCACGTCACGAGGCGCCCCTGGCGATCGCGCGTGTTCCCGTTCGCGTTGTTGGAGGGCTTCCGGAACACCGACACCGCTCCGGTCTCCTCGTCCCACCGGAGGATCCGGTTGTTCGGGATGTCGCTCCACAGAAGATACCGCGCGTCGCCGAACCAGATGGGGCCCTCGGACCACCGGCACCCCGTGAACAGCCGCTCGACGGAGGCCAGCGCGAGCCGGTACTGGTCGAAGGTGGAGTCCAGCACGCGCACGGCCGGGTCGGGATAACGCTCGCTCGGCTGCCACATGATGTCGTCTCCGTGATTACGGGCGGCCCGGCAGCAACGCCGGGGGGCAGGACTTGACCAGCAGGAGCTCATCGGCGCCCCACGCCATCGAGGCCACCATGGACGCGAGCGTGCGGGCGCAAAGCCAGTACGGCCACCATCGCCGACGCATGGTCCGTCCCTCCTTGGAGTGGGCGCCGATCAGAGGTCGTGACGATCCCCGCCATTCAATAGCGCCGACGGCCCGCGGGTCAAGGCGCGCGCGGACACCCGGGGCGAGGCTCTTTGACGGGCGCGGGCGACGCGGCCGGCCCCTCGAATCGGGGGGGCCCCCGGTGTAGGCTCGGGTCCACATGTGCATGCGCCGGATCCTCCTCCTGCTCGTGTTCGCCACCAGCGTGGGCTGTGGCGGGAATGGCGGCACGCTCGCCGAGACGGTGCCACTCCGGACGGACGTCGAATGGCAGCTCGAGAGTCTCACGCCGCCCTCGGGATCGGCCGCGTCACCGACGGATCCGAGTCTCTACACGGTGCGGTTCGGCGGGAATGGCGCGCTTACCGCCCGGGCCGACTGTAACCGCTGTGCCGGTCCCTATCGGGTCGCGGGCGCCACGCTGACGATCGGCCCGCTCGCGTGCACCCTCGCCGCCTGCCCGCTGCCGACGCTGGGCGATCAGTTCACCGCGGCGCTCGGCGGCGCGTCGAGCTACGTCCAGATGCCCCGGGAGCTGGTTCTCACCGGCGACAGCGGGACGCTTCGCTTCCAACCGCGGCTGTAGGGCCCCCGGCCGCTCGGCCGGAAGTCAAGCGTCGCGGAACACGTCCGTGCTGAGGTAGCGCAGCCCGGAGTCCACCACGATCGTCGCGACGGTGGCCTCGGGGCCCAACCGCGCCGCGAGCCGCAGGGCCGCCGCCACGTTCGCGCCCGTCGAGGGGCCGGCGAAGATCGCCTCCTCCCTCGCCAGGCGCCGGGCCATCGCCTTGGCGTCGTCCGTGGACACGGCCAGGATCTCGTCGACCTCCGCCGGCGTCCAGAGCGGCGGGATGAACCCGATCCCGATGCCCTCGATCTTGTGCGAGCCCGACGATCCGCCGGACAGGACGGCCGACTCGGCGGGCTCCACCGCCACCACGCGGATACGCGGGTCATGGCGCCGGAGCGCCCGGGCCGTGCCGTGAATGGAGTGGGCGGTGCTCACCGCGTGCACGAACACGTCGACGCGCCCGCCGGTCTGCGCCCAGAGCTCCTCGCCGAGCGCGTGATAGCCCGCCTCGCCGTCCTGGTTGTTGAGCTGATCCGCCCACCAGTGTCCCGGGCGCCGGGCGAGCTCCCCCGCCGTCGCGATCATCCGCTTGATCAGCTGCTCGGTGATCCGGCCATGATCGCTCGGCACGTCGGTTATCTCGCCGCCGTAGGCCCGCATGGTGTACCGCTTCTCGTCGGCGAACGCATCCGAGAAGACGAAGTGCGACTTGAAGCCCAGCGCGCTGCAGACGAGGGCGATCGAGATCCCGGTCGTCCCGGCGGTGTACTCGACGACCGTGCCGCCCGGCGCCAGTCGTCCGCGCGCCGCCGCGCGCTCCACGATCGCGCGCGCCATCCGATCCTTCATGCTGCCAGTCGGATTCGCGGACTCGAGCTTTGCGACCACCCGCGCGCCGCCGCGCGGCGCCAGGCGCCGGAGCTCCACCAGCGGCGTGTTTCCGATCGCATCCAGCACGCTCTTCGGCGTCCCCACCGACATCCCTCCACGTCGGCCCCGCGCGTCGGGCGCGCGCGAGCCGGCCGCGCTTTCGACCGCCGCTCGCGGCCGGGTTCCCACGTCGTGCCGGTAGTGTACGCGATGCGGGTGGACGCTGGCCGGGCGACCCGCCTTGTGACTCCGCATGGATCAGCGGGACAATCGTTGGGCCGGACGGCGGCCGCCCGCCGGAGTCCGGCGAGGGAGGTCCGCATGGCCGAGCGCAAGGAACCGCCGGCGTCGACGATCGGTGGGGACGCGGGCGATGTGAGCACCGGTGAGGTGATCATCCGTCAGGGCGGGGCGCGGTCCGTCGCCGCTCGCGACGTCGTGATCCGGCAAGGCGGCGCCGTGCGCGTCGCGGCGCAGGATGTCCGGGTGACGCAGGGCGGCGTCGTCCTGGCCTCGACGGGCGCGCTCGACGTCACCGCCGGCGGGGTCGTGGCGGCGATCGCCGACACGGTCGATCTCGGGCAGAGCTGGGCGCACGTGGTCGTGGCCCGCGACTCAGCCCATCTGGATCAGGCGGCCGGCGGGCTCGTCGTCGCCAGGACCGTCGAGGCGCGAGACAGCGCCGTCGGGTTCGTCCTCGCGCGCGAGTTCCGGGGCGAGGGCGTGCGGGTGCTCATCGGCCCGCGGGCGGCGCTGGCGCTGGGCGCGGGGCTCGGCCTCGGGCTCGCGCTGGTCGCGGCCTGGCGACGGCGGCGCTGAGGGTGGCGCCACGCCGGGCGTCGCGCGCCCGTGGCCGCGGAGTCGTCGGCCACCGCACATCCGCGCCGAGGAGGCTCGCGTGACTGACATCGATCCCTTCGCCACCGCCACCGAGCTCCTGGCCGCGCTCCGCGCCGGCCAGGTGACGGCCCTCGAGCTGACCGAGCTCTACATTCGCCGGATCGAGCGCTACGACACGCGCCTCAACGCGGTGGTGGTCCGCGACTTCGAGCGGGCGCGCCATCAGGCGCGGGCCGCCGATCGAGCCGCCGCGCGTGGCGAGCCCGGCGCGCTCCTCGGCCTCCCCATGACGATCAAGGAATCGTTCAACGTCACCGGCCTGCCGACGACCTGCGGCGTACCGGAGTGGCGGGACTTCGTCTCCCAGCACGACGCCCCCGCCGTCGCGCGGACGCGCGAGGCCGGCGCAGTCCTCTTGGGCAAGACGAACGTCCCGCCGATGCTGGCCGACTGGCAGTCCGCCAACCCCATCCACGGGCGGACCAACAACCCCTGGGATCTCGGGCGCACACCGGGCGGGTCGAGCGGCGGCAGCGCGGCGGCCATCGCGGCGGGACTGGGCGCCCTCGAGGTGGGGAGTGACATCGGCGGGTCCATCCGCGTGCCCGCCGCCTTCTGCGGCGTCTACGGGCATCGGCCCAGCGAGACGCTCCTGCCGAAGAGCGGGCAATTCCCCTTGCCGCCGCTGCCCAACTCGGTCGGCGTCATGGCCGTGCAGGGCCCGATCGCCCGCAGCGCCGAGGACCTCGAGCTGGCCCTCTCCGTCCTCGCGGGCCCGGACGTCGGCGAGGACGTCGCCTGGCGCGTCGCGCTCCCGCCGCCCCGCCACGACCGGCTCGCCGACTTCCGTGTGGCCGTGCTCCCCGCCATCCCGTGGCTCGTCGTGGACGACGCCATCACGCAGACGCTCCAGGAGCTCGTGGCGCGCCTGGGACGCCTGGGGGCCACCGTAAAGGAGGCCCAGCCGGACGGATTCGGCGACCATCGCGCGCATCACCAGCTCTACCGGTCCCTGCTCGCCGCGATGACGAGCGCGCGGGAGACCGCCGAGGGGCGCGAAAAGCGGATCGCCTTCTGGCGGGAGGCTCCCGACGAGTTCTCCCGCGCCCACCTGCGCGGCCTCGCCGGCGCTCCCGGCGACTTCGTCTTCTGGGGCGCGCAACGCGAAGGGTTCCGCCAGGCGTGGCGCGCCTTCTTCCGCGACTGGGACGTGCTCCTCGCGCCCGCCATCAACGTGCTCGCGTACCCGCACATCGCGCGGCCCTGGCCCGCGGAGGACCCGGACGATCTCCGGCTCACGTTCGACGTGAACGGCCGCGCCGTCCCCTACATGCACGGCCTCGTCCATCCCGCGCTGTCGACGGTGGCCGGGCAGCCGGCGACGGCCTTCCCGGTCGGGATCTCGCGCGGCGGGCTGCCGATCGGGCTCCAGGCGATCGGCCCGTACCTGGAGGACCTCACGCCGCTCCGATTCGCCGCGCTCCTGGCCCGCGAGATCGGCGGGTTCCGCAAGCCGCCGGGGTACGACGCGAGCTGAGCACTGGCGCTCGGCACGCCGGCAACCGACCGCTCGCGCATCCCGGCCGGCGGCGCTCAGGACGTCCGCGGGCCGGAGGATGCCTTGAGCCAGGGTGATCGGCACACCGGGCACGCGGCACGGCCCCGACCCCGCGGCGCCCGGCCGGGTGAGTCCCCCGGCTCGAGATCGGGCCGCGCCAGCGATCCGAGCACCCGATGACCCAGTCGGAGCAAGACGCCGCCTAGCCAGGCGCGCACCCGGCGGCGCGGCAGTCCCGCGTCCCGGAGGAGCGCCTGGCGCGCGGCGCACCCGCGCGCCTCCGCCATGAGCTCCTCGGCCTGGAGCAGCTTCGCATCGGTCCAGACATCCCCGGTGAAGTGGCGCTTCATGCCGACGCGCACCGCGCCGGGGCCGCACGCGGGGTCTGATGGACGGCGGTCCGATCCATGCTCGACTCCCCTCGCGTGCCATCGTCCGTGTCGGGCTGGCAGCGCGCAATTACGTCGGAGGTAGCGCGGCCGCCCGCGTTGACACCCGTCGGCCGGCGTGGCACGGTCGCCGCGGAGGGCGGCGGCCATGGACGAGATCGCGCGCGATCGATTCGGCAATCCCCACGCGCCGGGCTTCCCGTACGCCCGGGGGACCCTCGTCACCAGCACCCAGGATGACCTCCGGAAGCTCCGCCATGCCTGGGCGCTCATCGAAGCGCGCGTCCGGAAGGACGGGGCCGAGGCCGTCTTCAATTTCTCCGGGCTCGAGCGCAGTCTGACCGCCGCGCCGAGCGAGGTCGCGTTTCTCGACGACGAGCTCGCCCCCGCGCTCTACGCGGACCGGGTCCGGGCCCTCGCGCTCGATCACCTCGGGGGGCGGCCCGAGCGCCACGACGTCATGCTCTTCAACCGGATGACGGCCGCGACGCTCGCCACCCACCTGGTCCTCGTCCGGCCCGGAGACACCGTCATCGGCGTCTCCCCGAGCTACACGCACCCCACCGTCGTCCGGAGCGCCGCGCTGGCCGGTGCCCGCTTCGTCGACACGGTGGGGGCGGACGCCTTCGCCGCCGCGCTCGCCGGCGAGGAGCGCGTCGGTCTCGTCGTGCTGACCCGCCTGGCGGTGAGCTACGACGTGCTCCCCACGGAGGCCCTCGGGCGCGTGGTCGCCCTCGCGCGGGCCCGGCGCGTGCCGGTCTATGTCGACGACGCCGGCGGCGCGGGGGTGGGCCCGGCGGTGCTCGGCCAGCCGCGGATGCTGGAGCTCGGGGTCGATGTGGGCGCGACCGGCCTCGACAAGTACGGCACGGTGGGCCCGCGCCTCGGGCTCCTCGCCGGCGAGACGAGCCTGGTGGCGCAGATCCGCGCGCGGGCTTTCGAGCTCGGGCTCGAGGCGCGGCCGATGCTCTACCCCGCCGTCCTCCGCTCGCTCGAGCAGTACACGCCCGAGCGGGTCCGCGACCTGGTCGCGACGACGATGGGGGTGGCCGACGCCCTCCAGGAGCGGCTCGGGACCCGTGTGCACCGCACGCCGGTCACCGCCCAGCTCCGGGGCGAGGACATCCTCGAGGCCGCCCGCGAGCGCGCGGGCGTGCGCGAGCGGACGCTCGTGCCCATCGAGGCGACCGCGGCCCTGGCGATGATCCTGCTCGAGGACCACGGGATTCTCACGGTCCACTTCGCCGGCATGCCGCCGGGGACGTCGGCGATGCTCTTCAAGTTCGTCCCGCCCGAGACCCTCGCCCGCTTCGGCGGAGCCGCGGTGCTCGCCCGCGCCGTCGACGGCGCGCTCGACCGGCTCGCAGCCCTGATCGGCTCGCCGGACGCGGTGCGCGCGCTGCTCTACGGCTAGCGGTCCCGGCGCAGCCCGGGGCGGTCGCCGCCCGCCGGGGGACCGCGGCGATCGGCTGCCTTCCGGTTACGTCGGCCCGAGGCCGAAATCGGTCATCAGGACTCCGTGCCAGCGCTGCGGCTGCCCGACGGTCACGGTCGCGGCGGTGGGTCCGAGCGCCTCGGCCGCCGTCGCCGGCGGCGCGCCCTTCACGCCCACGAACGCGTGGGACTCGTGAAACCGCCCGCGGAGGTCCCCGCCCACGCCGAGGTCCCGGAGCGCGGCGATCGCCTCGGCGCTCAGCCGGCCTGAGGCCTCGTCCTTTACCGCACCCGCCACGATCGTGCCGGGCGGCAGCGCGCCGACCCAGGTCGCCAGCTCGTGGGCCGCCTCGGGCTTGAAGAACGTGTCGAAGAAGACCGTGGCGATGGGCGTCCCGTCTGGATTGAGCGCGACCAGGTTGTACCCCCGACGATTGCGCGCCATCTCGACGCCGTCGAGCTGGATGGAGGCCACGTCTCCGTACGGCTGCCCGCCGCTCCGGATCGCGAGATCCCGGGGGCTCGCCGTACCGGTCTGCCCGATGTGATAGCGCGCGTCGCTGACCGACGGGTCCGCCCGGTAGCGATAGCGATGGGTCAGGACGATCTCGTTGGGCATCACCGGCACGAACGGCGAGGACAGGGTGGCCGTGGCCGTGGCGTCCTCGTTCACCGGGATCCGCTGGATGAGGCGCCCGTTGAGCTCGAGGTCGACCCACTGATCCAGCGTCGGATCCCGGTCGATCGGCCGCAGAGCCACTCGCAGGCGCGGGTGCTCGCGAAGGAAGCCGTACGAGACCAGGCGCCATAGCCGCGTGCCCTCCTCCGGCAGCGGCTCGATCTGGTACAGGTCGACGTCCCCCACCACGCCACGGAACCGGAGGAGCGCCGGCGCCTCTTGGCGGAGGGCCTCCCAGGTCGGCCGTGTGTCCTTCGGCAGCTCGGCGCGGCGGACGACGAGGTACCGGAGGGGATAGATCTGGCGGAGCGCGGTCTGGGCTTCGGGCGTCGGGTACGGCGGCCCCGGCGAGGCGAGCCGCTGGCCCAGCTTCAGGGTGAAGCCCGGCACGAATCCGGCCCACGCGTTGACCACGCGGTGCCCATGGAAGACCGACCGCAGCATCGCGTCGCCGTCGCTCGGCGGGTGCATCGGCCACTCGAGGACCGCCACATCGTCGGGGTCGGTGCGGAGCACGGTGTCGACGGGACGCGGGACCACCCGCACCATCTCGAGCGACAGCGGGAAGCGCGCGTACTCCACCAGGAGGAGCGCGACGATGCCGACCGTCACCGTCCGCGCCATCCGCGGGGGGACGCGGGCGAGCAGCCACGCCACGCCGAACCCGGCCAGGAGGGCCACCGCGAAGGCCGCCAGGAGTCCGAAGCGGCTCGTGGTCCGGATCACGTGAAGCGGGAAGACGTAGGGATAGAGCCAGGTGTAGAAGCCGTCCCCGCGCAGATGATTGTGCACGTGGACGACCGGCCCCAGAGACAGGAAGAAGGCGAAGCCGGCGACGACGAGCAGCAGGCCGACCCAGTCCCGCTCGGACAGCCGCCGATCGGCGAGACCGTCCCGCCGTCGCTGCCATCCCTCGCAGCCCTCGCGGGCCAGCGCCAGCAACAGCACGGCGGCGCCCGCGGCGGAGAAGGCGCTCGGCCCGAGGAGGAGGCGCGGCCCGGCCACGGCCGCCAGGATGACCACACCAACGCCGGCCAGCACCGCGGCGGCCAGCAGACGCGCCGGGCGGCTGCGCGGGCCGGGCCGCCGCAGCCAGCAGATGCTCAGGGCGGCGAGAATCAACGCGACCACGCCCACGAACAGCGACGTCTCGCCGGACCCGATGTCGACCAGGTGCCCGAACCAGCTCCCCTCCGTGCGCAGGTACGTGAAGAGGTCGGCGTAGCGGGTGACGTCGACGTCCTTGGCCGCACGCTCGAAGCCGACGTCGTGATGGGTGACCAGGTAGGGCCACGCGATCGGCGCCATCGCTACCGCGAGCGCCGCGCCGCCGAGCGCGGCGGCCGCGATCGTCCGGCCGCGCCAGCCGGTCCAGCGAAGGGCCACGTACTGGAGCCCGACCACCACCAGGCCCAGCCCCAGGATGACGGTCACGTACCAGACCGAGATCGCCTGGAGCCAGAAGACCGCCAGGAACGCCGCCAGGTACCGCACCCGCTGGCTCTCCAGGAACCGGATCAGGGTGTAGATGCCGAGCGGTATCCCGAAGGTGAGCTCCATCTGGAACTCGCCCGCGTACTGCATCCGGGGGAGCGAGAGGGTGAAGATCAGCGCCGCGACCAGGCCGGCGACGTGCCGGCGCGTCAGCCAGAAGGCGACCGCGTACGTCGCCCACCCGGAGAGCGCCCACAGCAGCACCAGCGCGATCTTGTGGGCCAGGACCGGGTTGCGGGTCAGCGCGAACACCGGCCCCGCGATGAGGGCCGGCATCACGAGCGGCTCGGTGAAGGTCAGCGTGTTGCCGAGCGGATAGATGGCGTTTCCCTGGAGGAGCGCAGCCGGCTGGGCGAAGAGATTGTGGAACACGGCCAGCATGATCCACGTCATCGTGTGGGCATCCGGATTGTCCGGCAGCTCGACGGGGCTCCGCATGAGCGGCCAGCTGTAGAGGACAACCAGGACGACGAAGAGCAGGAAGACGCCGAGGTGCGCGCGGAGCCTCATCGCCCGCCGGTGGGAATCGCGCCGGAAGTCCGGCGCGCGCCGGCCCGCGAGGGGCTGGGCCCGGCCACGGGCCGCGGCACCCGGGCCAGGCCCTCGCGAAAGCCCACCGGCCGGTACCCGAGATCGGCGCGCGCCTCGGACCAGTCGGGCAGGGCGTCCTGCGTCAGTCCCGCGATCACGTGCGCGGTGAACGGCGCCCGCCGCGTGACCGCGCCCATCGCCGCGGCCGCCGCCCGGCAGAGCCAGACCGGCAGGGGAACGAAGGGCTTGTGGATCCCCTCGTGCTCGAGCGCAAGCCGTCCCATCTGCCAGAGCGTGATCGGCTCGCCGCCGCAGAACGGATAGATCTTGCCGTAGGCCTTCGGATTCCCGGGAATGGCCAGGAACCCCCGCATCAAGTCGTCCACGTGCACCGGGTTCTTCCGCGCCCGGCCGTGTCCGACGAAGATCCCGACCGGCCACCGCTTCAGGAACTCCACGAACGTCCGGTATTCCTCGCCGCCGTTCTCGTTGTACGCGAGGGTCGGGCGCACGATCGTCCAGCGCATGGCCGTCTGCTCGCGCACGATGCGCTCCGCCTCGCGCTTGGACGCGTTGTAAGGCGTCGTCCACGGATACGTGACGGAGATGGACGAGCAGAGGATGAAGTGCGTGACCCCGGCCGCGATCGACGCGTCCACCAGGTTGCGCGTGCCGTCGGCATTCACGCGCTGGAATACATCGGCACGGTCGTTCAGCAGCACGGCCGCCAGGTGGAACACGGTCTGAACGCCCTGGCACACGCTCGGGAGGCTCGGGGCGTCCGTCACGCTGCCGTAGACGATCTCGCAGTCGAGGCCGGCCAGGCGCGAGATGTACGGGTCGCCCGGCAGGGTCAGCACGCGGACGCGGTGCCCGGCCCTCACCAGGCCGTGCACCAGGCGGGAGCCGATCACACCTGCGCCACCGGTTACCAGAATCATGGGCGTCGCTTCCTTCTCGGCGTCCCGCTCACCAGAGCTGCTGCTTCTCGAGAAACACCATGCACCACAGCTCGAGGATGACGAGGGACAGCACCTGCTTGAGGTAGAGGAACTCCCCGCTCGCCATCTGCGCCACCAGTGCGGCCACGGCGTCGGGGTCGAACCAGCCGCGGCGGCGGACGCGCGCGGGATCCAGAGTCAGGCGAATCAGCTCGCGGATCTCGGAGTGCTCGTGGAAGTACTCGAGCGGCAGGTAAAAGGGGTTCTTGCTGCGCCGCACGTTGTCCGCCGGAAGCCACTTGCGTCCGAGCTCGCGCTCGATCCACTTGTCGCGCAGCCCGCGCACCTTGTCGCGGGTCGGCAGGCGGAAGGCCTGCTCGATCAGGCGGTGATCGAGGAACGGACAGCGGAGCTCCAGGGAGAACGCCATCGTGTTCTTGTCCTGGCGCAGCAGCAGGTTGTCCTGGAGCCAGTCGTCGTACTGCAGGCGCAGGAGCCGGTCGAGGAACGGGCCGCCGCCGCGCGGGCGGTGCAGCCAGCTCCACCCCGCCTGGGCACGGAGCGCCGGCGCGTACAGGCGGGCGCGCTCCCCGGGATCGAACAGCGCGCGCAGCGTCACGTAGCTCTGGGCCAGATCGCGGTCGTAGTAGCCGCGCAGGTAGTCCACGGTCTTGGCCTTGCCGCGCTCGCCCAGGTAGGCGGGGTAGACGAAGAACCGGTCGAGCAGGCCCACCGGCGCCGCCTGGAGCAGGGCGGCGGCGCCGCGGTTGAGCGCGCGCGGCACGAGGCGCCGGTAGCGTTCCGTCCACAGGATGACCTTGTGGAAGGAGTAGCCGGCGTAGCTCTCGTCCGCGCCCTCGCCGGAGAGGACGACCTTCACGTGGCTGGAGGTCTCCCGGGCCAGCTGCCAGTAGGCAAGGACCAGGGCGTCGCCGATGGGGCGCTCCAGGTGGTAGATCGCCCGCGGCAGCTCCGCGAAGTGCTTCGGCTCGAGGTAAATCTCGTGGTGCTCCGTACCCAGGCGCTCGGCGAGAGCGGACGCCTCGCCCGTCTCGTCGATCGGCGAGCGGAAGCCGATCGAGAAGGTCTGGAGCTTCGGGGTGAAGCGCCGGGCGGCCGCCACGACCAGGCTCGAGTCGATGCCGCCCGAGAGGTACGCGCCGACCGGGACGTCGCTGCGCAGCGCGATGCGCACGGCATCCAGGAAGATATGCTCGAAGGCCTCGAGGTTCTCGCCGTCGCTCCGCCACGGCCCGTCGCAGACGGGCACGTCCCAGTAGCGACGGACGTCGAGCGCGCCGGCCCGAAACCGCAGGCAGTGGCCGGCGGGCAGCACGTGGACGCCGGCCAGGAGCGTCTCCGGCTGCGGGACGTAGCGGAGCGCCAGGTAGCCGTCCAGCGCCGGGAGGTTGGGCCGCCGCGCGACCTCGTCCGACTCGAGGAGCGCCTTGATCTCCGAAGCGAAGACCAGCCGGCCGCTGGCGTGATGATAGTAGAGCGGCTTCTGGCCGGCGCGGTCGCGCGCGAGGAACAGCTCCTCGCGGCGACGGTCGAGGATCGCGAAGGCGAACATCCCGTTCAGCCGCTCCAGGCAATCCGGGCCCCACGCCTGGTACGCGTGGACGATCACCTCGGTGTCGGAGCGGGTGCGCAAGCGGTGGCCGCGGCTCTCGAGCTCGTCGCGCAGCTCGACGTAGTTGTAGATCTCGCCGTTGGAGATCACGGCCAGCGACTCGTCCTCGTTGAAGATGGGCTGCCCGCCGCCCTCGAGATCGATGATGGAGAGCCGGCGCATGCCAATCGAGACCCGGCCCTCGTGGAAGTACCCCTCGCCGTCCGGGCCGCGATGGCGCAGCACGGCGCCCATGCGGCGGAGGAGATCGGGCTGCTCGAATCCGGCGAATCCGAAGATCCCGCACATCGCGGCGCGCCCAGTCCCCCGAGATAGGTGGCTCGGCAGCCGTGACTGCCGGTCCCCGAGGGTGCGCGCGGGCCCGTCTCGGCGTCAAGAAGTCGGGCCTAACCAGGTACGATCCAGGAAAAACCCGAATGGGGTGAAAATGGCCGCACAGTCCGTGTCGGCGATGCCCTGCCGTTCGTGCCCCGAGTCGCCGTCTGGCCCGGGCGCCGCGCCGACGTTCCTCAGAACAGGGGGGCCGCGAGCGCGTGCGCATCCTCTACTGGTCCCCGGTCTTCTGGCCGCAGATCGGCGGGGTCGAGGTAATTGCCGCGCAATTCATCCCGGCCATGCAAGCCCGCGGTCACGAGTTCACCGTGATCGCGGGACTCGGCAGCCTGGAAGCGCCCTCCGTGACGTGGTATCGCGGGGCGGCCGTGCACCGGCTGCCGATCTGGACGGCAATTGCGGCCCGGGACCTCGCGCAGATCGCCACCGTACAGCGCGCCGTCGCGGCCATCAAGCGCGAGCTCTCGCCCGAGGTGATCCATCTGAACTACTACCCCCCGAGCGTCTTCTTCCACACGAGAACGGCGCGGATCGCACCGGCTCCCCTGCTGCTGGCGCTTCGCGGCGCGCCGCCGGGCGAGGCCGCCGCCGGGGATACACTCGTGCACCGCGCGTTCGACGCGGCCGCCTGGACCACGGCCGTGTCGCGATCGGTCCTCGACGCCGCCCGCCAGGCCGCGCCGCGGATTGGCGGTCGATCCTCCGTGATCTACAATGGCCTGCCGATGCCGCCCGACACGCCGCGAGCCCTCCCGATGGATCCGCCCCGTCTCCTCTGCCTCGGGCGCCTGGTCCGGGAAAAGGGCTTCGACCTCGCGGTGGCCGCCTTCGGTCAGCTCGCGGAGCGCTTTCCGCGGCTCGCGCTGGTGATCGCCGGCGATGGGCCGGAGCGAGCCGGACTCGCCCGGCAAGTAGCCGGGCTCGGGCTCGCCCATCGTGTCACCTTCTCGGGATGGGTCGCCCCGAATGAGGTCCCCTCGCTCATCAACACGACGACGATCGTGCTCGTGCCGTCCCGCTGGGAAGGACTGCCGGGCGTCGCAATCCAGGCCGGGCAGCTCGCGCGACCCGTGGTCGGCGCGCGAATCTGGGGCCTCCCCGAGATCGTCCTCGACGGCCAGACCGGTCTTCTGACGGATCCCGACGACTACGTGGGACTGGCCGCCGCGATCGCGACCTTGCTCGATCAGCCGTCGCTGGCGGCGCGCATGGGTCAGGCCGCTCGCCGACGGGTCGAGGGGCTCTTCGGATGGGACCGCTATCTCGATGCCTACGACGCGCTGTATCGCTCTCTCGGCCAGGAGGCACGCGCATGCTGAGCGGAGACGCCCGGTTTCGCCCCAATGTCGAGGAGGTCGCCGCGGACATCCTCGACGGCGAAGCCATCATGATCAACCTCTCGACGGGCATGTACTACAGCATGGACCCGGCCGGCACGGCGGTCTGGTCGCTCCTCGCCGCAGGACGCAGCGTCGAGGAGATCGGCACTGCGCTGACCCGACGCTTCGACGTGGCCCGCGAGCAGGCCGACGCCGATGTCCGGCTACTCCTGGCGAAGCTCGTCGAGGAGAATCTGGTCCGACCGGCCGATCGGGAGCCCTCGGGCTCGGCCGATCCCGACACGCGGGAGCCTGCTGGTGAGCCGAAGCGCCCCTACACCGCACCCCAGCTGGAGATCTACCGGGATGTCGGCCACCTGGTCGCCCTCGACCCGCCCATGCCCGGCCTGAAGGACCTTCCCTGGCAGGAGCCCGGCGACGATCCGTTCCCGCGTCGGCCTGCCTGACACGCGCCCGGGCCCCTCCGCTCGGATCGCCGCCGGCGTCCCGTCGCGCGATCACGCCGCGCTCGGCGCGGTGCGCGCCGCGTTCGACCAGGCGCGTCGCGCACATCCGGCGGCGCTTCACGAGACCTTCTACCGGTTCGGGGGGCAGCTGGTCCGACTGCGGGCCGTCGGACCGGCGCTGGCCGCGGCCGTCGACCGCCCGTTCGCCCACTTGGCCGCGGCCGGCGACAACCTCGTGCCGCGGCTGACGATCGACCTCTGGGACGGGGCCGCGACTGCAGTGCCTCCTCCGCCAGACGGCCCCGCGGCGGAGCGCGCCTGGAGAGTTGCGGGCGGGGCCGCCACGACCTTCGCGCGCGGTCGGGTCTTTCGCTACCAACATGGGGCCGGGGTGACCTGGCTGGATCGGCACAGCCGGCACATGGTCGGATGGCGGGCCGCGGCGACGAGCCTTCCCATCCACGAGCGCTCCAAGCCCTTGCCGCTGCTGCTCTCGATTTGGTACCACGATCGCGACATCCACGTGGTCCACGCGGCGCTGGTCGCGCGGGACGGGCAGGGCCTCCTCATCGGAGGGCGCAGCGGCAGTGGCAAAACGACCGCCGCCCTCGCCGCGCTCCTCGGCGGCTTCGACTATCTGGGGGACGACCAGTCGGGCCTGGAGGTCCGTCCCGACGGTTCGTTCATCGGCCACAGCCTCTTCAGCGGCGCGCGGATCACGACCGACCATCTCGAGCGCTTCCCCGGACTGCGGCCGTACGCGATCTCGGGCGATGCGCGGCCGGACAAGGCGCTCCTGTTCATCCCCGAGATCCGGCCGGACCGGTGCGCGGCGCACGCGGCCATCCGGGCGATCGCCGTGCCGACGCTCGGAAACGGCCCCCGCACCGAGGTCCGGCACGCTCGCAAGAGCGAGGCCCTGTGCCGGCTGGCCCCGACCTCCCTGTTCACGCCGTTCGGCCCCGGGGCCGGCGGCTTCGGCGCGCTCTCGCGGCTGGTCGACGCGGTGCCGAGTTACTGGCTCGAGCTCGGCACCGACCCCAGCGACATAGCCCGGGCGATAGCCGCGATCCTCGGGGGGGCCCGGACGTGACCCCGGCGCCCCTGGTGAGCTGCGTGATCCCGGTCTTCAACGGCGAGCGATTCCTGCGCGACGCCATCGGGAGCGTCCTGGCCCAGACGTACCCGGCGGTGGAACTCCTGGTCGTGGACGACGGCTCGACGGACGGCACCCGCACCGCGGTCGCGTCGTTCGGAGCCCGCGTGCGCTACCTGTGGCAACTCAATGCCGGGCCGGCACCGGCGCGCAACGCTGGCATCGCTGCCGCCACCGGCGCGTTCGTCTCCTTCATCGACTCCGACGACTGCTGGGAGCCGGAAAAGCTCGCGCGCCAGATCGCGCGGTTCCAGGCCCGTCCCGAGCTCGATCTCTGCGTCACGCACATCCAGAACTTCTGGATGCCCGAGGTCGCGGACGAGGAGCGGCGACTGGCGGGGAGCCGGCAGGCTGGGCCACTGCCGGGCTACTCGAGCGTCACTCTCGTCGCCCGCCGCGCGCTCTTCGAGGCGATCGGCGCGTTCGACGTCACCCTCAAGCACGGCGACGACACGGACTGGTTCGCGCGGGCCGAGCGGCACGGCGCGGTCTCCGAGCTGCTCCCCGACGTGCTCGTGCGCCGGCGGCTCCACGCGAACAACCGCAGCCGGCAGTGGGCGGGGCGCAGTCGCGCCGAGTACCTCGCGCTCCTGCGCACGCTCGTGGGCCAGCGCCACCCCGCGCAGAGTCCGGCCGCCGCGCCCCGCTCGGAGCCCGTGTAGTCCCCGTCGTTCGCCGCCATTCGGGATGCGCGTCCTCCTCTGGTCCGAGCTCTTCTGGCCTTATCTCGGCGGGGTCGAGATCCTGGCGAGCCGATTCGTGCGCGCGATGCAGGCCCGGGGTCACGCGCTCGCCGTCATCACGTCCCATGCCGAGCTCGACCTCCCGGACGAGGACGAGCGCGCCGGCGCCCGGGTGTGGCGATTGCCGTTTCGGGCAGCGCTCGCCGCGCGCGAGCTCGGCCGGGTCCGACTCGTCCGGCAGCGCGCGGGGGAGCTGGTGCGGACGTTCGATCCGGACGTGATTCACCTGTACGCGCTCGGGTCCAGCGCCGTGTTCGTCTCCCAGGCGCGGGGCGATCCGCCCCGCCCCCTCGTGCTGACGCTGCACGGGGAGATCCTTCGCGAGTCGGCCGGCGGGCCCGACACGGTCGTGCAGAAGATCCTGCGCACGGCCAGCTGGACGGCGGGCGTCTCGATGGCGGTCCTGCAGCAGGCTCAACAGCAAGCGCCGGAGCTGGTCGGTCGCTCGTCCGTCGTCTACAACGCGCTCGACATGCCCGCGCCCCCGGCGGAGCCACTGCCGCGAGAGCCCCGCTTGCTCTGCCTGGGCCGCCTCGTTCCCGACAAGGGTTTCGATGTCGCGCTGGCCGCCTTCGCCGAGCTCTTGCCCCGATACCCACGCGCGCGGTTGCTCGTGGCCGGGGACGGGCCCCTGCGTGAGCCGCTGGCGCGGCGCGCGGCGGATCTGGGCGTGAGCGGCGCCGTGGACTTCCTGGGCTGGGTCGCGCCGGACGGCGTGGCCGATCTCCTGAACCGGGCCACGATCGTCATCATGCCGTCCCGCCGCGAAGGACTCCCGCTCGTGGCGATCCAGGCGGCCCAGATGGCCCGCCCCGTCGTGGGGAGTCGCGCCGGGGGGCTGGCCGAGATCGTGATCCACGACGAGACGGGCCTACTGGTGGCGCCCGGTGATGTCCACGCATTGGTCGACGCCCTCACGGCGCTACTGACTCAGCCGGAACGCGCGGACCGGCTGGGGCGGGCCGCCCGCGCGCGAGTCGGGAGCGTCTTCGGATGGGAGCGCCATCTGGAGGCGTACGAGGAGATCTATGGGCGCGCCGCGCGGCATGCCCGGAATGCTCCGACCGGAGCGGGAGGGTGAGGATCCTGTTCTGGTCCGACACGTTCTGGCCCGTCATCGGCGGCGTCGAGGTTCTCGGGAGCCGATTGGTACAGGCGCTCCGGGCCAGAGGCCACGACCTCATAATCCTCGCCCGGCGCGATCGCGACGATCTCCCCGACGAGGACCGGTACGCCGACGTCCCACTCTACCGGTTTCCCCTCCGCGCGGCGCTGCAGTCGCGCGATCTGGGTCTCGTGATGTCGCTGCGCCGGCGGGTCGCGGCCCTGATCCACGACTTCGACCCGCAGATTGGGCACATCTATCACTCGGGCCCCGGCGTGTACTTCTACCTGCAGGCGCCCGCGACGCGCCGTGTGCCACTGCTCATGACGCTTCACCAGACGTATGTCCCGGAGCTTCTCGAGCCCGACTCGCTCCGCGGCCGGCTCCTTCGTCGCGCGCAGTGGGTCACCGCGTGCTCGGACTCCGTCCTGCAGTGCACGCGACGGCAGCTCCCGGAGATCAGCGCCCGGTCCTCGGTCGTGCTCAACAGTCTCAACATGCCCGGCACGCTGCCGACCGCGCTCCCCTCCGACCCGCCTCGTCTCCTGTGCGTGGGCCGTCTCCTGCCCCAGAAAGGCTTCGATCTCGCGCTTCGCGCGTGGGCGCGCCTGCACGGTCAATTCCCGGGCGCACGGCTCCTCATCGCCGGGGACGGGCCGGCACGGGCCGAGCTCCAACAGGACGCGGCCGACCTCGGCCTCCAGTCCGTGGAGTTCCTCGGCTGGGTAGCCCCCGACGCCGTCCCGGACCTCATCAACACGGCCACGCTCGTCATCATGCCGTCGCGCATCGAGCCACTCGGGCTCGTGGCCGTTCAGGCCGCCCAGATGGCCCGGCCGATCGTGGCGACTCGAGTGGACGGTTTACCCGAAGTCGTGATCCATGGACAGACGGGCTTGCTCGTCGAGCCGGACGATGTCGACGGCCTGGCCCAGGCGATCCGCCATCTTCTCGAGCACCCCTCGATCGCCACCGCCATGGGCCAGGCGGCGCGGCGGCACGCCGAAGAGGTCCTCGAGTGGAACGCCCACGTCGGCGCGTACGACCGTCTCTACCGGCAGCTGGCCGGCGTGGCGTGCCGGCATGCCGCGGGCGCCCCGCCGTGAGGCACTTCACGGGAGCCGGCCCCGCGGCGCCGCGCCCCGCTCCGGGCGCGGATCGCGCGATGTTCGCCGGGCACCGGCCCCGGCGCGTGGCGTAGCGGCGGTCGCGCGATGCCCGGCCTCCATCTCGTGGTGGACTGGCGCGGCGGCATCGCCCGCCGGCGCCCCGAGATTCTCGCCGCGCTGGATGGTGTCCGGCACTCGGACACCTACGGGACGAGCATCCTGCTCGAGGACGACTTCCTGCTGCTCGCGCAGTCTGGCTATGCGGAGTATCCCGTCGCGTGCCACGAGGTGAACGGCGTCCGCGTGATCGTCGAAGGGCGGCTCTACGGGCTGGCCGCGTCGGAGCGCGCGGCGCAACTCGCCGCGCTGGTCGCCGGGGTCTTCGACGACCCCGACGCCCGGTGGGAGCGCGTACGGGATTGGCTCCTGGCCGTCGACGGGGACTTCGTGGCCGTCCTGCTGCAGCCCGCGACGGGCGAGATCGCGATCGTGAACGACATGTTTGGCCGGCTCCCTCTCTATCTGCAGCGCTCCGCGGCGGGCCTGGTCGTGTCCCGTGAGTTCCGATTTCTGACGCGCCTCGCCGACCGGATCGAGTTCGATCGCCTGGCCCTGGCGCAGTCCCTCCTCCTGGGTTTCCCGCTGGGCGAGCGCACGCTGGTCGAGCGTGTTGAGCGTCTTCCGCCCGGGACGCTTGGTCGGTGCAACCCGCGTCGGCGGGAGGTGCGGCTGGAGCGCCTGCACCACCTGAGCCTCGAGGCCAAGCCCTTCGCGAGTGTGCCGCTTCCGGAGCACGCCGCGAATCTGGTCGAGCGGCTCTCCGCAGCATGCGCCGCGCGCCGGGACGCCGGCGCGGTGGTGTTGTCGCTCAGCGGCGGCTTCGACGCGAGAGCCGTCGGGGCCTGCCTCGTGCGCCATGGCATTCCCTTCCAGTGCGCCACGTTCGTCGATCATGTGGGCAACGCCGACGCCGACGCGCCGATCGCCCGGCAGATCGCGGCCCTCTTCGAGGCCCCGTGGGACCTGATCCGGCTGGGTCCCCCGCGTCCTCGCGACGTGCTGGCGCTCCTCCGGATGAAGAGCGGCATGAATCCCCTGGGGATGGCCTTCTTGCTACCGTTCCTGGCGGCCGTCCGGGACCACGCGCCGAGGCCCGCGCAGCTCGTCACCGGAGAGATGGGTACGTTCACGCTGACGGATCCGAGCCCGCCGCGCGTCCCCGCCAGCGCGAGCGACCTGGTCAGTCAGGTCATGGCGGAGAATCACCGGTTTTCGCTGGCCGAGGCCGCGGCCCTCACGCGCATCGCGCCCGGGGACCTAGCCGACATGCTCGCGCAGCACGTCCTGCGCTATCCGGAAGACGACTACGGCCAAAAGTACGCGCACTTCCGGATGTGCGAGCGCGCCTTCAACTGGCACGGGGAGGCGGAAGACCGAAATCGCTGCTACGTCTGGACGACCAGTCCCTTCTACGCGCCGCGCTTCTTCCAGGCGGCCATTGGCGGGCCGGATGCGCACAAGACTCGCTACCGACTCTACCGGGAGTTGCTCGTCCGCCTGTCCCCCACCGTCGCCGCCATTCCGCACGCGGGCCTGGGTGTGGCGGTCACGGCGCCCTCCTTCGAGACGGCGAGCCGGGTCGCCGCGCTGATCGGCGCCGATTCCCGCGCCCGCGAGGCCCTGGTCCATCGGCTCGCACCCGCCGACGTCTACGGACCGGATTCGACCGTGGTGCGGTGCCTCCGGCAGCAGGTCGCGACGTGCGAGCCGCTTGCCGACTATCTGTCGCCCTCGGTCCTCGCGCGCGTGGTGGACGCGAGCGCCCACCACACCCGGGCGCAGCTCGACCAACTCTTCACGATCACGTCGGCCATCGAGGACCTCGCGACGGGCTCGACCGTGCTGGAGCGGCGGCTCTGAGCGTGTTCCCGGAATCCGGGCCGGCGCGGATCGCGCCCGCGCCGGCGGCGTCCCCAGTCGCCCTGCCCCTGGCCGGGGTGCTCCGCCTGCTACTCCCCACCGCCACGGAGTCTGCGCTGTTGCGCGCGTTGCTGTGGCCGGCCGACCGCGGCGCCGGCGCCTGGGCGTCGTGGCGGACCGAGGTCGGCGGGCTCCGCGCGGCCTTGGAACGCAATGCGCCCGGCCTGAACGGGCTCCTGCCCCTCCTCGGGCACGCGCTTCGGGCCAGCGGCGTGACCCTGAGCGACGACGACCGGGCCTGCCTGCGAAGCGCGCAGCTGTGGGAATCCGCGCGCTATGCGGCCTACCGGGCCATCCTCCTCGACGCGCTGGCGAGGCTCGCCGTCCATCGCATTCCCACGATCCTCCTCGACGGCGCGGCGCTCGCCCAGACGGTCTACGAGACGCCCGTGCTCCGTCATTGCCATGCCATTGCACTGTGGGTACCGGACGCTCAGCTCGCGACCGCGGCCACACTGCTGATCGAGGGCGGGCTTCGTCCGGACGGACTCCCGGGCGGCACGACGCCGGACCTCGTCGCGCTGCACCACGAGTCCGGCCTTCCGATCCGCCTGGGCTCCGGCCTGTTGCGACCCGTGTTCCCCGCGTCAGCCGGGGACGAGCTCTGGGATCGGAGCGGGGCCCTCGACCTGTCGGGGACGGGCACGCGCATCCTGGGCGACGCCGATGCCCTGCTCCACGTCTGCGGCCGCGCGGCCACGGTCTCGCGCGAGAGCCCCCTGGTGTGGGCCGCTGACGCCTGGTTCATCCTGAGGAGGCGCGCCGCGCTGGACTGGCACGGATTCCTGGAAGGGGTGCGGCGGGCCAACCTCGCCCTCCCGCTCGCCGCCATGCTGGCGTATCTCGCGGGCGACCTGGAGGCGCCCGTTCCCGACCATGTCCTGACGGCGTTGGAGCATGCCGCGCGCCGGACGGACGGCCTTGGGCGTCAGATCGCGGTGGCGGGCGTGCACCGCGCCGGACGAGCCGGTCTGCGCGCGCTGGCCCGGGGCACCTCTTGCGGGCGCGACCGGCTGACGCTGGCTCGCTGGGTGCTGCTCCCGTCTCCCAAGTACGCTCGATGCGTCGGCGGGGCGCGAAGCACGGGAGGGGTGCTGCGATACTACGTCGCGCGGGCGCTCCGATACGCGCGGCGTCGCTGGACAGCGTCCTGGTCTAGGACCCCGGGCGCCCGGCGCGGCGACGGCGGAGTGGCGACGCGCTGACCGATCCTCCGGTCGCCCGCCGGCGGGACTGCGCGCGGCCGCGCGTGGGCCGTCGGACCGCTCGCACCTTGCCGGTCCCGCCCCCTCCGCAGAAGAAGAGCGCGCCGCCATCGGACTCGAGCCCCGACACGCCCACCCCGCGCGGCATCGCGAGGCGCTCCAGAACCTCTCCCGTTCGCGGATGGACGCGCCGCAGCTCGCTCTGGTCGCCTTCCCAGGTGCCGTGCCACAGCTCGCCGTCAACCCAGGTGACGCCGGTGACGTAGCGGTTGGACTTGATCGTGCGGAGAATCGCGCCGGTCTCGGGATCGATCTGGTAGATCTTCCGGTCCCGGTACTGCCCCACCCAGAGCGTGCCCTCGGCCCACGCGAGCCCCGACACACCGCCGCCGCCGGGCGCCGGGATCGTCGCCAGCACGCGCCCGCTCTTCGGGTCGATCTTCTGGATGCTGTCCGCGCCGAGCTGGAACAGATGCCGGCCGTCGAAGGCCGTTCCCGCGTCCGCCGCGACGTCGATCGAGCGCCGCGCCTTCCCGCTCGCCGGATCGAAGGCGATCAGTCGGTCTCCCGACGCGAACCAGACCTTGCGGCCGTCGTACGTGACGCCATGCACGCGGTCGGCGCCCGGAAAGGGTCCGTACTCGCGGACGATCTGGGCGGCGGCGGGGCGGCTCATGCGTCCATCCTAGCCGGTCGGGAGCGGCGGGGGGAGTAACAAGGTCGTGGTGAATCCCGGGACGGGCGGCGTCATCCACCGCCGGGCCCGCCCGCGGCCGAATGACTGCACCGCGCCGGCGGCCGCGAGCGCGTCGAGCGTCCGCTGCACGGTGCGCTGGCTGGCCCCGAGTGCCAGCGCCAGGGCCGAGCTCGACCACGACTCCCCATCGGCGAGGAACGCGAGCACCGTCGCATCCTCGCCGTCGACCGGCGGCGCCAGCACGACGACCTTGCGGGGCCGGCGCGGCACGAGCGCAAACCCCCGGGCCGTCGCGGTCACGCCGGCCAGCGTCCGCAGTGCGGTGCGCAGTCGCCCGACCTCGACGCGCAGCCGGGCGCGATACGATTCATCCGCCCGCGGCGCCCCGAACGCCCGCGCCACGAGCGCATCTCGCGGCACGTCTCCCGGCCACGCCTCGCCCAGCGCGCGGGCCAGCGCGAAGAGCACCGGACGCCGGGTCAGCGGGACGACGGTGCGCGCATCGCGCACCACACGGCGGCACGCGTCCACGACGAGCGCAGGCGAGGCCAGCAACGCTTCGACCTCCTCGAGCACGAGGAGCCGCTCCTCGTGCCGCGCAATCAGGCGCGCCGCGGGTGCGCGCAGCACGAGAGCGGCGCTTTCGACTTCCGCGGCGAGCGCCGGGATCCGCGCGTCGCGCGCGCTGCGCGCGGCTCGCGCGAGCGCCGCGCGGGCCGCCTTCGTCCGGAGGCGACGGATCGCGATCCCCGCGGCCGCCAGCTCGTGGACGGTCCGATAGGCGGGAGGGAGGGGCGCGACGGCGAGCCCGGCGAGCGCCCGCTCGGCGTCGTCGAGGCGACCGATCAGGAGGAGCCGGCGGATCTCGAGGTATCGCGCATACGCGGCGTTCACCCGGTCACCGTGCTCCTCGAGCGTCGTCCGGGCCCCGCCGAGGGCCGTCGCCGACCAGCCCAGGTCGCGGGCGGCGAGCGCGATCTCGGCCTCGGCAACCACGCACCGAGCGCGCGCCAGCGCCTCCTTCGAGCCGAAGGCCCGCGCCGCGCGCCGCAGCAGGATCTTCGCCCGCACGAAATCGCCGAGCTGCGCCATCGCGATACCACGCAGCGCGAGCGCCGGGGCGTCGTGCCGCAACGCAACCCGCTTCAGGGCCCCGAGGGGATCACCCGCGGCGAGGGCCCGCGCGGCGGCGTTGATCAGCGAGTCCATCGGAATCCCGCCACACTTGTCACTCCCATCGCCCGATCTCCGGCGCTAAGTGTATCTCGTGACGAGCGACCATCGGGTCGCATCGAGACACGAACGACACTCACTGGAAGGAGAGCAGGCAATGACAAAGCACAAGACCGGGACCCGGGAAGAGTGGCTGGCCGCGCGGCTCAAGCTGCTCGAGGCGGAGAAGGATCTCACCCGGCGCAGCGACGAGCTGGCGCGGCGTCGGCAGAAGCTGCCGTGGGTCCGAATCGACAAGGCGTATCGATTCGACACGGAGGAAGGAAGCGCCTCGCTGGCGGGCCTCTTTCGCGGACGCTCGCAGCTCCTCGTCTACCACTTCATGTTCGGGCCCGACTACACCGCGGGCTGCCCGTCCTGCTCGATGATCGCGGACGGCTTCAACGGATTTTCAGTGCACCTGGCGAATCATGACGTGATGCTCTGGGCCGTGTCGCGGGCGCCGCTCGCGAAGCTCGAGGCGTACAAGCGCCGGATGGGGTGGACGTTCCCCTGGGCGTCCTCGTTCGGCGGCGACTTCAATGCCGACTTCGCGGTGGGATTCTCCGAGGAGCAGCAGCGCAAAGGGCGCGTCGAGTACAACTACCGCCGCGAGGCGGCGTGGCAGTGGCGCGAGGGTGAGGACAGCGGCGGCGAGGGGCCCGTCGCGGAGATCGCGCGCATGACCGGAACGGACGTGCCCACGTACACGCGCGAGCGCCCGGGCGTGAGCGCGTTCGCCCTCGAGGACGGCGTCGTGTACCACGCCTATTCCACCTATGCGCGAGGACTGGACGGTCTCTGGGGCAGCTACCAGTGGCTCGACCGCGCCCCCCTCGGGCGCAACGAGACGGGCATCTGGTGGCGCCGACACGACGAGTACGGCAAGTGAGCGGCGCGGCAGTGGTCTCGGCCGGGACTGCGGACGGGAGATCACGGCGCATGGCTTCCGAGCGCCTGGCCCAGCAGGCGTTCCTCGGTGTCTCGGCATTGCTTCTCGCGGTCAGCGCCGGGCTCACGATGGTCTGGGGCGCGTCCATGTCGGCGATGGGCGAGATGTCGATGCCCGGCGGCTGGGCCATGTCGATGGTGTGGATGCGAATGCCCGGACAAACGTGGCTCGGCGCGGCGGCGGCGTTCCTCGGCATGTGGATCGTGATGATGGCGGCGATGATGCTGCCTTCCCTGGTCCCCATGCTGGGCCGCTACCGGCAGGCCGTTGGCCGGGCCGGCGAGGCGCGCCTGGGGCGGCTGACGGCGGTCGTGGGGGCGGGCTACTTCCTCGTCTGGACCGTGCTCGGCCTGGCCGTCTTCCCGCTCGGGGTCACGCTGGCGGCGGTCGAGATGCGGGAGCCGGCGCTGGCGCGCGCCGTCCCGCTCGCGGCCGGCGTCGTCGTCCTCGTCGCCGGCCTGCTCCAGTTCAGCGCGTGGAAGGCGCGTCACCTCGGCGGCTGTCGGGAGCCCCTGGGCAGCGGGCGGCCGGGGCCGACGTCCGCCCGGACGGCGTGGCGACACGGGCTGCGCCTCGGCCTCCACTGCAGTTATGGTTGTGCCGGTCTGATGGCCATCCTCCTGGTCACCGGGATCATGGACGTTCGCGTGATGGCCGGCGTGGGGGCGGCCATCACCGCGGAACGGCTCGCGCCAGCCGGGGACGTCGTCGCGCGCGCCGTCGGGGGCCTCGTCGCCGCGGCCGGGCTGTGCTTGATCGCGCGCGCCGTCGGGCTCGGCTGACGCGCCCGCGTGGTTCCGCTGCCGACCGGGGCCCGGTCCGAGTTGAACCCGGATGGAGTTCCGGAAGAACCGCGGGGCGGCCTCCGGAGGCCGCCCCCCGCCCCATCCGCGCTCAGGTCCGTCGGCTATCGAGTCATCTCGGGCTCAGGAGGCCGCGGGGAGCGTTCGTCCGCGGTTCCACCGGAAGGTCGTCCGGGCTGGCGGCGGCGGCGCCGGACCCCGGCCACGGACACACGGCGCGACTTCATTCGGCGAGGAGTCGCCCGTACCCGTGCGGACGGTCCGGAAGCCCCATGATGCGGAGCGCGTGCCACAGCATCGCCGCCTGGCTAGTCACGACCGGCTTGCCCAGGTCACGCTCGAGGCGCTCGACGATGCCCACGGTGTGCAGCCCGGTTCCACTGATGAGGACGACGTCCGCGTCCGCGGAATCGGCCGCGCGCCCGAGCGCGTAGGCGCGCGCCTCCGGCTCCTCGTAGATGTTCACGACGCCGTCGAGGCGATGGTACGCGACGACCGCAAAGCCGGCCGCCTCCCAGTAGGCGCGCCCCGCCACGCTGATGGCGTCCGGATAGGGTGTTCCGAGACCCAGCCGGCGGACGCCGAGATGATGCAGAGCTGCGATGATCGCACGCGCGGTGGTGAAGGCGCGGGTCCCGGTCAGCGCCTGGAGGCG